>JBKPTH010000121.1:0-3509 GCA_046765915.1 Acidobacteriota bacterium | reverse complement strand
GATAATCTCTAGTTATCTCTATATGTAGAGTATGTTATTCGCCTAATTCAGACACAGGTGTAATCTTGAGGAGCTTTCGCGGATGCCGCTTAGATAAACGCGTCGGTGCTACCCCCTGTACCTCGGTGTAGAGTTGGGTGGTAGTAATCGAGCGATGACCCAGAAGATGCTGGATGAGGCGAATGTCGACACCTCCTTCCAAGAGCAACGTTGCCACTGAATGCCGTAGCATGTGGGGTGTTACCTTGACACTTACCCCTGCTTCGACCGCATACCGCCGCAATCCGGTGCGCACCGTCTGTTCCGACAATCTCCCTCCTAATCGGTTATGGAAGAAGTGCCGATTCTCCTCGACCTGCCCACGCCAGAGCGTCCGGTAATCGCGAACAGCCACTACAGCCTCCTCGTCGCAGAGCTGTAGGATTCTCTCTCTTCCCCCTTTTCCTAATATTTTAACCCGTCCACGGCGCAGGTCAACATCCTCGTCCTTCAGACTGCAGATCTCCGCCACCCGGGCCCCCGTCGCGAAGAGGGTCTCCAGGACGGCGATGTCCCGGACCAGGGCTCGGTAGGCGTAGGAGTCCGGGTCGGAATGGTCCTGCTTGAGCCTGTAGAGATGCTTGAACAGGCGCTTGAGGTCGGCCAGGGGGATGGTGCGGGGGAGGCGGCGGGTCTCCTTGATCCTCACGTCCATCTTGCGGAAGGGGTTGATGGCGATGAGGTCCTCCCGCTCGAGGAAGTGGAAGAGGGCCTTCAGGGTCGCCACCTTGCGCTTGATGCTCTTCTCTTTCAGGGGGCCGAAGAGGCTCTTGATGTAGGCGCGGAGGGCCGTCTTGTCCACGGCGGCCAGGGTGGCGACCTCCAAGTGGGTGGCGAGGTGCTCGGTGAACTGGCGGAGATCGATGGAGTAGGCTTTGAGGGTCTTGGGGCTGAGGTTCTTCTCGTAGCGACAGTGGAAAAGGAACTGCGCAACGGCTTCCTGTAATTCCATTCGCGGATCTCCCTCCCGTAATCCCAAAATCCAGGATCATAGCGTCGGCAGGCGCGACGAGGGTGGGAAGAAGGCGCAATCGAGTTCCATGAAGCCGTGACGACGTAGGGATCAACTCCCGCAGAGGTGAGGCTCATGGGGGTGGGGATGGGCGAACAGGATAGGTCTTCTCCTCGGGGGCTCAGTTTTCTCCTCGGGTCTGCGGCGGCGTCCCCTGGTTCTATGGTGTTTCCCCGAGGGGAAGGTCACCTTCCCCTCCTCCTGCGGCACTTTCCCCTCCTCCTACGCGACTTTCCCTTCCTGCTACGCCACCTTCCCCTCCTGCTACGCGACTTTCCCCTCCTGCTACGCCACTTTCCCCTCCTCCTACGCGACTTTCCCCGAGGGGGAAGCTCAGCTTCCCCTCCTCCTACGCCACTTTCCCCTCCTGCTACGCCACTTTCCCCGAGAGGGAAGCCCAGCTTCCCCTCCTCCTACGTCACTTTCCCCGAGGGGGAAGCTCAGCTTCCCCTCCTGCTACGCCACTTTCCCCCAGGGGGAAGCTCACCTTCCCCTCCTGCTACGCGGCTTTCCCCCAGAGGGAAGCTCAGCTTCCCCGGGGTCTACGGGACAAAGCCGCCAGACGCGCCATGGATACTTCTGGGGGAATCTCGTCGGGGCTCGTCAACCAAGCGCCGAGCTCCGACGATCGGACGGCGGGCCCGTAGGCCCACCGCTACGAACTGGCTTCCGCTATCGTTTTACGGCCGATGCCGTCCCGGACGGCCATGCTGCTGCCGGACCGGCCGCGCCTGGTGCTGCCGCATCGCCGGCCGGGCGTGGATGCGCTGCGGCGCCGAACGGACGTGCCTGCTCATCGAGGGACGCGCATGCTGAACGCTCCGCGAGGAACGGACGTGCCGCACGGTGCGCTCCGAGCGGACGTGCTGCTTCACCGACCGGCTCGGCCGGACATGCCGCACGCTGTGCTCCGGACGGCCATGCTTCAGAACCGGCGCGGCGCGAACGTGCCGGATCCGGTCCGCCGGCCGCAGGTTCTGGCGGGCGACGGCTTTGCCGCGCGGCGGCTGGAATCCGCGGACGAAGCGGCCCCGAACGTCCCGGTCATGCAACCGTACGGCCCGCGTTGCCGGCATCACGGTACGCTGCGCCTGCTTGAGCTGTCCGGGCGCGAGGCCGCGGCGGCCCCAGGCCGGCGCCCAGGGCGGCGGCGCCTCGCGGGCCAGACGGGCGCGGCGTAGGCGCGAAAAATCGTCGAACCTCACCACCGAAGCCCGGGCGGCGCGGCGCAAGGTAGGCGGCGGCACGAAGAGCGCCCGCGTCACCCGCGGCCGGAAGAAGCCGATGCGGTCTCCGACGATCCGCGGGCCGCGCAGCCGCAGGTCCGGCCCCAGGTCGGCGATGCGGAACCGCGGCACCCGGCCGAAGCGCGCCACGCGCACGCCGGGGACGAAGACGCGGTCGTCGACCATCCGGAAGACGGTGACGTTGCGGGTGGTGGGAAAGACCGCGACGGCGCGCGGCGCCGGCAGGATGAAGTCGGCGAGGTTGGTCGCCAGGAAGCGGTCCTCGGGCACGAAGACGAAGGCGCTCGGCGCCAGCGCGACGCGGTTGAAGCCGCTCACCACGCGCGCCGAGGGCGGCAACGGTGCCCAGCCGATGTAGTCCGGCCCCTCCTGGAACGACACCCAGGAGGGCGCCCACTCGTTGCCGGGCACCCAGGCCCAGCCGAGCGACGGGTCGTCGTACCAGCGGCCGTAGTGGTAGGTGGCCCAGCCGAAAGGCTCGTCGGAGATCCAGGTCCAGCCCTGGTCGGTCCAGGCCCAGTGGCCGTCCTCGTACGGCTGCCAGGTGTCCGCCACGTTGGCCGGCGTCCAGGCCCAGCCGTAGCGCGGCGTGCTCACCCAGTTTCCATACGGAGCCAGGTCGTCGTAGAAAAAGCCGAGATTGATCGCCGTCTGGCCTGACGACGGGTTGAGGGAGACCCCCACCGTCGGCAGCGCGAAGCTCTCGCCGGCAGCGCCGAGGAGGAGGAACAGGACGGTCAACAGTGTGATGCGTAAGGTTTTCATACGTCACCTCCGCAGGATTGCTCCGGGTTACGCGATGGCAGGGGGGACGTCCTCGAAGGTGGACGCTCGGCATCGCGTCTCCAGGGTAATTTAGGGGCAAGAAGTGTGCCGGGATGAGGGTCTGATACCATTCCTCCATGACCCTTCCAGCCGCCGGCTCCCGTTGGGCCGGAGCCGTCGTACGCGCGGGTTTCGCCGCGGCGGCACTGGCCTGCGGATTCGCCGTCGTCTCCGAGTTTCACGCCCTGCGCGCCTCGCGGCAGGAGGCGTTCCGCTGGCTGGCGGAATCCGGCGTCACCCTCGACGCCGCGGCGCTCGGCCGCGAGCCGGACCCGGAGCGCGTGCGCCTGCGGGCGGCGCGCGCCGTGCTGGTGGCGGAGCTCGATCCCGCGCAGCATCAGGGGATTCCGCCCGGGCGGGCGGCGCGCGAGCGCGGGGAGCGGATG
>JBKPTH010000120.1:0-1246 GCA_046765915.1 Acidobacteriota bacterium | reverse complement strand
GTGCTGCTCGCCGCCCCCGAGCGCGCCGCCGAGATCCTCGCCTGGAACTCCTTCGCCGGCGCCACGGGCGCCGCCGCCGTGCGCACGCCGGCGCCGCAGCAACCGCCGCCTTCGCCCCCCAGGCCGGCGGCCCCCCGCCGGGCGCGAGGCCAGCGTTGATGCTCACCCAGCAGCAGGTCGGCCGCTTCGAGCTGCGCGACTTCCTCGGCCGCGGCGCCATCGGCGACGTCTACCTGGCGCACGATCCGGACTCCGACCGCGAGGTGGCCCTCAAGGTCGTCCGCGTCCATCACACGGACCCCGAGATGCTGGAGGCGGAGAGGACCGGCGTCGCGCTGCAGGCGCAGATCTCCCAGGCGGCGCCGCAGGTGGCGGCGGTCTACGAGTGGGGCGAGGAGAACGGCCTGTTCTGGGTGGCCATGGAGTACATCGCCGGCACCGACCTCTCGCAGGCGCTCAGCTACGGACCGCTGCCCGAGGACCGCGCCACCTTCGTCGCCCACCAGCTCTGCGAGATGCTCGAGGCCTGCCACCAGTTCTCCGCCGAGATCGCCGGCCGCAAGGTCTACGGCATCGTGCACGGCGACATCAAGCCGGAGAACCTCCGGCTGCAGGACGGCGACCGCGTGCGCGTGCTCGACTTCGGCATCGCCAAGCACCTGTCGGTGACCCGGCGCTTCACCGTCAACCTCTTCGGCAGCCTGCCCTACACGCCTCCCGAGCGGCTCGACCGCGGCGGCGTGGACCGCCACTCCGACCTGTGGGCGGTGGGCGTCGTCCTCTATCTGATGACGGCGGGCTATCCGCCGTTCACCGGCGAGAACCCGGAGGAGATCGAGGACAAGATCCGCTCCGGCGAGCCGCCGCGGCCGCTGCCCGACGACGTGTCGCCCGGGCTCAAGAAGATCATCTACAAGAGCCTCGCCTTCGATCAGAGCCGCCGCTACGCCACGGCGGGGGAGATGAAGGCGGACCTGGAGGCGTGGAACGACGGCCGGGCGCTGCCGAGCGAAGGCCCGCCCCCCGAGCGGCCGGCGGCGGACGATCTGAACGCCACCCGCCGCACGTCGCGCACGCCGGGCACGCCGGGGACATCGCTCGACGACTCCGGCTCCTTCCAGTCCTCGGAGACCCGCCGCACCGACCGCGGGCAGCGCAACGGCGCGCTCGACGCCACCCGCCGCACGGGCGAGCCGGCGGAGATGCCCTCCGTGCCCTCGGCGCCGGCCGCGCTGCCGCCCGGAGC
>JBKPTH010000119.1:0-39975 GCA_046765915.1 Acidobacteriota bacterium | reverse complement strand
TGCCCGCCGTTTTTCCGTTCCGCGCACCACAGACGGCGGGCACGTAGGCCCGCCGCTACGACCCTCCGGCCCCCGTCAACTTCCGCTACACTCTGCGCCCGAAATGGACGTCCGACCGGTTCTCCTCGAAGGATCCACCATCCGCCTGGAGCCGCTCGTGCCCGAGCACGCGCCGCTGCTGTGGCCGCGGAGCGAGCCGGACATCTTCCGCTACACCCTGGAGTGGCCGCGGGACTGGAGCGCCGAGGCCTTCGGCGAGTGGGTGAGCTACTGCCTGCAGAGGCCCGCGGCTCTCCTGTGGACGGTCTTCGTCAAAGAGACGGGCGAGGCGGCGGGCATGACGGGCTTTCTCGACATCCGCGCCGAGCACCGCGGGCTCGAGATCGGCCGCACCTGGATCGCGCGCGCCTATCAGGGCACGCGGGTGAATCCCGAGAGCAAGTACCTCCTGCTGCGCCACGCCTTCGAGAGCCTCGGCGCCGTGCGCGTGCAGTTCAAGACCGACCTCAACAACCTCCACAGCCAGCGCGCCATCGAGAAGCTCGGCGCCGCGCGCGAAGGCGTGCTGCGCCGCTACCAGATCCGCTCCAACGGCACGGTACGGGATACGGTGATGTACTCGATCCTCGCCGAGGAGTGGCCGGCGGTGAAGGAGAAGCTGGAAGCGCGGCTGGCGGAGGCGGGGTAGACTACGGCGATGAGCGACCTTCCCGAAAAACGCGACCTCCTCCGTCACACCCTGGCGACCCTGGCCTACCGCGGAGGCAAGGTCCTGCGCGGCGCGCCCGAGGGCTTCGCCACCTTCCGCGTCGGCGAGTCCAGCCGCATGCCGGGCGAGATCCTGGCGCACCTCGGGGACCTCTTCGACTGGGCGCACCACCTGCTCGGAGGCGAGCACGTCTGGCGCGAGGCGCCCGCCGGGACGTGGGAGGAAGGGACCGCGAGGTTCTTCGACGGCCTGGCCCGCCTCGACGCTTTCCTGGCCTCGGAGGCGCCGCTGGGGTTCCCGCCGGAGCAGCTCTTCCAGGGACCGATCGCCGACGCCTTCACCCACATCGGCCAGCTCGCCATGCTGCGCCGCCTGGCCGGCTCGCCGGTGCGCGGCGAGAATTATTTCAAGGCCGACATCGCCGCCGGCCGCGTCGGCCCCGAGCAGTCCTCGCCGCGGCGCGAGTTCGACTAGGGGAACAGCGCCTCGAACGTCCCCGGCGTGTTCGCGAGATTCAGCGCCTTGTCTTTCATCCAGAGCGACGCTCCGCCGCCGACCGGCCTGAACTCGACGTCATAATTGAAATGCAGACTCCCCAGCTTGACTTTACCTGATGCTTTGTGGGCATCGACGTGACTAGGTGTGAGAATCATATGAGAGTCTGTGTGCGGCTGTTTGGCGCTCTCCGTAACGAAAACGTCATATTTCTTGGAAGGGCCGGTCTTGAAGGCAACCTCGAGGGGGCTCTCGCTCTGCAACGAGAGCTGAACCAGGTGGAGACTGACCCGGGTGGGGGTCGCGCGACCGGGCGTGAGCCTGGCGGCCGTCGTCCGGCGGATGCAGGTGTCGACGGAGGTTGTCACGACCTGCGTGACGGCGTGAACCATCCTGTCCGCGCCGACGGCATTGCCATGCCGGTCCAGCCAGGTGATCTTCAGGTTATCCGCCGAGCAGGCGCAGTTCGGCGGGAAAGGCCCCGTCACCTCGGTGGGAGTCAGCGGCTTTCCTTTGAATCTGATCGTCGCGCGGGCGATCGCCTGGGAACCTGCACCGAAGAAACCCGCGGGAATGGTGGCGATGGTATGCTGCGTGCCGGTCTGGGTTTGCCAGCAGTCGGTCGCCACCGTGACGTCCCTCGCGGGCTGGGCCACGGCGGCCCCGGCGTTCAGCAGGGCCAGGGCGGTCAGCGAGGCGAACGCCAACGTCAGCTTCCGGAAGGGCTCTCTCATGATGTCCTCCTTTCATTGGACTGGGATAGCCATGATCAGGAGTTCGCGTGCGAGCCTCAAGGTTCGACAACACAGAAGTTCAAATCATAGCAGAAAAGGGATGGAGGCGCAGTGCCCCGCCCGGCGGACCGGGTGGGGCACTGGCGGGTCAGGACCTACGGCAACGCGAGCCGGTCAGTTGCGCCCGTCGTCGCAGGCGGCCGGATCGACCGCGCAGCTCGCCGAGATCACGTGGATGGTCACCACCCCGGTATCGAAGGCGGTGCCGAACGTCGCCCGGAAGGTGAAGCTCTCCGTACCGATGAAGCTGGCGATCGGGGTATAGCTCACGCGGTTGTCGGGCAGCACCGCCGGCACGGCCGTGATCGGATCTCCCAGCGAGTTGCGCAAGGTGCCGTTCGCCGGCAGGCTGAGGATCTCGAAGTCCGGCGCCGCCGAGGCTCCCGGCGTGGTGATCGCGAGCTGCGGCTCGAGGAAGTCCGCCAGGTTGCTCGACGCCGTCGAGCGCACTTCGAGGCCGCGCGCCGGTCCCGCCAGGGTCTCGTTGACCCGTCCCTGGATCGAGAAGAACGGCGCTCCGGCGGCGATCGCCGCGCGCAGCGGCCCGATGACGTCGAACGTATACGTGCCGTCGGCGCCCACCGGCTGCACCGAGAGTGAAGGCACCGGCATCACCGCGCCGGCGATGAGCTCGCCCGAGGCCTGGAAGTCGGAGTCCGTCAGCAGGCCATCGCCGCCGGCTACGGCGTAGAAGGACGTGTCGAGCGAGTCCGTGGTGCCGCGGTGGGTGTTCAGGATCACCTGCGCGCTCTGCATCGTGCTGAGGTTCTGCAGGCCCGAGAGGTCCCACTCCATGTGGATGCGCACGGTGCCGTTCGAGCCGGCGCCGCCGCTCTGGCCGACACCGGCGCTGACGAAGATCGGGCTCGATCCCGGCAGGGCATTGTGGTTGTCGCCGAGGCCGTTGGCGTCGGAGTCGGCGACATTGCCGGCGATCTCCGCGCCGTCGAGGAAGGCGGCGAAGGTGGTGACGGTGAGCTCCTCCGAGCCGCTGGGAACGGTGCCCGTGAGCGTGATCTGCACGCTCCGGTCCTGCACCATGGTGACCGTCTGATCGTCGGCGAGCTCGCCCGGCTCCGTCGGCGTCGGCAGCACCTCTACCGCCACGCTCGCCGTGTCGCAGACGGTGACGCTCGCGATCACGCCGCAGGCCTCGAACTGGAAGCCGTCCGAGCCGGTGAAGCCGGAGGCCGGCGTGTAGAGGGTCGTGGCGGTCCGCTGCGGCACCTCCGTCCCCTGCGTCAGCGTGCCGAGAGTGCCGTGCGCGGGACCGCTGCCGGCGACGAGCGAGAACGTCAGCGCCACTCCCACCGGCGCGTTGCCGGTGAGGTTCAGCGTCAGCGGCCGGTCCTGGAACGTCGTATCCGAGACGTCGTTCGCCACCACGGTGGTGGGCGGCGGGGCCGGCGGACCGTCCGGCGTCTCGGGATTGATGCGCACCGTGGCCTGGCCGATGGCGCCCAGCGGATCCTGCACCTGGAAGACGAACGAGTCCTCGAGGTTCCCCGCCGTGGCCGGCGTATAGGTGACGGTGGCGCTGGTGACCGAAGGCGGGCCGGGCGGGCGGCCGGGCTCGGCCGGCGGCGTCGTGGGCGGATTCGGCGTCACCGTCCCCAGGCTGCCCTGGGTGGGACCGCTGACGATCGAGAACGTGAGGTCGCCGTTCTCGGGATCGCTGCCGGACAGAGTGATGACGACGGAAGCCGCGCCGTTGGTGAACACCGTCTGCGGATTGGCCGACGGCGGACGGTTGGCGAAATAGCTGGCGGCCGTGACGGCGGAGCCCTGCTCGATGAGGACGTCACGGGCCAGGAAGGCGCCGGTGACGCTGGAGTCCCTGCCCAGCGAGATCGTGCCGTTGGGTGCGTAGACATTGGCCTCGACGGTGCTGCCGCGGCCGAAATTCACCGCCCGCGGCAGCGAGCCCAGACTGCCGTCCGTGCCGTCGATGCCGCCGACGTAGAGGATGATCTGCGCCGCCGTGACGCCGGAGCCGGCCGCCGGTCCGACGAACGCGTCGGTGCCGGCGTCGAGCCGCTCGGCCACCCGCACGTCCGCCGGCGCCGCGAAGCTCAAGGTGCGGCAGGGCACGACGCAGGAGCCGCCGGAGCCGGTCTCGATGGCGCGCACGTTGTAGAGCCCGCCGCTGAAGACTACCGTGCCGGTGCCCGCCACCTGGATCAGGCCGTAATCCCCGGCGGGCAGCGTCCGGGTCTCGAAGGGAGCGACGATGACGTCCGCGGCCCCCGGCCGCAGCGCGGCGGTGTGGAAGGCAGGCAGCATGGAGAACACCGGCAGCGAGAGCGGCGAGGAGAGCGCGCCGGTGGTGGCGCCGCTGTTGGTCAGATTGTTGTAGGCCACGCCGCCGGAGATGTTGGCGTGGTTGTCGAGCGCGACGCTGTCCGCCCGGAGGTTCCCCGTCACGATGGTGTTCTGATTGACGGCGAGCTCGAAATCGGGAGAGAGCGTCGGTCCCGGACTGGCGTCATTCACCACGACGTCGCCCGTGACGTGGGAGCTCTTCTTGATCAGCGCGCTGTTGGTGGCCACGATGGCCGCCGCCGGGAGATCCGCCACCACCGACGAGCCGGACACCGGCCAGAGCACGGCTTGATTGACGCCGGCTCTGGGGAGGCCCAGGCCGGAGCGCGCGGCGCCATGGAGCTGGCGCGGCAGGCTGAGCAGTCCGGAGATGCGGCGCAGCTCGCGTTCCGTGGGCAGGCGCCAATCCGTGCGGCCGAAGCTCTCGGCCGTGTTCATCGCCGCGACCAGCCGCAGGGCCTCTGCCCGCGGCAGCACCGGAGTGCCGCGCTCGGCCACCCAGGTCAAGCCGGTGCCCTGATCGGTCATCGTGCCGTCGCCGTTGTCGTGCACGAACGGTGCAGCGGCGGCGACGAACGGAATGAGGAGAGAAATACAGAGGACAGCGGCGGGGGCGAGCTTGCGCATTGAAACCTCCCTTCGCGACGGGTATGCCCGCATAGGTGGGATATCTGGGAGGGAGGCGGGCTGCGCCGAACTTCGCGAGTAATTCCGGCTGACGGACAGCATGCTCCCTCGGCCGGCGCCCTGTCAAGATCTTTCTTTCAAAGATTCAATCGGCCGAGCTGCTTCAGTTTCTTCTTTTATTTCGATCTGGCCCGCGCACCTTTCGTTTATCAACTCTTATCGCCATTTGGAAAATGTCGCGGGTTCATTAGACTGAGCACGATTTCACGGGAGAATCCACGGATGCCGAAGCCATCGTCCGACCTGCCGGTGCTGCCGTTCAAGGACAAGAAAGCCTGGTCCGCCTGGCTCGCCAGGCACCACGCCAAGTCGCCGGGGCTATGGCTGAAATTCGCCAAGAAAGGGACCGACGTCAAATCGGTGACCTACAACGAGGCCCTCGAAGCGGCCCTCAGCTACGGCTGGATCGACGGCCAGAAGCAGGCGCATGACGAGTCCTTCTGGCTGCAGAAGTTCACGCCGCGCGGCCCGCGCAGCATCTGGTCGAAGATCAACCGCGAGAAGGCGGAGGCGCTCATCGCGAGCGGCGAGATGAAACCGGCCGGCCTCGCCGCGATCGAACGCGCCAAAGAGAACGGACAATGGGAGAAGGCGTACGAGTCGCAGAGCCGCGCCTCCGTGCCGGACGATCTGCAGGCGGAGCTCGACCGCCATCCCAAAGCCAAAGCGTTTTTCGCCACGCTGAACAGCGTCAACCGCTACGCGATCGTCTTCCGCATTCACAATGCGAAAAAGCCCGAGACGCGCGCCAAGCGCATCCAGCAGTTCGTCGCCATGCTGGAGCGGCACGAGAAGGTGCATCCATGATTCCCGTCCTTCTCGTCGATGCCGGCCTCGCCCTCGCCTTCCTGGGCTTCGTATCGATTCTCGTGCCGCTGAGGTTTCTGAGGATTCGCAGCCGGGCCCGTGGCGCCCTGATCCTCGTCCTCGGTGTCCTGGTGACCATCACCGGCATGGCTCTGCCGGCGCCGGAAAAGCGGATCGCGATCCCACGAACGCGGCTCGACGAGTTCGTGCCGGTCTATCAGTTCAACGAATTCCACGCGACCCGCATAACGGCGTCTTGCGATCAGTCATACCGTGCGATCAAGGAGGTCACCGCCAATGAGATCTTCCTGTTCCGCACGCTGACCACCATCCGGCGCTTCGGCCGTCCCGGTCCGGAGGGCATCCTCAACGCGCCCGAGCGCCTGCCGCTGCTCGACGTGGCCACGCACGGCGGTTTCCTGTGGCTGGCGGACGAGCCGGGCGAGGAGATGGTCGTCGGCACGGCGGTGGTGAGGCCGCGCGGCTGGCGCCCGACGCACCGCCCCACGCCGGAGGGATTCAAGCGCCTGCACGACCCCGGCTTCGCGTTGGCGGCGATGAATTTCCGCTTGGAAGAAGAGGGTCCGAACGCCTGCCGCGTCACCACGGAGACGCGGGTGTACGCGACGGATGCGGGAGCCCGGCGAAGGTTCGCGGCCTACTGGCGGGTGATCTATCCCGGCAGCGCGTTGATCCGCCGCATGTGGCTGCGCGCGATCCAGGAGCGGGCGGAAGGCGCACGCTAGGTACGGCCGGTCCGTTGCTGCCAGTACTCGCGGAACGACCGCAGCCGAGGTAGCGATTCGCGGTCCTTCGCGCGGCCGCTCGCTTCCTTGCTGGCGATGATGTCGTCGGGATGACAGACGGGGAATCCTTCGACCTCGACGCGCCGCCGCCAGGCGTCCGCGAAGCGCTCGATGCCGTCCGGCGCAAAGACCAGGTCGAGGTCGAAAGGCCCGTTCTTGAGCTGCACGAAGTCCTTGCCGTGCTCGATCTGCGCCGCTTGTTCATCGTCGAGAGCGAAACTGAGCTCGCGCAGGGCGGCGACGATAGCCCGGCCGTTTTCGGGACTCTTCTCGACGAAGAGGTCGGCGTCCTGCGTTGTATCGGGAAAGCCGAGCAGAATCGCTCCCGACTTGCCGATGAAGAGATAGCGCACGCCGTGGCGAGCGAAAGCGTCTCGGATCTCCTCGGCCTGGCGATACTCAAACGCGCCCATAGCCGAGCCAGTCCGGCAGGTTCTCCTCGCACCAGCGGCGGTAGTCCGCGGTCGTATCGAAGGCGCGGAACGGCGCGTCGTCGAGTACGGGCTTGTAGGTATGGATGAAGGCGTAGCGAAAGCGGGTCCGCAACGGCCGGCGGGCAGCGGCCTCGAACTCGGCCAGCCACTCCGGCGGGATATCGCTCCCTTCCGGCGTGGCGCCTTTCGGTCGAGTTGTCTCAGAGCTCATCGTCCCTCCACCAACGCCAGCACCCGCAACGGGCTGCCGCTGCCGTTGACGATCTTCAGCGGCGCGGCGATGACGATCGCTCCGGTCGGCGGGAGCTGATCGAGATTGCGCAGGCTGGCGAGGCCGAACTTGCCGGCGCCGTGCATCAGGGTGTGGTTGGGAAAGGGTGGATCGAAACCTCCGGCTTGGCCGGCGTCGGTGCCCACGGTCTCAACTCCGACGCCGAGGACGCCCCGCTCCTGGGCGAGAAAGACGGTCGCGTCCTTGTGAAATCCCGGGCTGTGCGGACCATCGTCGCCGACGTTGAGGAATTCTCTCGGATCGGTGCGGTGGCTCCAGCCGGTGCGCAGCAAGACCCACGCGCCGCGCGGAATGCGGCCGTGCTCCTGCTCCCAGGCGAGAAGGCGTTCACGGGTGAGGAGGAAGTCCGTGTTCGCTTCGACGTCCGCGGTGACGTCGATCACGCAGGCGGGACCGATGAAGCGGCGGGCCGGGATGGTGTCGCAGGCGTTGTCCGGCAGGTCCTTGCCGGTGATCCAGTGAATGGGCGCGTCGAAGTGCGTGCCCGTGTGCTCGCCGAGATGGAGGGTGTTCCAGTACCAGCCGGGACCTTTGTCGTCGTAGCGGGAGATCACCTCCATGGTCACTCCAGGCGAGGAGGCGAAGATCGGCGGCAGGCCGATCACCGGCGTCTCGGGACCGAGCGGCTGGGTGAGATCGACGACCTTGACGCGTCCGGCTTCGAGCTCGGCGACGAGCTGCTGGAGGATGCTCATCGGGGGTCTCCTTGTCCTGGCGCCGCGGCGAGGCTGCGCAGGTGGCGTTGGAACTGGAAGCGGCTCTCGAGGAAGTGCAGGTCGATGAAGTAGCTCGGCGGCCCCTGGGGCTCCACCTTGGCCACGAGCAGCGCCAGCTCGCGCGCGGCGAGGGCGTCGAGGAAGCCGTGGCGGAGGTCCTCTTCCGTGCGGTAGGTGCCGGTGCGCGAGATGCCGGCGCCGGCGGCCATGGCGGCGAGATCGCTGCCCGTGGCCGTGGCGGTGGTGAAGCTGCGGCCCACCGAGAGCAGGACCTCGTTGTCGAAGACGACGTGGATGAGGTTCGCGGGCCGGTGGCGGGCCAGCGTGGTGAGGCTCCCAAGGTTCATCAGCAGCGAGCCGTCGCCGTCGATCACGATCACCTGCAGCTCCGGCCGGCTCAGGGCGATGCCCAGCCCCACGGACGACGCGAGGCCCATCGAGTGCCAGAGGTAGAAGAAGCCCGGCTGGTGGCCGAGGGAGTACAGCTCGGCCGGCGCGGCTCCCATGTTGGTCACTACCACGCAGCGGGAGAGCTCCGGATAGATGGCCTTCATGGCATCGACGCGGAGCATCATTCCTCCCACATCAGGCTGCGGCAGAGCAGCAGCGCGACCGGCCGCAGGCTCGCCTCGGCCAGCACCTGGGCCTGGCGCATGCGCTCGGCCACGTGCCCCGGAGAGTCGAGCATGAGATAGGGGATGCGCAGCGCGTCGAGCACGTGCTCGGTGACGCCGCCGCCTTCGGTCTGCCAGGGATGCTCCTCGCCGAAGCCGCCGCGGTGGCTCACCAGCATGAGGAGGGGAATGCGGTAGAGCTGGGCCAGGGAGACGATACCGTTGATGCTCGCCAGCAGGCCGTGGTTCTGCATCAGCATGGCCGACTTGACGCCGGAGAGATACGCGCCGGCCGAGATCCCCACCCCCTCCTCTTCCTTGGCGAGCCGGACGAGGACCATCTCGGGATCCTCTTCGGCCAGGCCCACCAGGTGGACGAGCCACGTCTCGGGCAGCACCGAGAGCAACCGGATGCCGCAGGCCTTCAGCGTGTCGTAGACGATCTGCGAATTCTTCGCCGAGACGGGCATGCGGCAGAAGGGTATCACCAAGGTGCAGATCGCCTGCGCCGGTTATTTCCGCTCGTCGCCAACCGTGTTGTTGCGCACCTCGGTGAGCTTGCGCGTCGTCCCCAGGTGGTTGTCGTCGAGGTACGAGGTCTTGACGACGAAGGGCACCTTGACGCCGCCGACGTCCCGGTAATCTTCGTAGTCGGTCTGCTCGGGGTCCGGTCCCAGGAAGAGGGGCCGGAGGATGGTCTGGCGCCGCAGCAGGCCGGTCTCGGCGTCGAAGGCAAGGATCTTGGGGCTGCCGTCCACCGCCGTGGTCCGCAGCAGGATCACCTTGCGGCCGTCGATCTCTTCCTTGCCGGTCACCCTCATCTTGTCCGCCTGGCCGCGCCACGTGAGCTCCCTGTGCAGCTCGGCCTGCTCGGCCATGCGGTTGATCTCGCGCGGATTCAGGGGACGCTCGCCTTCCGCAGTCTTGACGGTCCCGGCGGTGCCGTCGAAAGTCACCGTCTGCAGGGCGGGTGGCCCGACGATCACGGTGATCTTGTTCGGGGCCTGTTGGAGGATCTCCAGGGGAAGCTCCTGGCCGCGGTTGACCGCCCGCGCCTTCGGAGTACCCGAGTCGACCACGGTGGGGCGCAGGATGGTGCCGCGCGACATCCGGCTGGTGACCGCTTCGAGCGCCGCGCGGCCGCCGAGCGCGGCGATGTAACGGTCGAGGACCGCGGCGGCCTCCGGCAGCTTCTCCGGCGCCGGCTCCAGATCGCTGCGCGTGGTGTCGACGAACAGTCCCTGGCCGATCGGTGGCACGCGGACGGGAAGCTCCTGGCCGCGGTGGCAAGTGTTGCAGGTGACCCGAGTCTGGCCTTCGAAGTTCTCCCGGTTGATCGCCATCACCATGCGGATCATCTTGCGGGCCGTCTCCTTCTCCTTCTTGGTGTCCAGGTCGTACTTGCCGTTCTCCGCCACGTGGCAGAAGTCGCAGTGGACGCCGAGCGAGGCGCGCATCAGGTGCATGACCGGCATGAGCTGCGAGGCCGGCATGTCCTTGAGGACCTGGATGTTCTTGAACTCCTTCTCCGCGGTGGGCTCCTGGCCGGCCGGCGCGGCCGGCGTGGATGGCGCCGGCGGAGCGGCCGGCTTCTGCGGCTCCTCGGCCGGCGAGCGCGCCGCCAGGAGCGCCAGGGCTGCGGCGAGAGCTATGACCGGTGCATGGCGGTGAAGGGATCTCTCCATTTGTGACCTCCTATAAGTCCCGAGGAATCAAAGAATAACGCCTAATCAGACGCGGGAATGGCGCGAAGGTTGCACAAAAAGCAAGGCGTGGGTGTTGCGAAGGCGTGGAACCTGCTCACCGCCAAGATGACGGGATGGGTCCGGGGCTTCATCCTGGCCCTGCCGAACCTCGTCGTGGCGGTCCTCGTCCTACTCGCCTTCTGGCTGTTCGCCAGGCTCGCCCGGAATCTCTCCAACCGCCTGCTGCGGCGGGTTTCGCGCAGCGAGCAGGTCAACCGCCTGATCTGCCAGACGGTGTACCTGGCCTTCCTCGCCGCCGGCTTCTTCGTCTCCCTCGGCATCCTCGGCTTGCAGAAGACGGTGGCCTCGCTGCTCGCCGGCGCCGGCATCCTCGGCCTCGCGCTCGGCTTGGCGTTCCAGGACATCGCCACCAATTTCATGGCCGGGATCTATCTCTCGATTCAGCACCCCTTCCGCGCCGGCCACCTGATCCAGAGCCAGGACTTCCTAGGCATCGTCCAGCGGGTACACCTGCGCTGGACCGAGCTGCGAACCCAACAGGGACAGGTCCTGCTGATCCCCAACAAGCAGGTGTTCGAAAACCCGATCACCAACTACAGCACGACCGGGTCGCGGCGGATTGATCTCGAGGTCGGCGTCTCCTACGGCGACGATCTCGAGCAGGTGCGGCGGGTGGCGGTCCGCGCGATCGAGCAGGTCTCGGCGCGCAAGAAGGATACGGACGTGGAGCTCTTCTTCGAGGAATTCGCCAAGAGCTCGATCAGTCTCGTGGTGCGCTTCTGGATCGACTTCACCTCCAAGCAGGCGGATTATCTCGAGGCGCGCAGCGAGGCCATCGAGCGGCTGAAGAGCGCCTTCGACGAGAACGGCATCGTCATTCCCTTCCCAACCCGCACGCTCGACTTCGGCGGGCGCGGCGGCGAAAAGCTGTCGGAGGTGTTGGAAGAGATGGGGATCGGCGCCGGCGAGGGGAGCGGTTCCCGTCAAGAAACCCGTTCCCGGACATAGTCCACCGCGTACGTCGACGACGACGGCGGCTGCTGCAAAGCTGAAACTCCGGCGGCAAAGTCCTGCTCGGTCGTTCTGCCTCTGCATTCCTCGAAGATCTTTGCCCATCGAGTAAACCGGGTATCCAGGAAGGGGGTCTTTCGCTGTGACAACCCTCTCAGCAGAAGGGTAGGAGTCTCTCGATGCGAAAGTTCCCGGTTCCCGTTCTAGCCCTGGTACTCAGCACGCTCGTATGGTGTCCCGTCGCGTGGGCGCAGACCGTCGAGCCCCCGAGCCCGTCGGAGTTCCTCATCTTTTTCCTGCACCTGGCGAACCTCGACGCTGCCGCGGACCGAGCGCTGGCCAAAGGGAACCCGAATGCCAGCGCGTGGAAAAGCTTCGACCAGCGCGCGGCCGGGCTTACGGACGATCAGGGGACGATCATCAAGGAGGTGGCCTACGCCTGCAACCAGGCCCTGAGCGATCATGATGCCGCGATTCAAAAGGCAGCCGCGCTCTCGGCAGGTGAGCCCACAGTCACGATCTCAGCGGATCCGCCGATAGGACGAATGGACATCGTCGGCGCGGCCGTGGAGGAGCTCCAGTCACGACTTGGCGAAGAGGTGTTTCAAACGCTGGTTTCGTACGTCCATGCCGCGTTCGCCCCAGGTCTTAAAGAGGTGAGTGTCTCGCCGGCAACGGCGCCCACCGAGTCCGTCCCGTCCGAGTCCGGCGATTCCGGCCCGCCCGTGCAGGAGGACGCCACTTCGCCCTCGGTGGAGGTGTACTCCGAGATCATGAAGATGGATGACTACACGTTCTTTGCCGAGTGCTATACGACGCCTCAGGACGATCAGACGACGTATCTCTATGCCGGCGGCAAGACGATCTGCCGCCTGAGCGGCACCGGCATCGCTCCCTTCGACGTCCAATGTAACTATTTGGGCCTCTGCTCGGACACGTTCAACAACCCCGCACCGGGGCAGACGCTTTGGATCCAGGGTTTCCACGGCATGCACCTGCGCTGGGAGTACTGTACGGGCCCGTCTGGAGAGACCATCGACTGCCTCAAAGATCCCATGCATTACTTCAACCCCGGGGCTCCGCTCCCGGACTTCCTGGACGGCGCTCGCATCCACCCTCTGGGCGGCGGTCCGGTCTACTGGGCAGCGACTTTTCCGAACGACGTCATGTATCTGGCGGCAACGCACATCAACCCGGTCACCTTCCTGAACCTCATCCCCCGCCAGGTGACGCTCCTCCCAGGTGAAGAACAGCAGTTCACCAGCAACCTCCCGGCATGGTGGTCCCACGACGGGCCGGGTAGTACCGATGCCACGGGCCTTTATCAATTCACGATCAATTATAAGGCCCCCGCGTCGGTCACCAGCGCCCAGACCGATATCATCGAGGCCTGCGATCACGTCTTCATCTTTTCTAATGACTTTCTGGTGAACTGCCAGAAAGCCACGGTCAACCTGCAGCCGGTCAAGGTGGAGTTGAATTCGCCCGGCGAAGAGGTGCTGCCCGGCGAGAAGTTCAATTTCACCGCGACGGTGACAGGTCCGCCGGGCCTGACGGTGCGGTGGACGCTGGACAATCTCCGCGCCGGTTTCATCACTGCCACCACGGACGACGGCTCCAAGGCCACGTTCGAGGCGGCCCTGAAAAACGAGATCACCGTCACCCAGGTGACCACTATCAAGGCGTGCGTGAAGCTCCAGTCCTCTACGGAGGTCTGCGCAACGGCCACAGTCCGCGTGCCGAAGATAGATATCCTTCTTAGCGCGGAGCCGCCCACGCATGTTCTGCCAAGGTGCGAAGCCACCAACATCCGCTTCGCCGCCGTCGTCAGCGGCTCCAGCATTCCCCGGCAGCTCCGGTGGGTGGCCAATCCCAATTATACTGACGCCAGCCTCACCGTGGATACGCCCGTTACGCTGACGGCCACATATAAACCGCCAACCATCTCAAGAGGCGCGGTTTTCATTAAAGCGTGCTTCGATAAACTCGATAAACCCGTCGAGGAATTGGAATTCTGCAGCGAGCTCTACCCCCTGCAGATCGTGGATCCGATCCGGATCGATTCCGTCACGGGTAACTGGACCGCGGGGCAACTCGATTCTTCCTTCACGATCACGGGATTTGGATTTGGCACCCTTCCCACCGTCACGGTCAACGGATTAACGGCTACCGTCGTGCCGGTGTCAGATTCCCTGATCACCGGCGCGGTCACCTTTCCCATCGCGATGGGGGGAACACCGGTCAGCATCGTGGTAAGGCCGAGCGTCTGTCCGCCGGCCTACTTCCCATCCCCCATCCAGACCAGTCCCACGATCGCGCCGGTCTCCCGTCTTGAAGTCTCACCGGCCGCCGCCGAAGTGCGGCAAGGAGGATCGCAGCCCTTCTCCGCCATCTGCCTGACCGCCCAGGGAACGCTCTGCGACAGCCCGGACGCCACGCTCGTGCAATGGACCGCCTCCCAGGGCACCATCGATCCGGTCGGTCCGATCGTGCAGTACAGAGCACCCGCTTCGGTGCCGGCCAGCACCACGGCTACGGTCACCGCCTGCTGGGGCGCTCGCTGTGCCCCAGCCGCCGTTGTGAGGCTGCTTCCACCTGTTGCGGTCACCGTGAGCCCGGAGACCGCCACCGTCAGTGTGGGACAGACGCAACAGTTCACGGCAACGGTGGCCAACGACACGAACACCGCCGTCACCTGGTCGCTCGAGCCCTCGACCCTGGACGCGGGCCGCATCGATCAGAGCGGCCTGTACAGCGCGCCGGCGACGCTGGGCGGCGTGACCACGGTGACGGTCATCGCCACCAGCCAGGCGGACGCCACCCGGAAGGACACCGCCACGGTGACGCTGGAGGCTCCCTGCGCTCCTCAATACAAACCGTTCCAGGTGCTGGCCGGCCGCTGCAGCGTGACCGGCGCCGACCGCGACATCACCGTGACCCCAGGCTTCAACTTCGAAGTTCGAACCGCCCTGCAGCCCACGGACGGCTCGGCCGTCGACTCGAGATGCTTCAAGTTCGAGTGGACCTCGTCGCTCGACCCGACCCCTGCAAGCGGCCAATCCTTCACCGTCCCGGGCGTGCCGATGATTCTCACGCTGAAGGTGACGTCGCTCGACAACGCGTACAGCGACAGCATTACGCTGACGGTGAAGACCGATCCCAACGCCTATAACTCGTGCGTCAGACGCCGCTCCGTCCGCTCCAGCGGCGGGTCATCGTCCGGCGGTTCATCCTCCGCCGCGTTATCAGCCCACTCATCTCTGATCCAACTGGGAGAATCGGTCACGCTGTCTCCTCCCGAGGGAATCGACGGCAGCTCGTTCGACTGGCACAGGGCCGATCCGAATCATCTTGAAGATCTCTTCTCCCATGACGAGACGGTCGTCGTCAGTCCGACGGTCGACACCAGGTACTGGCTCGTGTACCGGTACACGGACGGCAACGGCGTGTCCCATGAAGAGCAGTCCGAGAACCACTATGTCTTGATCCAGCGGCCTGCCCCGCCGCGCGTCCATATCGAGCCTCGCTTTCAGGTGATTCCCGCAGACACCGGGCCTGTGATGGAGGTGATCGACGATGCGGTCACCGACGGCAACTACGATGGCTACACCTTCGAATGGAACGTCGGAAGTGACAACACCCGTCCCAGTACGCCGTTGCCATGGCCGTACCGGCGGCTGGTCCTGGACCGGGCGTACGACAGCGGCTTCTGGTGCAAGGTTACGGATCGCAACGGCAATGTAATGGTCACCGAGGTCGCGACCGTCGCCGTGACCTGTTCTGACGGTCTCCGAGGTTCCATCGGGGTATCGCCGGGAAACTACCTCAGCAGAACCGACCGGCCCGTGGTCTCCGCGTATGCTCAGGGATTGAGGCTCAGCTACGACTGGTTCGAGCGCTTGCCCGAGGAAACGACGCCGCGGCCCTACTCTGCATTCGGAGCGGCGATCTTGCCGACTCCGGCGCAACCCCTCACCTATTACAGCGCCAGGATTCAGGACGCGTGCGGCCAGACCGCTGTGCTCCCCGAGACCCCGGTGTACCTCTGCGTGCCGACCATCGACGCCGAGCCCGCCGATCAGGTGGTGCCGCGCGGTGGGAGCGCCAGCCTGACCGCCGCGGCCTCGCCGGCCCTCGCCGGCCAGCCGGTGACGATCACGTGGCGCTCCGGCGAGACGGGGCAGGCGGTCGGCAGCGGACCGACGTTGAGCGTCACGCCGGCGCCGGGAACGACGAAGACATATTACGCGGAGGCCAGCGCGGACTGCTCCGGCACCCCGCGCAGCGTACAGACGCGAGCCGCGACCGTGACGGGCTGCGCGCTTGCCGCCACCGCGTACAGCGACCGCAACGTCGCCTTCGGACAGACCGCGGCGCTCTCCGCGTCGGTCTCCGGCACTGAAGTGTCCGATGTGGAGTACACGTGGTATTACGGACCGGCGCCGGGGACCGAGTACACGTCCGGCGTCGGGCTCTCGTCGATCGCGCCGGCGCCGCAGACCACGACGACGTACTGGGTGCGCGTCAAGGACGGCACCTGCACCGCCGACAGCAATCCGGTCACTGTTCGGGTCTGCCTGCCGACGATCACCAGCCAGCCGCAGGGGACGCTCATCCGCTCCGGCCAGACCGCGAGCCTCTCCGTCGGCGTCGTGCCGCTGGCCAACGAGACGCTGCAGTACCAGTGGTATGCCGGCGCCAGCGGCGACGTCTCCCATCCGGCGAGCGGCGCGACTTCCAGCACCTTCACCACCCCGGCGCTGACCGCGAACACGACGTACTGGGCCCGCGTGACCTCGAGCTGCGGCGCGACCGTGAACAGCGCGGCCGCGGTGGTGGCCGTCTGCAACAATCCGGCGATCAGCAGCGTGACGCCGACGCGCTACATCCGCTATGGCGAGTCGACGTGGCACCAGGTCTACGCCGCCGGCAACAATCTGACCTATCAGTGGTACACCGGCTCGCCCGGCAACACGAGCGCGCCGATCAGCGGCGCGACGCAGGCGAGCATCGCGAAATCTCCCGCCGCGACGACGGCGTATTGGGCGCGCGTCACCAGCAGCGGCCTCTGCACGACCGACAGCCCGGCCATGGTCATCGACGTGTGCACTGATCCGCCGATCACCACGCAACCGGCGTCGAAGACGATCAGCAGCGGCCAGTCGGCGCCGCTCACCGTCGCCACGTCAGCCACCGGCGCGATTTATCAGTGGTACCTCGGTACCGGCGCGTCGATCCAGGGAGCGACGTCCGCCAGCCTCACGGTGACGCCGACGGCCGACACTCAATACTACGCGCAGGTGACGCGCGGTGCGTGCACGAGCACCAGCTCCACCGCCGCAGTGACGGTCTGCACGCTTGGCGCTTCGCTCTCCGGCGGCGCCAACATCGCCAGCGGGCAGAGCGCAACGCTCGGCGCTGGCGTGTCGAATTCCCGGGTCACCTACGCCAATTATGAATGGTATGCGGGGACCGGCGCGAACAGCCTGCTGATCGCCCAGGGTTCGGGGCTGGGGCAGAAAACGGTCAACCCGACGGCCACGACGCAGTATTGGGTACGCGTCAGCGACGGCACCTGCACGGTCGAAAGCGCGCCCGTCACCGTCAGCGTCTGCAAGCCGACCATCACCGCGCAGCCGCAGGGGACGACGGCGAACAGCGGCCAGACGGCGACGCTGTCAGTGAGCGCGACGGGCGCGCCGCTGTCGTACCAGTGGTACATCGGCGCGGCGGGGAACACCGCGCAGCCGATCGCCGGCGCGACCTCGGCGAGCTATACGACGCCGCCGATGAGCACCACGGCGTCCTACTGGGTGCGCGTGACCGGCTGCGCCACGGCCGACAGCGCCGCCGCGACGATCAACGTCTGTGCGCTGCCGGTGATCACATCGGGACCGACCGCGGACACCCAGCGTTTTCCGGGGACCACCGGCTGGATGACGGTGACCGCGACCGGCACGAACCTAACCTATCAATGGTTCACCGGCCAGAGCGGCGACACCTCGATGCCCGTGTCCGGCTGCAACAGCGCGAATTGCAGCTTCACGCTCTCCACGAGCAAGTACTACTGGGTACGCATCATCGGCACCTGCGGCACGCTCAACAGCCCTGCGGTGATCCATCCCGTCAGTCCGACCATCACGCAGCAGCCGCAGAGCGCGTCGGTGCCGCCCAACGCCACGCCAACGCTCTCGGTGGCGGCCACCGGGACCACCCTGACCTATCAGTGGTACCGGGGGACCACCGGCAATACGACCACTCCGATCAGCGGCGCCACCGCGGCGACGTTCACCGTGCCGCCGGTCAGCGCGTCGGCCTCGTACTGGTGCAAGGTGACCAGCGCCGGCGATTCGACGGCGGTCGCCAACAGCGCGGAAGCCACGCTCTCGCTCTGCACCGGCCCGACCATTTATTACCTCTATCCCCAATACCTCGGCTACAACCAATGGAGGCTTTCGCTCGGTATCGGGGAGGAAGATCTCGGTAATGTCTATTGCGCCTGGTACACCGGCGTACCGGGCAACGTCGCGCAATCGGTTTTGCAGTACGAGGGAGGCACCTACACCAACGTCCTTGCAACGGGTACTCAAACTTGGTGGTGCCGCGCCTGGTACAGCGACAACTCCTGTTACACCGACACCGGCGGCGCGACGATCTACAAGGTGCAGTGACGGCGGGGCCGCCGCTTCTACAGGCGTTCCCGCACGTACGCCGCATCGTACGTCGTCACCTCCAGCCGGTGTCCATGAGGGTCGCAGAAGTAGACCGAGAAGGCCTGGCCGTGATCGCGCGGCTTCAAGGTCCGTACCTCTTCGCCCGCTTCGTTGAAGACCGGCGCGCTCTCGACGTGATCTAGAAAACTGAGGAATCCGGCGCCGTCGACGCGGAACGCCACGAGGTGAAAGCCCGCGGTGGGCCGGGCGCCGCGCGGCTCGCCGGTGAAGAGAGCCAGCTTGGTGCCGCCGCCGTCGCTGGAGATCATCAGCGGCCCGTGCGGGTCCTCCGCCCAGTGCTCGTACTCCGGCACGACGGAAAGGCCGAGCGTCCGCTCATACCAGCGCGCGGCCTCGCGGCGGTCCGGCACGAAGAGCTCGACGTGATCGAGATGGTCTACTTTGAACATGGATGTATCCTCGGTCATTCTGTCTGTAACTTCCACCGGCGTCCAGCGTACAGACGCTGAACGAGGGAGACCCGTCATGAAGCTCACGATCGAGGGAGTGGGGAAGCGGTACAAGGGGGATTTCTGGGGGCTGCGCGAATTCACGCTCGAGCTGGGGTCCGGCGTGCTCGGCCTGCTGGGGCCGAACGGCGCGGGGAAATCGACGCTGATGCGCATCCTGGCGACGATCACCAAGCCGACCGAGGGGCGCGTGCGCTGGAACGGCGAGGACATCACGAAGGCGCCGGACGGCTTGCGCTCGGTGCTCGGCTATCTGCCGCAGGACTTCGGCGTCTATCCGAATCTCACCGCCGTCGAGTTCCTCGAATACCTGGCGGCCGTCAAGGGTCTGGATCGTACGGCGGCACGGCGGCGCATCGACGAGCTGCTGGCTTTGGTCAATCTGACGGACGCGCGCAAGCGCCCGCTCGGCGGCTATTCGGGAGGCATGAAGCAGCGCATCGGCATCGCCCAGGCGCTGCTCAACGATCCCAAGCTGCTGATCGTCGACGAGCCGACCGTGGGCCTCGATCCCGAGGAGCGGGTGAGGTTCCGCAATCTCCTCTCGGAGCTGGGAGGAGAGCGCATCGTCATCCTCTCGACCCACATCGTGTCGGACGTGGAGGCCGCGGCGAACGAGATCGCGATCATGGATCAAGGCCGCTTGCTCGCCCACGCCGAGCCCGAGGCGCTGCTCGCGGAGGTCGAAGGGAAGGTCTGGGAGTGGGTGCTGCCGAGCGCCGACCTGCCGGCGGCGCGCGAGCGCTGGAAGATCGGCAACACGGTGCGCCGCAGCGACGGCGTGCACGCGCGGGTGGTCTCGGCCGTGCCGCCAGCGCCTACCGCCACGCCGCTCGCGCCGACGCTCGAGGACGCCTACCTCGCGGTGCTCGAAGGCAGCCGCGGTCCGGCGGGCGCGCCGGCCATTCGCGAGGTGGCGTGATGAAGACCGCGCGCGTGCTCTGGCATCTGCTGCGCGCCGACTTCCTGGAGCGGCTGCGGCGCTACAGCTTCCTGGTGACCCTGGCCGCCACCGTGTGGCTCGGCTACCTCGTGGGCACCGGCAAGCTCGGCATCTGGGTGGGCGGCACGCGCGGCGTCTTCAACTCCGCCTGGATCGGCACCACCATGGCGATGGTGATCAACACGTTCCTTTCCCTCGCCGGCTTTTACGTCGTCAAGGGCTCGGTGGACCGCGACCGCCAGACCGGAGTGGGGCAGATCCTGGCCACGACGCCGATCTCGAAGCCGCTCTACACCCTGGGCAAGGCGGCGAGCAACTTCGCGGTGCTCGTCGTGATGGTGGCCGTCCTGGCGGCGGCCGCGGTGGTGATCCAGGTGACGACGGGAGAAGATCCGCATCTGCACCTGGGAACGCTCCTCCTGCCGTTCCTGCTGCTTTCCGTGCCGGTGATGGCCCTGGTCTCGGCGGCGGCGGTGCTCTTCGAGACGATCCCCTTCCTGCGCCGCGGCTTCGGCAACGTGGTCTGGTTCTTCACCTGGACGGCGGTGATGGCCGTGGGGATTCCGAACGAGGCCGGGAAAGGCACCTTCCAGGACGCCTTCGGGCTCGGGCCCATGTTCCTCAACGTCAAGGCCGCCTACCGGCATGCCTTCGGCAAAGAGGCGCAGGGCTTCGTCCTCGGCGGCGTGCAGCACAGCGAGAACGCCGCGCGGTTCGTCTGGCAGGGGATGGATTGGAGCGGCGGTCTGCTCGCCGGCCGCCTCGTCTGGACTCTCATCGCGCTGGCGGTGGCCTTCCTGGCCGCGCTGTTCTTCGACCGTTTCGATCCGTCGCGCGGGAGATCGGGTCAGCGCAAGGCGGCGAAGGGCGCGAACGGCGCGGCGATCGAGACCGCGCAGTCCGTGCCGGCCGCCGTGCCGCACGCCCGCCTCACGCCGCTGGCGGCCGGCGCGATGCGCTTCCGGTTCGGGGCGATCCTGATCGCCGAGCTCAAGCTGGCGCTCAAGGGGACTCGCTGGTGGTGGTGGGCGGGAGCCCTGGGGACGTTCATCGGCACGCTCGCGGCGCCGCTCTCCGCCGTCAAGGAGATCGCCCTGCCTCTCGCCTGGATCTGGCCGATCCTCATCTGGTCGCCGCTCGGCACGCGGGAGTCGCGCTTCGATACCGGCGGCCTGCTCTTCTCGGCGCCGCGTCCGCTGCTGCGCCAGCTTCCGGCGACCTGGGCGGCGGGCGTGGTTCTCGCGATGCTCACCGGCTCGGGAGCGGCGATCCATTTCCTCGCCAAGGGCGATTTCGCCGCCCTCGGCGCCTGGCTCGTCGGCGCGCTGTTCATCCCCACCTTCGCGCTGGCGCTGGGCGTCTGGAGCGGCACCAGCAAGCTCTTCGAGATCCTCTACCTGGTCGTCTGGTACATCGGCCCGATGAATCACGTGCCGGCCATGGACTACCTGGGCTCCACCGAGGCCGGCCTGGCGCAGGGCATGCCGGTGGTGTACCTGGCGGTAACGGCGGCGCTGGCGGCCGTGGCGGTGGCGGGGCGGCGGTGGCGGCTGCAGGCGCGATAAGCTTTCCCCCATGATCCAGAGCCTCTGGAACGACGCCGAGGCCGCGGCCTTCTCGGGCGATCTCGGGTTGCGGGTCTACACCTCGCGCCTGCTCGGACGCGACAAGAGCCTGGTGCTGCACGGCGGCGGCAACACGTCGGTGAAGGTGCGCGAGCCCAACCTCTTCGGCGAGGAGGAGGAAATCCTCTACGTCAAGGGGAGCGGCTGGGATCTCGAGAGCATCGAGGCGGAGGGCTTCGCGCCGGTGCGCCTGGCGCCGGCCATGCGCCTCGCGACGCTGCCGCGCCTCTCCGATCCCGAGATGGTCAACGAGCTGCGGACGAGCATGACCCGCGCCGCGGCGCCGACGCCGTCCGTGGAAGCCATCCTGCACGCCGTTCTCCCTTCCAAGTACGTGGATCACACGCACGCCGACGCCGTCGTCACCGTCACCAACACTCCCGGCGGCGAGGAACGGGTGCGCGAGATCTACGGAGATTCCGTGGTGGTGATTCCGTACGTGATGCCCGGTTTCGATCTCGCCCGCCTGTGCGCGGAGCGCTTTCCTGCCGAGGCCGGACCGCGGACCGTTGGCATGGTGCTCCTCTCGCACGGCATCTTCTCGTTCGGCGCCACGGCGCGGGAGTCGTACGAACGGATGATCGAGCTCGTGCGGCTCGCCGAGGAGTACCTGGAGCGGCGGGGAGCCTGGAGCCTCGGCCCATTTCCACAGCCGCCGGACGCGGAGATTCCCCGCCAGGAGATCGCCGGGCTGCGGCGCGAGATTTCGAAGGCGGCGGGATTCCCCATGATCCTCTCGCTTCATCGCGACGCGCGCGGCCTCGCCTTCGTCCGCAGGGAGGATCTCGCGCCGATCTCCCAGCAGGGACCGGCGACGCCCGATCACGTCATCCGCACCAAGCGCCTGCCGCTGGTGGGCCGGGACGTCGAGGCGTACGTCCGCTCCTATCGAACATTTTTCGACGAGCACGCGCCCGCCGCCGCGCAGCCGAAGACGATGCTCGATCCCGCGCCCCGCGTGGTTCTCGATCCGGAGCTGGGCCTGCTCGTCGCCGGACGCACGGCAAAGGACGCCGCCATCGTCGCGGAGATCTACGAGCACACCATGGACGTCATCGAGCGGGCCGAGCGGCTCGGCGGCTATCGGGCGCTCTCCGCCCGCGAGCTATTCGACATGGAGTACTGGGACCTGGAGCAGGCGAAGCTGGCCAAATCGGGGAGGCCGCCCGTCTTCGCCGGCGAGCTGGCGCTCGTCACCGGCGCCGCGTCAGGCATCGGCCGCGCCTGTGTCGAAGCGCTCCTCGCCCGGGGCGCGGCGGTCGTCGGATTGGATCTCGATCCGAAGATCGGAGACATGCTCAACCGTCGGGATTTCCTCGGCCTGGTCTGCGACGTGACGGCGGAGGCGGAGATCGAGAACGCGATCTCGGCCGCCGTCGCCAGGTTCGGCGGGCTGGACGTGCTGATCCTCAACGCCGGCATCTTTCCTCCCACGCGGCGCATCGCGGACCTCTCGCTCGCCGAGTGGGACCGGGTGATGCGGGTGAACCTGGACGCCAACCTGGCGCTGCTGCGGCTCTGCCATCCGCTGCTCAAGCTCGCGCCCGCGGGCGGCCGGGTGGTGGTGATCGGCTCGAAGAACGTGCCGGCGCCGGGGCCGGGCGCCGCGGCCTACTCGGCGTCCAAGGCGGCGCTCCAGCAGCTCGCCCGCGTGGCGGCCCTGGAGTGGGGCAAGGACGGCATTCGCGTCAACGGGCTCCATCCCAACGCCGTCTTCGACACCGGCGTCTGGACCGCGGAGGTGCTGGCCTCGCGCGCGGCGGCCTACGGCCTGACGGTGGAGGAGTACCGCCGCAACAACGTGCTCGGCACCGAGGTGACCAGCCGCGACGTCGCCGAGCTGGCGGCCGAGCTTTGCGGCCCCCGCTTCGCCAAGACGACCGGGGCGTGGGTTCCGGTGGATGGCGGGAATGAAAGAGTGATTTAGACCCTGTGGGGGAGGTCGGATCAGTCGGCGCCGACGGGGGAGGGACGTTCCATGCGCACCCAGTGGCTGCAGAGCTCTTCGAAGCGGCGCGGATCCTGGGTGGAGAGGGCCTCCTGGCTGAAGCGCTCGATTTCGGCCGGGGAGGTGCCGGCCCGGCGCAGGCTGTACCGGATGGCGCTGACGAGGGCGAAACGGTTCCGGCTGCGGAGGGCGACGTGGATCTGGGGATATAAGGGAGCCATCGTGGTCCTATCCATACCTATAACGTCTGGAGGGCCGAAAACGTTTCAGCGGCGGAGCCCTCACGGTAAGCTTCACCTGATTAGACGACTCCCGAAAGCGTTTGGTTCGCATCTTCAACCACCGCGAAGGCGATCAGCGTCTCGTCGCCGCCGAGGCGGGCGATGAGGCGGTCCTCCAGGCCGTGCGGGTCCGGCTCGACGCGGCAGGCTTCGACGGTCTCCTCCGCGGCGCCCTGGAAGCAGAGGCGGCAGGGAGGCAGGGCCGACTCGCCGATGCGGACCGGCGGGCCGAAGGTGCGGCAGGTCAAGGGACGGTGGTCGTAGAGCTCGCAGCGGCCGGTCCGCGGGTCGAGCACGGGGCAGGGCAGACCGCCGTGGCGGGTGAAGAAATCATCCGCCATGTCCGCCTCCTCGGACAGGACGCCGGTCCGCGGATCGCCGGGAAATCCGTCGCGTAGAAGGGGAAGCTGGGTCCGGGCTCGCTCGATCACGGCCTGGGCACGTTCAGGGTCCCGCTCCGCCAGCTCGGCGAGGCCGCGGCGAAGGCGGAGGAGGTCCAGCCGGTTGATGGGAAACGGTCCGTGGCGGCACTCCGTGCAGCCGGACCGGCAGGCGAGCCAGGAGCCCTCGGGCGTGGCGGCGAGGCGCGCGGCCTCGGCCAGCGCGCCGTCCACCACCTGCAGCAGGCGGCGGTCGGCGCGGTGGAGAGGAGAGGGGCGTTTCATGGCCGATTTTGAAGATACCATCTCCCGCCATGTCGGTCCGTGGCCACTTCTGGACGATCGCGCCCCGCCTGCGCCACGGAGTCCGTCCGCGGCCGGCTCCCGAGGCGCGTCCGTGGGAAACGACGCTGGTGGACCCGGTGACCGGCGAGGTGCCGGTGACGGGCCTGCTGCGGGAGGTGCCGGGCAGCGAGGACCTGCTCGTGCTCGTCCACGGCCTCGGCGGCGGCATCGGCAGCCACTACATGCTGCGGGCCGCCCGCGCCGCCGAGGCGGTGGGGATCTCCTGCCTGCGGCTGAACCTGCGCGGCTGCGACCGCCGGAGCGGCGACTTCTACCACGCGGGGCTCACGGCCGACGTCCACGCCGCCATGGCGAGCACGGAGCTGCAGCCCTACCGGCGCATCTACGCGCTCGGCTACTCGCTGGGTGGGCACGTGGCGCTGCGGCTGGCGACGGAGGAGGGAGATCCACGCCTCGCCGCCGCGGCCGCGGTCTGCTCGCCGCTGGACCTCTCGCTCTCCCAGCGGGAGATCGACCAGCCCTCGCGCTGGGTCTACCGGCGTTATCTGCTGGCGAGCCTCAACGACCTCTACGCCGCCGTGGCGGCCCGGCGGCCGGTGCCCTTGCCCGTCGAGGAGGCGGCGCGCCTGCGCACCCTCCGCGAGTGGGACGACCGCATCGTCGCGCCGCGCTGGGGTTTCGCCGATGCCGGCGACTACTACGCCCGCGCCAGCGTCGCGCCGCGCCTCGGGCAGCTCCGCGTGCCCGCCCTGCTGCTCAACTCCGAGACCGATCCCATGGTGCCCGCCGCAGCCGTCCGCTCAGTCCTGGAAGACCCGTTTCCCGGCCTGGAAGTTCGCTGGCTGACGGCGGGAGGCCACGTGGCGTTTCCCCGCGGGCTCGACGCCGGCTTGGGGACCGGAACCGGTGTCGATGCCCAGGTGATCGGCTGGCTGCGGGCGCAGAGATAAAAAAAGGATGCCCTCACAGGCGGTCCCTGTTAAAGGCATCTTTGAGGAGGCCGGTCCGGGGACCAGCGGGCGGGTCGGCTCGCCATGAGCCGGTGCTCGCCCTTGCTATAGACACCTTTCGGCGTCCATAGGTTTAGACGGACGGCTATGCGTTTTTTCTCCCGAGGATCTCGGCCAGCCGCTCGATACCGTCCACCAGGCGCGGGCCGGGGCGGCTGAAGCAGCCGTTGGCGTCCACGGGATGGACCTGGCCCGTCCGCACGGCGCGCAGGGATCTCCACTCGGGCCGGTCGGCGACCGCGGCGATCTGCTCGCGGGCGCCGACTTCGTCGAAGCCGCAGGGCATGGCCACGATCACGTCCGGATCGAGCTCCGCGAGCTGCTCCCAGGTGAGGCGCGTGGAGTGGCCGCCGGGCCGGCCGACGAGATTGGTCCCGCCGGCGATCTCGATCATCTCGGGCACCCAGTGACCGCCGGCGAACGGCGGATCGAGCCATTCCAGGGCGAGCACGCGCGGGCGGGGCCTGCCCGCGACGGCCGCGCGCACCGCCTCCAGCCGCCGCTCGAGCTCACCGACCACCGCCACCGCTTCCGCCGTGCGGCCCGTGAGCTCGCCCACCCGCCGGATGTCCGCGAGCACGTCATCGAGCGTCTTGGGATCGAGGGAGACCACCTGCGGGCAGCGGGAGAGGGGACGAACGGCGCCGTCCACCTGCGCCGTCGAGACCGCGCAGACGGGGCAGAGCTGCTGCGTGACGATGACGTCCGGCGCCAGCTCGGCGATGCGCGCCTCGTCGAGCGTGTAGAGGCTCTCGCCGCCGCCCACCTGAGCTGAGACGGCGGCATCCACCTCGGCGGCGCTCATGCCGGATCGCAGGGCGCTCCCGGTGAGCACCGGCCGGCGCCGCGCCTCCTCCGGGTAGTCGCACTCGTGGCTGACGCCCACCACCTGCCCGCCCGCGCCGAGGGCGAAGAGGATCTCCGTGCCGTTGGGGACGAGCGAGACGATGCGCATGGGGAGAGTGTATCGAAAGGGAGATCGTGGGGAAGCTGTAACCCGGCTCGTGCTCCGCGCGCCTGTAAACGTAGGGATCAATCCGTCAATCAGGAATGGAGGTGCGTTATGAGCGATTCCAGGACCGGACGCAAGGTGCTGACCCTCGTCCTCGCCTGCGCGGTGCTGCTGCCGCTGGCCGCGTACGCGGACATCGAGATCACCCTCAAGAACAGCTTCATCGAACAGTTCAAGAACCGGGCGACCATCGACGCCAATTTCACCGTCGACAAGGCGCACCACAGTCCGAATCCTCCCAGCAAGGACGGCGATCTCCACGCGGCCGGGCGCGCGCCGGAGATCGGGCTCGCGGCCGTCGCCGAGGTGATGAACGCACGCTTCGAGCAGCCCGCCCTCGACTTGATCCACGGATCAGAGGAGACCGGCCAGCCAATCCAGGTGAACGGCATCTGGCGGCTGTGGTGCGAGCACGGCGGCGACGTGGCCTTCAAGCAATTCGATTCCTTGCAACCATTCACGACGACGAATCCGCCGCATGTCTTCGAGCTCCACCCGCTCCTCAAGGTGAACGATCAGAACGTCGGGGACTCGTTCAAACCGATCGACGGCTTCGTCTACAAGGATGCGGAGCGGGCGTTCCGCTCCTATGAAAATCTCAAGAGTCACATCGCTCCGGGCACCACGGAAACCACCATCACGACCACCATGGCCGGATTCAACTATGTGGAGTTCGTCATCCAGCTCAACGAAGACCCGACCCATACGATCCAGGATGGGCTGACGGTCTTCGCCTCGGTGCTGGACCTGCAAGGCGAGCTCCTGGTGCGGAATCGCCGCATGGTCTTCGCCGCCGGGACGGCGCCGTTCGAGAAGGTGAGAACGCTCCATCAGGGCGATACCCTGCACGTGGTGGGCATCCCTCGGATCAGTCTCTCGCTCCTCTCCTTCCGCGTGGCGAACCGGGCGACGAAGCCCGGGATCCTCGACTGGTCGCTGCCCTACGAGATGGTGGTCGTCGCGGCCTTCGACGATGTCGTCGAGCCGGAGGAACCGGGGACCGGCGGGGCTGGCGGGACTGGCGGCGGCGTGACGCCCCCGAGGCCCCAGCCGGAAGACGCGGTGATCGAGGCTCTGACGCGGATGCTGAGCCAGCGGCGCGAAGGTGAGCTGAACACCGGAGCCTGCGTCTTCACCGCCGGGACGAAGGTCTTCTGCGCCGTGCTGACGAAGAACGAGTGCGATGAGATCGTCGGAGACTGGCACCCTGGAACGACGTGCCGGTGATCCTGCGGGCAGGTGAGAGACAATAGGGACATGAGGCTGCTCGTCCTCCTGTCCCTACCTCTCGTTCTTGTCTGTCTGCTGGGTGCCGGTGCGCCCGTGGCTTCGACCGGTCCCCGCGTCGTCGTCCTCGGCACCGTCCAGGACGGCGGCATGCCGCAGACCGGCTGCGACTGCGCCAACTGCTCGCGGGCTCGCAAGGACCCGAAATTCGCGCGGCACGTGGCGAGCCTGGCCATCCACGTGCCGAAGACGGGGCACGTCTATCTCGTCGATGCCACGCCCGATTTACCGGCGCAGATCGAGGAGATCCACACGTTCCGTCCTCATCCGCAGGGCAAGGTGGATCGCGCGCCCGTGGACGGCGTGCTCCTCACCCATGCCCATATCGGCCATTATCTCGGCCTCGCCCACTTCGGCTTCGAGAGCCTGAACACCCAGAGCATTCCTGTCTGGGCCTCGCCGCGCATGGCCGAGTACCTGCGCACGAACGGCCCCTGGAGCCAGCTCGTCCGCCTGAGCAATATCGTGCTGCGCGAATTCCAACCGGGAAAGCCCTTCGAGCTGGAGGAGGGAATCACCGTCGAGCCTTTCCAGGTGCCCCACCGCGATGAGTACTCGGACACAATGGCGTTTGTGATCCGAGGTCCTCACAAGACCCTGCTCTACGTGCCGGACACCGACACCTGGCAGACCTGGACGCGTCCGCTGCCGGAGCTGCTCGCAGCGGAGAAGGTCGACATCGCGCTCCTCGACGCCACCTTCTACTCGCCCGACGAGCTGCCGGACCGCGACGTCTCGAAGATCAAGCACCCGCTGGTCACCCAGTCGATGGACCTGCTGGAGCCGCTGGTGAAGGCGGGAAAGGTAAAGGTGTATTTCACCCACATGAACCATTCGAATCCGGCGCTGGACGCGGAGGGAGCGGCGCGCAAGGCGATCGAGGCGCGGGGGTTCCAAGTGTTGCAGGAAGGGGAGGTGTTCGAGCTTTAATCCGGCATGGCGCCGGCCTTGCGGTTCGAGACCGCGGGTGGCGCGGTGACGGCGCGGAGAAGGCTGGGAACGATCTGAAAAGCGCAGCCCCGGGAGAGGGCTCCTGGGGCTGCCATGGTCAGGAGATCGAGCGCGGGATTACTCGCGCGGCACCGACGGATCCTGGGTGGCCGGGAAGGGCAGCGTTTGCAGGTAGGAGTACACGATCGGCCGCGGTGAGTAGTCGCAGCGATAGATCCCGTAGCCCTCATCACCGTCGCAGCCATGCTGTCTGTAGATGAAGGCCCGCTGGATGTTGAAGCCTTGGCCCGCGAGGATGCCGTAGCCTCCTCCTCCCATCTCGATGAGAAGGTTCTTGGTCCGCACCCGCTGAGTGCTCTCAGTGAGAGTGCTACCGGAAACCCTCCAGCCGAACTCGGTGACCCACATCGGCTTCCAACCGTTGCGGGGATTGTACTGCCGGATTTGCCATACGATCCGGTCGTGGATGTCCCAGGCGACGTCCTCGCTGTGGGCATCGGCTCGGGTCGTGGCGTGATGGAACGAGATGACGTCCAGGAAATCGGAGGCGTTGCCGTCGGGGAACCAGGTCTGATCGAGCTGCTCCCAGATGGCCGACGATCTGGAGGTGCTCTTCGACATGGCCGGGCCGACGATGAGCGTCCCCGGAGCGTTGCTGCGGATGATGCGCGCCGCCTCCGCGAGATAGTCGACGTACCGCGGATAGGTGTTGATGTCAGCGTCCCAACCCACTGCGTAACCCGGGTCCGTGTTGATGTCCGGTTCGTTCCAGATCTCATAGGCCGCGATCTGGCCCGCGAAGCGCCGGGAAACCTCGTCGACGTAAGTCTTCCAGGACTCGATGTCACAGGGATAGTTGCCGTTGTTGCCGCCGCCGCACCAGGCGGGAGCGCCGCTCAGGATGAGCATGACTTGCTGGCCATAATTATCTCGCGCGTCGCTGATGATTCCCTGGAGCTCGGCGAATTTCCCCTCATCCCACACTCCCGAGGCAGGATTGAGGGAGCTCCAGTAAAACGTGATGCGGTCCCATTCGATGTGCGCGTCGTGCGCCAATTGACCGGCCCCATTGATGCCGATGGATACGGGACCGTCGGCGTGGGCCGCCAGAGAGGTCAGGGGCAAGAGGAGGACGAAGAGGAGGGTACGAACTGTAAACTTCATGTTACGTCTCCGTTGATGTCCGGTTTTTGCTACACGTGTCCCCACAGCACTGGCGGGATCGCCGTTGCCACAGATCGGTTTTCAGGGAAGCTCTACGGACCAGCCAGGAGGGGCACGCACTTCCGAGGCAAAAGAGTATATCACATTGCGATATGTGTCAAGCGACTGCTGCACGGCTGTCATGGACCACCGGCCTGGGTCCGGGGACGTGGTACCATGGGCGCCGGCACATGCTGAAGGCTCGAAGCTGACAGGCGAGGAATCCAGCGGCCACGACTTGAGCTCCTGACCTCTTCTCGCAAACGCGGCAGCCGCCCGGCGCCGCGATTCAGTGCTGAAACCTCGACGTCGGAGAGGAGGAGCCATGAACCTTGTAGAGACGGCGGAGAGGGCGCCCTGTCAGGAGGACCGCACGGCGGCGCGCGCTCTCTGGACGCGCATCCAGGCATGGCCGCGCTCCTATCAAAACCGCGAGATCCGGCAAGCTTCCACCGACCACCTCTGGGCCCTCTGCGAGACGCTGTGCCTCGACAGCCAGCGGCTCTGCGCCGAAGACCCGCCGCAGGCCGTGGCCGTCGCCGAGATGGCGCTCAAGCTCGTCGATCGGGTGACCGGAGAAGATGCGTGGCGCGCCAAGCTGCGCGGTTTCGCCTGGGCGCACGTCGGCAACGCCCGGCGGGCGCAGGGAGATCTGAAGGCCGCGGAAAGAGCGTTCCATTCCGCGGACAAGTGCTGGAAAGCCGGCGGGAGCGTGCAGGACGGTCTGCTGGAGGAGGGTCTCCTCTTCGCCTTCAAGGCCATGCTGCGCCGGAGCCAGCGCCGTTTCGAGGAAGCGGCGGAGCTTCTCGACCGGGCCGCCGCCGCGGCGAGCAGCGTGAAGTTCCGCGTCCAGGTCCTGATCAGCCGGGCGAGGCTCTACAAGGAAACGGGAGACCTCGAGCAGGCCGTGGAGATCCTCCAGGAAGCGAGCCGCACCGACATTCCCGACGACGACGGGCGCACCGTTCTCTGCCTGCAGCACAGCCTGGCGGACGGCCTCAGCAAGCTCGGCCGTTTCCCGGAGGCGCAAGCTTTGCTGCCGGCGGTCATGGATCTCTCGCGGCGATGCGGCGGCGAGGTGGATTGCCTCCGGCTGCTGTGGATCGAGGGGCGTGTCGCGGCCGGGCTCGGCAAGACGACGGAAGCCGTCACGGCGCTGCGCCGGGTGCGCGGCGAATTCGCGGCCCGCCCGATGAGCTTCGATACGGCCCTGGTCTCCCTGGAGCTCGCCGCCCTCTACGCGGAGCAGGGACAGATGCAGGATCTCAAGACCCTCGCCCGTCATATGGTTCCGATCCTGCGGGCGCGGAACGTCGATCCCGAGGTGCTCGCGGCGCTGACCCTCTTCCGCCAGTCGGCCGAGCGGGAGGAGGTCACGGCGAATTTCGCCAACGACGTGCTGGGCTATCTGCGCCGGGCCCGCTACGATCCCGGTCTGCGTTTCGAGGCCCACGCGGGCGCCGATCACTGAGCGGCTCCCCGGCCGCGTGCTCCTCCTACGCCACCTCGTCCCCGAGGCGGATCGATCCTAAATCGGGCCCTGTTGTAGGCTCCTCCCCGGCATGGGCGCGCTGACCGAGACCTATCGCGGACCGCTGGGGCTGCTCATCGACCTCTACGAGCTGACGATGGCCTACGGCTATTGGAAGAGCGGGATGCTGGAGCACGAGGCCGTCTTCCACCTCCACTTCCGCAAGCCGCCGTTCGGCAGCGGCTTCACCCTCGCCTGCGGCCTGGCGCCGGCGATCGAGTTCATCGAGGGCTTCCGCTTCAGCGACGAGGACCTCGACTACCTCGCCGGGCTGCGCGGCGACGACGACAGCCCCCTCTTCACGGCGGATTTCCTCGACGTGCTGCGGCGGCTGGAGCTCGCCTGCGACATCGACGCGATCCCGGAGGGGACCGTGGTGTTTCCGCAGGAGCCGCTGGTGCGGGTGCGCGGCCCCATCCTGCAGGCGCAGCTCCTCGAGACCGCGCTGCTCAACCTGATCAATTTCCAGACGCTGATCGCCACCAAGGCCGCCCGCGTCTGCCTCGCGGCGCAGGGGGACCCGGTGGTGGATTTCGGCCTGCGCCGGGCCCAGGGGATGGACGGCGGGCTGGCCGCCAGCCGCGCCGCCTACGCCGGGGGCTGCGCCTCCACTTCGAACGTGCTCGCCGGCAAGCTCTTCGGCATCCCGGTCAAAGGGACGCACGCTCATAGCTGGGTGCTCGCCTTCGACTCCGAGCTGGAGGCCTTCGAGGCCTGGGCCGAGGCCATGCCGAACAACTCCATCTTCCTGGTGGACACCTACAACAGCCTGGAGGGAGTCCGCCACGCGATCGAGGTAGGCCGGCGGCTGCGCGAGCGCGGTTACGAGATGATGGGCGTGCGCCTGGACTCAGGCGACCTCGCGTATCTTAGCATCGAGGCGCGCAAGATCCTCGACGCGGCCGGATTTCCCGACGCCCAGATCCTCGGCAGCAGCGAGCTCGACGAGCACTTGATCGAGAGCCTCAAGCTCCAGGGGGCGAAGATCGGCGCCTGGGGAGTCGGCACGCGGCTGGTGACGGGGTACGACGATCCGGCCCTCGGCGGCGTCTACAAGCTGACCGCCGTGCGCGAAGGGCCGGCGGCGCCGTGGAAATACAAGGTCAAGCTCTCGGAGCAGGCGCTCAAGATCACCACGCCCGGCATCCAGCAGGTGCGGCGCTTCAGCGCCGGCGGCCTCTTCCAGGCCGATATGATCTTCGACGAGGAGCTGGGCGCGCCCGCCGCGCCGAGGATCGTCGATGCGGCGGACATGACGCGGCGCAAGGAAATCCCGCCGGATGCGCCGTGGGAGGACCTGCTGGTGCCCGTCTTCCGCGCCGGCCGCCGGGTCTACGAGCCGCCGCCGCTCGACGAGGTGCGGCGGCGGGGCTTCGCGCAGCTCGGCCGTCTGCATCCGGGCATCAAGCGGTTCGTCAATCCGCACCAGTACCCGGTGGGGCTCGAGCCGAAGCTGTTCGATCTCAGGATCCGCCTCATCCTGGAAGCCAGACAGAGGAGACCGTCGTGACTACGCTCAGTATGCCTCCCATGGTGCGTGAGCTCCCCGTCCCCGATTTCTACGAGCCGGACCGCGCGCGCCAGTGGAGCTACGCGCCGGACCAGCAGGCGCTCTTCCTGGCCGCCCAGGCTTGGCGGCGGCGGCACGCCGTCCGTCCGTCGGCACGGGACCGCAAGCGCATCCAGCTCCTGCTGATCGATCTGCAGAAAGATTTTTGCTTCCCGCAAGGATCGCTCTACGTGGGCGGCCGCAGCGGCGCCGGGGCGATGGACGACAGCGACCGCATCGCGCGCTTTCTCTACCGCAACCTGGAGCTGATCACCGACATCACCTGCACGCTCGACACGCACTTTCCCTTCCAGATCTTCTCGCCCTCCTTCTGGCTGGACGAAAACGATCAGGCGCCGGCGCCGCACCAGGAGATCACGGTGGAGATGATCCGCGCCGGGCGGGTGCGGCCGAATCCGGACATCGCCTGGTGGGTCTCCGGCGGCGACGTCCAATGGCTCCAGCGGCAGGTCGAGTTCTACTGCCGGGAGCTGGAGAAGGCGGGCAAGTACAGGCTCTATCTCTGGCCGCCGCACTGCATCCTGGGGAGCGACGGCCATCCGCTGGCCGGGGTGATCCACGAGGCGCGCATGTTCCACGCCTGGGTGCGCGGCGCCCGCGGCTGGATCGAGAGCAAGGGGGACCATCCGCTGACCGAGAACTACTCCGTGCTGGCGCCGGAGGTGCTGCTCCGCTTCGACGGCCGGCCTCTGGCGCAGCGCAACTACGAGTTCCTGCAGACGCTTCTGCGCTCGGACGCGGTGATCATCGCCGGCCAGGCGGCGAGCCACTGCGTGAAGAACACGATCGACGACCTGCTGGGGGAAATCGCGGCGCAGGAGGTGGAGCTGGCGCGCAAGATCTATATCCTGCGCGACTGCATGTCCTCGGTGGCGGTGCCCGATCCGCAGCGCCCGGGCGGCTTCCTCTTCGACTTCACGCCGCAGGCCGAGGCGTCGCTGGACCGCTTCGCCGCCGCCGGCATGCACGTGGTGAGCTCGGACGATCCGCTCGCCGAGTGGCCCGAGATCGGGTTGTAGAGGCGCCTACTGCACCGGCGCCGGCGACGTGAAGACGGAATCCGGCATCTGGTCGGAGACCGCGATGTCGCCGAGCTCCAGCTTGCGATCGTCGCCGACGTGGCTGCGGTGCGGCGCGAGCATGATGTTGCCGTACTTCTGCCAGCCGTCCCACAACCACACCATCGGCGGACCCTCCTTCGGCATGTCCTCCAGGATGAAGGCCCAGCGGTCCATCAGACCGGTGTCGCGATTGATGTAGGCCCAGTAGCGGTCGCCGGGAGTCAGGCCGACGTGCTCGAAGGAGAGCGCCAGCTTGTCGTAGGTCTTGCCGTCGATCGTCTCCTGGCCGGCGTAGGAGAGGTTCACGCCGGGGTCCTGCATCTTGTAGGGCATCAGCAGCCAGTAGGTATCGTTCACCCAGGCGCCATAGCCACCCTTGAGCATCTCCTGGGCCTTCTCGCCCTCGAGCTTCTGCCCGTCCAGGTATGCCGTGCCTTCCTTGGTGTTGATGTTCTCCAGCACGACGTACTTCTGTCCCTCCTTGGTCTGGCCCTCGACCCGATGGCGGCCGGTCCACTTGTCCCACCAATGGGTCCGCCGGCCGGCGAAGGTGAAATGGATGTAATGAGTGTTGTCCCAGGCCTGCTTGCCGCCGAGCGCCTGCAGGACGCGGTCGGCGACGGCCTGGGGGGAGGGGGCTTCTTGGGCGGAGGCGGAGATGGCGAAGAGGGCGATCAGAAGGACAACCGGAACGGTGGTGCGTCGGAGCATCGGGTCTCCTTTCGAGGAGTCACTGCGACGGTGAGATGGTAATACAGTCCGGAGGCTCCGATTCCCAGGCTCGGGTGGATCTGGCCGGTGCCGCGCCTGCGGCCCTCACCTCCCCGACCCTCCTCTCCCCGGAGAGAGGAGGGAATAAAAAAGAAGCTCTCTTTGCTCTTTCTCCCCTCTCTCCCTCGAGGAGAGAAGGGTCGGGGAGGTGAGGGCCGCAGGCGCGGCCCTCGCTACGAGCTCACCGCCCCAGGTGGTAATCCAGCCGCAGGAAGTAATACCCGCCGTTGATGCCGAAGGGCAGCGTCTCCCAGCCGTAGGTGAAGCCGAGCTGGGGGAAGGGGAAGGCGTTGACGGTGTCCCACTTGTCCGGGTACTGGTCGAAGATGTTGAGGCCGCCGACGCTCAGGTTGAGGCTGCGCGTCAGCGGCACCGAGAGCGAGAGGTCGGTCAGCCACTTGCCGCCCCAGGTCTGCTTGAAGCCGGGCGTGAAGCCCTCGCCCGCCACCTTGCCGAAGTAGTTGAAGCGCAGGTTGGCCTTCCAGGCGTTGCGGAAGTAGGTACCGCTCAGGATGTAGTGCTCCTTCGGCTGGCCCTCCTCGATCAGCGTCACCTGCGACTGGTCGAACAGCACCGCCGGCGGCAGGATGCTCGACGACGAGCGGCGGTTGGTGACCTCGGTGTCGTTGAAGTGGAAGGCGCCCTCGAAGCTGAAGAGCGAGTCGCCCTGGAGCTTCCAGTCGTACAGCGCGACGATGTCCAGGCCGTCGGTCGAGGTGTCGATGGCGTTGGTGAAGAACAGCACCTGGCCGACGTTGAGGCTGTTGAGGATGGCGTCGATCGCGGCCGACGTCCCCAGCCCGATGTTGCTGGAGAAGACGATGCGGTCGTCGATGTCGATGCGGTAGAGGTCCACCGTCAGCCGGAAGTTGCTGCGCGGCTTGGCGACCAGGCCGAGGGAGTAGTTCCGCGACGTCTCCTCCTTGAGCGGCGGGATGCCGAACGCCCGCGTCACCGAGCTGTCCTGGCGCGCCGTCAGGGTGTCGGTCAGCACGCCGGCGGCGTTGAGGTTGGTGGACCGCTGGCTGTAGAAGGTCTGCTGCACGCCGGGCGCCCGGAAGCCCGTCGACACCGTGCCGCGCAGCGCGAAGCGGTCGTTGAAGTCGACGCGCCCCGAGAGCTTGCCGTTCACCGTGCTGCCGAAGTCGGAGTAGTCCTCCCAGCGCACGGCGGCGCCGCCGAGGAACTTCTGCGAGAGCTGCGACTCGAGGTCGACGTACAGCGCCGAGGTGTTGCGGTCGCCGTCCACCCCCTCCGTGGGCGACCAGCCGGGGAAGCCCTGGGTGCCCGGCTGCGCGATGGCGCCGTTCTGGTCGAGGATGCGGATCGAGCGGTTGTTGGTGCGCCCGTACTCGTAGGAGACCTCGTCGCCGGGCGTGATCTTGTAGCCTTCCTCGCGGTACTCGGCGCCGGCGCCGACGTTCAGCGGACCGGCGCCCACGCCCCAATCCACCTTGCCGGCGAAGTCCGCGGTGAAGCTCAACTGATCGAGCTCCAGCGTGCCGGTGTCGGCGCTGGTCGGCGACTCCATGATCCTGGCCCCCGTCGGGTTCGCGGGATTGACGGGCTCGTACCAGTAGCTGACGTTGACGGTGTTCTCCTCGCGGAACTTGAACTCGCTGTCACCCCAGTTGACGCCGATGTCGTACCTCCAGTCGCTGGCCAGCTTGCCGCGGTAGCCGGCGGCGAGCGAGGTGTCGGTCGGCTCGGTGATGATCGTCGGCAGGAAGCCGTTGGGATAGATCGCCGGCACGGTGCGGCCGTCGCCGGCGGTGCGGAAGAAGCCCGAGGAGTTGCCCTTGCGGTTGGAATAGCCGCCGAAGGCGTAGAAGTCGCCGGCGCCGGCGGGGAACGAGGCGTTGAGCCACAGCGAGGCGTCCTCGGAATCGGCGTCGCCGATGCGCTGCGTCACCCGCGGCGGGCTGACGCGCAGGGAGTCCGGCCCGGCGCGGTTGGTCTCGCCGCGGTCGCGGTACTCGGCGCTGATGTCGAGAAAGCCCTTGCCGCCGATGGCGAAGCCGGTGTTGGCGCCCAGCGCGTAGAGCTCGCCGTCCCCCGCATAGTACTGGCCGCCCTCGAGCGACACGTCCGTGGCGTCCGTCTGGCTCTTGAGGATGATGTTGATGACGCCGGCGATGGCGTCCGAGCCGTACTGCGCCGCGGCGCCGTCGCGCAGCACCTCGATGTGGTCGATGGCCGAGGCGGGGATGGTGTTGATGTCATAGCCGGCCGAGCCGCGGGCGATGGTCTGCTGGACGTTGAGCAGCGACTGCTGGTGGCGGCGCTTGCCGTTGACCAGCACCAGCACCTGGTCCGGACCCAGGGCGCGCAGGGTGGCCGGCCGGATGATGTCCGTGCCGTCGCTGATGGTGGTGGAGGAGAAGTTGAACGACGGCTCCAGGAGCTGCAGGATCTTGCCGGTCTCCGTGGCGCCGGTGGACTTGATCGTCTCGGTGTCGATGATGTCAACGGGCGCCGGCGTCTCGGTGGCGCTGCGCCCTTCGACGCGCGTGCCGGTGACTGTGATCTCCTCCTTGAACGTCTCCTCCTGCGGCTCCTCGGCGGCGGGCTGCTCTTCCTGGCCCTCCGGCGCCGGGGCCGCCTGCGTCTGGTCCTCCGGCGGCGGGGGAGTCTCCTGCGCCCGCGCCGCGGCCGGCGAAACGCACAACAGGATCCCGACCGCCAGGGCCAGGAGGCCGCTCAACCGCTTGTGATCGGGGACTTCAGACAACGGTGGGCTTGTCATCGTCCTTCCTCCAAAGGTTCAGCTCGGCGTTTCTCGCCGGCTAGGTGGCCGTAGATTCAAAGACTTGAGCAGCGGAGATCCTGGAGGTACGTTACAACCGCGTGACAGCGTTGTAAATAGGGACGCTGGTGCTCCGCCGCCCGGTCGTGTTAGCGTCAAGGCCGACAATCCTTGCGAAAGGAGGCGCTCATGGAGGAGCGAAGGCAACGCGAGCCGGCGACTCTCCGCCTGCGCTCGCTCATGCCGGTGCTGACCGTCAACGACGTCGAGGAGAGCGTCGCCTGGTACCGCGACGTGCTTGGCTTCTACGTGGCGCAGGAGATGAAGCTGGACGGCAAGCTGGCGGGGGCGAGCCTGCGGGCGGGAGCGGTCGAGATCCTGCTCACCCAGGACGACTTCCTGAAAGGCCGCGACCGCAGGAAGGGAGTCGGCTTCCGGCTGTACTGCACGACGGCGCAGGACATCGACGACCTCGCCGACGCGATCGAGTTCCGCGGCGGCGTGCTCTCCCAGACGCCCAAGGACCAGTCCTGGGGGGTGCGCGACTTCGCGGTCACCGATCCGGACGGCTTCCAGATCTCGATCTCGACGGCGCTGCCGGCGTAGAGGAAAGAAATCAGGGACCTAAAGGACGCCAAGGACACAAAGGACCAAAACACGGATTTCCCTGGTCCTTTGAGGTCCTGGTGTCTTTGATGTCCTTGAGTGTCCTTCTCGCCGCCCCGGGAATTTTCGCCTGACCTGCTCGGCTACTATAGAGCCATGCGACTGCTCTACTCCTACCTCCGCCGCTACCGGGTGCTCGTGCTGCTGGCCCTCGTGCTGGCGGCCGTCAACCAGATCTTCTCGCTCCTCGACCCGCTGATCTTCCGCCACGTCATCGACCAGTACGCCACCCGCTACCGCGAGTACACGACGGACCAGTTCCTCCGCGGCGTCAGCCTGCTGCTCGCGGCGGCGGTGGGCGTGGCGTTCGTCTCGCGGGTGGCCAAGAACTTCCAGGACTATTTCGTCAACGTCATCACCCAGCGGCTGGGTGCGCGCCTCTACGCCGACGGCGTCCGCCACTCGCTCGAGCTTCCGTACTTCCTGTTCGAGGACCAGCGGAGCGGCGAGACGCTCGGCAAGCTGCAGAAGGTGCGCGCCGACGTCGAGAAGCTCATCACCACCGCCGTCAACACGCTGTTCACGACGCTCGTCGGCGTCGTCTTCGTGATGATCTACGCCTTCACCGTGCACTGGCTCATCGCGCCGGTCTTCTTCCTCACCATCCCTCTTCTCGGGCTCCTGAGCTCCGTGCTTTCGCGGCGCATCAAGAAGATCCAGAAGGTCATCGTCGCCGAGACCACGGCGCTCGCCGGCTCCACCACCGAGTCGCTGCGCAACATCGAGCTGGTGAAGAGCCTGGGGCTCGCCGGCCAGGAGATCGAGCGGCTCAACTCCATCACCGGCAAGATCCTCCAATTGGAGCTGAAGAAAGTCCGCTCGCTGCGCCTGCTCAGCTTCATCCAGGGCACCTCGGTCAATGCCCTGCGCACCTCGATCCTCTTCCTGATGCTGTACCTGATCTTCACGCAGCAGATCACCGTCGGACAGTTCTTCTCGCTGTGGATCTACTCGTTCTTCATCTTCGGGCCGCTGCAGGAGCTGGGCACGGTGATCAACACCTATCGCGAGACCGAGGCGTCGCTCGACAGCTTCCAGGCCATCCTCGCCTTGCCGGTGGAGCCGAAGCCGGCCCATCCGTTGCCGCTGGCCGAGCTCGGCTCTCTCGTCTTCGAGGACGTGGGCTTCACCCATCAGACCGCCAGGACCCCGGCGCTCACCGGCGTCTCCTTCGAGGTGGAGCGCGGCGAGACCGTTGCCTTCGTGGGTCCCTCGGGCTCGGGCAAGACGACGCTCGTCAAGCTGCTCGTCGGCCTCTACACGCCGCAGCACGGGAGCATCCTCTACAACGGCAAGCCGGGAACGGAGATCGACCTCGACGAGCTGCGGGCGCAGATCGGCCTGGTGACGCAGGACACGCAGCTCTTCTCCGGCTCGATCCGCGAGAACCTGCTGTTCGTCAACCCGGGCGCCACCGACGCCGAGTGCCTGGAAGTGCTGAAGAAGGCCGCCTGCGACAGCCTGCTGGCGCGAGCCGAGCAGGGCCTCGACACGGTGATCGGCGAGGGCGGCGTCAAGGTCTCGGGCGGCGAGAAGCAGCGACTGTCGATCGCGCGGGCGCTGCTACGCCGGCCGCGCCTGCTGGTGTTCGACGAGGCCACCTCCTCGCTCGACTCGCTGACCGAGGAGGAGATCACCGCGACCATCCGCGACGTGGCCTCCAGCCAGGTGATCACGATCCTGATCGCCCACCGGCTGTCGACCATCCTGCACGCCGACACGATCCACGTCCTCGAGCGCGGCCGCATCGTCGAGTCCGGCCGTCACGGGGAGCTTCTGGAGCAGAAGGGTCTCTACTACGCCATGTGGCGCCAGCAGGTCGGCGAGCGGCGCCCGTCGCCGGCCGCCGTGCCGCGACTGGCGGCGGTGGGGGAGTAGGAGGGCTCTTGGAGCGTTCTACTTGCGGTGGACCGAGAAATCGCGCGGCCCGACCCGCTCAGCACGTCACGTGACCTGCCGCGCACGGACGTGACCTGCGCCGCACGCCACGCGACCTGCGGGGTACGCCGCGTGACCTCCGCGCACGGCGCGTGCCCCGCGGGGCACCACACGTGCCCCGCTTAGCACGGGGCAGGACCCGGAGGTCACGGACCGTGCTCCACGGGTCC
>JBKPTH010000118.1:0-4078 GCA_046765915.1 Acidobacteriota bacterium | reverse complement strand
CCTGATCCTGCGGCGGGCGGAGGCGGCGCGGGAGCGGATCCCCGATTTCACTTATACTCTAGAGGTTCCGGGAGAGGTCTACGTCCCGGAGATCTCCCTGCGGTTGCGCCTCTCCCGCCGCGCCGTCGAGCCCTGGATGTTCGCGGGCTCCCCCCGGCGCGCCGGGCTGGCGCTGCCGCTGGCGGAGGGGGATCGCGTCACGCTGCGCAACCGCCGTCCCGGGGATCGCCTCCATCCCCTGGGTGCGCGCGGCAGCCGGCGGCTGAAAGCCGTGCTGATCGACGCCCGGGTCCCGCGCCAGGAGCGGCAGCGGCTGCCGCTCCTCTGCGTGGACGGGCGGATCGCCTGGGTCCCGGGCGTGGCCATCGATCAGCGGTTCCGTTTGCATGGAGAGGCGACCGCCTGGGTCGCCGAGATCGCGACATGAGCCAAGACGATTCCCAGCCCGCCGTCGAGCCGCTGTTCGACGAGGCGACCGTGCGCGACAGCGTCGCCGCCCTCGGCCGCCAGCTCGGCGCCGAGCTGGGCGACCGGGATCCGCTGCTCATCGCGCTGCTCGGCGGCTCGGTGATCTTCCTCGCCGATCTCGTGCGCGCCATCGAACGGCCGGTGCGCTTCGAGTTCATCGACGTGGCCTACCGCGTCGATCCCGGCGCCGGCGACGAGGGAGGCGAGCTGCTCTCCATCCGCTATCCCATCCCCATCGACATCGCGGGGCAGAGCGTGCTCGTGCTCAAGGACGTCGTCTCCTCGGCGGTGACCGAGCCGTACCTCGAGCAGCAGCTCCGCGATCACGGCGCCAGCGAGGTGCGCTTCGCCGCGCTCATCGACATGCCCGACGAACGCAAGACGGCCTTCGACCTGCACTACCGCGCCCTCACCACCCACCGGCACGGCCTGCTGGTCGGCTACGGGCTGAAGCACCGCGGGCGCTACGGGAACCTGCCCTATGTGGGACGGCTGGCGGACGGCGAATGAGCGGGAATCCATGGGTGGGCCATCTGGTTGTCACGAAGAAGGGATCTTGCGTCCCTTCAGGACCGAGAGCACAGGCGCTCCGCCGCGGGCGCTCCACGTGAGGTAGCCGAGCTTTGAACTCTACTGTCAAGACTCTCTTTCTGTGGATGGCGATCTTCGGAGTGGTGATCCTGCTCTGGAACACCTTCCAGGGCAGCAAGACCGCCCAGAAGGAGCTGACCTATTCCGACTTCCTCGAGGCCGTCCAGCAGGGCAAGGTCGCCGAGGTCACCATCAGCAAGCAGCAGCTCACCGGCAAGTACAAGGGCGACGCCACGGGCGGGCAGGAGTTCAAGACCACCCTCCTGGAGGACGATCCCGACCTCGCCAAGATGCTGCGCCAGGCGGGCGTCCGCATCACCGCCAAGGAGCCGCGGGAAAATCCCCTGCTGACCCTGCTCCTGGGCTGGGCGCCGGTGCTGCTCATCGTCGGCCTGTGGATCTTCTTCATGCGCCAGATGCAGACCGGCGGCAACAAGGCGCTCTCCTTCGGCAAGAGCAAGGCCAAGCTGCTCAACACCTCCGGCAAGAAGGTGACCTTCAAGGACGTCGCCGGCGTCGAGGAGGCCAAGGAGGAGCTGCAGGAGATCGTCGAGTTCCTCAAGGAGCCGCAGAAGTTCCAGAAGCTCGGCGGCCGCATCCCCAAGGGCGTGCTGCTCATGGGCCCGCCGGGCACCGGCAAGACCCTGCTCGCCCGCGCCATCGCCGGCGAGGCCAACGTGCCGTTCTTCTCCATCTCCGGCTCCGACTTCGTCGAGATGTTCGTCGGCGTCGGCGCCTCGCGCGTGCGCGATCTCTTCGAGCAAGGGAAGAAGAACGCTCCCTGCATCATCTTCATCGACGAGATCGACGCCGTCGGGCGCCACCGCGGCGCGGGCCTCGGCGGCGGCCACGATGAGCGCGAGCAGACGCTCAACCAGCTCCTCGTCGAGATGGACGGCTTCGAGTCCAACGAAGGCGTCATCCTGATCGCCGCCACCAACCGGCCGGACGTGCTCGATCCGGCCCTGCTGCGCCCCGGCCGCTTCGATCGCCGGGTCGTCGTCGACCGGCCGGACATCAACGGCCGCCTGGGGATCCTCAAGGTCCATACGCGCAACATCCCTCTCGACGAGAACGTCAACCTGTCGGTGATCGCCCGCGGCACGCCGGGGTTCGCCGGCGCCGATCTCTCCAACCTGGTCAACGAGGCCGCCTTGATCGCCGCCCGGCGCAACAAGAAAAAGGTGGACATGGAGGACTTCGAGTTCGCCAAGGACAAGGTCATCATGGGCGTCGAGCGCAAGACGCTGATGCTCACCGACGAGGAGAAGCGGTTGACCGCCTATCACGAGGCGGGGCACGCCCTGGTGGCCGCCTTCACGCCGGGCTCGGATCCCCTGCACAAGGTCACCATCATCCCGCGCGGCCGCGCCCTCGGTCTCACCATGCAGTTGCCGACGGAGGACAAGTACACCTACCGCAAGCAGTACGTCGAGGCGCAGATCGCCATCCTGATGGGCGGCCGGGTGGCCGAGGAGCTGACCCAGGACGACATCACCACCGGCGCCGGCAACGACATCGAGCGCGCCACCGAGATGGCCCGCCGCATGGTGTGCGAGTGGGGCATGTCCGAGCTGGGGCCGCTCTCCTTCGGCAGCAAGGAGGAGCCGGTGTTCCTCGGCCGCGACTTCGCCCAGCGCGCCGACTACAGCGAGGACACCGCCCTGCGCATCGACCACGAGGTCAGCCGCATCGTGCAGACCGGCTACGACAGCGCCACCGCGATCCTCAGCCAGAATCGGGAGGTGCTCGATCGTATTGCGCGCGAGCTTCTCGAGCGCGAGACCCTGGACGGCGAGGAAGTCTACAGCGTCATCCGCCAGATGACGGGCCACGAGCCCGCGCCGACGCGGGAAGTGCCTCCCGGCGAAGGTCTCGTGATCGGCGGCTACGACGTGCCGGAGGCGGTGATCACCACCCCCCACGCCGGCGGCTCCGCGGTGCCGGAAAAAACGCCGGAAGAGGCCAAGGAACCCGAGCCCGAGATCGCCGGCGCCAAGCGACGCACCGCTCAGCCGGTCCCTGAGCCGGAGAAGACGGCGTAGAACTCTCGCCTCTCCCACGATACACTTACGCGGGCTCGTGCCCGTTCTGGATGGAGACCGCGACCCTACCCGACACCGCCCGGACCTGGACCCTGCGGCTGCCCCGCGGCCGTTCCCTTGAGCTGGGGGAGCGCCCGCGGGTGATGGGCATCCTCAATCTCACTCCCGATTCCTTCAGCGACGGCGGCCTGTGGCGCGATGCCGCCGCCGCCGTGGACGCGGCGCTGCGCATGCTCGCCGCAGGCGCCGACCTGATCGATCTCGGGGCCGAATCCACGCGCCCCGGCGGCGGCGTCTACGGCGCGGGAGCGCGGACGGTATCGCCGGAGGAGGAGACGGCGCGGCTGCTGCCGGTCCTCGAGGCCTTGCGCGGCGCCACCGGCGCGCCGATCTCCGTCGACACGCGCAAGGGCGAGGTGGCCCGCCGGGCCCTCGCCGCCGGCGCCGACCTGATCAACGACGTCAGCGCCCTGGCGGATCCCGGCCTGGGGCGGGCCGCGGCCGAGGCCGGCTGCCCGCTGGTGCTGATGCACAGCCGCGGCGAGCTCGCCACCATGCAGCGGGAGATCCGTTTCGACGACCTGCTGCGCGAGGTGCGGGCCGAGCTGGCGCGCGCCGCCGGGCGCGCCGTGGAGGCGGGAGTCGACGAGTCGCAGATCGTCCTCGATCCCGGCATCGGCTTCGGCAAGACCTGGCGGCAGAACCTGGCGCTGCTCGCCCGCCTCGGCGAGCTCGCGGAGCTCGGCCGGCCGCTGCTCGTCGGCGCCAGCCGCAAGAGCTTCATCGCGAAGGCCGCCGCGCGGCCGGACGCGCCGGAGGCTACTCCCGAGCGCCGGCTGGGCGGCAGCCTCGCCGCCGTGGCCTGGGCCGCGGCCCTCCGCGCCGCCCTCGTTCGCGTTCATGACGTGGCCGAGACCGTCCAGCTCCTCGACGTCTGGCACGCGATTGACCAGCAGAGGGGATCCGCGTGAACC
>JBKPTH010000117.1:0-17759 GCA_046765915.1 Acidobacteriota bacterium | reverse complement strand
GCGCCGGCCCGGTCTGCGGTGGCGGTGCGGGCTGGGCCTTGGGCGCGGGCGCGACGGCGGGTTTGGGGTCGGACGGCAACGGTGGCCGCGCGCCCAGGGCGGAAGAGGCTAAGATGAGCAGCATCAAGAGCTTCGGTGTATGTTTCGGCATGTTGGATCTCCTGTGAAGCCCCGCCCTCCGGCGGATCGTCTGCCTGGGGGATGCAACCCGCGAGCCACGGCCTTCGTGGAAGAATGAGGTCCCATGAACGAGAGGAAGCTCAGCCGCTGGTTCTTCATCGCCGTGCTGCTCGGCACGGCGCTGGTCTTTTTCCGCATGATGCGGGTCTTCTTCGTGCCGGTGCTGCTGGCGGCCGTCTTCGCCACCCTCTTCTATCCCCTCTATGAGGCCTTTCTGCGCCTCTTCCGGGGGCGCAAGACCCTGGCCTCGTTCTTCTGCTGTTTCGTCCTGCTGCTGGGGCTGATCGTGCCGCTCTACGTGGTGGCGGATCTCGTCGCGCGCGAGGCGATCGACTTCTACCGCACCTCACAAGACCGCATCGCCGAGTTCTTCCAGAAGGGATCGGCGGGGCCGCTCGCCTGGCTGCGCACCTTGCCGCTCGTGCGTGACCTGCCGCTCGACCAGCTCGGTTTGCAGAACGCTCTGCAGAACGTCACGGCGTCGGCCGGCGGCGTCGCGGCGGCGCTGATCAAGAAGACCTCCCAGGGGACGATCCAGGTCGTCGTCCTGCTCTTCGTGACGCTGTTCACGATGTTCTACTTCTTCCGCGACGGCAAGGTCCTGGTGCGCCGTATCCGCTCCCTGATCCCCCTCGACCGCGAGTACAAGGATGCCATCGTCGCGCGGTTCTCGGCGGTGGCCCGCGCCACGGTCAAGGGGACGCTGCTGATCGCCCTGGTCCAGGGCACCCTTTCGGGGCTCACGCTGTGGATCTTCGGCGTCGGCTCGCCCTTCCTCTGGGGAGTGGTGGCGACCCTGATGGCTCTCGTGCCCATGGTCGGCGTCTGGCTGGTGCTCTATCCCGCGGCCTTCATCCAGATCGCCACCGGCCATCTCTGGCAGGGGATCGGCATCCTGCTGGTCACCGTGCTGATCATCGTCAACGTCGACAACCTGATGCGCCCGCGCCTGGTGGGGCAGGAGACCGGGATGCACGACCTCATGGTCTTCTTCTCGACGCTGGGCGGCCTCGCCATGTTCGGCCCCGCCGGGCTCATCATCGGGCCGATGATCGCCGCGCTCTTCCTCTCCCTGCTGGACATCTACAGCGCGGACTTCCGGGAGCAACTGGAAGGCGGGCCGCCTGCCGGCGCGGCGCTGCCGGAGCTGGAGCCCGCGGAGACGCGGGAGGAGCCGGTGCCTGATCCCGAGCCGGTCTCGGCCGCTCGACCTCACCCCCTGACCCCCTCTCCTAAAGGAGAGAGGGAATAAAGAATCTCGTGTTTTTCAAGCCCCTCTCCTTTAGGAGAGGGGTTGGGGTGAGGTCGAGCGGGCAAGACGGTTACGCCGGATAGATCACCACCCGTCGGTACGGCTCCTCGCCTCGGCTCTCGGAGGTCAGGCCGTAGCGCTCGACGATCTGGTGCTGGAGCCGCCGGAGGTGGTTGTTCTGCGGCGAGAGCTCCACGGGATGCTTCTGCTCCAGGGCCTCGTCGATGGCCTCCTCCACCTCGCGCAGCGCCGCGTCGTCGCCCGCCAGGTGATCGTCGGCGCCGAAGACCGCGCGCAGGAAGTTCTCCATCTGGACGATGGTGTTGCTGCGCACCACGTAGAAGGGGATGCCGCGGGCATGGGCGTCGCGCAGCCGCCGCGGCTGGCGCCGCTCCTGGGACTTCAGGGTCACCACCATGTCGGCGTCGTCGAGGTCGTCCACCATGTAGGCGGAGACGCGGAACTTGCGCAGGGCGCGCTCCAGCTTCGCCTTGCTCACGGCGTAGGGAAAGATGCGCACGGTCTTGCCGCGCAGTGCCTTGGGCGGCGGCGCGGCGAAGTCGTCAGGCTCTTCCGCCGGCTCCTCCGCGGCGAGGGGAGCGGCGAACCAGGGCGAGACGGGCCGGGCCGGCCGCGGCTTCGCGGGGACCGGGCGCTCGGCCTTGCGGATCTCCACCCCGCCGGCCGCCGTGCGCGTGCGCAGCTCCGGCCGCGGCGGCACGTCACGGAGGAAGCGGTCCACCACCTCGGCCACGTCGTGGTGCACGGCCAGGAGGTCTCTCTCCTGGATCTCGATCAGCACGTTGAAGGTCGGCGGCGCCTTGCGCTCGAGGACGGTCTTCTGGGTGCCCCGCCGCCGCGCCTCCTCGTCGGAGAGGGTGACGGCCTGGATGCCGCCCACGAGGTCCGAGAGGGTGGGGTTCTGCAGCAGGTTTTCCAGCGTATTGCCGTGCGCCGTGGCGATGAGCTGCACGCCGCGCTCGGCGATGGTGCGCGCCGCGAGGGCCTCGGCCGAGGTGCCGATCTCGTCGATGACGATCACCTGCGGCATGTGGTTCTCGACGGCCTCGATCATCACCGCGTGCTGCTCGTCCGGCGAGGGCACCTGCATGCGCCGCGCGCTGCCGATGCCGGGGTGCGGTACGTCGCCGTCGCCGGCGATCTCGTTCGAGGTATCGACGACGATCACCCGCTTGTCGAGGTCGTCCGCCAGCACGCGCGCCGCCTCGCGCAGGAGGGTGGTCTTGCCGACGCCGGGACGGCCGAGCAGCAGGATGGAGCGGCCGGCCTCGATGACGTCGCGCAGGATGTCCAGCGTGCCGAAGACGGCGCGGCCGACGCGGCAGGTGAGGCCGACGGCCTCGCCCACCCGGTTGCGGATGGCGGAGATGCGGTGGAGAGTACGCTCGATGCCGGCCCGGTTGTCCTTGCCGAAGCGGCCGACGCGCTCCACCACGTAGGCGATGTCGTCGCGGCTCACCGGCGCGTCGGAGAGCGGCTCGCCGCCGTCCGGGAATCGCGCCTCGGGGAGACGGCCGAGGTCGAGCACCAGCTCGAGCAGCTCGCCGCGCCGTGGATGCGCCTCGATCTTCGCCCGCATCGCCTGCGGCAGCACCTGCAGGAGCAGCGCGAGATCGTCGGTGGTTTCGTGTTGGCTTGGCACTGCCTGAAGCCCTCCCAGCCCATTGTACTTTGTCGAAAAGGGACAACAAGGACAGCAGGGACACCAAGGACGACAGGGACGGCAGCTCATCGGCTGATGCTCCTTGCCGCCCTTGTTGTCCCTGCTGTCCTTGTTGTCCCTTTTCTGTAACCTTTTCCGCTCCACCGTCGTAGGAGAGGGAGACAAGGAGGGCTTTCCCCATGCCGACCCCAAAACTGCGCAGGATTCTCCCGCTCTTCCTGGGCGTACTGCTGCTGGCCGCCATCGCCGAGGCGGTAACCCTGAAGGAGCCGTTCAACAAGACGGTTGCGCTGCGGCCCGGCTCCCAGATCCGGCTCTCCAACGTCAACGGCGGCGTGACTTTCGACGCCTGGGATCGCGAGGAAGTCAAGATCGAAGCCGAGAAGCAGGTCAAGGCGAGCAGCGACGGCGAAGCGCGCCGGGTCATGGGCCAGGTGCGGATCGACGTGGCCCAGGACGCGAAGGGCTTGCGGATCGAGACCAAGATCCCGCGGCGCGAGAACGGCTTTTTCGACTGGGTCTTCGGCCATGAGGTGAACGTCAGCGTCAACTATCGCATCCACGTCCCGCGCCGCGCCGGGCTCGATCTCGACAACGTCAACGGCGCCCTCACGGTGACCGGCACCCGCGGCAAGGCGCGGCTGGAGACGGTCAACGGCGGAATCTCCGTCAACGACGTCCGAGGCGATCTGGAGCTGGAGACGGTCAACGGCAGCGTCGACGTCCGGCGCGCGGCCGGCGCGCTGCGCGCCGTCACCACCAACGGCTCCATCGACGCCGAGCTCGCCGCTCTTCCCGACGACAGCGACCTGAGCTTCGAGACCACCAACGGCCGCGTCGCGCTGCGCCTGCCGCGCGACGCGCGGCTGTCGATCGACGCCGCGACGACCAACGGCCGCGTGCAGAGCGACTTCGAGGTCGAGGGCGGGCAGCCGCGCAAGCAGAGCCTGCGCGGGGACATCAACGGCGGCGGCGGCAAGCTGTACATCCGCACGACCAACGGCGGCATCGACATCACCGAGCTGTAGCCCGGCCGGTACAGCGCTTGCATCTTCACGACTGCCAGGGAGGGCTTTCTCTCAACTGGAAGGAGGCAGTCGATGAACAAACGGAATTGGGCCCTCGTCGGCAGCGCCGGGCTCGGCGTGGGATTGGGCGCGGGCCTCATGTATCTGCTCGATCCTCAGGGTGGTGGCCGCCGGCGGGCCCTCGCTCGTGACAAAGCGGTGCACGTCCTGAAGAAAGGGGGAAGGACGGTGCGCAAGACTTCCCGGCACCTCGGCAACCGTGCCCGAGGCCTGGCGGCGGAGGCCGGCTCGAGGCTCCGCCGGACCGAGGTGGACGCCGGTAACGTCACGGCCCTGCACGGGCAAGGCCGCAGCGCTACTCCCCAGTGGTCCAACAAGCTCGGTGCCGCCCTGGGCGCGGCCGGTCTCGGCCTGCTCGCCCGCGGGTTCAAAAACCGCAACGGCGGAGACCGCCACACTCAGGGAGTCGCGGGCTTTGAAGGCAAGCTGAACCGCGATCTTCAGACCGCCCTGTAACGTTCGTCGCTCTTGGGGGGACCGGCGTTCGCGCGGCCGGTCCCCTTTCCGCTCCGCAAGCCGCATTTTCGTTCGTCTCACACAGAAACCCCGCCTGTGGCACAATCCCGGGTTTCAGGGAGGGGACTTTCCTTGCGCAGAGTCGGAATCTTCGGCTGGGGCATCGTGGCGCCCCGCTCGCCCAACATCGGCGCCTTCGCCGAGAACCTGGCGTGCTCCGGGAGCTGGCTCGAGCCGTTCAACGGCTTCGGGCCGGACAACTTCCTGGTCGGCGTGCCGGAATTCTCGTTCGAGGACTACCGCGGCTGGATCGCCGAGCGCTTCCCGCCGGCCCGCTTCCACCAGCTCAGCGAGAAGATGGACCTGCCGGTGCTCTACGCGATCGGCTCCTTCATCCAGGCCCTGGAGCAGAATCCCGGCCTCGAAGCGGAGCTCAGGAGCCTAGGGCCGGCGGCCCACATCTACATGGGAACGGGCATCGGCTGCATCGAGACCGTGGCGCAGAACACGCGCTCGCTCGACCGCGCCCAGCGGCGGTGGGACCGCTTCTGGGCCGAGCGCAACCCGGCTCTGGAGGAGTATCGCGGCAGAGGGGGAAGCGAGGACGGCGTGCCTCCGGCCCCGGAGACGTTCGCCGATGCCGACGAGCGCTACGACGCCGAAGCCGTCTGGTGGCACCACTGGGCGGCGGGCTCGCCGGACCTCCAGGCCTACCTGCGCGAGCTCGCCGAGATCGAAGGCCTCAACGTGCAGGGGGACATCGAGAAGGGCAAGGTGAGCGTGCTCAAGGAGAAGCAGCGCCGCCTGCGCCAGATGCACGAGAAATGGGGCGAGCCCACGCCGCCCTGGCAGTCGGTCTCGGCCAACATGGTGTGGAACATCTGGAATACGCCGGCGGCGCAGATCTCGATGCTCGGCCACATCACCGGCCTGGCCTTCGCGCCGGTGGGCGCCTGCTCGACCTTCGGGGTCTGCCTGAAGCTGGGGATGGACGCCATCCGCCGCGGCGAGGCGAAGGCGGTGGTGATCGGCGCCACGGATCCTCCGCCGCTGGCGCTCTCCGTCGGCGCCTTCTACGCCGCGCGGGTGATCTCGGCCGACGCCGCCGTTTCAAAACCTCTGACCGGGCTGCGGGGCACGCACGTCGCTGGCGGCGCGGTGCTGTGGATCCTGGGCGACCTGGAATACATGACGGAGAAGGGTTTCCGTCCGCTGGGCATGGAGCCGGTCGCCGTCGGCGTCAGCTCGGACGCCGACCACATCATCACCCCCTCGGTGCACGGGCCGACCGCGGCCATGCAGCAGGCGTTCGAGATGTCCGGCATCCAGCCCCGGGAGATCGCCACCTGGGACCTCCACGCCACCGCCACCCCGGGCGATTACCGCGAGGTGGAGACCCTGCGCGGGGTGGTTCCGGACTCCGTGCTGGTGACGGCCCGCAAGGGTACCTTCGGCCACGGCATGTCCGCCGGCGGCGGCTGGGAGCTGACCGCGCAGTACCTCGGTTACGAGCGCGGCCGGATCTTCCCGACGCCGCTCGCGCCCGGCGAGCTCAACCGCCAGATCGCCGAGGTACACAGCGCCTACGTCTACGACCAGCCCTGCCCGGCCTCCCGGGGCGTGGCGGGGAAACTGTCGATGGGCATCGGCGGCATCAACGCCTGCGTGCTCTCGCGCCCGCTGGAGCCGATCCCCAGGGCGTCCTGAATCCAGCGAGATCGGTCCGATCGGACGGATCAAGCCGATCGGACCGATCCCTACGCCCTCTCCCTCGCCCGCGGCTTCGAAGGGTGATCGATCACCTTGCCGGCCTCCGCCGAGCGCGGCCGGGCGGTCCCGACGGCGTCCAGCTCCTCGGCGAGGCGGGCCTCGCTGACGTAGTGGAGCCGCTGGTCCTTCTGGTATCTCTCCGCCTTGGTGATCAGCCGGTTGAGCGTGCGGGCGTGGCGGAAGTCGAAGGCCGTCTTCTTGAGCTCGGGATAGAGGAAGCCGGCCGCCGCCAGGGCGAAGGCGAAGGCGTCCTCGAAGATCGGAATCCAGGGGATGGCGATGATGATGCCGCCGATCACCAGGCCGATGAGGCCGAAGAGGGCGCGGGCGGCGGGATCCCCCTGGCGCCAGAGGTCGTAATTGGTCTTCTCCAGCCGCGTCTGCTCGACGGCGGCGGGGATGTACTGCGGCAGGGTCGTCTCAAAGACTTCGCGCTCGAGATCCTCCCAGTAGCCCGCGGTGCCGCCGCACTCCTCGTAGCTCTCGCGGATCTCCGCCAGCTTGGCGCGGGCGATCTCCCGCAGCCGGGCCTCGGCCTCGTTCGGCAGCAGGGCGCGGCGGCGGTGCTCGCACTCCTGAAGCACGCCGCGAAAGCCCTCCCTCGACCTCACCCCAACCCCTCTCCCGAAGGAGAGGAGCTCAGAGGATCTTTTCCCCTTCTCCTTTAGGAGAGGGGGCCGAGGGTGAGGTACGGGCGCGCCGCAGACGGTCGCCGATCTTCTCGACGAGGCCGAGCGTGAGCTTCTCCATCCCGGCGGCGCGCTGGAACACGATCACGGCGGCCAGCGCGTCGCGGTGCACCTCGCGGGAGCGGAACACCGGCAGGATCTCCGCCGCCAGGGACTTGGTTTCCTCGACTCGTCCCTGCCGGAGGTAGAGGGCCGCGAGATCCAGCGAGACCAGCGCCGCGTCGAAGGCGAACGAGCCGTCGAGGAACGCCTGGCGCACTTCGAGGAAGGCGGCTTCGGCCTCGGCGGGCTGACCCAGCGCTGCCGCCACTTTCGCTTCCGTCCAGCGCAGGCGCAGCAGATCGAGCCGCGTGCCCGCAGCCTCCAGACTGCGCCGCGCTTCGGGGATCAGCGCCGCGGCTTCGGCACTGCGACCGGCGTCCTGGAGGCAGCCGGCGAGATTGAGCCGGCACAGCGCCAACGAGCGCGGCTCCTCGACCAAGGCGAGGCAGGTGCGGAAACAGTCCGCGGCCTCTTCGGCGTCGCCCTGGTACAGAAGGATCTGCGCTTTGGTCATCAGCGCCCGGCCCTGGAGGCGGGGGTCGCGGATCTCGCGGTAGATGGCGTCGGCGTCCTCGATCAGCTCCAGGGCCTCGGCGAAGCGGCGCTGGGCCCGCCGCAGGTTGGCCCTGCACTCGAGGAGCAACCCCTCGTCCAGCGGATCCAGCCAGCTTCGGGAGAGGTGGAGCTCGGCCGTTTCGAAGGCCGTCTCCGCCAGGCGGAACTCCTCCAGGACGCGCAGCGCATTGCCGACATGGGTCCATGCCCGCGCCTTGGCGGCCTCCACGGCGCCGGGGCCATGCTCTCGCGGATCGAGCTGGTCGGCCACGTCGAGCGCCAGACGCAGGAGCTCCTCCGCGCCGCGAGGGTCCTCGAGGACAGCCTGGAAAGCACGCTCCAGAAGGATCTCGAAGAACCCCCAGCTCTGGAACCGGAAGTCCCGCGCGATCAGGATCCGACGGCGCACCGCGTCCTGAGATTCGAGCTCCGGCCAGAGCGTGGCCGCCGCGGACCGCTCGGCGCGGAGGCCCCGGCGGCGCCGGGAAAGCTTCGGCAGGGAGCCGTCCAGGAGGCGATGAACCGAGCCGTCGTCCGCATCCTGGGATGCGGCAGACAGAACGGGCGCCGGCAGAAGGCCGATCAGACGCTCCTCGCAGGCCGGACAGAGGAGGAGGTGGCGCTGCAGCGCGCGGCTGGTTTCCGCAGCGAGGTCGCCGCCGAGGAACCGCTCCAGAACCTCGGCATCGGGATGCTGATCCGACACAACCGCCTCCTCTTCAACAGTTACAGCAGACGACCTCCAAACTTCAGCATACTCCTTCCTGCCCTTTTTCAAGGATGGCCCGGAGGCGGACCGAGCGGGTTGCCCGAGGACCCTTCGCGGCTGCCGGAGTCCGGCGGATCGTTCCCCGGTTGATTCGGCGGCGGCGGATCGTTCTTGGTTGCCGAGAGGCTGCGCAAGAAATCTATCATATTGTACACAAAAGTTCGAAGGGAAAGGCTCATCTGGATGGCGGAGCCCGTGCCGCCGCGCGTTTGAGCGGCTCCGGCAGCCGGTACGGCGGCGGTCCCAAGCGATGCGACGAGGACGAGGACTGCGGCGCGACACGAGATACGGCGGAACATCTCTACAACTCCTTCGACGGCAGGTCGGGCGGCGGCCGCCACGGCCGGCGCGTCTGCCTCCTGAAAGTCAGGTGGCCCATCCCTGATCCGAGCGGGACATGACTTAAGAAATTTTGCCAATTTCTATAAATTATGAGACCCGTCCGCCCGGGCGACTCTTCCTGGTCAGCCGTCCGCGCTCCCATTAGGTGATAGGATTGGTCACAAATGAGGCTTGCCGCTGCGGCAAGGGCGCGAAAGGAGACCGTCGTGAGCGATATCGAGAGCCGTGGTTACGTCCGTCCCGAGGTGCTGGTGTCGACCGAATGGGTCGCCGGCCATCTGAACGACCGGCAAGTGCGCATCATCGAGTCGAACGAGGACCCCCTGCTGTATTCCACCGGGCACATTCCCGGCGCCGTCGAGGTGGATTGGACCCGCGACCTCAACGACCCGGTGCGGCGCGACTACCTCGGCCGCGAGGGTTTCGAGTCCCTGATGCGGCGCATCGGGGTGAACCGGGATACCACGGTCGTCTTCTACGGCGACCGCAACAACTGGTGGGCGACGTACGCCTACTGGGTCTTCCAGCTCTTCGGGCACGACAAGGCCAAGGTCATGGACGGCGGGCGCATCAAGTGGGTCAACGAGAGCCGGCCGCTGACCAAGGACGTGCCCAGCTACGCGGCGAGCGCCTACAAGGCCGCCGAGCGGGACGACAAGAAGATCCGCGCGTTCCGCGATCAGGTGTTGAAGCACGTCGAGGCGAAAAAGCCGATGGTGGACGTGCGCAGCCCGCAGGAGTACAGCGGCGAGCGGCTGCACATGCCGGAGTATCCCAACGAGGGCGCGTTGCGCGGCGGCCACATCCCCGGCGCGGCCAACGTCCCCTGGGCCAAGGCGGTCAATCCCGAGGACGGCACCTTCAAGACGGCCGCGGAGCTGCGCAACCTCTACGAAAACGAGGCGAAGATCAAGCCCGACGACGACGTCGTCGTCTACTGCCGTATCGGCGAGCGCAGCAGCCACACCTGGTTCGTCCTCACCAACCTGCTAGGCTTCAAACAGGTGCGGAATTATGATGGGAGCTGGACGGAGTGGGGCAACCTGGTGGGGGTGCCCATCGAGCGCACCGCCTGACGGAAGGAGCCGATGGCTGTACCGGAAAAGCTGAGCCAGACGCTGGAGATGCTCGACATGGTCCCCGACCGCAACGAGCGCATCCAGCTTCTGATCGACATCGCCGGCCGGTTCGAGGAGGTGCCGCCGCGGATCGCCCGGCGGCCCTTCCCGCCGGAGCACCTGGTGCCCGCCTGCGAATCGCAGGCCTACATCTTCGGCGAGGAACGCCCGGACGGCACGCTCGACTTCCACTTCGCCGTCGAGAACCCCCAGGGGATCTCCGCCAAGGCCATGGCCGTGATCCTCGACGAGACCCTCTCCGGCGCGCCGCCCGAGCAGGTCGCCCAGGTGCCGCAGGACGTCGTCTACCGCATCTTCGGCCGCGAGCTCTCCATGGGTAAATCGATGGGGCTGATGTCCATGGTCGGCATGGTGGCGAACATGGCGAAGAAGGTTGCGGAGGCCAGAGGGGCCTAGCCAGGAATCAGCAGAACTTTGCGATAAAAAGTCCTTGACGAACCCCCTCCGTCCGGGTACAGTTTGGCCGTGATCGATCCGCAACCCGCCCGCCCTCGCCCCGTCACGCCGCCGGCCCTTCATCTGCGGGCCATGGACAACCTGCGGTTCATCCGCGAGACGATGGAGGGCGCCGCCTATTTCACCGCCGTTTCCGGCCTCGGCGAGATGACCGTCGGGCTGACGGCGCTGGCCGCGGCGTACCTGGCGGTCCGGCAGGCGACTCCTTGGGGATGGCTGCTGGTCTGGTTGTGGGAGGCCCTGGCGGCGTTCCTGATCACCGCCGGCGCCATCGTCTGGAAGGCGCGGCGTTCGGGCGCCGACCTGTTCTCCCGCCCGGGCCGCAGGTTCGCGCTCGGCCTCTTTCCGCCCTTGATCGCCGGCGCCCTGCTGACGCCGGTGCTCTTCAGCTCGGGCAACCTGGAAGCGCTGCCCGGCCTCTGGCTGCTGCTCTACGGCACCGGGGTGGTCACGGGAGGAGCTTTCTCGGTGCGCACCGTGCCGGTGATGGGGCTCGCCTTCATGGGTCTGGGAACGGTGGCGCTGCTCGCTCCCGCGGCTTGGAAGGACGCCCTGCTGGCCGCCGGTTTCGGGGGTCTGCACCTGGTCTTCGGCGCCGTCATCGCGAGGAGGCACGGTGGCTAAGCGCAGCGCGCTCCGCCATCACGACGGCGGCGAGGCGGAGGGTCCCGACGTGGCCGTCCCAGAGCCCGCTCCGCAGGCGGCGCTCGACCTCGACCGCCTCATTCACGAGCGGATGCGGCTCGGCATCGTCAGCGCCCTGGCCGTCAACGACCACCTGAGCTTCAACGACCTCAAGCGGCTGCTGAAGACGACGGACGGCAACCTCAGCGTCCACGCGCGCAAGCTGGAGGACGCGGGCTACGTGGCCTGCCAGAAGTACTTCGAGGGCCGGCTGCCGAAGACGGATTACCGGCTCACGGCGCCCGGCCGCAAGGCCCTGGAACGCTACCTCGACCACATGGAAGCGATCATCCAGGCCACCCGGGAAGGGTGAGGAGGAGCCTCTTCGTGCCTCGCCGCTTTGCAAAACAAAGTAATTTGGTAGAGGGAGAGAAAGTAACTTGAAGATCGTTTCCCTGCTGTCCTTGGTCCTTTTGGTCCTTGGCATCCTTTTCGTCCTTGCCGTGACCACCCTGCTCCCCCGCGCCCGCCCCGAGTCGGCCCTGGAGAAAGCGGCGGTCGCGGGATCGCCGAACGCCAAGGACCCGCGCGGCTTCACCGTCCTCGACTGGGCGGCGCGCACCGGGCGGGCGGACGCCATCGCCGAGCTGGTGCGGGCCGGGGCGGATCCGGACCTCCGCGACTCCGGGCCCAACGGCTGGACGCCGCTGCACCATGCCGTCCACAAGAACCAGCCCGGCGCCGTGCACGCCCTGCTCGCCGCCGGCGCCGACGTCAACGGCCGGGCGGACAATGGGTTGACGCCGCTGATGCTGGCGTCGGCGCAGGGCGAGCCCGAGATCGTGGAGGAGCTTCTCCAGGCCGGCGCCAATCCCCGGCTCCAGGGCCCGATCCGCTGGACCGCGCTGGAGCAGGCGGTGGCCAACGGCCATGCGGAAGTGGTGGATGTCCTGCTGCGCAAGGATCCGGAGCTGCGCCTGGGGGACGGCCCGCGCGGCTGGGCGATCCGCGCGCTGGCTGTGGTGCAGGGCCACTCGAAGGTGGTCGAGCGGGCCGATCACGGCCGGGAGCTCTTCTGATGAGCGCGCCGTTGAGGCTCGCTCCGGCGCCGGCCGACGAATCCGGCGCCGGGCTGCACGCGGCCATCATCATGGACGGCAACGGCCGTTGGGCCCTCTCCCACGGCAGGCCGCGCACGGCGGGCCATGTGGCCGGCGTGGAGGCGGTGCGCCGGGTGGTGGAAGCCGCCGCCGACCTCGGCATCGGCACGCTGACCCTGTTCGCCTTCTCCTCGGACAATTGGCGGCGGCCGGACGCCGAGGTGCGGGCGCTGATGCGGCTGTTCCGCAGCTATCTCCTGGCCGAGGCCGGCAAGTGCGCCGAGAACGGCGTCCGCATCTCGGTCATCGGCCGCCGCGACCGGCTCTCCCCGGGGCTGGTGCGGGTGATCGAGGAGGCGGAGGCGAAGACGGCGGACGCCGGCCGCTCCCTGCTGCGCATCGCGGTGGACTACTCGGCGCGCGACGCCATCCTGCGCGCCGCCGGCCGCCTGCGCGACCGCGGCGAGCTCTCGCGCGAGACCTTCGCCCGCCTGCTCGCCGATCCGCCGCACGAGGATAGTCCGGTGCCGGACGTCGACCTGCTCATCCGCACCGGCGGCGAGCAGCGGCTGTCCGATTTCCTCCTCTGGGAGTGCGCCTACGCCGAGCTGATCTTCACCGATCGCATGTGGCCCGACTTCACCGGCGCCGACTTGGCCGAAGCCGTGCGCGAGTTCTACCGCCGCGAGCGGCGGTTCGGGGCGGTGCCGGAGCTGGTGCGGGTAGCAGAGGTGGGGTGATCGCGGAACAACCTTCACGGAACCACCAACCTATGCCGTCTCTCCAGCGGTCCGTAGAGACGTCCCCAGTCGATCAACGAAATCGCTGCGGAGGCCACGGGGACGGCGGGGCGTCTCGGAAGCGGCGATATTGCTACGATGTTCCACGACCTTTGGCGTCACGATCCCAGCGCTGGGAGGGGTATCGCGACGCCGGAGGTACACGCAAAATCGGACCGGCCCCGCCGCCTCAGAGACGCCCCGCCGGTATCAATACCGAACCGTTATTGATGATCGACTGGGGCGTCTCTACGGACCGCTGGAGAGACGGCATAGGTTGGTGGTTCCGTGAAGGTTGTTCCGCGATCGGAAACGCACCATCGCCTACGGAATCTCACCCGTTCCGCCGCGCGTCGGACGGTCCGTAGAGACGTCCCCAGTCGATCAACGATATCGCTGCGGAGGCCACGGGGACGGCGGGGCGTCTCCGAAGCGGCGATATCGCTACGATCTTCCACGACCGTTGGCGTCGCGATCCCAGCGCTGGGATTCTTAGGCGATGCATCGCAGGCGTTCGATCAGCTCGTCTGCGGAGATGGTTTCACCGCCCACTGATAGCACTCTTGATTGGCGATCGATGCCCTAGGATTCGAGAGCATCCCCAGCGGGCCAGCGTCAAGCAGTACGATCACGAGGAGGGAAAAAGCTTGCGGCTTGAGGGGCGGTCTTCATCGAGAGCCTGCTTGAGGAAGGAGAACGTTTCGCGCTGCTCCTGCTCGTCTCCATCGAGCAAGGTTCTGAGCGAGCGAACGACCTCTTCGATTCTTTTCGGCTCGCCAGAGGTCTCCGTGACCTTATCGGCGATTCTGGGTGAGTGTGCGGCTGAGCCCATGGCGTACCCCCTTCATCATGGAGTTTACCTTGTTCTCGGCCTGTCGCGAAACGAAGGCGGCGTGACCACTAGGAGCACGGCGGCGCGGGCGCTCGCCATGGCTGTTTCGATCTCGGCGCTCCAGCCGTCGCCCACGGCGATCTGCCGATCGTTCCAGAGAACAAAGGCGCCTTCCAGCTCCAGGACGCGCAACTGGCGGACGAGCTGGTCCTTCCAGGCCTCGTCCTGATGGCTATAGCTGATGAAGACGGTCGGGCCGCCCATGGTGCGTTCCGGGAAACACGAAGATTGTAGCGGAGACGTTGCATGGACCCGCACGTCGCTCCGTCCAGCCGCCGGCCTCGTCGCTCCGCGCAGCGATCCGGCGGCGAAGCTGCTCCTCCAGCCGCTGCTTGCGTTGCTGGAATTCCTCGTCCGTCATGTTGCGGACGCCCGCTGAGCGATCTGTGAGGCGAGCATCAGGCGGACGGCGGATTCGAGCTGCGCCGATGGACGATAGGGATCGTAGCTGCGAGACAACCCGATCAGGTTCCGCGCGATCTGGATGGGAGTGAGGATCAGCCCCCAGGGGAGTCCCCACCATCCGGCCACGAGAGAGAAGAGCGCGCCCTCGATCTGCTTCTTGCGTCCGCAGGAGCGGCAGGAGATCTCCGGGCTGCTGCTCCAAGAGGTGAGCAGGAGCGCAGACCAGACCTTGTAGCTCGTGCTGACGTCCACCGGCCCGGCGCCGCCGCACTTCGGGCAGGCGCCCTGGTGGACCCGCGTGATGGCGTTCTGGATTTCAACGGGATCGATGCGGTTCGAGAGCGCTACGAGCAAGCCGCTCTGATGGCACTTCTGGTTACAGAAGCGCTGGTTCCCGTCCTTGACTCCGCCAATGATGATAGTCGAGCCGCAATAGTCGCATTTGGCCATACTTTCCTCCAGAAAACGCGACAACAGGATCGAATGAAAGGAGTCTACCACTGGGGTTAGACTACGCAGCCATGCGCGGCCGACGGATTCCGTTCATCCTGCTCCTCGCTGTTCCCGCCTTCGCGGCGGCCGCCGGCGTCGCCGTACAATCCGTGATCTTCCCGATGAAGGGCACGGTTTTCGCAGAATGCCCGACAGCGTCCCACTCGACCGTGGAGATCGTCTGTCCCAGGTAGACCTCAGGATGGTATTCAGAAAGCGCGCCGCCTCCCTCTCGTTCTCGCTCCTCGTCTTCTTCAGCCTCCTGGTCGGGTCCGGCCTCACACAGCCGGAATCTCTTCTGCAGCAGGCCGTCGGCGCCGAGGTCGCCCGCGCCTCCCGCGATACGGCGGCCATGGGGGTCCACATCGTCGAGCTCGATACGGGCGAGACGGTCTATGCCTACAATCCGGACGAGCCGCGGGTCATCGCCTCGAACAGCAAGCTGTTCACCACCGCGGCGGCGCTGGACGCCCTGGGCCCCGGATATCTCTTCGAGACCCGCCTGCTGATGCGCGGCGCCGTGGAGGGCGGCGTGTTGCGGGGAGACCTCGGCGTGGTGGGAGCCGGCGATCCGCAGATCTCCGGCCGCGAGTACGGCGGCGACTCCTTCGCCCCCTTCCGGCCCTGGGCGGCGGCGCTGCGCGAGCGGGGCATCGCACGGGTGACGGGCGATCTGTACCTCGCCAACGGCTTCTTCGAGCCGCTGTTCATCCATCCCGACTGGCCGCGGGACCAGCTCACCGAGTGGTACGAGGCGCCGGTGGGGGCGCTGTCGTTCGAGGACAACTGCATCCTGGTGCGGGTCTGGCCGGGCAAATCCGGACACCGCGCGGTGGTGGAGACCGTGCCGGCGGTGGGCCTCTTCCAGGTGGACAACACGGCCACCACCAGCGGCAAGCGCCGGGGCGCGCGGCTCTACGTCGGCCGCACCGGCACGACGCTGACGGTGAAGGGCACGATCGACGCCGGCTCGGGCCCGTTCGAGACCTGGGTCACCGTGCCCGATCCGACGCTGTACTTCGGCGCCGCTCTGCGCGCGGCGCTCGCCGAGGAGGGTATCCGGCTGGACGGACGGCTGCGGCCGGCCGCCGAGCTGCCGGGCGCCGTCTGGGAACGGGTGGCGGTGCACCGCAGCGATCTCGTCACCGCCATCCGCACCACCAACAAGCGCAGCCAGAACTTCTATGCCGAGACCCTCGCCAAGCTGCTCGGCGCCGAGCGTTGCGGCCAGGGGAGCTGGGCCGGGGGCATGCGCGCCATCGGCGAGTTCCTGACCTCGATCGGCGTGCCGCGCGGCAGCTTCCATATGGTGGACGGCTCGGGGATGAGCCGCGCCAACGAGTTCGCGCCGCGGGCCCTCACCATCCTGCTGCGGCACATGTTCTTCCATCCCGCGGGAACGGAGTTCGCCCAGTCGCTTCCCTACTCGGGCGAAGAGGGCATGCGGTCTTGGAAACGGCGGCTGGCGGCGCCTCCCTACCGAGGCAACGTCTTCGCCAAGACCGGTACCCTGAACGGCGTCTCCGCCCTCTCCGGCTATGCCAAGGCGGTCTCCGGCAAGACCTACGCCTTCTCCATCCTCATCAATCGCAGCCGCGGCGACGCCCACGCGGCGCAGGACCGGATCGTGATGGCGCTGATCGACAATGGGTGAGAAAATCCTCCCATGATCACCTCCGAAGCCCGGCCCGCCACCTACCGCGGGCTGATGAAGAAGGTCGAGCAGGCCGTCGCGGCCATAGACCGCGACGAGGACGTCGGCACGACCATCCATTCCCTGCTCGAGATCATCATCGAGAAGTTTCACGACGAGCTCGGCATCTACGGCGGCCGTCTCTACCAGCGGCGCGGCGGCTATTACGTGCTGCTGGGCACCTTCGGCGATGCCAAGGAAGTTCCCCAGGGTCTCAAGATCCCGCTCTCCTATCCCCCCATCCAGCTCCTGCTCGAGCAGGGCGCGGTCTACATGGACGTCGAGGACCCGCATATCGACCGCAACCTGGAGAACCTGCTGGGTGTGCAGACGTTCGCCGCCATCGAAGTGGGCAACGAGGAGTACATCCTGGCCTTCAACGTCGCTCCCGGCCACGACCGGGACGACATCCTTTTCTCGCTGGGCATCCTGCGGCACAGCGTCAATCAGAAGATCCGCCGCGACCGCATGGAGAGCATCTTCGAGGAGGCGCGGAAGATCCAGACCTCTATCCTGCCCCGGCGGGTGCCGAAGTACGGCGAGTTCGACATCTTCGGCCGCTCCGAGCCCATGGAGAGCGTGGGCGGCGATTTCTTCGATTACATCCCTCTCACCGAAAAGATCCTCGGCCTCGCCATCGCCGACGTCTCGGGCCACGGCCTGCCCGCCGCCCTCCAGGTGCGCGACATCTACATGGGGCTGCGGATGGGGCTCGCCCGCGACTTCAAGATCGTGCGCACGGTCGAGCGGATGAACCGCATCATCCACAAGAGCACCTTGACCAGCCGCTTCGTCTCGATGTTCTACGGCGAGCTGGAGCTCAACGGCGTCTTCATCTACGTCAACGCCGGCCATCCGCCGCCGTTCCACATCTCCGCCGACGGCACCGTGCGCTACATGGAGGAAGGCGGACCGGTGCTCGGGCCTCTCCCCGATGCCACCTATGAGCGCGGCTTCGTCATCATGAAGCCGGGGGACATGCTGGTCTTCTATACGGACGGCATCGTCGAGGCGCAGGGCCGTGACGAGCAGGGCCGCACCCTCGGCGAGTACGGCATGGAGCGCCTGCTGGAGGTGGCTCGCGAGCACCAGGGCGAGACCGCCCGCGAGGTGGTGGACGCCGTCTTCGCCAGCGTCGAGTCCTTCAGCGGCGCCTGCCTGCAGGAGGACGACCGCACCGTCATGGTGGTCAGCCAGCCGGTGATCGACCCCGGCGTCACCCAGGCGTTCCCGCGGCCGACGGGGTTGCTGTGAACCCCATCGGAAAACAGGTCGCCGGAGAGTCGTAGCGGCGGGCCTACGTGCCCGCCGTCTGTTGGTACGCGGAACGGAAAACGGCGGGCACGTAGGCC
>JBKPTH010000116.1:0-22908 GCA_046765915.1 Acidobacteriota bacterium | reverse complement strand
GGGGGTTTCACCCGAAACCACACCACGACAAGGTCGGGGGGGGGATTGCCCCCCCCCCCAACTTTACCGGGGGGGCACACCCCCCGCCCCTACGAAAAGCCCCAGCGGGGGCTCTGTTTCGCGGAAGGGCCCGGAGGGCTGAGCTCCGTCCAGGCGTACTGGCGAAGGCGAGGGGGGATGTCGTCGTGCAGGGTGGTGGCGGCCCCGTGGTCCGCGGGGCCCGCCGCGGTCCGGTCCTCCGCCGCCGCCATCAAGCCAAAGATCACCAGGGCCAGCAGGACCAGCCCGAGGATCCACGGCAGGAGACTGCGTCGCTTGGGTTCGATCTTGATTTCGGCCACGGTGGCGCTCCTTGTCGCTGCCGGCCTTCCAGCCCGGATTGCCGGTTCCAGCGCTCCGGGGACTGCAAAGAACACGCCGGGTCGCATAGACTGCGGCAGATCCACGAGGAGGAATGGGATGCGAACGATCCGGGGAATGGCCGTTGGGCTGTGTCTGCTCGCGCTCGCGGGGGCCGCCGCGGCGCAGACCGCGACGCAGGGAGGAGCGCCGCCGGCGGGTGCGGGCACGGCGCGGATGGAACGCTTCGATCCCGAGGCGGCGACGGAAGCCTATCTGGCCAGGCTGAGCCCGGAGAAGCGGGCCCGCTCGGACGCCTACTTCGAGGGCGGTTACTGGATCACGCTCTGGGGCTTCCTCTACGGGCTCGGCGTCTACTGGCTGCTGCTGCGATCGCGGCTGTCGGCCCGCATGCGCGACTTCGCCGAGCGCACGACGCGCTTCGGTCCGCTGCGCACCCTGCTCTACGCCGTGCAGTACTTCGTCGTCACGGCGATCCTCTTCTTCCCCTTCGCCGTCTACACGGACTTCTTCCGCGAGCACCAGTACGGCATGGCGACGCAGGATTTCCCCGCCTGGCTGTGGGACCAGACCAAGGCGCTGGGCGTCACGCTCGTCTTCGGCGGCGCCGCCCTGATGGGCCTCTACGGCGTGCTGCGCAAGGCGCCGCGCACCTGGTGGCTGTGGGGGGCGGTGGTGGCGGTGCTCTTCCTCGTCGTCGGCATGGCCCTCGCGCCGGTGTTCATCGAGCCGCTGTTCAACGACTATACGGAGCTGCGGGATCCCGGGCTGCGCGAGCCCATCCTCTCCCTCGCCCGCGCCAACGGCATCCCGGCGCAGCACGTCTACGTGGTGGACGCCTCGCGCCAGACGAAGCGCATCAGTGCCAACGTCGCCGGCCTGTTCGGCACCACGCGCATCGCCCTCAACGACAACCTGCTGAAGCGCACGTCGCCGGCGGGCATCGAGGCCGTGATGGGGCACGAGATGGGTCATTACGTGCTCAACCACATCTACGAGATCATCCTCTGGTTCGCGGTGGTGCTGACCGCGGGCTTCGGCTTCCTGCGCTGGGGTTTCGACCGGGTAATCGCCCGCTGGGGGGAGCGCTGGGGCGTGCGCGGCGTGGGGGACCCGGCCGGCCTGCCGCTGCTCGCGGCGCTGCTCGCGGTCTTCTTCTTCGTCCTCACGCCGCTGAACAACACCTTCATCCGCACCAACGAGGCGGAGGCCGACATCTTCGGCCTGAACGCCTCCCAACAGCCGGACGGCTTCGCCGAGGTGGCGCTGCAGCTCAGCGAGTACCGCAAGCTCTCGCCCGGCCCCCTCGAGGAGTGGATCTTCTACGATCATCCGAGCGGGCGGGACCGCATTCTGATGGCGATGCGGTGGAAGGCGGAGCATCTGGGGAAACCCTAGCCCAGGGGGACCTTGATGGCGGTGGGGCGTGCCCTTCGAGACCTCACCCCCGGCCCCTCTCCAGCGGAGCTGGAGAGGGGGGGCGATGCAGAACCGATCTTGCCTGCGTTCCCCCTCTCCACGCAGTGGAGAGGGGGTCAGGGGGTGAGGTTTCGAAGGGCACGCCGCATCGCACGGCAAGATCCCACTGGACCTACTCCAACCAGTATCCCCGCGCCACCGCCCGATACTCCGCCACCTGCCGCCCCTGCCAGGCCTCGTCCTTCCCCAGCTCCGCGGCCAGCAGCCGGGCCACTTCCGGCGCGATCTCGGCGCTGGCGCGGGCGTCGAGGAGGAGGGCGCGGGTGCGGCGGGCGAGGACGTCCTCGACGGTGCGCGCCATCTCGTGGCGGGCGGCCCAGATCACCTCGCAGGCGCGGTAGGGGAGGTTGAAGTGGAGCGGCTCGTCCCAATCCGGACGCTCGGCGGCGAGACGGGCGAGGGCGGGCGCGTCCGCGCCGTACTCGGCCCAGGCGGCATCAGGGCGGGTCTCTTTCTCATAGCCGTGCAGGGGCAGCTCGGCGGTAGGGCAGGGCCGCTCGTCGAGGCCGGCCACCAGGGCCGCCTGATCGACGGCGTCCTCGCCCATGCGGCGGTAGGTGGTCCACTTGCCGCCGGTAATGGTGATGAGGCCCGAGGGAGAGACGAGGAGCGTGTGATCGCGCGACAGGGACGCGGTCTTCTCCGCGGCGCGGCCGCCGCGCACCAGCGGCCGCAAGCCGGCGAAGCAGGAGAGGACGTCCGCGGGCAGCGGGTCCCGGCTGAGATAGCGGGCGATGTGGGTGAGGAGGAACTCGATTTCCGCCGGCAGCGGGCGCGGCTCCAGCGAGCGCTCCACGGCCGGCGTGTCGGTGGTGCCGACCACCACGCGGTCCAGCCAGGGCACGGCGAAGAGCACGCGGCGGTCATCCGTGTGGGGGACGAGGATGGCGCTCTCGCCGGGCTGGAAGCGGCGGTCGAGCACCAGGTGGATGCCCTGGCTCGGCGCCAGGATCGGCGGGCTCTCGGGATCGTCCAGCCGCCGCAGGTCGTCGGCGAAGACGCCGGTGGCGTTGACCACCGCCCGCGCCCGCACCTCGGCTTCCGCGCCGGTCTCCTCGTCGCGCACCACGGCGCCGCGCACCAGGCCGCCCTCCTTGAGCAGGCGGACGGCCTTGGCGTAATTCACCGCCACGCCGCCGCGGTCCGCCAGGGTGCGGGCCAGGGTCACGGCGAGGCGCGCGTCGTCGAACTGCGCGTCCTGGTAGACGACGCCGCCGCGCAGGCCGTGCGGCTCCAGGGTGGGGATGCGGTCGAGCGTCTCCTCGCGGGAGAGGAAGCGGGAGGGCTCGAGGCCCATCCGGCCGGCGAGCAGGTCGTAGAGCTTGAGCCCGGCGCCGTAGAAGGGGCCTTCCCACCAATCGTAGCGTGGCACCACGAAGGCGAGGTTGCGCACCAGGTGCGGCGCGTTGCGCAGCAGCCGCCCGCGCTCGCGGAGGGCGTCGAGCACCAGCGAGACGTTCCCCTGCTGCAGATAGCGCACGCCGCCGTGCACCAGCTTGGTGCTGCGGCTGGAGGTCCCCTTGGCGAAGTCGTGCCCTTCGATCAGGGCCGTGCGGTAGCCGCGCGCCGCCGCGTCCACGGCGCTGCCGAGGCCGGTGGCGCCGCCGCCGATCACCAGGATGTCCCACACTTCGCCGGGATCGAGGAGCCGGACCAGCATGGCGGCCCGGTTCAATGGGGCTCCGCCTCTTCCCAGGCCTTCGCCCGCTCCACCGCGCGGTTCCAGCGGGCGCGCATCGCCGCCGCCTCGCCGGCGCCGAGGACCGGCTCGAAGGTGCGCTCGATCTGCCAGCGGGCGGCGATCTCGTCCGTGTCCTTCCACACGCTCACCGCCAGGCCGGCGAGATAGGCGGCGCCGAGGGCTGTGGTCTCCTGCACCCGCGGCCGGACGACGGGCACGCCCGCGAGATCGGCCTGGAGCTGCATCAGCAGATTGTTCGCCGTGGCGCCGCCGTCCACCCGCAGCTCGGTGATCGGCACCCCGGAGTCCGCCTCCATGGCGGCGAGGACGTCCACGACCTGACAGGCGATCGCTTCGAGGGCCGCCCGGGCGAGGTGGGCGGCGGTCGTGCCGCGGGTGATCCCCACCAGCGCGCCGCGAGCATAGGCGTCCCAGTGCGGAGCGCCGAGACCGGTGAAGGCGGGCACCAGGACGACGCCGCCCGCGTCCGGCACGCTGGCGGCCAGCGCTTCGATCTCGGCGGAGGAGCGGATGATCCCCAGGCCGTCGCGCAGCCATTGAACCACGGCGCCGGCGACGAACACGCTCCCTTCCAGGGCGTAGGCCGTGCGGCCGCCGATCCGCCAGGCCGGCGTGGTGAGCAGCTCGTGCCGCGAGAGGATGGGCCGCTCGCCGGTGTTCATCAGCAGGAAGCAGCCGGTGCCGTAGGTGTTCTTCACCATGCCCGGCGCCAGACAGGCCTGCCCGAAGAGCGCCGCCTGCTGGTCGCCGGCCACCCCGGCGATGGGCACGGGAGCGCCGAGGAGGCTGGCGACGGTCTCGCCGTAGACTTCGCTGGAGGAGCGGACGGCGGGCAGTATCCCGCGCGGGATCTCCAACGCGGCGAGCAGCTCCTCGTCCCAGTCGCCGCGGTGCAGATCGAAGAGCAGCGTGCGCGAGGCGTTGGTGACGTCCGTCGCGTGCAGCGCGCCGCCGGTCAGGTTCCAGATCAGCCAGGAGTCGACGGTGCCGAAGGCCAGCCGTCCGCCGGCGGTGCGGAGGCCGGGGACGTTGTCGAGCATCCAGGCGAGCTTGGTGCCGGAGAAGTAAGGGTCGAGCACCAGGCCGGTGCGCTCGCGGAAGAGCGGCGCGAGCCCCCGCCGCTTCAGCCGCTCGCAGGCGTCGGCGGTGCGGCGGTCCTGCCAGACGATGGCGTTGCCCACCGGCGTGCCGGTCGCGCGGTCCCACACGATCGTGGTCTCCCGCTGATTGGTGATGCCGAGCGCCGCCACGTCGGCCGCCGCGAGCCCCGCCCGCGCCAGCGCCTCCACCGCCACCGCGAGCTGCGACTGCCAGATCTCCGCCGGATCGTGCTCCACCCAGCCCGGCTGCGGGAAGATCTGCCGGATCTCGCGCTGCGCCATGGCGACCTCAGAGCCGGCCTCGTCGAAGACGATGGCGCGAGAGCTGGTGGTCCCCTGGTCGAGGGCGAGCACGTGGGGCATGGGGGGAACCATAGCAAGGACGCAGGAGATACCATACGGGTCATGCACGAGATCCGGGCCCGCCGGAAGGTCGAGTACGTCGATACCGACATGAGCGGCATCGTCCACTTCTCGCGCTTCCTCGTCTTCATGGAGAACACCGAGCATGCCTTCCTGCGGGCCCTCGGCGCGGACGTCCAATGGCGGGAAGAGGACGGCCGCGAGCTCTCCTGGCCCCGCGTCTCCGTGGCCTGCGAATACCTCTCGCCGGCCCGCTTCGGCGACGAGCTGGAGATCCACCTGCAGGTGACCCGCAAGGGGCTGAGGTCGATGACCTACGGCTTCGAGATCCGGCGCGGCGACATGGTGCTCGCGAAGGGAAGGAGCATCTGCGCCTGCTGCGTGATGAACGATCCGACGGGGATCAAGGCCGTGCCGATTCCGCAGTGGATCGCGGAGAAGATCGAAGAGGCGCGGGCGTAAGCCGGGATCATCGCCTTCCCGCGGTTCGCGGCCATGCGTTATGGGGGGAAGGTGAACTTCCCTCCTCAACGATTCCCGTTGCAAGCCGGGACGATGACTGTCCCTCCATGCAGCGTCTCGTATTTGAGGGGGACAATGATTATCCCGCCTTGCACCAAGGAACAGCATCGAGGGACAGTCACCGTCCCGCCTTATCGCGTCTCGTTGCAAGCCGGGACAATCACTATCCCTCCGTACAAGGCTTCGTGCTTAAGAGGGACAATGACCGTCCCTCCATGCAACGTCTCGTTGTAAGCGGGGACAATCACTGTCCCTCCCTACAACGCCTCGTGTTTGAGAGGGACGATGACTGTCCCTCCTTGCAACGGGACTCTGCATCGAGGGACAGTCACCGTCCCTCCTTATCGAATCTCGTTGTAAGCGGGGACGATAACTGTCCCTCCATGCAGCGCCTCGCGTTTGAGAGGGATGATGACTGTCCCTCCTTACAACAAGGAGCTGAGTTGAGGGACGATCGCCGTCCCTCCTTACCGGGTCTTGTTGTATGCAGGGACGATCGACGTCTCTCCGTGCAGCGTCTCGCGTTTGAGAGGGACGATGAATGTCTCCGCTTGCACCAAGACTCGAAATCGAGAGACGATCACCGTCCCTGCTTACCGCGTCTCGATGGAAGCGGGGAAGATGAGCTTCCTCCCTTACGGCGAGCCCTCCGGCTTCTTCGACTTTTTCCTGCCGCGGAACGGTTGGATGTTGAAGGCCGCCAGTTTCTCGTTGTCCTGACCGTAATGCTCCGTGAGGCCTTTCCGCAGAAGAGTGGCCGTCAACCTCGCTTGCCGGATGCGGGCCCGGGCATTGCGCGTCGCCTCCTGCTTGCGGGCCTGGTAGAAGTCTCGCCGGTTGAGGAGCTTGCGGATCTCCTCGATGAGGCCCTGAAGCTTCACGTGTGGACGCTCGAGATAAGGCACGTCAGTCTTGACGTCCGGAGTGACTGACCGGGCGAGCGCCTCGAGCTCACTGAGAGTCCGGGTGATGGAAGCTCTGGGCATGCTACTTCCACGACTCCTTGGGGAGGGCTCGCGCGGCGATCTTGGTGATCACGGGGTCCGGCTTAGAGGACTCCTTTGCGTACACCTCATTGAGGCGCCGCGTTATCTCATCTTCGTCGTGCCGCTCGACTGCGGTCTTCATAGGGCAGGAGTATACCCGGGTAGGAATTGCGGTCAAGGAGTCGGCAATCTCGCTGTGGTCCATCCGTGGTACAGTTCAGCAAACAAAGCCAGACCGGTCCAGTCTGCCGTTGAAGAGAGCGAGATGATCAACTGGCTCTACTATCCGCGCTCCCGCAAGGCTCCCGCTTTGATCCGCTCTGTTGTCGAAGTCTTCCAACAGGCACTTCCTGAAATCGACTCCGCAACTCACGAGCGAGCTAAACAGCAACGAAGTGCTTGCTCACGTTGCCCCAGGACTCGCAACGCTTGGCTTCCGAGTCGAGACGGGGAAGCGAACCGCCGAGAAGATACCTGTTCCAGTTCTCTTCGGCCTTAACGGCCTACTCGAAAAGTCATTCGATGCGGACGCACATCACGAGGCTGCCGGCATTGTGGTTGAGGTTGGCCGGGGCGTGGTAAACAACCAGTTCCTCAAGGACCTCTTCCAGGCCTGCATGATGGCCGGGGTCACGGAGTTTGCGGTCGCGGTCCGCAATCAGTATCGACGGAACAACGACTTCGAGCGCGTGCGTCGCTTCTTCGACACGCTCTACGCGAGCAACAGGCTGAAGCTCCCACTCGATGGAGTACTGGTCGTCGGCTACTGACCCCGCACCTCTTGTCTCGCCGGATGCTCGGAGTTATACTTCTGGTATGAAGACGGCGATTTCCATCCCAGACAGGGTTTTTCAGGACGCAGAGCGTCTTGCGGAGCGGTTGAAGAAGTCACGCAGCCAGATGTACAGCGAAGCGGTGGCCGAATACGTGGCCCGTCACGATCCAGATCTCGTGACGGAGCAGATCAATGCCGTCTGTGAAGAGGTCGACACGCGTCCTGATCCCTTCGTTGCGGAAGCCGCGCGGCGGATTCTCGAACGCACCGAATGGTGATTTCTCAAGGTGACATCTGGTGGGCGGCTCTGCCGGAGCCGGTCGGCTCTGGTCCGGGCTTCGATCGCCCGGTCGTGATCGTACAGGGAGACACGTTCAATCGCAGTCAACTCGCGACCGTCGTCGTGATTCCACTGACGAGCAACACTCGCCTGGCGGCCATGCCGGGCAACGTCCTCCTGTCATCCGGCGTTACGGGTTTACCCAAGGATTCGGTGGCCAACGTGACTCAGATCATCGCGATTGACCGCTCGCTGCTCACCGAGCAAATCGGCCGCATTTCTACGCGGTATCTCGAGCTTCTCTGGGAAGGCCTCGACCTCTTACTTGATCGGTAATCCAGCTGGGCAGGTGACGCCTCGCTCCACGACTCTTCTTCAATCCATCGAGAAAATCTTGCGCCTCTTTCGGAGTTGCAGTCCGTGTAAGCGGCCCGCGGCGAAGTCCTCTTCCGCCTTCACGATGCGAGTCTGCATAGCCGGATGATGGAACCAGAGCTGATCGTTCGGCATCAGGGTCGCCGGGACGAGCTCGAAGGTCCCCCTGTCCAGGAGACTTGGCGCTCCGACGAAAGATCGACGCCTGGTTCGCAGGGGTGGTCCAGAGGACGGTCTCGAAGTCTATAATCCCAGAGGAGGTGAATCTCGAGGAGGTTCCCATGGGACTGGAAGAAAACATGAGCAGGTGGTTCAAAGAGGCCGAGCAGGAGGGCCGGAGGGAAGGTCGCCGAGAGGGCCAGGTCCTCAGCCTCCAAACGATGCTCCTCCAGCAGATGACCCTCCGCTTCGGCCGCCTGCCTGCGAAGGTGCGCCGGCAGGTCGAAGAGATCTCGTCGCTGCAGGAGCTACGCAAGCTGGGCCGCAGAGTCCTACGGGCGAAGAACCTGGAGGAAATGGGGCTCGGCTAGCCGGTATCTCTACGCCCCCTCCTCGATCATCTCCTCGAAGCGCGCCTTGTTGCTGGCCTTCGTGTAGGCCTCGCGGGGCGTGATCCTTCCCTGTTCCACCAGCGCCATCAGCGCGTCGTCCATCAACTGCATGCCCTGGGCGCGGCCGCCTTGGATGACGGTGGTGATCATCGGGGTGTTGCCTTCGCGGATGATGTTGGGCAGGCCGGAGGTCTTGAGCAGGATCTCGTTGACGGCGCAGCGGCCGCGGCCGTCGGCGGTGCGCAGGAGGAGCTGCGAGACGATGGCGGCGATCGACTCGGCGAGCGTGGTGCGGACCTGCGGCTGCTCGTCGGCGGGGAAGGCGTCGATCAGCCGGTCGATGGTGTTGGCCGCGCCGTTGGTGTGCAGGGTGCCGAAGACGAGGGCGCCCATCTCGGCGGCGGTGATGGCGAGCGAGATCGTCTCCAGATCGCGCATCTCGCCGACCAGGATGACGTCGGCGTCCTGGCGGATGGCGGCGCGCAGCGCGGCGCCGAAGCTCTCCGTGTCCGCGCCCACCTCGCGCTGCGAGAAGACGGAGAGCCGGTTCTGGTGCACGAACTCGACCGGGTCCTCGATGGTGACGACGTGCTTGGCGTACGTGCCGTTGATACGGTCGATGATGGCCGCGAGGGTGGTGGACTTGCCGGAGCCGGTGGGTCCGGTGACGAGCACGAGCCCTTGCTGGAGGTGGGCGAGATGCTCGATGGCCTGCGGCAGGTTCAGCTCTTCGAGCGGCACGATGTGCTCCGGGATGATGCGGAAGACGGCGCCGCAGCCGTTCTCCTGGCGCAGGAAGTTGGCGCGGAAGCGGGCGATGCCCTCCAGGCCGTAGGCGAAGTCGAGATCGCCGCTGCCCGTGTATTCGTTCCAGTCTTCCTCGCTGGCGATCTCGCGCAGCAGCGCCAGCAGCTCGTCGTGGGACAGCGTGGGCCAGCCGGCCACGGGCTCCAGCGCGCCGTGGATGCGGACGCGCGGCGCGAGCCCGGCCGCGAGGTGGAGATCGGAGCCCTTCTTCTCCCTCAGGTAATGGAACAGCTCGTCGAGGCGGGCCATGGCGTCATCCTCCAATCCGCTGCGGCTCTTCGGCGTGACGCAGGGCTTCGTCGCGGGTGATCGTCCGCGACTTCACCAGCTCGGAGAGCGAGGAGTCGAGCAGGCACATCCCCAGCGCGCCGCCGGTCTGCAGGACGGAGCGGATCTGGAAGGTCTTGTTGTCGCGGATGAGGTTGCCCACGGCCTTGGTGGCCACCAGGATCTCCAGGGCGGGCACCCGGCCGTTGCCGTCCGCGCGCGCCACGAGGCGCTGGGAGACGACGGCGCGCAGCGACTCGGCGACCATGGTGCGGATCTGCTCCTGCTGGTTGGGCGGAAAGACGCCGAGGACACGGTTGACGGTGCGCACGGCACTACTGGTATGGAGCGTGGCCAGCACCAGGTGACCGGTCTCGGCGGCCGTCAGGGCGAGCGAGATCGTCTCGAGATCGCGCAGCTCGCCGATGGCGATGACGTCCGGGTCCTCGCGCAAGGCGGCCCGCAGGGCGCGCGCGAAGGAGCCGGTGTGGGGCCCCACCTGGCGCTGGTTGACGACGCAGCTCTTGGAGGGGTGGATGAACTCGATGGGATCCTCGATGGTGATGATGTGATCGCGCCGCTCGTCGTTGATGATGTTGAGCAGGGCCGCCAGGGTGGACGACTTGCCGCATCCCGCCGGCCCGGTGAGGAGCACGATGCCTTGATGGAAGTTGGCGAAGCGGGCGAGCATGCTCGGCAGGCCGAGGTCCTCCAGCGCCGGCGGCTTCGGTGGGATGGCGCGGAAGACGGCGTCGGTGCCGCGCTGCTGCCGGTAGGCGTTGCAGCGGAAGCGGCCGCGGCCGGGGAGGGTGTAGGCGAAATCCACCTGGCCGCGCTCGCGCAGGGCGGCGGCCTGCTCGGCGGTGAGGATCTCCGCGATCAGGCGCTCGGCCGTCCGCGCGTCGAGAGGAGAGTCGTTCAGCTCGGCGAGACGGCCGTGGGTGCGCAGCTTGATCGGCGAGCCGCTGTGGACGTGGAGATCGCTCGCTCCGCAGTCGAGCGTGCGCTCGAGGAGGCGGTCGAGGGCGCGCGGTTCGTCGAGGGAGAGAGGCGCCGCCGCCTCGGGTTGCGGCGCCGGCGCGCTCCGCGGCGCGGCATCGGCAGGCTGCGCGGCGGGCTGGCGGGAGAGGTAGTCCCGCTGCACGGCGAGGATCTGCTCGAGCTGCGCCGGCGTCAGGGAACCCTTGTCGACCAGGATGTCGCCGAGCTTGCGGGAGCTGGCCTCGCGCGCCTGCCACTCCGCCGCCTCCAGGAGCTGCTCCCTGGTGACGAGCTTGTAGTGCAGGGCGATGCGCCCGAACAGGAGGTCGTCTGGACCCGGGATCATTGGCGGCAGGGTAGTCAAGCGGCCGGGTGCGCGTCAATCTCCGGCTGACGCAATGTTGAAACTTCCGTGCCGCCGGGGACGGACGTTCCGCAGCCGGGCACGCTAGAATCCGCGCTTTCAGGGTTAGGGGGAGGTGGAAAATGGCGAATCCCGACGTCGACGTCGAAGCGAGGGCCGGCCGCGGTCTGGTCTTCGCTCTCATCCTGCTCGCGCTGGCGCTGCTGCTGGCGGTGGTGCAGGCGCATCCTCCCGCGGCGAAAGCGAAGGAGGTGGCGCTGACGGAGTTCTCGGCCGGGCGGGCGCGGGAGGTGCTGGGCGGGCTGCTCGGGGACGGCGCCCCGCATCCGGTCGGCTCGCCGGCCAACGCGCGGGTGCGCGAGCGGATCCTGGCGCACCTGCGCTGGTTGGGCTACTCGCCGGAGGTCCAGGAGAGCTTCTCCTGCAGCCACGGGGGCGACTGCGCTCGGGTCGCCAACGTACTGGCGCGCCTGCCGGGGAGGGAGCCGGGCAAATCGGTCCTGCTGATGTCCCACTACGACTCGGTGCCCGCGGGGCCCGGCGCCGGCGATGACATGACGGGGGTGGCGGCCGTCCTCGAGATCGCGCGCGTGTTGAAGACCGGTCCGCCGCCGCGCCATGGCGTTCTGCTGCTGCTCGACGACGGCGAAGAGGCGGATCTGCTGGGATCCCACGCCTTCGCGGAGAGCAGCCCGGCGATGAAGGAGGTCGGCGCGGTGGTGAACCTGGAGGCCCGGGGCTCCTCGGGACCGAGCATGATGTTCGAGACCAGCGGCCCTGACGCGTGGACGGTCTCCCGTTTCGCCTCCGGAGTCCCGCGGCCGTTCGCCACCTCGCTCTCCTCCACCGTCTACCACTACATGCCGAACGACACCGACCTGACGGTGTTCAAGGGCCGGCAGGTGCCGGGGCTGAACTTCGCCTTCATCGGCGAGCCGAGCCACTATCACACGTCGGCTGACAGCTTCGCCAACGCCTCGGCCGACAGCCTCCAGCATCATGGCGACAACGCCCTGGCGGCCGTGCGCGGGCTGGCGGAAGGCGATCTCGCACGAGCGCCTCGAGGCCAGGCGGTGTACTTCGACGTCTTCCACGTCGCGGTGGTGCGCTGGCCGGCGGGGCTCTCGCCGGTGCTCGGCATCCTGGCGCTCGCCCTCACCGTCGCGGCGGCGGTGATGGCGCGCCGGCGGGGGCTGTTGACCTGGAGCTCCGTCGGCCTCGGTCTGCTCGTCACGCCCGCGGCGCTCTTCCTCAACCTGGCCGCGGCGTTCGGATTGCAGGCGCTGCTCGCCGGCGCCTTCCCCTTGCCGTGGGTGGCCCGGCCGCTGCCGGCCATGGCGGCCTTCTGGCTGATCTCGCTGGCGGTGACGTTGTGGACGGCGGTCCTGCTGACACGCCGCGGCGGGTTCGCCGGCGTCTGGGCCGGCGTGTGGATCTTCTGGGCCTTGCTGGGACTGCTCCTCGGACTCGTCCTCCCCGGGATCAGCTATCTCTTCCTGGTGCCGGCGCTGGTGGCCGGCATCGTGGGCCTGGCGGCGGCCGGACGTCCGGTGGGTGCGATCCTGCCGGCGCTGGTGGCGGCGCTGATCTGGTTCCCCTCCCTCATTCTGCTGTACGGCGGCCTGGGATTGACGGGCCTTCTGGCCACGGCCCTGCTGCTGGCGATCGTCTACGCGACGCTGACTCCGCTGGTGGCCGTCGCCGGGCCCTTCGGGCGCCGCTGGCTGCCGCTCGCGGCCACGGCGGCAGCGGTGGTCTTCGCCGTGCTGGCCCTGTTCACGTCGCCGTTCTCTCCGGCGTCTCCGCGGACCCTGACGGTGCAGCTTCACGAGGACGCGGATTCCGGGGTGACCCGTTGGCTGGCGCGAGGGCCACGGCCCATGCCACAGGCCTTTCTCAAGGCCGGGGGCTTCGCGAAGCGTCCTGAGGTGCCCTTCCCCTGGTTGCCGCCGACGGCGCGGGTGCTCATGGCGCCGGCTGCCAAGCTGAACGCCGCGGCCCCCGAGCTGGCCGTGGTGGAGAATGCGGTGACGGCGGGCAAGCGGCGCCTGCGTCTCCGGCTGACCTCGCCGCGGGGCGCGCCGGTCGGAATCATCTACGTCCCGGCCGGAGCCAAGCTGGAGTCGATCGCCATCGACGGTCGGTCGATCCCGCTGGAAACGGGGAGCCGGGGAGATTGGCGGGCCTACTCGAACCTCACGCTTCCCCCTCAGGGCAGCCAGGTGGATGTGGTGCTCGGCTCCACGCAGCCGATGGACTGGTACGTGCTCGACCGCTCGTTCGGGCTGCCGCCATCCGGAGCGGCGCTGCTGGCGGCGCGGCCGAAGGAGGCGGTGCCGTTCCAGGATGGAGACGTGACCCTGGTGAGCCGCAAGGTGAGGATCTAGCGGGAGCCCCTGTCCCGGACAGCCAGGGCTCCCGCACGCAGTGGAGCGCCCCGGGTTCCTAGCCGCCGGATTCGGCCATGGCGATCGATTCCACCTTGATGGAATCGCCCTCCAAGTCACCGGTGACGGTGACCTGGTGGCCGAGATGCTGCTTGGCCAGATCCTGGTTGTCCAGTTTGTAGAGCTTCTCATCCGCCGTGTTGTAGAAGACCAGCTTGCCGCCCCGGCCGAGGCACCTCTCCGCGCACGCCTGGTGCTCGGCCTTGGCGCCTTTGGCCCCGCACTGGTCGTCGGTGATCCAGCCGGTCCAGGTTCCCTTGGTGCCCGCGGTGGCGTATGGAGCAAGGGCAACGACGAGGGTGAGAAGAGCCAGCAGGACGAAATGCGGTTTCTTCATCGCGATGTCCTCCTTGAGGGTCGAAGACTAACATGCGGTCTGGGAGAATGTGCGGATGCCGACCTACCGTCTCACGCTCGAATACGAAGGCACCCGCTACCACGGCTGGCAGGAGCAGAAGAACGCGCGCTCGGTGGCGGGAGAGCTGCGCCGGGCCGTGGAGGAGGCCGGCGCGGCGGTGCGCGAGCTGGGCGGCTCGGGGAGGACGGACGCGGGAGTCCACGCCCTGGCGCAGGCCGCCCATCTGCGCCTGGCGGGCCGGATCGATCCCGAGCCCTTCCGGCGCGAGATCAACGACCGCCTGCCGGCGGACATCCACGTCCTCGCCTTGACGCCTGCGCCGGACCGGTTTCATTCCCGGCACGATGCGGTCTCACGTTCGTACCTGTACCAGATCTCGCGGCGGCGCACGGCGTTGGCGAAGCGTTGGGTCTGGTGGGTGAAGCGTCCGCTCGACGCGCAACGCATGGCCGAAGCCGCATCGCTGCTGAAGGGCCGGCACGATTTCCGGCTGTTCTGCGAAAAGCCCGGCGAGCAGCCGAGCACGGTCGTGGTGGTCGAAGGCGCCGAAGTGGTGACGGACGGAGCGCTGATCCTGGTGCGCCTCAGCGCCTCGCATTTTCTTTGGAAGATGGTGCGCCGGGTGGTGGGCACGCTGGTGCAGATTGGCGCGGGGGAGCTCGATCGCAAGGAGTTCGAGGACCTCATCGCGGCGAAAAAACCGAGAAGTGGAAAAGGATTGCCTGCTGAATGGACGGCGCCGCCTTCCGGCTTGTTCCTGGAAAGGGTATCCTACAAGGACGATCCGTCGCTCGGACCGGTTGAGGCGGTGGTCGCAGTTCCGGAGTAAAGCCGGAGCGAGACGAGGAGGACGCAATGACGATACGCCAGCGAGTGAAGATCTTGCCTGGAGGCGCCATCCAGATCCACGATCCGGAGCTCCCAGAAGGGGCAGAGGCGGAGGTCACCGTGGTGGTGGAACCTCGGGATGAGATGGGGTTTGAAGACCTCGAATACGATCCGACCGCGAGGCCTATTTGGGAGGAGGTCTTGGAGATCGGAGCCAGTATTCCACCAGAGGAGTGGGACAAAGTGCCGACGGATCTCTCCAAGAACCTCGACCATTATCTCTATGGAGCCCCCAAGGAAGAGGAATGAGGGCAGTCTTTGCCGATGCAAGCTACTGGATCGCTCTCCTGAATCCCAAGGACGCCCTCCACAAGAAGGCCAATTCGCTGTCCAAAATTCTTGGCCGTACCCGCATCGTCACCAGCGAGATGGTCTTGACGGAATTCCTGAACGATTTCGGTGGCCGCGGCGAAATTTTACGGCGCGGGGCTGTCCGCCTGATCGAGCGCCTCCGCCGCAACCCCAACGCCGTCATCGTGCCTCAATCGAGCATTCAGTTCCAAGAAGCTTTGGCCCTATATGCCGAGAGGAGTGACAAGTCCTGGAGTCTCACGGATTGCTCCTCGTTTCGGATCATGCAACGGGACCGGGTGACTCAAGCGTTAACGCACGACAGGCACTTCGTACAGGCAGGATTCCAGGCCCTGCTGCGGGACTGATCCCGAAGCCGGTCCGGCTCGCGATATTCTTCGCGCGCCATGAATCTTCTCTACGCCTCCCATGTTCCCGCCGGAGACGGCCCGTTCCCGGCGGTCATCGCGCTGCACGGCTGGGGAGCGAGCGCGCACGATCTGCTGGGGCTCGCTCCGATGTTGCACGGCGGACAGGCGATCGTGATCTGCCCGCAGGGTCCGGTCGCGGTGCCGTTCGGCGGCGGGCAGTACGGCTACGGCTGGTACCCTCTGCGCCCCGGCGAGCCCGCCGACGTCGAAGCCTTCCGCCGTAGCGCCGACGCTCTGCGCGAATTTGTCGGCACGGCGCTTGACCGCTATCCCATCGATCGAGGGAAGGTGGTGCTCGCCGGCTTCAGCCAGGGCGGCACGATGGGATACGACCTCGCGCTGCGAGAACCCTCCCGCTTCGCCGGCCTGGCCGCGCTCTCCACCTGGTTTCCGGCGCCGCTCGCCGAGGACCTGCCGAAGCTCCCCGAGCAAGAGGGCTTCCCCGTGCTGGTGATCCACGGCACGCGCGACGACCGTATCGAGGTGGAGCGCGCCCGCGAGTCGCGCGAAGCCCTCCGCGCCTTCGGAGTGGCCATCACCTATCGCGAATTCGAGATGGGACACGAGATCCGTCCGGACGCGTTGCGCGTCGTCCTGCAGTGGCTGGACGAGAAGGCGCTGAAGCGGGATTGACGCCGGTTGTGACGCGTCCTCGCCTTCGCCCGGCGCTTCCGCACCGGGCGAAAGAGAAGGTTCTGTTACACCGTCGCCGCCACCGCGACCGCCTCGACCGGCAGCTCCTCGCCGAACATCACCTTGCGCAGGCGGTCGAAGAAAGCGATCCAGAGGCTCCACATCTCCTCGGCGCTCGCCACGATGCGGTCCACTTCCTGCGGCGTGAAGTCGGGCTCGATGGCCTCGTTGACCTGCTCGACGTGATCGGGCTCCTGCTGGATGTGGATGTCCACCCAGGGCAGGTCGCGCAGGCCGGAGACGCGGCGCACGGCGTTGCCGATGCCCGCCACCATGGCGAGGTCCGCGACCTCGGTACCGTAGACGAAGCCGAGGGCGCTGAGGCGTTCCGCCGAGGCCTCGCGGTAGCGCTGGACGAGGCGGCGCGTCTCCTCGAAAGGCTCCGCCGCGGAGACGGTGCCGCGGTCGAAGCCGGCCGCGGTCATCGTCGCGACGTAGATGCGCTCGTGGGCCCGTTCGGGATCTCCCTCGCCGAGCTCCTGGTAGAGGATCTTCGAGATGGCCGTCTTCATCTCCAGCACCGGCACCTGATCGATGGTGCGGGAGAGGAAGTTGGGGAAGTAGTGCAGCGGATGCCACCACTGGCCGAGGAAAACGCCAACATCTTCACGAGTGAGCTGCGAGGTCTTCACTTCCTTGAAGAAGGGGTGATGGATCAGCCGCTTGCGCAGCGGGTTCTCTTCGAGCCGTTCGTTGATTCCAGTGCCGAGCATGAAGTCTCCTTTACAACGCCGGAGCAGCGAGCTCGCGAGCGTTCCTTTTATCCGGTGCTCTTCGTCTCGTGAGGCGGGACAACTCGCGGCGTAACGAATTGCGCGCCGGTTGTCTCGGCGTGGGGAAGAACGGGCACTGTATCTTGGGTTGTGAAGGGTCGTGCGCGATGGCGCGTGGAGATCGTCAAGCTCGAGGTCGCGCCTACTACGCCAGGTCAACGATCTGTAACGATGGTTCGAGGTTGTCTGAAGATTTCCTGCCGCACGGTTCCGCCGACACCAGTTACTTTGGAGGCAATACGGTGACCGAGCCGACGGTGTGGCCCGAGATCGGGCTCGCCACCTTCGCGGGAGTGTTGCACGCCCGTGCCGCCGAGCGGCCGGAGCAAGTGGCGTTCACCTTCCTCGCGGATGGCGAGAACGAAGCCGGACGGCTGACGTACGCCGGGCTCGACCGGGCGGCGTCGGCGATCGCCGGCGCGTTGCGCCGGTCGGTTCCCGCGGGCGAGCGGGCGCTGCTGCTCTATCCTCCCGGGCTCGACTTCATCGCCGCCTTCTTCGGCTGCCTGTACGCCGGAGTCGTGGCGGTGCCCGCCTATCCGCCGCGGCCGAACGACCGTTCGCAGTCGCGGTTGCGCGCCATCGCGCGCGACGCCGCGCCTCTCGCGGCGCTGACCACCACGGCCATCCTCGCGAGCGTCGACGGTCCGAAGGGCCTGCTCAGCGTCGCTCCGGAATTGGCGGCGGTGAAGTGGATCGCGACGGACGAAATCGACTCCCGGGTTTCCGCCCGTCCTCTCCCCGAGCCCGCTCCGGAGGCGGTCGCCTTCCTGCAGTACACCTCGGGCTCCACGGCCGATCCCAAGGGTGTGATGGTCACCCACGCCAACCTGCTCCACAACGAGCGGATGATCGGCGAAGCCTTCGGCATGGACGAGGATGCGGTGGTCGTGGGGTGGCTGCCGCTCTACCACGACATGGGTCTGATCGGCAACGTGCTGCAGCCGCTGTACGCGGGTGCGCGGTGCGTGCTCATGCCGCCGGTCGCCTTCCTGCAGCGGCCGCTGCGCTGGCTGGAGGCGATCTCGCGCTGGCGCGGGACGACGAGCGGCGGCCCCAACTTCGCCTATGAGCTGTGCCTGCGCAAAGCGACCCCGGAGGCGCTCGCGGGTCTCGATCTCGCGAGCTGGCGGGTGGCGTTCAACGGCGCCGAGCCGGTGCGCGCCGCGACGCTGGAGCGCTTCGCCGCGACCTTCGCGCCGTGCGGCTTCCGGCCGGAGGCGTTCTACCCCTGCTACGGCCTGGCCGAGGCGACGCTGTTCGTCAGCGGCAGCGCGCGCGGACGGCGGCCGCGGGTCAGCTCCTCAGTCGTGAGCTGCGGCCGCGCCTGGATGGGGCAGCGGCTGGCGGTCGCCGATCCCGAGACGGGGCTGGAGCTGCCGCCGGGCTCGGTGGGGGAGATCTGGCTCGCGGGTCCGAGCGTCGCCCGCGGCTACTGGGGGAAGGAGGAGGCGACCGCGCGCGAGTTCCATGCCTGCCTGCTCGGCTCCGGCGAAGGACCTTTCCTGCGTACCGGCGATCTCGGGTTCCTCGCGGAGGGCGAGCTGTACGTCACCGGCCGGCTGAAGGATCTCGTCATCCTGCGCGGCCGCAACCACTACCCGCAGGACCTGGAGCTGACGGCCGAGGCGAGCCATGCGGACCTGCGGCCCGGCGGCGGCGCGGCGTTCTCGGTGGAGGTCGCCGGCGAGGAGCGGCTGGTGATCGTCCACGAGGTCGAGCGCCGGCGTCGCGACGGCTTCGAGGAGATCGCCGAGGCCGTGCGCCAGGCCGTGGCCGCCGAGCACGAGGTGCAGGTCCACGAGGTGGTGCTGATCCGCCAGGGCGGCCTGCCGAAGACGTCGAGCGGCAAGGTGCAGCGGCGGCTTTGCCGGCAGCTTTATCTCGACGACGAGCTGCCGGTGTTGGGGCGGAGCGCCCTGGCGTGGTCCGGCGGTACGGCCGAGGAAGAAACCGCCGTCACGCGCGGCGTTCTCCTGGAGCTGCGGCCGGCGGAGCGGCGGCCGGCGCTGGAGACCTGGCTGCGCGAGCGCGCGGCTGCCGTTCTCGGTCTGCCTTCCTCGCGGATCCCGCCTGCACAACCCTTGACGACCCTGGGGCTGGATTCATTGACGGCGGTCGAGCTCAAGGGGAGCATCGAGGCGGCGCTAGGGCTGCCGGTGCCGCTGGCGGATCTCCTCCAGGGGATCGGGATCGGCGGGTTGGCCGATCTCCTCCTGGCGGAGCTGGAGACGGGACCGGCCGTCGATGCGCCGCCGCTGCGCGCCCTCTCGCCCGCCGGCGATCAGCCGCTCTCCGCGGGCCAGCGGGGGCTCTGGTTCCTCCACCGGCTGGACCCATCGGGCGGTGCCTACAACATCGCGGTGGCGGCGCGGGCTCGTGGTCTGGACGTTGCCGCGTTCACCCGCGCGCTGGCGATCCTGACGGACCGCCACGAGGCGTTGCGGACCGTCTTCCCGGTGGTGGACGACGAGCCCGTGCAGCGGGTGACGGCGTCGCTGCCGGACGTCCAGGCGGAGGACGCCGCCTCCTGGGGAGCCGGGGAACTGGAGCGGCGGCTCGGAGAGGAGGCCTGGCGGCCGTTCGATCTCGCGGCGGGGCCGCTCCTGCGGGCGCGGCTTTTCGCGCGGGGCGGCGAGACGGTGTTGCTGCTCGCCATTCACCACATCGTGGCGGACTTCGCCTCGCTGGCGGTGATGGCGCGGGAGTTTTCCGGCTTGTATCGCCAGGAGACGGGAGGAGCTGCCGCGGTTCTCGCGCCGCCGGTTCTTCGCTATGGCGATTACGTCCGCTGGCAGGAGGAGCTGCTGGCGGGGGCACGCGGCGAGCGGCTGTGGAGCTACTGGCGAGAGCGGCTGGCAGAGGTCCGCGATCTCGACCTGCCGGTGGACCATGCGCGGCCGCCGCTGCAGACCTATCGCGGCGGCGCCCGGTCGATCGACCTTCCCCGCCCGCTGCTCGAAGGCTTGCGCGCCGCCGGCGACGCCTCGCTGTTCACGTCCCTGCTCGCCGTCTTCCAGGCGCAGCTCGCCCGCTACTCCGGCCAGGAGGACTTCGCCGTCGGCTCGCCGACCGCCGGCCGCCCTTTGCCCGAGCTGGCGGGGCTCGTGGGCTACTTCGTCAACGTCCTCGCGCTGCGGGCGGACGTCTCCGGCGAGCCGCGCTTCGCGGACCTGGCGGCGCGCACGCAACGCGCGGTGCTGGAGGGGCTGGAGCACGGCGAGCTGCCGTTTCCCGCCCTCGCCGAGCGCCTGCGCCCGGTGCGCGATGCCGCCCGCCCGCCCATCTTCCAGGTGCTCTTCGTCCTCCAGCAGGGCCGGCCGCAGGATCCGCCCGGCCTCGCTCCCTTCGCCCTCGGCGAGGAGGGGGCGCGCATCGAGCTCGGCGGCCTGGAGCTGGAGTCGGTGCGGCTCGCCGAGCGGCGGGCGCAATTCGACCTGGCGCTGCACGTGGCCGAGGACGGCCGCGGCGGGCTGCTCGCGTCGCTGGAATTCAACTCCTCCCTCTTCGACGGCGAGACGGCGGAGCGCATGCTCGGGCACTTCCGCAGCCTGCTCGCAGGAGCCGGCGCCGAACCCGAGCGCTCGATATGGAGCCTGCCTCTCCTCGCCCCGGCGGAGCGGCGGCAGGTGCTGGAGGAATGGAACGCGACGGCGCGCGCCTATCCGCGCGGGCTTCTCCTGCACCAGCTCGTCGAAGCGCAGGCGGCGCGCACGCCGGACGCGGAGGCCCTGGTCGCGGGCGAGCTGCGGCTGACCTACCGGGAGATGAACCGGCGCGCCAACCGCCTCGCCCACCATCTGCGGCGGCTGGGCGTGGGTGCCGAGGACCGCGTCGGCGTCTGCCTGCGGCGGTCCGAGCGGATGATGGTGAGCCTGCTGGCGGTGTTGAAGGCGGGGGGAGCCTACCTGCCGCTGGACCCCACCTATCCCCGCGCGCGCCTGGCCTCGCTCCTGGAGGACGCGGCGCCCTGCGTGGTGATCGGCGAGGAGGCGACGGCCGCCCGGATCGCCGCGGAGAGCGGCGCCCGCTGGCTGTCGCTGGACGCGGCGGCGGAGCGCATCGCCGGCGAGAGCCCGGACGATCCGGAGCCCGCCGCCGCGCCGGAGAACCTCGCCTACCTGATCTACACCTCGGGCTCGACGGGCCGGCCCAAGGCGGTCATGGTCGAGCACCGGACCGCGGTCGTCCTCATGCACTGGGCGCGCGAGACCTTCACGCCGGAGGAGTTGGAGGGAGCGCTCGCCGCGACCTCGATCGGCTTCGACGTCTCCGTCTTCGAGATCTTCGCGCCGCTCTGCTGGGGCGGGCGCCTCTTCGTGGCCGAGAACCTGCTGGCGCTGCCCGGCCTGCCGGCCGCCGGCGAGGTGCGGCTGGTCTGCGGCGCGCCCTCGGTGGTGGCCGAGCTGGTGCGCGCCGGCGGATTCCCCTCCTGGGTGCGCACGGTCAACCTGGGAGGCGAGGCCGTGGCCGCCGCGCTGGTGGAGGCGCTCGCCGCGGCGGTGCCGGGAGCGCGCATCCTCAACCTCTACGGTCCCTCGGAGGACACGACGTACTCGACGTTGGCGCGGCTGGAGCCCGGACGCGCCGTGACCATCGGCGCACCGGTCGCCAACACCCGCGTCTACCTGCTCGACGGCCGCGGCGAGCCGGTGCCGGCGGGGGTGCCCGGCGAGCTGTTCCTGGCGGGGGAGGGGCTGTCCCGCGGCTATCTCCACCGGCCGGCGCTGACGGCCGGGAAGTTCCTTCCCGATCCCTTCTCGGCGGCGCCCGGCGGCCGGCTCTACCGCACCGGCGACCTGGCGCGGCGGCGGCCCTCCGGCGAGCTGGAGTACCTCGGGCGCGTCGACCATCAGGTGAAGGTGCGCGGCTTCCGCGTCGAGCTGGGCGAGGTGGAGGCGGCGCTCGCCGGGCACCCGCAGGTGCGCGACGCCGTCGCCGTGGCGCGGGACGACGGCGAGCGGGGCCAGCGGCTCGTGGCCTACGTGACGCCGGCGTCCGTGCCGGCCGCCGAGCTGCGCTCCTTCCTGCGCGGCGTCCTGCCGGAGTACATGGTCCCCTCGGCGTTCGTGGGTCTGGACGCCCTGCCCCTGTCGCCCAACGGCAAGGTGGACCGCGGCGCGCTGCCGGATCCCGGCGCGGCGGCGAGCGGCGCGCTCCCGGGCGGCCGGACGCCGGTCGAGGAGATGCTCGCGGCGGTGGCCGCCGAGGTGCTCGGCCTGGAGAGCGTGGGCCGGCACGACGACTTCTTCGCCCTCGGCGGCCACTCCCTGCTCGCCGTCCGCCTGGTGTCGAAAGTCGCGCGGCTCACCGGCGTCGAGCTGCCGCTCGGCGAGGTCTTCCTGCACCCCACGGTGGCGGGCCTGGCCGAGCGCCTCGCCGAGGCCGCGCGGGGATCGGCGGCGCCGCCGATCCGGCCCCTGCCGCGCCAGCCGGGAGGCGGGCTGCCCCTCTCCTTCGCGCAGCAACGCCTGTGGTTCCTCGACCGGCTGGAGCGGGGGAGCGCCGCCTACCATCTGCCCGGCGTCGTGCGTCTCACGGGAGCGCTCGATCTCGCCGTCCTCGAAGCCGCTTTCGCCGAGGTCGTGCGCCGGCACGAAGCGCTGCGCACGGTCTTCCGCCTGGAGGCGGGCGAGCCGGTGCAGGTGGCGGGGGCCGAGGCGGCGCGCCTGCCGCGGCTCGACCTCGGCGCGCTGCCGGCGGAGATGGCCGCCGCGGAGATGGAGCGGCTGGCGCGCGAGGCGGCCGCCGCGCCGTTCGACCTCGAGCGCGGACCCCTGTGGCGCGCCGCCGTGGTGCGCTCGGGCCCGGGCGAGCACGCGCTGGTCCTCGCGCTGCATCACATCGTGGCCGACGGCTGGTCGCTGGGCATCCTCTGCTCCGAGCTCGCCGCTCTCCATGAGGCGTTCGCCACGGGCCGCCCGTCGCCGCTCGCCGAGCTGCCCGTGCAATACGCCGACTGGGCCGTGTGGCAGCGCGAGTGGCTGCGCGGCGGCGTGCTCGACTCGGAGGTCGCCTGGTGGCGCGAGCGGCTCGCCGGGATTCCCGAGCCGAGGCTGCCGGCGGACCGGCCGCGCCCGGCCGTCCGCCCGGCGCGCGGCGGCACGCGCACGGC
>JBKPTH010000115.1:0-102071 GCA_046765915.1 Acidobacteriota bacterium | reverse complement strand
GACTGCCGGGTAGGCCTGGGTGGTTACCCACCCAGGCCCCCCACAGACCCGTACGTGCGGGACTACCGCATACGGTTCTTCAGGCCACGGTTTCGCTGCGCGACCTCAGGCAGCCTGGCAGATTCTCGGGTTGGGTAGCGGATAACGCTTCAGCAGAAGGTTGAACCGCTCCCAGGTCAAGCTAGCGTCTCGCGAGCGGCGACTGAGCCACTTGCGCCAGATCCTCTTGGCCCAGTGGTGCAGACTACTGAGCGACTTCGAGTTCCCGGTGATCCCGTAGTACCCGTAGTGTCCGCGCAGTTTGCTGAGTAGCTGTGCATGCTGCCACGCCAGGGGTGCATGTCGGTACCTTTGACACCAGATGTTGAGCCGCCGCAGGAATCGGGTGACTCGATCGGGAGCCGTCTTGCGCTTCACCATCCATTGGCCCCGGCGAGACTGATCCCAGTAGTGGGTGAAGCCGAGAAAGTCGAAGCTCCTCGGCCTCTCGTTTGGCTGCGCTTGCTCGGGTTCCACCTTGCGGCGGGGCCGTTCGAAGCGCACCAGGCGTGTCTTGTCCGGATGGAGGCGAAGGCCGTATCGGTCGAATCGCTTCGGCAGCACCTCCAGCACCCGTCGGGCATCCTTCTCCCGTTGGAACACCAGGACGAAGTCGTCGGCAAAGCGGATCAGAAATGCCTGCCCTTGAAGCCGGGGCTTGACCGCTGCCTCAAACCATACGTCCAGGACCTCGTGGAGGTAGATGTTCGACAGGATCGGAGACACGACTCCTCCTTGCGGCGTTCCTGACGCTGGATGGCTGAGGTTTCCCTCTTCCATCACCCCCGCCTTCAGCCACTTGTCAATGGCTCGGCGGATCACCCCATCGCGCACCCTCTGGTCCAGGAAGCCTCTGAGCTGGCCGCGATCTAGATTGTCATAGAAACCCTCGATGTCAGCCTCCACAACCCAGCCTCCGCCCATCGCCGTGAGGCCTTGCCACAGCTTCCTGATCGCCTGGTGCGCCGATCGTCCGGGCCGGAAGCCGTATGAACAGTCCAAAAAGTCCTGCTCGTACACGGCTTCCAGCACCATCACGACCGCCCTCTGAAGCACTTTGTCCTCAAAGGTCGGCATCCCGATCGGCCGCTGCTTCGTCGGATCATTCCCTTTCGGAATGTAGGCCCGGCGTACCGGCGGCGCTTGGTAGCGACCCGACTTGAAGCGGTCCAGGAGGCTCCGGAGATTCTCTTCCAGGTTCTCCTGGTACTCCGCCGCTGTCTGATCGTCTACCCCCGGGGCGCCATCTTTGCGCGTCCGGCGATAGGCTTCCCGCAGAAAGTCCACGTCGATGTGGTGGGCCAGGCTGATCAGGGCCCGCTTGCGGTCTTCCCTCGCCAGTTGTGCTATCCGTTGCAGTTTCGTTGAGACGTTGCCAAGGTTCGGTGTCCTTGCCATCTTTCCCTCCAACGGTTCCGTGACCCGACACCCCCCTTCCCTCCACGGGGTCCCTCGGGATGGTTCCCCCGCTTCCTCGGTACTACTGGGGTGCTACGACGCCCTGAGCCCTTCCCGCCGCGCTTCGTTTCCTTCGCTTGGCGGTACCGCGGTTGCGCCCGCCGATTGGCTCCCACAGGTTGCGGACGCCCTGGGACTGTGGGCCTGGACCTTTGGTCTCCCGGAGCCCATCCGGGCTTCGACCGCGGAGATCTCAGGGTTCTCCCAGGTTCCTGGGCGGACCCCGCTGTGTGCATGCCCTGGGCTGATACCCCGGGGGACCCTCGACGCCAGGCCATTACGGCGCCGAGGATGTTGCCTTCCGTTCACCCCACGACGTCGGCTCCCCATTCCAGTCTCTCGAGGCTGATGACCACGGCCTGCACACTCGCTGTCTACGCTTCGTAACGTGGGGTTACCCCAGACGCCACGCAAGACTCGCTTCCGGTGGGTGGCCAGCCCTTGCCGGGTAGGATTCGGACCTACTGGGTCCACGACGAAGGGTTTCAGGTTCTGTCTATTGCATTTTCCTTCCTCCCTTCCCAGGCTTGGCCTGGCGCGAGGGGCGTCTCTACGGGACGGTTTTCGCGCGGTGGGAGGGTGTCGATTACGGGGGCGATTCTCGCAACTCCGCGACCTTGCGCTCCCGCTCGTCCTCGATGCGGCGGCGCTCGCGGCGGTACTCTTCTTCCTCTTCCTGTCGCTTGGCCGGCTCGTAGAGGGTCTTCAGGCGGTTCTGGTGGAGGATCTCCAACTCGGCGAGCTTGGCTTCGGCCTTGCGGCGGACGTCGGCGATCTTCTCCCGCAGCTCGTCGCCGAAGGTCTCCTCCCGCGGCCGCTCGATGCCCTGCTGCTCCATCCGCTCGAGGGCCAGCTCGTATGCCGACTTCATTCCGGAGGCCTTGTCCTTGTCCGCCATGAAAACAGGATAGCATCCGCCGCGGCGCCCGCGTCAAACTGGCACGCACAGAGAGACGACATGCGCCGGAACGTCGCGGATCTCTCGATTTTTCCAGGGTTTACGGCCGGCACCCATTTTGCTAAAAACCGCGGGCCGGCAAAGCACGTCTGGTCTTTCTTGGAGGCTCCATGATCGAAGCGCAATCCTTGAGCCGCCGCTACGGCGACTTCACGGCCGTGGACGGCATCTCCCTCTCCGTCAAGGAAGGGGAGATCCTGGGCATGCTGGGCCCGAACGGCGCGGGCAAGACGACCACCATCCGCATGATCACCGGCTTCCTGCCCCCCACCAGCGGCAAGGTGACGGTGGCCGGCAAGGACCTGTTCGAGTCGCCGCGCGAGGCCCGGCGGCAGGTCGGCTATCTGCCGGAGAACGTCTCGCTCTACCCCGAGATGCGGGTCAGCGAGTATCTGGCCTACCGCGGACGGCTCGAAGGGCTCTCCCGCGCCGAGCTGCGGCAGGCGATCCCCAGCGTCCTGGAGCGCGGCCTGCTGACCGAGGTGAAAGACCAGATCATCGGCACGCTCTCCAAGGGCTACCGCCAGCGCGTCGGGCTCGCCACCGCCATCCTGCACAATCCGCGCGTCCTGGTGCTCGACGAGCCGACGGTGGGCCTCGATCCGAAGCAGATCATCTCCATCCGCGAGCTCATCCGGCAGCTCGGTCGCGAGCACACGCTGCTGCTCTCCACCCACATCCTTCCCGAGGTCGAGCTGCTGTGCGACCGCGTGGTAATCATCGACCGCGGCAAGATCGTCGCCGAGGGCACGCCGGAGAGCCTGCGGGAGAGCTGGATGGGCAATCCCGCCGTGCGGGTGGCGCTCAAGGACGCTCCCGCGGACGCCGCCGCGGCGTTCGCGGGGCTGCCGGGCGTGGTGGGAGTGAAGGACGGCGCGGCGGGAGGCTCCTGGCTGCTGGAGTGCGAGCGCGGCAGCGATCCCCGCGAGGCGGTGTTCCGCACGGCGGTGGAGCGCGGCTGGGTGCTCCTCGAGCTCGCCCGCGAGCGCGGCGCGACGATGGAGGACATCTTCGTGCGCCTCACCACGCATGACGCCGTCGAAGCGCCGGCCGCCGAGACGCCGGCCGCCGAGCCCCCCAAGGAGGATCAGCAGGAGGTGGCATCGTGAACGGAGTCCTGGCGACCTTCCGGCGCGAGCTGCGGGCGTACTTCTTCTCGCCGCTCGCCTACGTGGTGCTGTTCTTCTTCCTGGCGGTCAACGGCATCATCTTCATCTATCTCATCGGCCAGATGAACGATCCGCGCGCCGCCGGCGGGCCGCCGCTCGGCTACTTCTTCCGCGCCACCTGGCTGATGCTGCTGCTGCTCGGCCCGGTGCTGACCATGCGCCTGGTGAGCGAGGAGCTGCGCTCGGGATCGATCGAGGTGCTGATGACCGCGCCGGTCACCGAGGGGCAGGTGATCGGCGGCAAGTTCCTGGCGGCCCTGGTCTTCTACGGCTTCCTCTGGCTTCCCACCGTGCTCTACGGGGTGGTGATCTCCGCCTACGAGACGGTGGACTGGGGACCGGTCGGCGCCGGCTATCTGGGGATTATGCTCATCGGCGCGCTCTTCCTCGCCATCGGCATCTTCGCTTCGGCGACGACGCGCAGCCAGCTCCTGGCGGCGATGATGACCGCCGCGATGCTCTTCCTGCTCTTCCTGCTCGGCGTCTTCGAGGAGCTGGTCAACAACGACGTGGCGAAGAAGGCCCTGGGTTACGTCAGCATCTGGAGCCACATCGACGAGTTCGCCAACGGCATCGTCGACACTCGCCGGCTGGTCTTCTACCTCTCCGGCACCCTGTTCTTCCTGTTCCTGGCCAGCCGGGCGCTCGAAGACAAGAAGTGGAGATGACGTCGCCATGACCGCGATGGATCGAGTCGACCGCCGCCAGCTCGTGAAGACGGGGATGTTCTCGGCCAGCGTCCTGCTGCTCGCCGCGCTGCTGGTCATGATCAATTACCTCGGCTGGAAGTACTACAAGCGCTTCGACTGGACGAAGAGCCAGCTCTACAGCCTGTCGGAGAAGACGCTCAACGTGATCAAGGGGCTGAAGCAGGACGTCGAGTTCATCGTCTTCCTCACGCCCGAGCAGGGCGAGATCTACCAGCCGACGACGGAGCTGCTGTCGCGCTACGGCGCCGCCTCTTCGCGCGTGCACGTGCGCATTGTGGACGCCGCCAAGAAGCCGGTGGAGGCGCAGCAGCTCGTCCGCCAGTACGGCGTGACGACGACGGGCGTCGTGGTGGTGAGCGGCAAGGACAAGCGGGTCATCGACAGCAACGATCTCGCCGAGCTCGACTTCCGCACCATGCAGACCACGGGAGCGCCGCAGATGACGGGCTTCAAGGGCGAGCAGCTCTTCACCAGCGCCCTCGTGCAGCTCTCCGAGGGCCGCAAGCCCAAGATCCTCTTCACCACCGGCCACGGCGAGCACGCGCTGGACGACCAGAGCGGCCGCGGCCTTTCCGGCGCCCAGCAGCTCCTCGGGCGCGACAACTTCGAGCTGGAGGAGTGGGCCTCGCTCGGCAAGCCCGGCGTGCCGGAGGGCACCGACCTGCTGGTCATCGCCGGGCCCACCAGCAGCTTCGTGCAGCCGGAGCTCGACGCCTTCTCGGCCTATCTCAACAACGGCGGGCGGATGCTCGTGCTGCTCGATCCCACCCTCGGGCCGGGGGCCGGCGCCGGCCTGGTGGCCACCGGCCTCGAAGGCTGGCTCGCCCGCTACGGCATCAAGGCGGGCCAGAACATCGTCGTCGATCCCTCGAATCCGCTGCCGTTCTTCGGGCCGGAGACGATCTTCTCCAAGGATTACGGCGATCATCCGGTCACCAAGGCTCTGTCCCAGGCCGGCGTGCCGGTGCTGCTGAGCGTCGTGCGCTCGGTCACGCCGGGGAGCGCTCCCGGCGTCAAGCTGACCGAGCTGGTGCGCACCTCGTCGGAGGGCTGGGGAGAGACCGATCTCTCCAATCTCGACAAGGTGGGCCGCGATCCGCGCGACGTGGCCGGTCCGGTGGGCATCGCGGTGGTGGCCGAGAGCGGCGCGACGGCGCCCGGCAAGCGGCCCATGCGCCTGGTGGCCGTCGGCGATTCCGACTTCGCCGCCAACCAGCTCCAGCAGGCCAACGAAGGCAACGCGGTGCTGCTGTCGAACGCCTTCAACTGGCTGGTGGAGCGCGAGGCGCTGCTGGGGATCCCGCCGAAGAAGACGGAGCAGGTCAAGCTCACGCTGACGCGCGACGAGATCCGCCGCATCTACCTGCTGGCGGCGGCGCTGCCGATCCTCGCCGTGGCGCTCGGCACCGCGGTGTTCTTCCGCCGCAGGAGGTAACGTCCGTGCGCCCCCGTACGCTGCTCATCCTGCTGGTGATCGTCCTCGGCCTCGGCGCGTTCATCTGGTTCTACGAGCGCGAGCTGCCGTCCAGCGAGGAGCGCACCGCGCAGGCGAAGAAGGTGCTCGATCTCGAGAAGGAAGACGTCACCTCGGTGAGCATTGAGTCCAAGGTTGGTACCGTGCACCTGGAGCGCATACCGGCGGCGAAGAAGGACGAAAAGGATGCCAAGGACGAAAAGGACGAAGAGGAGGCCGCCGAGCCGGCCGCCGAATGGCGCATGACCCGGCCGCTCGCTTCCCGGGCGGACGCCTTCGCCGTGGACCGGCTGCTCGACGAGGTCGCCGGACTGGAGAAGACCCGGACCCTGGAGGACGTCGATCCCAAGGACGTGGGGCTCGACAAGCCGCGCGCCACCCTCCGCCTGGCGACGAAGGAAGGCGAGAAGGTGCTCGCGTTCGGCGCCGAGGTGCCGCCCGGCGGCTCGCTGGTGGCCGGCTTCAAGGGCGCCAAGGACGCATACGTCGTCGGCGACACGATCCTCACGGATCTGGAGAAAGATCCAGGCGACTGGCGGGACAAGCTGATGTTCCGCGGCGACCGCGAAGCCGTGCGGCGCATCACCTTGACGGGCGCGGCGGAGGGTCCGGTGGTGCTCGTCAAGCGGCCGGCCGGTTTCTGGATGGAAAGGCCCGTCGCCGACCGCGCCGACCGCGATCTCGTGGACGGGCTGCTCTCGGATCTGACCGGCCTCACCGCCGAGCGCTTCGTCGCCGGCTCCCGGCCGCTCGCCGAGCTGGGCCTGGCGCCGCCGCGCGACGTCGTGGAGGTGGCGTTCCAGGGTGTGACGCCGCCGGTGCGCATCGAGCTCGGGGGAACGGTGACCGGCGAAGCGGCGCCGGAAGGGCAGACGAGCGGCGAGCTGACCTATGCGCGCGCGGGGAACACCGTCTTCGAGGTGCGCACCCGCCTGGCCGAGTCCGCCCGGCGCGAGCCGGCCGATTGGCGGGCGCTCCAGCTCTCCGCCTTCGCGGTGCACGACGTCGACTCGGCCACGCTGCGGGAAGGCCAGAACGCGATGCAGCTCACGCGCTCCGGCACGGACTGGAAACGGGGGACCACTCTCATCTCCTACCTGCCGGTGAGCGATCTCCTCTTCGCCGTCACCGGCGCCCGCGCCTCGCGCATCCTGGCGCCGCAGGAAGTCCAGGCCATGCAGGCCGGCCTCGCCACGCCGCTGCTCACCTTCGCCCTCCACACCAAGGACGCGGGCGACGAGACGATCATGATCTATCCCGCAGTGAAGGAAGGGGTCCCGGCGCGGGCGAGCGGCCGCGACACCGTGCTGCTGCTGCCGGCCGAGACGTTGCGCGAGATCCAGGAGAAGCTGCGGGGGGTGCGGGGGGCGAAGGCGGTGAAGCCGGAGAAGTAGACCGATCCCGACAGCATCGATATCGGAACGCTGCCGCGCCGGCGGGCCCCTCACCTCCCCAACCCTCCTCTCCCACCTCACGCCCACCCACCCGGGGAGAGGAGGGAGACTGATTTGAGTTGGTTTTTAAAACCCCCTCTCTCCCGGGGGATGGGTGTGAGGCGGGAGAGAGGGGGAAGGGGGAGTGAGGGGCCCGGCGGCGCGGAGATCCTGCCAGAATCGAGGATGGCGGAATCGGCGTTGACGGCGTCCTACACCGGCGGCCCCGCATCCCCCGGCCGGTCCGGCCGTTGCCGCTGAAATCTCCGCTGCCTTCCCGGGAAACGCCTTCCTGGGAACCGCTCCCGCATCTCCTCCTGCCGCCGGCGGCGCTCTTCCATCCGCTCCTCCATCATCCGCCGCATCTCCTGCGGCACGGGACGCTGAGACCTCTGCACGGCGCCGGGTCCCAGACCGGGGCCTGGACCTTCGAGGCCCGCGCCGGCCGCGGCGCCGGCGATGCGCAGGCGGGCGATCAGGGCCATGTACTGACGCTCCTGATCCGCATCGAGCAGCTTGCGGGTGGCGAGGACGTTCTTCACCAGCGACCGCTCCAGGGCCAGGTAGATCCGCGCCGATTCGTTGAGGAGCTGGTCCACCCGCCGGTCGTCCGGCTCGTCGCGGGTCAGCTCCCGCCGGATGTCGCGGTGCACCTCTCCCAGTTGCAGCCGCAGGCGGCTCGTCTCCTGGAAGAGATTCCATTGGATGTCGAGGAACTTCCGCCGGGTCTCCCCTTCGAGACCCAGGCGATCGGCGAGCCTGGGGAGCAGCGGCAGGGGATCCTTGCCGGGAGGGATCTCCGGCGCCTTCTGCATGCGCGCCTCGGGCGGCGGCGCGCCGCGGCGGGCGGCGATGGCGGCGAGGATGCCGACGTTGAGCCCCACCGAGAGCAGGAGGCCGATGAGCAGCCACCAGCGGATCACGGCTGCGCCTCGGTCTCCGCATCCGCGGCGGTGTCCTCCACCAGGCTCCAATAACTGTCGGCGAGGCTGGTCTCGGCGGTGGCGGAGAGGAACGTCGGCGCAGACTCCGAGCCCGCCTCGCCGCCGCCCCCCGCGGCGGGCCAGGTGCGGCCGACGCCGAGCCCGAGCGCGGCGCCCGCCACCAGGGCGGCGGCGGCGGTGGCCCTCACCCAGCCGGGAGTTGCCGACCAGGAGAGCGATCCCGAGGCCGCCTGGCTCCGTGCCCGTGCCATGACCCGGCCGGCGAAGCCGGCGGGGACCGGCGAGGCCGGCGGCAGCGAGAGGCCCTGCCAGGTCCGCTCCAGCCGGTCATAGAGCGCCTGCAGCTCGGGCTCGCGGAAGATCCGCGCCCGCAGGGCCCGCGCCTCGTCCGCCGGTAACTCGTTATGCAGCAGGCGCATAAGATCTTGTTCGATACCGCGTGTCATGGTTCGGCCTCTCCTTGTGAAACCCGTGATCCTTGCGCTTCCTGCGCCACCTCCAGCCGCCGCATGGCGCGGAACAGCCGGCTCTCGACGGCGCCTTCGGTGATCCCCAGCACCTCGGCCACCTGCTTGTAGGACAAGCCCTCGAAGCGCACCAGCACCAGCACGGAGCGCTGGTTCTCCGGCAGCCGCGCGAGGGCGCGCCGCGTCACCCACCAGCGGCGGCGCGCCTCCAGGGCGGCGGCCGGGTCCGCGGCCTCGTCCGGCGGATCGAAGGCGGGGGCGTCCCGCTCCTCGGGGTCCTCCCAACGCAGGAAGCGCACCAGCTTGCGGCGCCGCAGCTTGTTCAGGCAATGGTTGACGGCGATGCGGTAGAGCCAGGTGTACACCCGGCCCTGGGGACGGACGGCCGCCGCCTTGCGATAGGCCTTGAGGAAGACCTCCTGGGCGGCGTCGCGGGCCTCCTCCGCGTCGCCCAGCAGGCGCTCGCAGAGGCGAAGCAACCGCTCCTGATGGCTCTCCACCAGGGAAGCGAACGCCTGCACGTCTCCGGCGGCGACTCTGGCGAGCGCTTCCCATCCCGGATCGACGGCCGCCGCTGCCGAATCGGTCGTCACGGCGTCTCCTGGAACCCGCGAAGAGGAGGAATCCTGCGGCGAGGCCGCAGCATCGGCTCAGAGCTGGAACGCGCGGTCAGGCCCGGACCCGGGACTCCGCGGCCTCGTGCATCGTCTCCGGATCGTACTCATAGATGAGGGAGCGCACCGTCTTCTCGGGAGCCAGGACGACGCCCTCCTCGTAGCCCCACATGTCGATGGTCTCCCACGGGCAGTAACGGGCGCAGAGCTGGCAGCCGATGCAGCGTTCGAGATCCACCTCCACCAGCTTCATGAAGTCGGGATACTGGGGGCCGGGGACGATCTCGATGCAGTCCACCGGGCAGAAGGAGATGCAGGCCTCGCAGCCGGTGCATCCGGTCTGGTCGATCACCGCGAGCTGCTTCGGCGGCTTGGCGCGCGGCGGCTTGTCGATCTCGATCTTCTTCGGATAGGGAAAAGCCTCGGGCATGCTTCGGATCTCCGGCGGTCAAAGGCGCCTTCGGGGGCGCGATGCGTACTCTAGCAGAAGTGCTATGCCAGGCGTTTTCGTAGGGGCGGGGCTTGTCCCCGCCTTCTTCAGATTCGCGTCCCGTGCCCGGGCGGGGACAAGCCCCGCCCCTACGAAAAACCCCGAGGAGCCGTGACAAAATCCCACCCGTGATCCTCGACCGCCTCACCCGATTCCTCGCCGATCCCGGAGCGGAGACGTTCGAGGAGCTGGCGCTGGCGGCGTTCGCGTGGCAGCTCGAGCGCATCGAGCCGTACCGCCGGCTCTGCGAGCGGCGGGGCGCCACGCCGGAGGCGGTGCGGGATTGGCGAAACGTGCCGCCGGTGCCGGCCGCCGCCTTCAAGACGCTGACCCTCGCCGCGGCGCCGGCCGTGGAGGTCTTCCGCAGCAGCGGCACCACCGGCGAGCGGCGGAGCGTCCATCATCAGCCGTTTCCGGAGCTGTACCGGCAGGTGATCGACGCCTCGTTCCCGCGCTTCTGCCTGCCGCTCCATCAGAAGCTGCCGATCCTCTCCTTGATTCCCTCGCGGCAGCAGCTCCCGGACTCCAGCCTCTCCTTCATGGCCGACCACGTCCTCGCCCGCTACGGCGGTCCCGAGAGCGCTACCGCCTTCGGACCGCGCGGCGTCGAGGCGGTGAAGGCGCGCTCGTGGGCCGCGGCCCGGCAGCGCGAGGGGCGGCCCGTCCTGCTGCTCGCCACGGCCTTCGCCCTGGCGCAGTGGCTGGACACCTTGCAGAAGCTGGACCTCAAGTTCCGCCTGCCGGCCGGGACCGTGATCTTCGAGACCGGCGGCTTCAAGGGGAGGACCGCGGAGCTGACGCGGGAGGATCTACTCGCGCGCGTCCGCACCTGGCTCGGCGTGCCGTCCGAGTCCGTCGTGCGCGAGTACGGCATGACCGAGCTGACCAGCCAGTGCTACACCCGGTCGCTGCTCGGCGGCGATCCCGATCTCTTCGTGGCGCCGCACTGGGTGCGCGTCCGGCTGCTCGACGCCGAGACGCTGGAGGAGGTCCCCGCCGGCGATCCCGGCCTCATCGCCGCCTTCGATCTCGCCAATCTCGGCTCGGCGGTCCATCTGCTGACCGAGGATCTCGGGATCGCCGAGGGTGACGGCTTCCGCCTCCTCGGCCGCGCCGCCGGAGCGGAGCTGCGGGGATGCTCGCTGGTGGTGGAGGAGCTGCGGGGAGGATGAATGCTCCGCGACGCCTTTCTCCCTTCCGGCCTGTCTCGCTCCGCTGAGCCGCATCTGCGGAGGGTGGAGCGGCCGGCTCCGTATCTTGCCGCGCGCTGGACCCCGGAATCGCTGGGAAAGCTGACGGCGGGCCTCCGGGAAGGAGCCGCGGCGCTGCGGCAGATCCCGGCCGAAGATCTGATCGCCGCCTGGGGCGATACCGTCGCCACCTTCCTGCGGCCCGGCTCGTTGGAGCGCCGGTCGCTCGATCCGGCTCTGGCCCGGCTCTGCAATCTCTCTCGAGACGGCCTGAAGGCGGGGCTCGAAGCGGTGCTGGGAGGCGTGCGGCGCGAACCGGCGGCGGCGCTGGCGGCCCGCGTTTCAAAGCCCGCGCCCGAGGCGGCCGGTCCGGTCCTCGCCGTCCTCGCCTCGAACCTGCCGGGACTGGCCGTCCAGCCGCTGCTGCCGGCGCTGCTCCTGCGGCGGCCGGTGCTGTTGAAGTCCCCCTCGGCCGAGCCGCTCTTCGCGCCGGCTTTCCTGGCGGCGCTGGCCCGCCGGGAGCCGCGCCTCGCCGGCGCCGTGGCCGCGGCCACCTGGCCGGGAGGCGACGCCGAGCTGGAGGCGCCGGTGCTGGCGGCGGCGGGAACGGTCCTCGCCTACGGCGAACGCGAGGCGCTGGACGATCTCGAACGCCGGGCGCCGGGCAAGGTCATCCGCTACGGCCCCAAGACCAGCCTGGCGGTGATCGGCCGGGACGCCGACGCGCGGGAGGCGGCCGAGGGACTGGCGCGGGACGTGGCCCTCTTCGACCAGCGCGGGTGCCTGTCGGTCGCGGCCGTCTACACGGCCGGGGACGCGCCGGTCCTCGCCGCCAGGCTCGCCGACGCGCTCGCGGATCTCGCCCGCCGCTGGCCTCCCGGCCGGCCGCCGCGGCCGGTCCAGGCGGCGGTGCAGCACCTGCGCCTGGAGGCCGAGATGCGCGGCCTGTGGCAGTCCTCTCTGCCGCTGCGGGACGGCACGGTGATCGTGGAAGCCGATGCGGAATTCCGGCCGTCGCCGGGGCTGCGCACCGTGCGCGTCCATCCCGTGGAGGATCTGTCGCGGCTGCCCGGCCTGCTGGCGCCCTGGCGCGGCCGTCTGCAGGGAGCGGCTCTGGCGGGGGAGGATGCCTGGCGGCTGGAACGGCCGCTGGCGCGGTTGGGGATCTCCCGCTGCGCGCCGCCCGGCGAGCTGCAGTCGCCGGACGCCGCGTGGCACAACGGCGGGATCGATCCCCTGGAAGCCCTGGCTACTTTCCCTTCGCGCCCGGGCTGTTGATGATCCTGTTGAGCTGCACCTCGGGGGCGTTCCACCCTTCGCCGATGATGCGTCCCGTCTCCTTGCCGTCGACGTAGACGATCCCCGTCGGCACGCCGCCGATCTTCAGCCGCTTGACCTCCGGGTCCTGCCAGGCCGCGGGGGGTTTCGGCAGGCCGAAGTACTCGAACTTGACCAGCGAGCCCTTCAGCGCGTCCTCCACTTTCAGCATGGACGGCACGAGCTGCCGGCAATGCGGGCACCAGGAGCCGAAGAAGACGCGCACGGTGACCGGCTTGGGCTCCTTTTTCAGCGACGCGATGACGGCGCCGTTCGGCTGGTAGGCGCTGGCGCTGCGCGCGTAGGCGGGGTTGTGGGTCTTCAGGTCGGCGCCCGGATGCAGGCCGGTGAGCGGCGGCTTGGGATTGAGGCTCACCTTGCGCCCTTCATAGGTGAACTTCACGTTCTCGCCGACCGTCTGGAACTTGCCGATCGTCGCCAGCACGGCGTCGGCCAGCAGATCCACCGAGCCGTCCGCCTGCTTGGCGACTTTCATGATGTGGACCGTCTGGATGGTGCCGGCGCGCGGCGTGATCAGCACCGGCGACGGCAGGGCCGAGGTGAGCACCAGGACAGCCGGGATCTTCTCGTTCTGATAGATCTCGGCCTTCGGCACCGGAATGCCGTCGACCAGCAGCGCGAACTCGCCGGTCGGCTCGAAGCCCTGAAGCACGCTGTCCGAGGGAACTCCCTGGGCACGGGAGACGGAGGATGCGGCCAGCGCGGCGAGCGCCAGCGCGGCCAGGATGGCGGATCTCTTGGGCGTCATTTCGAGGACCTCTCGAGAGAATCTTTAGGGGTCGCCGCGAGCGGCGGCATCCCCGCGAAAGTGCGGGTCACCCGCCCGTCCTTCACCATGAAGGCGCGCGGCAGCCGGCGATAGAGCGGGCGCAGCATCTCGGCCGGGGTCTCGCGGATCTGGAAGGCCGGTCCCCACCGCCAGAAGAACGCCTGCCGCTGCTCGGGCGTCACCGCGGCGAGCACCCACAGGGTGGGATTGCCGGCGTTGCCCGCATAGGCGTTCAAGGCGTCGATGGCGCCGGTGAGCTGCGGGTCGTCGAGCTTGTCGATCACCACCAGGTGATCGCCCTGCCGGAGCTCCGGCACGACCGAGTCCAGGCAGGCCCGCTGGTCGCCGCTCCCGGCGCACATCGCGTTCACCTGCGCATCCGGATGCAGGCGCGTCGCCAGATCGTCGAGCGGCAGGCCGGGCGCCTTCCAGGCGAACCCTACCACCAACAGCGCGCCGGCGGCGGCCAGCGCCGTGCGCATCTTCGGGAAGCGCGGCGCGCCGCGGTCACGCCCGAGGAAGGAGAGGAGCAGCGGCGGCACGAGCAGCAGGAGATCCTGCCAGAAGGCCTCGGCCGGCGTGCGTTCGACGAGATTGCCGAAGCAGCCGCAGGAGGTGTCGGGGCGCAGGCCGTGCGCCGCGAGCCACCAGGCGCGGCCGGTGAGGGCGAGAAAGAACGCCACCAGCAGCGCGGCGGGAACGAGCACCCAGCTCCGGCGCAGGCCGAGGACCAGGGCGAGCCCCAGGCCCGCTTCGAGCGCCAGCGCGATCAGGGCTACAGCCTGGGCGGGCAGCGCGAAGTCCAGGCCCTCGGCATGAATCTGCTCCACGAAGGCGCCGGGATCCAGGGCCTTGGCCCACACGGCGAAGAGCAGCACGCATCCCAGGAAGACGCCTCCCAGGGTCCCCAGCCACGCGAGAATCGGGCGCGAGGAGGCCTGGGCCGTTTCCGGCTGGGCCATGGCTGTGGAGGTCGCTTCCATCATCGATCCTTCATCCTAGCTGCTCCCTGGGCAAAACAGGCTGCGTCCGCTGAAAAATCCACCTCACTCCTATGCGGCTTCGCCCCAGCGCAGGTGCCGCCGCAGCTCGTCCGCCGTCGGGCCGGCGCCGCCGTCGAGGAATCCTTCCAGCGGGCCCGAGTAGAGGACCTCGCCGCCGTGCACGCCGCCGCCGGGGCCGAGATCGATGATCCAGTCGGAACGCGAGATGAGATCGGGGCTGTGCTCGACGACCACGACGCCGTCCCCCCGCTGCACCAGCCGGCGCAGCGTGTGGTAGAGGAGGTCGATGTCGGCCAGGTGGAGGCCGGTGGTGGGCTCGTCGAAGAGGAAGAGCCGCTGGCCCTCGCCGGCCGGACGGTCGAGGAAGCTCGCCAGCTTGAGGCGCTGCGCCTCGCCGCCGGAGAGCGTCGAGGTGGGCTGCCCCAAACGCAGGTAGCCGAGGCCCACGTCCATCAGGATCCGCAGGCGCTTGGCGAGCCGGCGCTGGTCGGCGAAGAATTCCAAAGCGGTCTCCACCGTCAGGTCCAGCACCTCGGAGATGTTCTTGCCGTGGTAGCGCACGGCGAGGACCTCCGGCCGGAAGCGGTGCCCCTGGCAGGTTTCGCAGACCACCGTCACCGGCGCCATGAACTGCATGTCCACCTCGGTGACGCCGGTCCCCTGGCAGGCCGGACAGCGCCCGCGCTCGACGTTGAACGAGAAGTGCGCCGAGGTGATGCGCCGCGCCCGGGCGTCGGAGGTGCCGGCGAAGAGCTTGCGGATCTCGTCGTAGGCCTTGACGTAGGTGATCGGATTCGAGCGGCTGGAGCGGCCCAACGGGCGCTGGTCCACGAGGGTCACGTCCGCCAGGCCTTCCAATCCCTCCAGGCGGTCGCACTCGCCCGGCTCGACGTCCACCACGCCGCGCGACCGTTGATAGGTGCCGTGCAGGACGTTCTCCACCAGCGTCGATTTGCCGGAGCCGGAGACGCCGGTGACCGCCACCAGGGCGCCCAGCGGGAACTCCACGTCCACGTTCTTGAGGTTGTGGGCGCGGGCGCCGCGCACCGAGATGCGGGGCAGGGAAGCGAGCTCTTCCGAGAGGGTCTCCCAGCCCTGCTCGCGGCGGAAGCGGGCCATGTGCCGGCGGGCCTGGGTCGGCGGCCGCTCCTTCAGGTAGCGGCCGGTGAGCGAGTCGTCGTTGGCGAGGATGTCGTCGATCGTTCCCTCGGCCACCACCCGGCCGCCCCGTTCGCCGGCGGCGGGACCGAGGTCGATCACGTGATCGGCGCCGCGGATGAGCGTGCGGTCGTGCTCCACCACCAGCACGGTGTTGCCCTTGGCCGCGAGGTCGCGCAGCAGCGAGAGGAGGCGCTCGCTGTCCTGCGGATGGAGGCCGATGGTCGGCTCGTCGAGCACGTAGAGGGTGCTGGTGAGCCCGGAGCCGAGGGCGGCGGCGAGGTGGATGCGCTGCGTCTCGCCGCCGGAGAGGGTGCGCGCCTGCCGGTCGAGCGTCAGGTAGTCGAGGCCCACGCGGTGCAGCACCTCGACGCGCTCGGTGATCTCGTCGATGAGATGGCCGGCCACCTCGCGCTGGCGCCGCGTCCATCGCCGCTCGCGCAGCCAGGCGCGGAGCTGCTCGACGCTCATCGCGGCCAGGTCGGGGAGCGTGCGGCTGGCGAGCTTCACCGTCAGCGCCTCCGGCTGGAGCCGGGTGCCGCCGCAGTCCGGACAGGGGTTGTAGGAGCGGTAGCGGGCGAGCAACACGCGCACGTGCACCTTGTACGTGCGCCCCTCCAGCCACTCGAAGAAGTCCTCCAGGTTGCAGAAGTTGCCGGCGCCGCTCCAGATCCAATCGCGGTCCTTCTGCGCGAGCTCCAGCCAGGGCGCGTCGAGCGGGATTCGCCGCTTCTTGCAGGCGGCGAGCAGCTCGTCGTACAGCTCCTCGTAGGCGGGCGTGTTCCAGGGCGCGATCGGCCGCTCGGAGAGCGAGCGCCGCGGGTCGGGGATGACGCGCTCGCGGTCGATGCCGATGACGCGGCCGAAGCCCTGGCAGGTCGGGCAGGCGCCGAGCGGCGAGTTGAACGAGAAGAGGGCGGGCGTGGGCCGGCGGACGCTCTCGCCGCAGACCGGGCAGGCGAGCTCGCGGCTGAACAGGCGGATTCCCGTCCCGCTCCGCGCCTCCACCCGGCCGCCGTTCATGCGGTAGCCCTGCTCCAGCGTGTCGAGGACGCGCGCCTCCGCTTCGCGCCGGGCGGCGAAGCGGCCGAGGACGAGCGGCAGGGGATCGAGCCGGACCGGCCACTTCTCGCCGGGCTCCATGCGCACGACCTCCTCGCCGTCGAGCCGCCGCTGGAAGCCCTGGCGGATCAGCTCGGCGAGGGCCGCGTCGGCGCCGCGCTTCGGCCGCGGCAGGCGCACCACGAGGGTGAAGGCGTCGCCCGCCGCGCCGGCGGCGAGCTCCATCGCCGCCTCCTCGGCCGTGTAGCTGCGCACGGCTCCGTGGCCGTGCGGGCAGCCGACCTCGCCGAGATGGGTGAAAAGCAGGCGCATCACGTCGAGCGTCTCGGTGATCGTGCCCACCGTGGAACGGGCGTTGCGCACGGCGTTCTTGGCCTCCAGGGCCACCGCCGGCAGCACGTTGTGGATGGCGTCGACGGGCGGGCGCTCCATCTGATCGAGGAACTGCCGCGCGTAGGTGGACATCGACTCGACGAAGCGGCGCTGGCCCTCGGCGAAGATGGTGTCGAAGGCGAGCGACGACTTGCCGGCGCCCGAAGGGCCCGTCACCACCGTCACCGCGCGGTGCGGTACCCGGCAGTCGATCCCCTTCAGGTTGTGCGTGCGGGCGCGTTCGACCTGGATGGCTGGAGGCTGGGGCTTGGACATCAGGATCGCGCTGACTCCTGCCGCGTCGCCACGGTAGATTCCGGCGGCGCTACGTCCGGCAGGGAGCCCTCCATCATAGCGCGAATGGGGAGGTGCGTATTCCCGGGGATCGCGGGCTCACCCGATCAGCCAGTTCTCCACCTTGAGGTCAGGAATCGGGTCGTCGTGGAAGGCGCGGTCGTCGGAGACCAGCGTCGCCTCGAGATCAAAGGCGATCACGGATGGCGTGCAGCATCTCCTGCGCAGATTCATTGTCCAGGGGCTCAATCTCTCGGAATACGTCAGCGGCGGTAGGCCGGCCTTTATAACGCACCTCGACCAGGAGGCCGTCAATCTCGGCCGTCACGGGATGCTCCGGATCTTCCTTGAGTTTCGCCACGGCTGCTTCTATGCCTTTTACCATCGGAGCTCCTCGCCAGTCCCGCTGCCAGTGTAGCGCATTCGTAGGCGCGGGGGCGCGCCTCACGGCGGCGGCGGTCCGTCCTGCGGTTCGCTGCGCTCCTCATCCTGCTTGGAGTCGCCGTTCCTGCCGCCGAAAACCTTTCGTAGCCAGCGCCGAAAGGGGTGCCGTTTCTCGGCGGACCCATCGGTCACCGGTTCCTCCGCTTCAACCTGGACCGCGGGCTCGGCGCCGTATTCCGGCTGACCGGTGGCCTCGGCGAACTGGGCGTCCACCCAGCTCTGGTGGCGGTTGCAGAGCTGGGTCGGAACCTGGCCCTGGCGGAAGACCTCGGTGATCACGGTGGGGCAGTACTCGGTGGCGAGGAGACCGGTCGAGGGATCGATCACCGCCGTGGCGATGCCCGGCGGCTGCGCGAAGGTGGAGTAGCCTCCCGGCGGCGCCACCCGCGCCATGAAGCGGATCCAGATCGGCAGGGCGGCGCGGGCGCCGGAGAGGCGGGTGCGCGAGTTGTCGTCGTAGCCCACCCAGACCACGGTGGTGCGCTCGGGCGCGAAGCCGGCGAACCAACTGTCCCGCTGCTTGTTGGTGGTGCCGGTCTTGCCGGCGATGTCCCCGGAGAAACCCGCGGCGGCGCCGGCGGCGGTGCCGCGCTGGAACACGCCTTCGAGCAGAGAAGTCACCAGATAGGCCGTCTGCGGCGAGAGCACGCGGACCGCCTTGGGCAGCGGCGCGCCCTGGACGGCTTTACCGTAGCGGTCGAGGACGGCGCTCACCTCATGCACCGAGGGACGGGCGCCGCCGTTGGCCAGCGTGGCGTAGACGGTCGCCAGCTCGAGCGGCGTGATCGCCGCCGCGCCGAGCGCCATCGACGGGTAGGGCGGCATCGGCGTCATGATCCCCATGTCGCCGCCCAGCTTGACGATCCGCCGCACTCCCACCTGCAGGGCGAGCCGGGTGGTCGCCGGGTTGTAGCTCTTCTCGAGCGCCGTGCGCACCGAGACCCAGCCGTGATAGCTGCCGTCGTCGTTCTTCGGGCTCCAGTCTTTCGAGCCGGCGAGCTGCAGGGTCAACGGCTCGTCCTCCAGGAACGAGGTGGGCGAGGCGACGCCGGTCTCGAAGGCGGCGGCGTAGACGACGGGCTTGAAGGCGCTCCCGGCCTGCCGTTGGGCGCGGCCGGCGCGGTCGAACTGGCTGGAGTCGTACTGCCGGCCGCCGATGTAGGTCAGGATGCCGCCGGTCTCGGGATCGATCGACACCAGGGCCGCCTGGATCTCACCCTTGTGCCGGTATCCCTTCTCGATCTTCCCGAGCCCCCACTCGACCGCCTCCTGGGCCGCCTTCTGGCTCGACCAGTCGAGGGTGGAGAAGAGCACGTAGCCGCCGTCCGCGAGATCCTCGACGCCGAAACGTCGGGAGGCCTCCAGGGCCGCCGAGTCGGCGAAGTAGGGCGCCCGCCGGCGGACGACCGGCTCCGGGGCGAGGGCCAGCGGCTCGGCGAGCGCCGCATCGACGCGCTCGCGCGGCGCGAGCCGCAGATCGGCCATGCGCCCGAGCACCCAGTCGCGCCGCTCCTTGGCCCGCTCCGGATGCCCGAGCGGCGAGTAGGTGGCCGGCGAGCGGATGATCCCCGCCAGCGTCGCCGCCTCGGCGAGATCCACCTGGCTGGCGTCCTTGCCGAAGTAGGCCCGCGACGCCGCGCCTACGCCCAACAGCGAGACGCCACCGCTGCCGCCGAGGTAGATCTCGTTGAGATAGGCCTCGAGGATCTGCCGCTTCTCGTAGCGCGCCTCGAGGAGCACGGCGAGGAGGAGCTCCTGGCTCTTGCGCGCCAGCGTCCGCTCGTGGGTGAGATAGAGGTTCTTGACGAGCTGCTGGGTCAGCGTGCTGCCGCCCTGGCGCACCTCGCCGCCCCGCAGGTTCACCCAGAAGGCGCGGAGGATGCCGGAGGGCGAGAAGCCGGCGTGGCGGTAGAAGGAGTCGTCCTCGGCCGCGACGACCGCGGCGATCAGGTCCGGCGACACCTCGCGGAGCGTCACCGGCCGGCGCTCCTGGAAGTCCGGCCCGTAGTAGGAGGCGAGGAGCGGCGGGTCCAGGATCACCGACTCCACCGGCTCGCCGTCGCGGCGCAAGGCGGCGATGCGGCTGCCCCGATAGCTGATTTCGACGAGCCCGCCGTCCCGGCTGCCGTCCGGCAGCGGAAAGCTCCGTAGGTGGACCGCGACGGCCTTCTTCGACTGCCGGTAGCGGCCGGCCGGGAGATCAGGAGTGGTCTCGTCCTCGCGGTATCCTTCACCCGTCAGGTTGGCGATCAGCAGCTCCGGCGGATAGTTCCTGCCCTCGGTGAGCCGCGTCGCGCGCCCATAGAGCCGCGACGGCTGACGGAACGTGATCTCGTCGAACTGTCCCGACAGGCGCCAGAACGGCCGGATGATGAAGATCCCCACCACCACCATGACGATCGCGAGGACCGCCAGGATGATGCGCAAACGGCGGCGTGGCCGCGGCGGGGCGGGAACGGGCTTGGTGCTGCGTACGACGGGCATTTTGTGCTGCGGCTCTCCAGGGAGATCCGATTTAGGAGAACACCTTTCTTCGATTGAGACTTCCCGCGCGGAGAGATTAACAGGTTCTCGGCTTCAGAGATTCAGGTCGCCTAGCCAGCGGACTTCGGTTACCTTGCCCACGAGCTTGCGAAAAAGCTTCCCATCCGCAGTGATCAAGGAGGTCCCAAGCTCGCGAGCGAGCGTCACATACAAAGCATCATAGGCGGTGATGTCGTACTCAAGTGCCAGATCGAGGGCGTGAGGGACGAGGTCGGAGCTGGGAATGACCGTAAACGGGAGCGAAATCAGGTTCCGCAGACTCCTGCGAGCGTCGTCCACGGACAAGCGCGCGCGCCGGACGTACTTCCAGAAGATGTTGGCGGACTCGTTGTAAAACAGGTCCGGAACGATGACGGATAAGTCGCCGTCGTCCAGCCTCTGCAACAAACCAAGGGCGACTTCGGCCAGCTCTTCAGGAAGGTAGAACTTAACTCCAACGTTGGCATCGATCACCCAATCCCGGGTCAACGCTCGCGGTCCTCGCGCAGTAGGGCCACGCTGTCAAGAGCCTTGAAGTCCTTGGGCAGGGACTCTCGGATCCTCTGGGCCTCCGCCAACACCTCCTTCACGGGGGGAAGAGGGTGTCTCCTCCGGTACTCCGCCGCCTCTTCGAGAAGTCTGCGTCTCAGATCGTCCTTGGGTTCATGCCGTTCATGCCTCAAGATGGCCATGGTTTCCTCCCTCCGAGAGTTTAGCAGCTTCGTGCCTGCCGCCCCCGGCAACGGGCATCCAGTCTGTCCTTGCCCCGCCCCTGCTATCATTGCCGGCTCTATGATCGCCGTCTCCGACCTCGGTAAATCCTTCGGCCCCCAGACTTTGTTCGAGGGGGTCTCGATCCAGTTCAACCCCGGCAACCGCTATGGCCTCGTGGGGGCCAACGGCTCGGGGAAATCGACGTTCCTGAAGGTGCTGGCCGGCGAGGAGCTGCCCAGCGAAGGCACCCTCTCCATGGCCAAGCGCCTCAAGCTGGGCGTGCTGAAGCAGGACCACTTCCGCTACGAGCACATGCCCATCCTCGAAGTGGCCATGATGGGCAACCACGACGTCTGGGAAGCCATGGTCGAGAAGGAGCGCCTGCTCGCCGACGCCGAGCGGGAGTTCGACGCCGACCGCTACGCCGAGGTGGAGGACCTCATCCTGCGCCACGACGGCTACACGCTGGAGGCGCGCGCCGGCGAGGTGCTGGAGGGGCTCGGCATCCAGACCGAGCTGCATCGCAATCCGCTCTCGACCCTCTCCGGCGGCTTCAAGCTGCGCGTGCTGCTCGCCCAGGTGCTGGCCGCGGATCCCGACGTGCTGCTGCTCGACGAGCCGACGAACCACCTCGACATCCTCTCCATCCGCTGGCTGGAGAAGTTCCTCGTCGACAGCTACAAGGGCACGGCCATCGTCATCTCGCACGACCACCGCTTTCTCGACAACATCTGCACCCATATCGTGGACGTGGACTACGAGACGATCACGCTCTATCCCGGCGACTACTCCGCCTTCATGGCCGCCAAGGCGGGTGAGCGGGAGCGCAAGGAGGCGGAGATCGAGAAGCGCGAGAACGAGATCGCCCGCCACAAGGAGTTCGTGGACCGCTTCCGCGCCAAGGCCACCAAGGCGCGGCAGGCGCAGAGCAAGATCAAGCTGATCGAGAAGATCGTCATCGAGCGCCTGCCGCAGAGCTCGCGGCGGTACCCCACCTTCAAGTTCCAGCAGGTGCGCCCCAGCGGCCGGCAGGCGCTGGAGCTCGAAGGGATCTCGAAGTCCTACGGCGTCAAGAAGGTGCTGGAGGACGTGACGCTGCGCGTCGAGCGCGGTGACCGCATCGCCATCCTGGGGCCCAACGGCATCGGCAAGTCCACCCTGCTGAAGATCGCCATGGGCGAGGTCGAGGCGGACGGGGGCAAGATCGCCTGGGGCTACGAGACGCATCCCGGATACTTCTCGCAGGACCACAACGAGGTCCCCAAGAACAGCAAGCAGAGCGTCGAGGCGTGGCTCTGGGAGTTCGTTCCCGGCGAGCCGATCGGCTTCGTGCGCGGCAACCTGGGGATGGTACTGTTCTCGGGCGACGACGTGAAGAAGGCCGTGGGCAACCTCTCGGGCGGCGAGGCGGCGCGGCTGGTCTTCTGCAAGCTGTCGGTGACGAAGCCGAACGTCCTCGTCCTCGACGAGCCGACGAACCATCTCGATCTGGAGGCGATCGAGGCCCTGGTGGAAGGGCTCAGGAGCTACGACGGCACCCTGGTCTTCGTCTCCCACGACCGCTGGTTCGTCTCCCAGCTCGCGACGCGAATCTTCGAGATCTCGCCGCGCGGCATCAACGACTTCCGGGGCACCTACGAGGAGTATCTGGAGCGCCTGGGCGACGACCACCTGGACGCCGAGGCGGTGCTGCGCATGCGGCGCGAGCAGAAGAAGAAGGCCGCCAACAGGGCGGAGGCCTCGCCGGCCGAGGACCGCCGGCGCCAGCAGCGGCAGAAGGAGCTCGGCAAGAAGCTCGATCAGGTCACCGCGGCCGTCGAGCAGGCCGAGTCGCGCATCCACGCCATCAACGAGATGTTCTGCGATCCCACCTTCTTCGACCGCACCTCGCGCGACCAGGTCAAGAAGCTGGAGAACGAGCAGAAGACCCTGTCGTCCAAGGTCGAGGAGCTGATGAAGGATTGGGAGACGATCGAGACGGAGCTGGCGGAGTTGGGGGCGTAGCGCGGAGATGCCTCCTGCCCGCTCCCGTCTGGCAGGAGGGCCCGCGGCACTCGCCCTCTTCGTCCTCGCCTTCGCGCTCTGCTGGCTCTTCTACACCCGGCATCCGCTGCTCTACGACGCCGATTCCTACTACCACCTGACGGTCGCCCGGGCCTTCGCTCAGCAAGGCCTCTTGCACGATCTTCCCTGGGCGCGGTTCAGCCTCATGCACGAGGGATTCGGCGACAAGGAGCTGGTGTTCCATGGTCTGCTCGCGCCCTTCGCGGCGCTGCAGGACCCGCTCTCCGGCGGCCGTCTGGCGCTGGCGCTGCTGGACGCCTTGGTGCTGGCCCTCCTCGGCGCTCTGGCCTGCCGGGCGGTGGGACCTTGGGGTTTCCTCGTTCCCTTCGGCCTGGTCCTGCTCTCGGGCGAGCTCGCCTGGCGCATGGTGCGGCTCCGCCCCGAGCTGCTCTCTCTCGCCATCCTCCTGGCGGCTCTCTGGACCGTGGCCCGCGGCCGGTACCGCTGGCTCGGCGTGCTGGCGGCGGTCTATGCCCTGAGCTATACGGCCTTCCAGGCGTTCGTCGGCCTCTGCCTCCTCCTCTTCCTCTTCTTCGGCTGGGTGCGCCGCCGGTGGGAGCCCGGACTGGCGCTCTATCCGCTGCTCGGCGCCGGCCTGGGCCTCCTGATCCATCCCCACTTTCCGAAGAACCTCGAGATCTGGGCGGCTCAGAACGTCCAGTTCTTCCTGCTGCGGGGAAGCCTCGACATCGGAACCGAGGCCCGGCCGAACTTTACGGACGTCGTTCTCCTGGCGAACCTCGGCTGGTTCCTGGGCCTCGCCGCGCTCTGGCGCGCCGGACAGCCGGCTCCGGCCGCCGAGGAGCGGGAGGGGCGAGCCGCGGACGTCTTCGGCGTGGCGGCCGCGGTCTTCGGGGTCCTGTATCTCCTGTTGTCCCGCTTCGCGATCTATTTTTTCCCGTTCGCCACCTTGTGGGCCCTCTTCGAGCTGCGCCGGCGCGGCCGGCTGCCGGGCCGTTGGGTGGACCTCGGCGGCGGCAGGCGGATTCCCACCGCCGTGGCCATGCTCCTGGTTCTCCTCGTCAGCCTGCCGGGTGCGGCGCGCGCATTGCGGACCTTCGCCCTGCGAACGAACCCGGGACCGCGGACCGAGCGTCTGCTGGATCGTGCGGGCCTCGCCAGGGCGCTCCCTCACGGCGCACGGGTGGCGGCGCCGTGGCGCTCGACGCCGGTCTACATGTTCGCCGCGCCGTGGGCGCGCTTCCTCAACGTCCTCGACCCCGTCTTCATGGCCCTCCCCTATCCGCGCCAGTACGCGGTGCAGCGCGCCCTCTTCGACGGCTCGGAGCCGGACCCGCCGCTGGCCGCCGCGGAGCTGGACAGCGACTTCATCGTCTGTCCCATGGAGGGCGAGACCGGGAGGCTCGTGGAGCGGCTGGCGGCGGATCCCCGCGTTCAGATCCTCCATCGAGGCTTCAACGGCGTCTTCCGCATCCGGCCGGCGAGCGGTTTCGTCCTCGACTGGAAGGTGGTGCCCGCCAACCCGTCTCTGCCTCTCGCGGAGCCGGTCTTCGGGCCGGACTACCCTCGCCTCACGGATCCGCGGGCGCGCGGGGCCGAGGGCTACGTGGACGCCCGCCGGGTGGCGCGGGGCCGGGGCTGCGCGGCGCTCGTTTACGAACGGGAGTCGGATACCGGCGTCCGCATCGACTACGAGCTCGCTCCCTCGGGTCCGTCCACCCTCTGGCTCGACGATCGCCTGCTGATCTCGACGGCGGCGGATTCCGGGGCCGTCCTTGGGCGGGGAATCGTGCTGCCCATGGACCTGACGCCGGGGCACCACCGCATCACCGTCCTCACCTGCCCGGAGAGCGGCCCCGAGGCCCGTTCCGGGTTCTATCTGGTCGAACGGCGGCGGACGGCGGCAGAGCAGATCCGGTGACAACTGTCACCCCAAACTCCTGACATCTTCACCTGGGTTTCCTCCGCGCGGACCTTCCACAATGGCCGCTCGGCGCGCTGGCGGCGCTGCTGGAGCTGGAGCCGGACATCGAGGTGGTAGGCCGGGCGCGCGACGGCAAGGAGGCGCTCGATCTCGTCGAGAAGTCCTCCCCGGACGTGGTCCTTACCGACATCGAGATGCCGCGCATGACGGGCTCGAGCTGAAGCGCGGACTGCGCGCCGTGGATCCCGAGCTAGCGGCATCGGTGTGGGAGGAGGCCGATCCCTTGACCGACCGCGAGCGCCAGGTGCTCCGCCTCGCCGCCGAAGGCTACGCCGGCACCCGCATCGCCTCCGAGCTCCACCTTTCCGAAGGGACCGTCCGCAACTACCTCTCCGAGGCGGATGAGCAAGCTCGGCGCCGCCAACCGGGTCGATGCGGCGCGCATTGCTCGGCAGAAGAGGTGGCTGTAGGCGAACGCCGATTCCACGGTCTTCGATAACTCCGAGCGTTTCCGCGCCGCCGAGGCCCCTCACCTCCCCGGCCCTCCTCTCCCGCCTCACACCCTCCCGCCCGGGGAGAGGAGGGAGACTGATTGAAGCTAGCTTTTTTTAAGCCCCTCCTCTCCCGGCGGTCGGGCGTGCGGTGGGAGAGGAGGGGTTGGGGAGGTGAGGGGCCCGCCGGCACGGATCGCGGCTCCAAGCTCCGGACTGGCCGAATAGGCGATATGGCTCCGGCTCTATTTGCCTTTTGCCCCCGCCTTCCGCTTTGGCGCGCGCCCGGCGTCCCGCAGGGCGCGCGCCAGCAGGAACTCGATCTGTGCGTTGACGCTGCGCAGCTCGTCGTCGGCCCAGCGCCGGATGGCTTCGTAGACCTCCGGATCGAGCCGCAGCGGGTAGTTCTTCCGCTCCGCCAAAATTGCCCCTTACTGATAGAGGCTCCCGGCGTTGATCACCGGCTGCGGATGGCGGTCGCCGCAGAGCACCACCAGCAGGTTGCTCACCATGGCGGCCCGGCGCTCGCCGTCGAGCTCGATCACGCCCTTCTGGGCGAGCATCTCCAGGGCGTGCTCCACCATGCCCACGGCGCCCTCGACGATCTTGAAGCGTGCGGCCACCACGGCGCTCGCCTGCTGGCGTTGCAGCATCGCCGACGCGATCTCGGGCGAGTAGGCGAGATGGCTAATGCGCGCCTCCACCACCTTGACCCCCGCCTGCTCCAGCCTCTCCTGGATCTCCGCCGCCAGTCCCACGGACATTTCCGACGTGTGGCTGGAGAGCGCCATCTCGCCCTCCGCGTCCGCCACGTAGGCGAAGTGAGTCGCGAGGTTCCTCAGCGCCGACTCGCTCTGCACGTGGACGAAGTTGATGTAATCGTCGACGTTGAACAAAGCCTCGGCGGTATCCACCACCTTCCATACCACGACGGCCGCGATCTCGATGGGGTTGCCGGCCTTGTCGTTGACCTTGAGCTTGCCGGTCTCGAAGTTGCGGGTGCGCACCGAGACCTTCTTCTTGCTGTAGAAGGGGTTGACCCAGCGCAAACCCGCCGTCCGGGCCGTGCCGCGGTAGGCGCCGAAGAGCTGCAACACCTTGGCCTCATTGGGGTTGACGACGAACAGCCCGCCCAGACCGATGATCGACAGGATCATCGCCAGCACCGAGCCCAGCATTCCCCACCCGAACCCCATGACCGCCGTCTTGAACAGCTCGTAGCCGGAGCCGAAGAACAGGGCCAGGAACAACAACAGCATCCCGAGGCCGGAACCGCCGTTGGAAGTCTCTTCACGGATCATGGTGACGTATCTCCCTTTCTATGGATACCAGAGTGATATCACTCTGATGGCAGATACGCAAGGGGGCGGGGGAAGGTTGCAGTCCCCGAGGGAGAGACGGGAGAACAGTCGTAGCGGCGACCCCACGTGGCCGCCGTCTGCTGGTACGCGGAACGGAAAACGGCGGCCACGTAGGACCGCCGCTACGACCCGCGCGATGAGCGGTAGGTTGCCCTATGATGGAAGACGCAAGAAGAAGGGCGCGTAAGTCCGAACCGCTTCATCGATTGCTTGAAAAGCTTCCTCGTGCCTTCCCAACTCGCTGAGGATTCTGCTGCGACTGGCAAGGCTCCCCGCGAGATCAGGCAAGAAAAAGTCAGGTTGCCCTTCTGCGAGTTGCCTCTGCAGTTTGATGGACTCCTCGATGAAGCGCAAGCTTTTCGTCGAGGAGGTTCAGGGTTCCCGTCTCGGAGCGGGATTCGGCGCTGGCGGGCATCGCTTCAGAAGATGCTAGCAGAGCGTCCGGCGAGTCAGGACGGGTAACGGCGTTACGGACGCGGGAGGCTCCGAACCGTTCCCGCGTTTGGCCCCCGCAGTGGTGCGTATCGGCCCTTCAGAACGGGGGAGTTTCCCCCTCGGTGCGCCGGGATTCCCCTCGGCAATTGCGATTCGCAGTCTCGAAGGGCCATTGTCGCCCTCTGAGGTACGGGCTGACCTTCTCATGGGGCAGCCGCTGCCCCACGAGATTCTGGTTGACCCTCTCATGGGGCCGCGGTTGCCCCATGAGAGGATGATCGTCCCCCTCATTGGGCAGCCGCTGCCCCACGAGATTTTGGTCAGCCGCCTCATTGGGCCGCCGCTCCCCCATGAGATTCTCATTGTCGTTCTCATGGGGCAACCGCTGCCCCACGAGACTTCGGAAGGGTGCCTTGAAGGGCAGCGGCTGCCTTATGAGACGCTCTATCCCCTCTTCATGGGGCAGCCGTTGCCCTTCGGCAGCCTGAGTCGTTTCTATCGAGACCGATTGCTCAGGCTGACCTGTGTTCCAAAACGAAGTAGGGAGTCGAAATGGGCGACTGGAGGCGAAGCAGCCTGAAGGAGAGACCGAGACAGCGAGACGGCGTCCAACCTTCGGCGTCGGGCTTGACGGGAACGTATTTGCCTTCCTCAAGCGTATGAATCTGGAACTTCACCTTCCCTCCGCGGGCGTCGGTAAGCCAGAGCTCGGGAATGCCGGCTTTCGCGTAGAGAGGAGGCAGACGTTTCAAGTCCTTGTTCTTCGAGCCGTCGCTCACCACCTCGACCACCAGATCCACCGCGCCTTCGATTCCGGAATAGCGATCGGGTTGCTGGACGGCAGCCGGAACGTAGCGCACTCGTCCGCTCTTCAGGGTGTCAAAGAGCACCACCACCACGTCCGGCTCGACGGACAGGCCGACGAATTGGGACCTGACGCGCGCACGGTCCGAATAGACGTCCCCGAGCCGGCCTGCGATCAGATGGTGCAACGCGGAAGAGATCGCGGTTTTGACGATCCCGTGCGTGTGTAGATCTTCCGGGCTCATGTCGATCTCCACATCCCCCGCCAGATAGTCGATGCGCCCGGTTTCCGGGAACTCGTCGGACTCCACCCATCTCTCGAATCCCTCGTAGCTGAAGGCGTCCTCGGGAATCCGGAGATTCTCCTCTTCGAGGAAGATCGCGTGTCGTCGGGCCGTATCGGAGTCTATCTCCTCCTCCGAGAAACGGCTTCGCCGGGACTCCTCCAGGTCTCCTTCCCAAGTCACTTTGCCGCGCAGCTCCCGGAGTCCTTCCTGGTTTTTCAACTGGACCAGAAGCCGAAGCCCTGCTTCCACCACAGCGCGTTCGGTTTCGAGACCCGTCGCGGACTTGGCCTCTTGGAGCAGGTCTCGATCAACCTTAGCTTGGGTTTGCAATAGCAGCTCCTAAATATGGGCTCCTCAGACCACATCTTACCTCTTCATCGCCAACGCCCGGAAAAACTCCTCCGCCACCAGCGCGGGGTTTCCCACCAGCGCGCCGGCGCCTTCTTCGGGGAGCCAGTCGCCGGGGAGGTATTGGCGATATGGCGCGTGCAGGAAGCGCTGGTCGAAGAGGGCGATGACGCCGGTATCCTGCGCGGAGCGGATGAGGCGGCCGGCGGCCTGGACGACGCGCGTCATGCCCGGCACCACGAAGGAGTACTCGAAGCCGCGGTCGAAGCGCTCCTGGTAATAGTCCTTAAGGAGCTGCTGCTCCAGCGTCACCGCCGGCAGGCAGGGACCGACCACGGCCACCGCCTTCAACACCTCACCGGGATAGTCCACACCCTCCGCGAAGACGCCGCCGGCCACGGCCACCAGCAGCACGTCGCCGAAGACCGCCGAGCGCAGGGCGTGAAGGAGCAGCTCGCGCTCCTGGTCGCTGTCCGTCTGGCGCTGCACGAGCACGCGCTTGACGCGTAGCTTCATGCGGCCGGTCACCTCGGCGAGGAAGGCGTAGCTCGGAAAGAGGGCGAGGCAGTTGCCAGGCACCGAGTCGGCGAAGGTGGCGAGGCGCTCGGCGATGCGGTCATAGTTCGCCGGCCGCACTCGGTAGGCGGTGGCGACGCTCGGATCGATGACGATGCGGCGGTTCTCGGCCGGGAACGGATTGGGGATCTCGACGAAAGCGGTGCGGCCGGCCTCGAAGCCGAGGAGGCCGGTGTAGAACTCGGGCGGCGAGAGGGTGGCCGAGAGGCCGATCGCCGCGTGCGCGCGGTTCATCACGGCGCCGAGGAAGCGGCTGGGGTCCTTGCACAGGATCTTCAGCCGGCCGTCACCACCGCGGTGCTCGACGTAATGGCTGAAGGCGGCGTCGGAGACGGCGAGGCCGTTGAGGAAACGGAGGACGTCGAAGTAGAGGTTGACGAAGGGATCTTCGGGCCGGAAGGTGCGGGTCTCGCGCTGGTGCTCCAGGTAGTCGACGAAGGCGGCGTCGAGCTCCGGGCGCAGGCGCCAGAGGGCATCCTCGGGCAGCGGCCACTCGACGGCGCGTTCGCCCGGCGGGCCTTCCTCCAGCGCGTCGGCGACCGCGCCGTCGATGAGGGCCGCGAGCTCGAGGCAGAGACCCTCGATCCGCCGGTGGATGGGCTCGCCCCAGCTCCCCACGGCGGCCGCCGCCCGGCGGGCCCGGCTGGAGGAGAGCTCCGGGCTGTAGTAGCCGCGTCCGCGGTCCACCAGGTTGTGGACCTCGTCGATGATCAGGATCACATCCGAGAGATCCTCGCCGTCGGCGAAGTCAGAGAGCGAGACGTAAGGGTCGAAGGCGTAGTTGTAATCGCAGACGGTGACCTGCACGCGGCCCGAGAGCTCCAGGCTCACCTCGAAGGGGCAGACCTCGGACTCCTTGGCGAGGCGGAAGACGTCGTCCGGCTCGATGGCGGGATAGTCCTCGTAGATGCGGCCGAGCACGCCGGTCGTGGCCATCTTCAGGCCGTAATCCTTGGCGAAACGGCAGTACTCCTCGTGACAGAGGATCTGATCGTTGGCGCACATCTTCGCCTTGGCGCGCAGCCGCAGGGAGCGGAACGCCCTCTCCTGGTTGAGCAAGGCGAGCACGGCGGTCGCCATCTGCTGCTGGGTGGTCTTGGCGGTGAGCACGAAGAGGCGCTTGTCGTGGGCCAGGGCGTAGCGCAGGGCGGGGAAGAGGGCCGCCACGGTCTTGCCGATGCCGGTGGCGGCCTGCAGCAGCAGGTGCTCGCGGTTGGCGACGGCGGTCTCGACGGCGGCGAGGATGAGTTCCTGGCCGGGCCGCGGCTCGCCGTAGGGGAAGACGAGCCGCTCGGCCGCCGCATGGCGATCGGCGGCGCGGCGGCGCTCGGCCTCCCAGGCGTGGAGGAGCGAGTTGACGCGCCGGCGGATGGCCGCTTCCAGAAAGCGGAAGTCGGGCTCCAGGGCCTCGCGCTCCGTGTCGTCGCTGCCGATCGCGATCAGCACCAGCTCGGCGCGCACCGGCGCCGTCTCCCTTTGCGACAGCATCCAGGCGTAGAGGAGGGCCTGGCGCTGGTAGCTCTCGCGCATCGCCGGCGGCAGGCTGCCGCCGCGCCGCACGGACTTGATCTCCTCGACGACGAGGGCGCCGTCCGGGTCGCGCCGCAGGCCGTCCATGCGGCCCTGGACGGTCACCTTCCATCCGCGGTGCTCGAAGGTGTAGGAGATGGCGACCTCGCGGCGGTAGGAGGGATCGGCCTCCAGCGCCTGCTCCTGGTATTTCCCATGGATGGCCTGGCCGAGCCACATCCGCTCGTAGCCGCCGCGGCTGGAGAAGCCGAGGCTGCGCAGCGGTCCTTCGAGGAGATCGGCGACGGAGAGGTCGAGCCTGAGGTTTTCAGCGTCGAAGCGAGGGGCCATCCTGGCGAAAGTATACGGCGGATTCCCGCCCTCTTAGAATTCACCGTTGAGCCCGCGAGGCCGCGCCCACGCCCGGCGCTTCCGCACCGGGCCTCTAGACGTCGCGATGGCTCTTCGGGACGGCGCTGCCGGGAGCGCAGCCGCATCGCCCCTACAGATCGATTAATCGTCTCAGGCCGCGGTGGAGGAAGACCCGCCTGACGAACCTCTCGCGCAGCCGCGGATCGGCGAGCCGGCCCTCCTCCTCGATGGGCAGGTCCGGCAGCCGGGCCGTCAACACCTCGGCGAAGAGGCCGCGGCCCTCCGTCGAGGATGCGCCGGCGCCGCGGTGGACTTTAACGCCTTCCACGCCGCAGCTCGGCGAATCCTTCTTGAGGATGTAGCCGTCGAGATCCAGCTTCGCCAACTCGCCCACGCGCCGTTCGGCGAAGGTCCGCATGGCGTCCGTGTAGTCGGCTCCGGTGCTCGGCATGACGAGGCGGATCTCTTCGCCATGCCGCTCCAGGCGGATCGGCGGCCGCGGCGTGCCCATCCCCAGCTCCACCTCCGGACAGACCGGCACCCACTCCACGTAGCTCCCGAGGATCTCCGTCAGGAAGGAGTCGCGCTTGTGTCCGCCGTCGTACCGCACCTCCTGGCCGAGCAGGCAGGCGGAGATGCCGATGCGGGGTCTGGTTCCCACGCCTCCTTTATAACAGTCCAAGGAGTCGTCGCCCTGCGTGAGGGGAAGGAAGGCCTCTCGTCGTTAAGGGGTACAGAAGGTGATCCAGCGAGCGGATCACAACCCAATCAACGGAAAGGAGAGGATCGAAATGACCAAGATCGCACGTGCTTTGAGGACGGCGCTGTCCATCCGGCCCAAGGGCCGCCTCTACATCTGGTACCTCTATCACCAGATCTGACCGAAAAGCCGGCGGGGGGCGGACACGCTCCGCCTCCCGCCCGCATCTGATGCATCGATGCAAAACAGGAGGCGGACGGATCCAATGGCCAACCCGGAGACGGCAGCACAGTTTCATAGAGAGCCGCTGGCGTTCCTCGATCGGACGTTCCCGGCCGCCGGAGACGCCGCCTGGTTGCCCGGGCGGCAGCTCTGCCTGGCGGAGGCGGAGGTTTCCCGGGCGGTCCTGACCAACGACGAGGGTTTGTACGAGGACCACTCCGACTTTTTTCACACCCGGCGGGGCAACTTCGGTCCGCGCTCCTTGCAGGTGGCGATGGGCCGTTCGGCCCGGGCGCTGCTGCGCGCCTACCTGCGCGCGCACGCGGACGAGTTGCCGGCAAGGATCGCGGCGCTGGCGCCGGTCAGCGACTGGCCCGACGCCGGCAACCGGCTGATCTACCGGCACCTCGCGGCGGCGTTGATCGCGCCGGACTCTCCGGCCCGCCTGCGCCGGGCGGTGGACGCCATCGTGGAACGCGCCGTCCTGGCCGGGGCGCGGGACCGCTACTCCCGCCTCACCCGCGCGGTGTTCCGTTTCCGCGTCATGCGCGAGCTGGCGCGGGCGGTCGAGGAACGACGGGACCGCAGCACCGGCGAGCCCGCCGACGTGCTCGGCGTCATCGTCCGCGCGGCGGGACACGGAACACCGGCGGCGGAGCTGGCGGAGGTCTTCCTGTCGTTCCTGTTCGCCGTCGCGGGCTCGGTCGGTTTCGTCCTCGGCTGGTCGCTCTACCTCTCGGGCACGCACCCGCGCACCGGCGGCGAGCCGGCCTGGGTGGTGCGGGAGGCGCTGCGGCTGTGGCCGGTGGCGTGGTTCCTGGCCCGCCGCCCGGCCCGGCCGCACGAGATCGCGGGCGTCGCCGTCACACCCGGGGACGAGGTGGTCGTCTGCCCCTACACGGTCCACCGCAATCCGCGGCATTGGGACGACCCGCACAGCTACCGGCCCGAGCGCTGGGCCGAAGAGCATGACCCGCAGGCTTTCATCCCCTTCGGCTGGGGGCCGCACCGCTGCATCGCGGGCACGCTCTCCATGCAACTGGCCGAAGACGTCCTGCGGCTCCTGGACGAGAGCTACCGCCTCACCGTCACACCCCTCGAGACCCAACCATACGTCAGCGCCGCGCTCGCTCCACCCCGGTTCACGCTCGGCCTGGAGCCACGCCGGCCGTCCTGAATGGCGGAGGGCACATGGCCGTATCAGCCGGCGAACGGGATGTCCTGCGCGATCTGCGCGAGAGGAGCTATGCGGAAGGGGGAGTCTTCTGGATCCGCGACGGCGAGCTGGGCGTGTTCGATCCCGGCATGGCCCAGCAGATCAACGCGCTCAACTTCAAGGATCTGACCCTTCCCGACAAGCTGGGAGACCTGCTGCGTGGCCGCAGCAGCCCGCCGTTCTACTGGCAGCGGGTGCGGGCGGTATGGACCGCGCAGATGCGGCGCGTGGCGGACGCCGAGGGGATCGGGCAGCTCGCCGCCCGCATGAGCGGACTGCTGGACGAACGGCTCGGCCGGCCTCTCGATCTGGTGTGGGCGGCGCAGGAGGTGTGCGCGCGTTCGCTGGTGCCCGTCGTGGTGGCCGGCCTGGGGCCCGCCGCCACGGCGCGCATCCTGCGCGATCAGGTCTTCAAGATCGGCAGTCTGCTGGCCACCGAGGAAACCCGCGAGACCCTGCGGGAGAAGATCCGCTCCATCCGCATCCAGGTCGGCGCCGGATGGGCGGTGCGCCGGGAGCTGCGCGGCCGCATCACCGGCCGCAGGCCGCGGCAGCTCGATCTGGCCGATCCGATCGTCGATCTGCTGCCGGAACTGGGCATGGACCGCGCCGTCGACGCGGTGACCGGAGTCCTCACCGCCATCGCCGGCCCGCCGGGAATCGCCGCAGCCTGCCTGCTCTATGAGCTGACCCGCCGCCCGGACTGGGCCGCGCGGCTGGCCGGCGAGCTCGCACCGATCCCGCCGGCGGACCTCTACGCCGCGCCGACGCGCGTCGCCCCGGTGACTCACCGGTTCGTCAAGGAGACGCTGCGCCTGTGGACCCCGACGACGCTGGTGAACCGGCCGGTGCGCACCGAGATCCGGCACGAGCGGGCGTGCCTCAGGCCCGGCCAGTCCTATCTCCTCAGCCCCAACGTCCTCCACCACGACCCGCGGCTCTGGAGGGACCCCGACACCTTCGATCCGGACCGCTGGCTCCACGCCGACGAGGCATGCCCTCACGCCCAATACGTCCCGTTCGGCTGGTCCCCCAGGGGATGCATCGGGGCCGGCCTGGGCACCGCGCAGTTGATCCTGCTGTGTCACCTGATGAGCACCCGTTACCGCGTCCGGCTGTCCGATCCTGAAGCGGTCCGCATGGCGCTGATCTCCGTGCCTCAGCCGCGGAACTTCCACGGCACGATCACCCGGCGTTGAGCCCCGCCTCACCGCCGCGCCAGCAGCGGATACGGGTTGCGTGCGCCGCCGGAGACGTAGATGCCGTAGTGCAGGTGCGGCGGGGTGCCCTTGGCGTTGCCCGTGTCGCCGACGTAACCGAGCACCGTTCCCGCCTCCACCCAATCTCCGATACCCGGAGCGTCCCAATCGTCGAGGTGAGCGTAGTAGTGGAACCAGCCGGCCGGACCGAAGACGCTCACCGTCTTGCCCCCCAGGCGGTTCCAGCCCTTGCGCACGACGACGCCGCGGGTGGCGGCGCGCACGGGCGTGCCGCGAGGAGCGAAGATGTCGATCCCTTCGTGGCTGCGGCCCTCGCTCCGCCGCGCTCCCCAGGTATCGGCGAGCTGCGAGCGGACCACGCCTTCGACCGGCACGGGCAGGATCTCGGGGGCAGGCTCGCACAGCAGCCCGACGACGCGGGTGAGGTTGCGCAGGTAGGGATAGGCCCAGACCAGAAGGACGAAGAGAAGGACCAGGCCCACGAGACGGCCGGCGATCCGCCGCCAGTTCACGGCCGCCATCCTAGCTCCGATCCCGACGGTAGAATCTCCGCGATGGTGCGCCCGACCCTGTTCGCCGCGTCGCTCGTCCTTGTCGCATCGACCTCTCCAGAGCTCCGCCTGCCCGGAGAGGCGCATCCGACGCCGACGGGCATGGTGTGGGTAGAGATGGCAGTCGCCGGAGCGGACAAGCCGCGGGAAGGGATCGGGCGGGGCGTGATCGAGGCGCCGCCGGAGCGGGTGTGGCGAGCCCTCACCGACTATGCGCACTGGAACGAGTTCATGCCCTACCTGGAGAAGTCCGATGTCCAGCCACAAGCGGACGGCTCGGCGCTGAGCACTCACGCGCTGGATTTTCCGCCGCCCGTCGGCGAGCTCCGCTACCGGGTCCGCTTCGTCCAGAGCGTCGAGGCGGCACCGTCGGGAAAGGTCTGGCGGCTCCGCTGGGCCGCCGTTCCCGGCTCGGGCAACGTCAAGGACCATCGCGGCTCCTGGAGCTTGACGGCGCTGGCGGGGAACCGCACCCTGGCCGTCTGCCACCTCTACACCGAAGCCGCCGCCGCGCCGCGCTGGGCCCTGGACCGCGGCACCGAGCGCATGCTGCCCTGGATCTTCGACGGCCTGCGCCAGCACGTTCGGCGGTCGCGGTACGGTCCTGTGGGCTAAGCTCGTGGGTGCCGCCGGCAGGCGGGGGCGATTTTTGCATGGGCGGCAGCAGGGGTTGATTTACCCCGAAGTTTGGAGCATCCTGTAAGGAGTCCTTAAGGAGACAGTCTTATGCGCAGCTCCGAGCTGAACCGTTTGTTGGAGGATCTGCGGAAAGATCCCGCGCTGCTCGTCGAGTCTCGACAACAGCTCCACAACCCCGACGCGGCGCTCCGCTGGGCGGTCGATCGCGGATACCGCCTGACCGTGGGAGACATGGCGGAGCTCTGTGACAGCGACAGGGAGCTTTCGGACGACGACCTCGAGCAGGCCGCCGGGGGAGCTTGGCCCCCTCCGTAGACAGGATCGGTCCATCCGCGCGGACGCCGCTCCTTCCTCTGACCGCCGCCGACTGGCTGGCCGTGCTCGGGTCCCGGCTTGCCGAGCCGCTCTTCGACTCCAGCGCCGTCGTGCGGCTTCATCGGCTTGCTCGGACGCTCCCGGGCGACTGCCAGGGAACTCTGGAAATCCGGCTCGCGCCAGGATCCACGGCGGTGGATCTTTCGCTCCGCCTCCTCACAGCCGCCCAGGCTTGCGACACGGCGGCGCGGCTCCCTTCCTTGCCGGCCGCCGAGTTTCTCACCCGCTGGTGCGATCCGGAGGGCTCCCTGGCGCCCGTTCGCTCCGTCTGGTTGGAGTTCGACCTCGACCGCGAGGAGACGCCAAGGCCCGTCATCTGCGCCAAGCTCCCGGCGGACCTCGACGCCGGGTGGCTCGTCGGTACGCTCTTTCCTGCTCTTCAAGGCAGGCCGCTCTCAGCCGTCCAAAGCGCTCTGATCCTCGCCTGTCTGCGTTCCCTTCCCCGCCCGGCACGGCTCCTCTACGTCTTCAGCCTGCGGGCTCGGGGGACCGACGCCGTGCGGCTGGAAATCTTCGGCATGGAGCCGAGCCAAGTCCTCGAATTCCTTCAGGATGTCGCGCCGCGAACGGTCGCCGCGGCCGCAGACATCACTCCTCTCTTCGAGGGTGTCGAGAGGCTCCACCTCTCGTTTGATGTCGCCGAGGAGGTCCTGCCGCGGATCGGGATCGAAGGCTCGTTTCCCCGCCAGCCCAGCCGCGAACCCCGTTGGCAGGAGCTCTTCGGCCGGCTGGAATCGCGAGGCCTGTGCTCGCCCGAGAAGCGAGCGGCCGCGCTCGCCTGGCCCGGCTACGACTCCTTCTGGACGGCTCCGGAGCGCTGGCCGGTTGCCGAGGTCGGACTCCGCGGCTTCTGCGTTCGAATCCTGAGCCACGTCAAGCTCGTCTGCCGGCCGGATGGCGAGCCGGAGGCCAAGGCCTATCTCGTCTTCGGACCGTTCGACCGCGGGAGCGACACCGCTCCCGCGAGCTCGGCGGCCAGGCGCTCGGTCCTTTCCACGTAAGTAGGGAGCTGCAGCTCGGCGAAGAGCCGCCGGGCTTCTCCGAGCTGCCACGCCGCCTCCTCGGAACCGGGGCCGGCCACCAGCGCCAGATCCAGCCGGGTACGGCCTGCCTCGAAGGAAGCCCCGATCGCGTGGAAGCTCTCGAGGCCCTGGTCGAGCTCCCTCTTGGCTTGCATCGGATCGCCGATGGCCCGGGCGATCCGCCCTAAGGCTCGCTGGGCCAAACCGCTCCCATACTTGAAGTGGACGCCCTCGGTGATCACAAGAGCCTCTTCAGCCGTGGCCCAGGCCTCAGAGGAGCGAGTCGAGAGGAGATAGGCCTCGGCAAGAAAGGCGGAAAACCACCCCAGAAGCTGCTGCATCCCTGCTTGGCGGAGACGCCCGACGGAGTCTTCGAGAGCGCCGATCGCCTGAACCAGATCGCCTTTCTCCAGATAGGCGTAGCCGAGAAAGCCGAGAGCCGCCGCGGTGTTGAGAGGATCCTGAGCCCGCGCGAGCCCCTCCTGGCATTCCTGAATTCCGCTCTCCCACTCCCCCAGCGAGGCATGGAAGTACCCGGTGCTCCAGGAGGGGTCCAGGCGGGGATCCTGGAGAGCCCGCCAGATTTCCGCGGCCCGGTCCATCATCGCAAAGGCGTCCCTGAACTGCCCCAGCACGTAATGGTGAAACCCTGCGACCCAATACGCCTGCCCCTGCCACCAGCGGTCCTTGCCCTGCTCCAACAGGGCCACCGCCTGCCGGCCGTGCTCGATGCCTTCGGAGAACCGGCCCGACCAGAAGGCGTCTCTGGAAAGGACGTACCAGGCCTGGCCTTCCGTCGTGGCGTCCCCGGCCTGCCGCGCCGACGCGATGGCTTGCCGCGCCGCGCTCTCTGCCGCGGTCTGGTCTCCAAGGTAGCTGTGGGTGTGGGCCAGCCAGAAGAAATAGCGGCCGGTCAGGGAGGCGTCGCCCAAACGCTCCAGCGCCTCGCGGTAACGGGAGAAGACCTCCCGGGTCTCGGAGAAGCGAGCCAGGGGAAGGAGAGACTGGGCTAATTGAACAATCACCTCCATGGAGCGGCGGTCCCGCTCGGAATCCAGAAGGCGCTCGGCGTGCGCGAGCGCTTCGCGTAGTGCCTGGGCGGCCTCGGCGTGAGCGTATCCGCGAGCCGCCTGCTCCGCGAACAGAGCGAGATAGGTGACCGCCCTTTCGGGAAGAGCGGCCTCTGAGTAGTGGTAGGAAAGTTGGTCGTAAACGTCTTCCAATCGGCCCGCGTAGAGACGCTCAAGAGCCTGACCGGCCGCCGCGTGGAGAGCCTGGCGACGGCTGGTCAACAGGGTTTGATAGACCGACTCCTGGGTGAGGGCATGCTTAAAGAAGTATTTGGACTCCTCGACTGTGGGCTCCTCGTATAGAAACTCCCAGCGTTCGAGGTCCGAGAGGAGCCGCGCGACATCTCCGCTTTGATCCCAAAGCGTCGTCAGAGTCTTGAGGAGAAACTCCCGGCCAAGAACGGAGGCGGTCTGCAGGAGCCGTTTGTGGCCCTCTGGCAGCCGGTCGATGCGGGCCATCAGCACCCCGTGGATGGTGTCGGGGACCGAGACGTCCGTCAGCGACGGGTGCTCCAGAAGCCAACGCGTCAGCTCCTCGAGAAAGAACGGGTTCCCCTCCGCCTTGCTGAGGACCACGCGGGCCAACTCGCCTGGCAGCTTGGATCGGCGCAGGACAGCCTCCAGGATGATCTGGCTCTCCTGCTCGGTAAGTCGCCGTAGAGCGATTTGAGTGATGGAGGTCTTTTCGATCCAGCGCGGCTGATAGCCGGAGCGGTAGGTGAGGATCAGCAGCATCGGGAAGGGCGCCAGCCCCTCGACCAGGAATTCGAGGAAGTCCTCCGATGTCGGATCGATCCAATGCAGGTCCTCGATCTCAAGAATGACCAAGCGCCCTTGGCCGGCGCCAAAGATCATCTGCCGAAGGATCGCCGAGGTCCTGGACTGGAGGGCCTGCGCGCTCAGCTCGGCCAAGCTCTCCGTTCCTTCGTCAATCCCCATGAGAGATAGGAGATAAGGCAGGGACTCCTCCGCGTCCACGCCGGCCCACTTCAGGGCGCGACGAAGCCGAGCCGTCACCTCCACAGGCGCGTCGGTCTCGGCGATCCCCCACCAGCCGCGCAACATGTGGAGCAGCGGCAGATAAGGAATGCGGCTCCCGTAGGAGAGGCACCGACCAGACAGCCAGACTGCGTCACCCTTCCAGGGCCGATGACGGAACTCATAGAGGAGGCGCGACTTGCCCGAACCGGCCTCCCCGGCGATGCCCACGATCTGCCCTTTCCCTTCCGCGGCGAGCTCCCGCAGCTCATCGAGCACGGAAATCTCGCGCTGGCGGCCGACGAACGGCGAGAGTGCCGTCCCGGTGGGCACCGCAACCTCGGAAGGGAGGCGCACCATGCCGAGCACCCTGTACGGGCGGATCGGCTCCGCTTTACCCTTGACCTGCACCGCCTCGAGGGCCTCTAACTGGATCGTCCCCCGGAGGAAGCGGGCCGTGGCCTCGCTCACGAGGATTGCGCCCGGTTCGGCAACCTGCTGCAGGCGGGCCGCCAGGTTCGTGGTGTCGCCGACAGCCGTATAGTCCATGCGTAGATGGTCGCCGATACTACCGACCACAACCCAGCCGGTGTTGAGGCCCATCCGGACCTTGAGCTCGGCGCCGTGCCCCTCGCCGAACTCGCCCCGGTGGTCCTTCACCGCGTTCTGAAGCCCGAGGGCGGCGAGCGCAGCCCGGCGCGCGTGATCCTCGTGCGCGATGGGAGCGCCGAAGAGGGCCATGAAGCCATCGCCGAGGAACTGGTTGACCGTGCCCTCGTAGCGGTGGACCTCGGCCAGGGCCAGCTCGAAGAACTGGTTGAGGAGGAGGTGCATGATCTCCGGCCCCAGCCGGTCTGCAAGGGCCGTCGAATTGACGAGGTCACAAAATAGGACGGTGACCTGCTTGCGCTCGCCTTCCAGAGCGGCCCGGGACTGCAGGATCTTCTCCGCCAGATGCGCCGGCGTGTAACTCCGGGGCCCCTCGGGTGGAGCGGACGGGCGTTCCGCCTGCTCTGCTGCAAGGACCAGCGGCTTAGGAGAGGGCGCCGGCTGCGGGACCGGCTCGGCAGCGCCCAGGGCCCGACCGCACTCGCCGCAGAACCTGAAACCCGGCGGATTCTCGGTGCCGCATTGCGGGCACGTGGGAGCCAGCCTGGCCCCGCACTGGCCGCAGAACTTCATGCCCGGAGGGCTCTCAAAATCGCATTGCGGACAGTTCATCGCGCGCCTCGCGACCACGAAGGACAGTCTAATGGTCGCAGGCTTGAAGCGAAAGGGGAGAGTTTCCCAGGCTTCCATCCTAGACGTTCCCGGGCCTTCCCACACCGGCGGGTCGGTTCCCGTGCGCGTGCACCACCCCATTGGAGAGGGCTCACAACCACCCCTTCGCGTGTTGTCGTTTGCATCTTTTTGCCTAAACTACGAATTGCCTCTCGGCCGGACCAAGACCGTACTGATGCGGTCAACGACCCCAGGCACTATGGAAGTATTGTAGTAGGAGTCCACCTCATGCGGCGTTGCATTGTCCCCCTCCCCCCGCCCTCCAAAGGTCAGATGGCAAGGGTCCCTGGGATGATCGCCTGCTCCCCCGCCACCTGGTCTCGCTCTCAAGAAACCGCATTTACTGGTCGAAGCCACAAAGGAGTCCGCTATGAAAGCCTCCGCCCTTCCCATCCTGCGGTCCTCCAACAGCGAGCCTGAAAGCGAGAATGACTACAAGCCCTCGCTCTACAACCATTTCGTCGAAAAAGACGATGTCGTCTGGGGTATCAACTTCCGATCTACGGCTCTCATCCGGCTCGATTTGAATCAATATCGCGGCGTGAGGGGCATCTTGGATGGGCATCCCGTCCCTGAGGACGCGGCTCACCTGCAGAACCTCAGGCGCGATCTCATCAAGGGGAAATTTCTCATTCCCAAGCAATTGGACGAAATCAAGCTCCTCAAGACCAAGAACCAAGCCAACCGCTTTGGTGGCCATGGTCTGACTCTGATCATTGCTCCGACTTTGCGCTGCAACTTCGCTTGCGAGTATTGCTACGTCGACCGCAATGCAAACAATATGAGCCTCGAGGTCCGCTCCAGGATCGGTTGGTTCTTCGAGAACAAACTACCGGAGAACACGGGAACTAGGATCGTCTGGACCGGCGGAGATCCCTCTCTCGCCATGGATGTAGTTGAGGACCTTAGTCTCCGTTTCATCGCGGCCTGCGAACGCAAGAATTGTGGCTACGGGGCTGACCTGATCACCAACGGCTATCTCCTCAACGAGAAGATGAGACGGCACCTGAAGAATTCTCGCATCACCAATGTACAGATATCGCTGGACGGCAGCCGTGAATTTCACAATGCTACCCGCTGCCTGCCGAGCCGGAAACCGACCTATGACAAAATTCTCCACAACGTCGAAGAGACTTGCGACGAGTTCAAGGTTTACTTGAGGATCAACGTCGACGCCAGAAACTGCGCGGCGATCCCAGAGCTCCTCGACGATCTAATGAACCGCGGCCTCGCCGGCAGGGTGAGCGTATATTTCGCGCACGTAGACGACGTCAACGAAAACAGCGCCCCTTATCACGCTTCTTGCCTCACTCCAGAGCAATTCGCGGCAATCGAGGCATCTCTTGTCCGTCTTGCGCTGGAAAATGGGTTTTCTCTCGGCGGCCGTGTTCTCACCAGACCCGTGCGAACCTTCTGCGGGGCTAACTCCCAACACTACTATGTGATCGATCCCTCAGGAAATTTGCTCAAGTGCTACCACGATCTCGGCCAAGCGGAGAAGTATGGTATCGGGAAGCTCGACGTCAACGGCAGCGAGATCGTGACTAATCCATACAACCTGCTGAAGTGGCTCGGGTGGGATCCCTTTGAGATTCCCGAGTGTCGCAACTGCAAGGTGTTGCCGCTCTGCATGGGAGGATGCAGCCATAAGATCATGAACAGTGGCATGGTCGTGGACCGTGGATGCCTGCGACTGCGCTTTTCAATGGACGAGATCATCCCCATTATCGGCAATTCGTACCCCGACCGATCCGGGTCCTCGGCCTGTCCGGGGTGTTCCGAGACAGGCATATTGCAGGAAAGGAGCTCACCATGAGCGAAAAGGACAAGAAAGAAGAAGGAGGCGGTCTGGACTTTGTTGTCGAGCCGCTCTCCGAACAAGAGCTCGAGGATGTCAGCGGAGGGACCGAAGCCGGCCCCGCCTGCACAAATGGCGGCGGCTGCGATAGCGGCGGCGGCTGCAAAGACGGCGGCATAGGCGAGGCCGAGGCAGCGGTGTAGGCGTGATCTAGTGTGCGAGCAACCTGAGGGGAATCCCTCCAGGTTGCTCGTTCATTTCCGCAGGAGTCTGATTCCTCGGTAGATACAGGACGCCGCCGCAGGAGCGGCAATGGCTTGCACCCAAAAGGGACCTGCCCCCCCTCTCCGCCCGCTCCAGCAGCTCCTCGAGGATCGTCATCTCCCGCCGGCGGCCGACGAAAGGACTGCTGCACGACATCGCCCCCAGCACCGCCTCCTCCGACTGTACGGCGCCCGCTCCAGAACCCGAAACGCCTAGATGGTGCCTCCTTCCCCTTGACTTGAACCGGCTCCAGGGCCTTCATCTGGACGCCCTGGAGAAAGCGGCTGGTCGCCTCGCTCACGAGGATCGCTCCCGGCTCGGCGATCTGCTGGAGGCGGGCCGCGAGGTTCGTCGTATCGCCGATGGCCGTATAGTCCTTGCGGAGGTGGTCGCCGATGCCTCCCACCACCACCCAGCCGGTGTTCAGCCCCATGCGGACCTGGAGCGCCACACCGTGAAGATCCTCCAGCTCGGCCCGGCGCTCCTCCAGCCCCTTCCGCAGGCCGAGGGCGGCGAGCACCGCCCGGCGCGGGTGGTCCTCGTGAGTGATGGGGGCTCCGAAGAGCGCCATGAAGCCGTCGCCGAGGAACTGGTTGATCGTCCCCTCGTAGCGGTGGACCTCCCGCAGGGCGAGCTCGAAGAACTGGTTGAGCAGGAGATGCATCGTCTCCGGCCCCACCCGCTCGGCAAGGGCGGTCGAGCCCACGAGGTCGCAGAAGAGGACGGCGACCTGCTTGCGCTCGCCTTCGAGGGCGGTACGGGACTGGAGGACTTGGTCAGATAGATGGGATGGGGTGTAGTCCTGGACCGGCGGCCGGCGCGGGAGCTGAGCCGGCTCGCGAGCAGGACTGGTATTGGGTCCGATGACGGAGCCTGCCAAGGGAGAGCCGCACGTACCGCAGAAATTAAAGCCGGAAGGGTTCTCGGCGCCGCACTGGGGGCAGGCCGCTGGCAGCTTTACCCCGCAGTGGCCGCAGAAGTTAGTGCCGACAGGGTTCTGGAACTGGCATTGAGGGCATCTCATCGCTACACCCTTCTTGAGACCTACCAGTGTAGCTCCGTTAGGAGGGCTCCTTGGCAATTCGCGAGCGACGCTCTTAACTTGCCGACGATGGCTCCTCTTTAGCTTGCCGACGCACCGTTACTTATGAATGGGCTGGAAGACCGGGCAACTTGCGCGGGGGAACGGGTTCGTCTGCGGCTCTGGGGAAAGGCCTAGGCGATGACGTTCTCAGCATTGTCCAAGCTTGGTCCTATCGAGCTTGGGGCGTCTCCGGCCAGCACCGCCACCCTAACGTCGCCTGGGCTGACCGTTCCCCCGGTTATCGGTCGACTCGCGGGTCTCCCCGCACAAGTTTTGGACCCGCTCAAGAGTCCCACTGCGGCGGCGCTGCTGCAAGCTCGAGAGGAGGTGGAACGCGAGCTCGCGGCAACCAGGGGCGCAATGGTCGACGCGATCACCGAGACCCTCTCCAGCTTCGGCCCTACCGACCGGCGGCTCCTGCTCGCGGTCAAGCGGAGCTGCTTCAACGGACGGGATATAAACCGATACAGCAAGAAAGCTGAGTGGCCTGCACTGCTCCGGATCTCGGCGAGCCTGGCGGAGCGAATCGTGACCCTCGAGGAGCAACTCCGCGCGCAGGACCGCGCGCTCGACGTCATCTACGCGCGCGAGCTCACCCGAGAACGTCGCCATGTCCTCGACCTCATCGAGGATTGCAGGTTCCTTCGGGGCGTGGCCATTGGAACGCCGGACCTGGTGCGGAAGGTTCGCAGTCAGGCACCGTCCCTCATAGCATCGGACTTTGGGAAGCCGCCTGCGAAGTGGGAGGAGAGCCTTCTACGGTTCGTCACCCGCGCTGCGGCGAAACTGTCCGCCAATTCGACGCTCACCTCCTACGCACCAGGGAGCATTCGACGCTCGGCCGTCGCGCGCGGCTTGCACTTCGACTGCGCCCCGCAAAGAGAGGTGTCGTTGGTCCGACTCAAGCGCCCGCAGCTCGAGCAGTTCCAAGCACTGCTGATGTGCCATCCGGCGATGCGAAGGCGCGCGCTGGTGGCCTGGAACGACAGTGTCGAGGAACTCGAGCCGAGACGGTTCCGCTTCGTGCGCGACGGTTACTGGAAGCTCGAGCCTGACGCGGAGGAGTTGCTGTACGTCGGGCGCGCGAGGGTCAAGGTCACCTTCTCCAACCCGCTGCTGGGCGCCGCACGCGAAACGCTGCAGGAGGGTGCGCTCCGGTACGACGATCTCCTGGCTCGGCTGGAGACCGGGCTACCGCCGTCGACGGGGGGCGCGAGCGACGCTCGGGCCAACCTCGAACAGCTCCTCCAACTCGGGCTGCTGCTCCTCCTTCCGCCCTGGCCCCTTCATGAGCCCTGGCTCGAGCGGCGAATCAGCAACTTCTTGCGATCGATCCCGAAGGAGGAGCTCGGCGCTCGCGAAATCGCGGAGGCTATCGCAGAGCTAGTGGCAGGAGAGGAGGCATTCGCCTCGGCTCCTCGCCCCGAAGTCGCGGTGTTCGAGATGGCCGAGTCGTACTCACGGATGATGCACACGGTGGCGCCCTTCGCCGGGCACCGCGGGCATCTCGCGACCCGGACGAGCTTCTTCGAAGACGTGCTGTGCGAAGCCGCGCGCGACCCGGGCGACGACCGCGGTGTCTTCGAGATCGCGTCGGCGGCGGTGGACGAGATTCTCCGCGTCGTCCGCCTGGTCTCGCGGTTCGATGGATTGTTCAATCTGCGCCACGACGTTCAGCACACGCTGGCCTCCTGGTGGCGAGACCATGCGCTGGCTCGCCGCCAGATCCCGTTCAACGAGCTCGCCGAGGGATTCGCTCCGGTATGGAGGCAGTTTCTCAAGTTTTATGATGCAGCGAAGGAGTCCTCGCTCAGTACCTTCGACCCCTTGTCATCGCCCGCCCTCGCAGGCTTGCGAGAGAATCGACAATGGCTCCTCTCCCGAACCAGGGAGCTGGTAAGCAGATCTCCAGCGAAGGACTCGCTTTCGGCGCCGGCGCTCGCAGAACTGCTGGAAACTCTTCCACGCCGTTATGCACCCCTCGTGGGCTCCAGTGTGTTCCTCCAGCCCACGAATCCTGAAGGCTCTGCCTGGGTGCTCAACAACGTCAACGAAGGTACGGGGCGGTACCTGAGCCGAGTCGTGCCAGCGTTGGAGGATTCGCGGCGCGATCGCATGCTCGATCATCTCATCGCGAGATCGGTGATCGACCTCGAAGGTGAGGAGGTGGACCTTCTCGAGATCAAGTACCCCTGGATGAACCTCGCGAGAGCTCATCCGCCTCAAGCCGCCAGGGTCCTGGACCTCCGCGGCCTGCGCCTCGACCTGCCGCGCGAGCGCAGGCTCAGCCTCGACGATCTCGTGGTCCAGGCGGATCTCGACGCCGAGGCTTTCCGCCTGGTCGACCGCTCCGGTCGTCGCGTTCTTCCGGCGAGCCTCAGTACCGTGTCCGACTCCGGGCTACCGAATCGATTGCGCTTCCTGCTGATGTTCGGGCCCGGGGAAGCTCGCGGCGTGTTTCCGTTTGCATGGTCCGAGGGCGATGGGGACGTCGTGATCTTCAATCGTCTGACGTGCGAGAACGTCGTTACCCGCCGCCGTTCATGGACGATCGCGGTCGCGAAGCTTCGTGACCGCGTTGAGAGCGCCACCGACCGCCGGTCCTACGTACTCGTCGATCGATGGCGCCGTAGCTTGGGACTCCCGGAAGAGGGTTACTACCACGAGCTTGCGAGTTGTGGAAAGCAGAAGCCGCAGTTTGTCCGCTTCGACTCGCCGTCGCTCTGCCGTCTGTTCGTTTCCAGCCTTGCAAGGATGGCGGGAGGGTCGCTGCACTTCGTCGAGTCCTTACCATCGCCGACGGACTTTCCCCTCGATGCATTCATGGAGCGAAGAGGTTTCGAGCTCTTGATCGATCAACTGGCAATCCGTGATCTCGACGGAAATCCCTCCGCGAGTCGGGTCGCCGTGGAGAGATAGCATCTCTCAGAAAGGAGCACCGGAATGTCCGAACCTAAGGATCCCCAGAACCTGGAAATCGAGGCCCTCTCCGACGACGATCTCGAGTCGGTGAGCGGCGGCGACCTCAACACCTCTGGCGGCACCTGTGATAGCGGTGGTACAACATGCAATACGACCGGCGGTACATGCAATAGCGGCGGTGGGACGTGCAACACCAACGGCGGCTCGTGCACCAACAAAGACGAGGAGCTGAGCTGAGCGTCCAATGATCGGACCGCTCCTCGGGCATTGGGCCCGGGGAGCGGCTGTTTCTCGTGTAGGAGCGACACGATGGAGCACGAAGCAGGGACCCGTGATGATCTCGCGGCGAGCTTCGCCGACCTGATCGCCCCGACATCGACCAAGGAATTCTTCACCGATTACTGGGAGACGACATTCCTCCACGTACGCCATGCGTCCGGGCGTTTCGCCCGTTACTTCTCTCTGCGCGACATCGACGCGTGGGTGAGCTCGACACGCAGCGGTGTGGTATTCGTTCTGCTACCGAAGGACGAGGGGGTACGGGTCGACATCCATCAGGCGCAAGACCTCACGCCGGGCGCCGTTCTCGGCAACTTCCGGAGAGGATTCGCCCAGATCCTCAAGAGGCTGGCCGACTGGCCGTCCCTCCAAGGCCTCGTCCATCATCTGGGGAGGGTCTTTCACGCGAAGGTCCAAGTCAACGCCTTCCTGACCCCAGCGGGGGCTAGGACGCACCCGACCTATACCGCCAACGACGACATCCTCATCCTGCAGTTGGAGGGCGAGGCGGTCTGGCGACTCCACGAGATCACCGTGCTGCAGCTCGACCTGTCGCAGAAGAGAAACCTCGAATTCCCCGCGGAATGGCAACGCCGCACCGAGACTCCGGTTCTCGCCGAGGTCCGCCTGCGGCCCGGTGACCTGCTCTTCATCCCGCGGGGGATGCCGCACTTTGCCACGACCCCGGACCGTACGAGCCTGCACCTGAGCATCTACATCACGCCGTTGTTCTGGGTGGACTTCCTCAAGCTCGCCGCCGAGTACGCGGCGCTCCACTCCCAGGATCTGCGTCGAGCCCTCCCGCCCGGCTTCGTCGACAACGAACAGATCTGTGACCGCATGCGGAGCACCTTTCAGCAGGTGATGGAGGTGTTCCAGGAAGTCTCCTTCGACGGCGTGCTCGCCGCGGTGAAGCGCAACCGGGTGGCGCTCCAGGGATTCCCGTGCGACGGCCGGTTCGACGCTCTTGCAGGAGCCGCAGGACTCGCCGTCGACTCGGAGGTCGAGCGACGAGCGGACGTTCTCTGTACGGTCGAAGAGGTCTTTGACGCCGAGGGGAGCCGTAAGAGCACCATCTTCTTCGGCGATGGACGGCTCAGCGGGCCGCCGCACATGCTTCGAGCGCTGGAGTTCATCCGTGACCACAACCGGTTCCGTGTGTCCGAGATCCCCGGCTTGGACGCGAAGGGAAGGCTGGTGCTGGCGCGCCGTCTGATCGCAGAGGGGTTGTTGCGACCCTCCCAGGCGACGGAGGAGCGCGTCACGGATCCCGTGGCGGCGCTGCCCTGACCGGCAACCGGGCCGGTTACCCGCGATCCGCACCCGTCCCGGGGAGCGCGGCAAGTGCCGCTAGAGCGTGCGGGAGGAGTTGGCGTAGCGCACTTGCAGAGTCTTCGGCGGCTTTCCCAGCCGCGGTCTCCCGGATCCAGGAGAGGTCGGTTCCCCGGCCGGAGCACACCTCCTCAAGAGTGCGTGTCAGAAGGCGGCTGAGGTAGACCTCCTCCGCGTGGGTGAGCCCCAGCCGAGACGCAGTCATATGGAGCTGGCTCGCGCCGATGCGGAGCCGGGTTCCGCGCTCCGCAGGTCCGATCGCGGCGGAGAGCCTGCTGGCGCCCGCAACGAGGAGACCCGGTGGGGAAAAATCGGAGACCTCGGCCCGTGCGCGAAGGGTGCGTGCTTCGTCCAGGCTGCTGAACAGGAGCTGGAGGAAGAGCCCCATCTGGGCCCGCGCGACCTCGTCGCCCTTCTCGACCACCTTCGGCATCTCCTGCCCCAACCAGTCGACGCCATATCGAAGGAGGTCGGCCAGCTCGTCCTCGCCGATGGCAAATCCGAGAGCCTGCCGGAGCAGGATCCCGTACGCCTGGGCGAGCTGGACCGAGCGCGCGGCGCCTCCGAGCCGGACGTGGAAATCGACCGCCGCCACGCTCGACAGCGTGAAGTAGTCAAGGGAAAGGCGAAACCGGTCCGGGCCGCCGTAACGCTCGATCTCGGGTCGAAACGGCACCACGTGATGCGAGTTGTCCGGGTAGATCGCGTCGTCGACCTCGTGCGGATCGGCTTTCAGGATCGCTGTGTTCGAGCGCCGGATCGCATCCGCCTCCAGGGAGCGCATGGAGGGCTCGCGAGCCAGGAAGGTGCGGGCGAAATGCTCCATCTCTTCGAGCACTCGCTCGCCAGCCCCGGTGACCGGCCGCAGCCGCAGCCGGATGTGAGGACCTCCGAGGCCATGGCGGATGAAGAAGAAACCCGTGATCGATCCATCTCTTGCGAGAGCGGCGGCGAGCGGGTGGACGAAGCCCCGGACGGCGCGATCGGGGTCCTCGTGATAATAGAGGTGGCCGGAGAGCCACTGCTTTCGGATCTCCTCGGTGGTTTCGGCTTGCCGGGTAGGTGGGTCCATGGCGGGATGCCGGGAGGGGTAATCGCAAGGGGGCTTAAGGACTTCTCAGGTCACCATCACCCGCTTCACCATCCGGTCAAACCGCTCCCCGGCCAGATAGACGCCGTCGAGCACATTGGCGTCCAGCTCGTCGGCGTCGTCTTCCTCCCCTTCGTCCTCCGCCGGGGCGGTGCCGTAGCCCATAGCTTGGTGCCGCTCCCGGACCGTGGTGGAGAGATAGATCGCCAGCGCCCTGTAGAACCGCGCCGCGAAGCCCTGGTCGGCGGCGAGCTTGGCGTTGAGAACGGACTTGGCGACGGCGAAGACGGTAGAGTCCTCCAGGGCCCTCACTGTTGCCGATGGAGGCCGGGCGTCCACGAAGGACATCTCGCCCACGATCTCGCCGGCGTTCAAGCGGGCGATCTCCCGCTCCGGACCCTTCCGGCCCTTGAGCCAGACGCCGAGCCTGCCTTCCAGCAGGATGAAGACGGCGTCGACGGGAACGCCCTGCTCGATGAGGGTGGCGCCCGTGGGCAGGAATCGCTTGGCGCCGGCGGCGAGCATCCACTCGACATCGTCATCGTTGAGTTGGCCGAAGAGGAAGAGAACTTTTCTCATGCGGCAGGATCCTCCCTGCTGGAGATATTGAAAGGTACGGCGGCGCTCTTGAGTGGGTGCCGGCCTCTGCCCAACGGGTACGGAGATCCCCCGAGTGGGGAGAAGCCGCTCCCCAGTGGGGATGGAGCTCTCCCGAGCGGGGAGAGGCCGATCCCGAACGGGGAGAGGCCGATCCCGAACGGGGAGAGGCCGATCCCGAGTGGGGACGGGACTCTCCCGAGTGGGGAGGGACCGATCCCCAGTGGAGAGAGGCCGTTCCCCAGTGGGGACGGGGCGCTCCCCGTTCGGGAGCGGTCCCTCCCCACTCGGGAGCGGTCTCCCCCTGTTCGGTACGAGGTCCCCCCGTCAGCCAAGTTGGTCGCCCCTTCGAGGGAGAATGCCCAGAACGGAGCCATCGGAATCGCCATTCTTCGCTCCTCCCTCAGACCATCTGCCGCTCGGCAAGCCGGGCGAAGGGGCCACTCCGGCGGAGGAGCTCCTGGTAGGTCCCCTCCTCCACGACCCGTCCCCCCTCGACGACGTAGATGCGGTCGGCGTTCTGGATGGTGCTCAGGCGGTGGGCGATGACGATGCGGGTGGCCTTCAGGCTCTCGAGGCTGCGGCTGACGATCTCCTGCGTCCGGTTGTCCAGGGCACTCGTCGCTTCGTCGAACAGAATGATGCGCGGCCGATGGACGATGGAGCGGGCGATCAGGATGCGCTGCTTCTGGCCGCCGGAAAAGGTTTCGGCCCCTTCGGAGATCACCGTGTGCATCCCCATCGGCATGGCTTTGATGTCCTCCTCGAGGCCCGCCATCCGTGCCGCTTCCCAGGCGGCATCGATCCCCAGATTGGAGCTGCCTACGATATTCGAGAAAATGCTTCCCGCCATGGGCCGGCCCGTCTGAAGGACGACGCCGATCTGGCGGCGCACGGACTGGACGGCCAGGCCCGAGAGGTCCTGCCCGTCGAAGTAGATCGAGCCCGAGGCGGGTTTCTCGAAGCCCAGGATCAGCCGCAGGCAGGTCGACTTGCCCGCTCCCGAAGGTCCGACCAGGGCGATGAACTCTCCGGCGCCGGCCCGAAAGGAAACGTCGTCCAGGACCAGCGGGCCGTCCGCTTGATAGCGGAAGGAGACGTGGCTGAACTCGATCTCGCCCGCCAGCTCGCCCGGCTCGGCCTTGGATTCGTCCACCTCGGGGACCGTCTCCAGGATCGGCTGCAGGCGCTCGTAGACCGGCACCAGCGCGAGCACGGTCGAGAGGACGGAAACCACCGCCAGCGTCGCCGCCAGGAACTGACCGAAGGCTGCGTTGAAGGCCAGGAACTCGCCGATGGGCATGGCGGTCTCGGAGGAGACGCCGACCACGGCGAAGACCGCCAAGGAGGTGAGCACCCCATACACGGCGTTGAACGCCGCCTGGGCGTTGGCCGTCCGCTGCGCCGCCAGGGTGCGCTGCCGCTGCTCGGCGAAACGTGCGGCCCAGCGGGCAAAGGCCCGCGTCTCGGCGCCGGCCACCCGCAGCTTGCCGATGCCGTGGATCAACCCGAAGACCAGACTGGCGATCTTGCCCTGCAGCGCGAGGAGCGCCCGCTGGTGACGGAGCTGCAGGTAGGAGAGCCCAGCCGTCACCGCGGCGAGGACGAGCACGAGCGCTGTCGCCAGCAGCGCCAATCGCCAACTGTAGTAGAAGAGCAGGGCGAAGCTGAACAGAGAGAACACCGCCGCCAGGGCGGAGGTGAGGACGTTGCCGGTCACCATCTCGCGGATGGCATTGATCCCCAACGAGCGGTTGGCGAGGTCGCCGACCGTGTAACGACGGAAGAAAGAGACCGGCAGCGAAAGCAGGCGGTCCCAGACCGCGGCCTGGAGGGCTCCGTCGGCCTTGCCGCCGAGCCGCAGCACGGCGATGCTCCGCGTCACCTGAAAGACGGCCGCCGCCAGCGCGCTGACGATGAGGGCTGCCGCAATCTGGCCGAGCTGGCCGCGGTCGGCGCTCGGGATCACGTTGCCGAAGACCTGGCCGGTCAGGATCGGCAGCAGCAGCCCCAAAAAACCGCCTGCGGCTCCCATCAGCAGGATGGTCAGGACATCCCTTCGCCGTCCCTTGAAGGCCATGCGCAGGATGTCCCCCCGGTGGACCGGCCGCTCGGGCAGGGAGGGATAGAGCATGTGGGCGTCGCCGCTCAGGGTTTCGGCCACCGCCGTGTCGACTGGAGTACGCGTCCCCTCCACGGGGTCGACCATTTCGTAGCTGCGAGCCGAGGCCGGCAGCAGGGCGACCGGCCGCCGGACCTTCTGCTCGGCGTCGAGGAAGCGGAAGGCGATGAGCGGACCGTTGTCGCGGCGCCACCAGTCGTCACGCAGGATCACCAGGCGGGAACGGACCCGCGAAGCCGCGCAGATCTGCGCCAGGCGGTCTCCCTGCCGGGCTCCCTGTTGCCACTCCGGCAGGGAACGGATGGCGAGGTCCTGCGCCTGGCCGGCGAGCTGAGCGGCTGCGAGGAGGGGGTCATTGGCTACCGCGATGGCCGTTCCGTTGCGGGACAGGGGCTGCAGGACGGCGGCGAGCCGGGCGTAGGCGCCGCCGAGGGTTGAACGATCGAGGTCCACCTTGCGGCCGAGCCGTTCGCGTTCCTTCAGCTCCGCGCGCTCGCTCAGCACGGCGACGTAGCGGAGGCAGATCGTATGGAAGCGGGCGAGCCCCTGCCAGAGCCCCTCTTCGCGGAGCATCGCCTCGGTAGGGAAGGCGGAGATCCGCACCCCGCCGGCGCCGACCAGCCAGAGACCTTCCGGAACCGGCACGAGATCTCCGTTGCCCATCGCCAGACGTTCCTCCCCAAGGAGATGGGAGGTGCCTTCCACGTGCCGCACCCAGGCGACCCCCTCGCGCGGACGGGCAATTCCGCCCGTCTCCTCCAGCCGCGTCTCCACGCCGGGATGAAGCTCGACAAAGCTTTTGGGAGCCGCCGAGCGGGTGATCTCCGCGAACAATCCTGTCAGCCAGGCGTCGAGCCGCGCGGCGATGTCCGCGGCCGCCGCGGGATCGCGGATCATCTCCCGCAGACCCGCCTCGGAAAGCCGCCGCAAGCGGGTCCCCGGATGGCCGACGGCGAGAAGACCGAACCCGTCACCGTCCGCGCCCGGAGCGAAGCCGCAGAGCAGTTGGCCGGCGGCGGCCGTCCAGAGGTGGATCCGAGGTCCGGCGCCAAGGAGCGACACGGCGAAAATCTCGGTCCTTCCCTCCTCCACGAGCCAGAGCTGCCGGTCGGTTTCCAGGGTAAGGGGGGCGTTGCCGGCGAGCCGAAGCTCGTCGTCTTCCCTGCTGGCTGCTGCGTGGTCCCGCGGCTCCGCCATGGGCTCATTCCGCGCTGATGAGGCGGGCGTAGGGGCCCTCGACCTCTTTGAGCTCGTCGTGGGTGCCGCGCTGGACGGCCTTGCCGCGCTCCAGCACGATGATCTCGTCTGCGTCCCGGATCGTGCTCAGCCGGTGCGCGACGATCAAACAGGTGCATCCGCGCCGCCGCAGAGCCTCGTCGATGCGGCTTTCGGTGGCCGGATCGAGGGCGCTCGTCGCTTCGTCGAGCACCAGGATCGACGGCCGGCCTACCAGCGCGCGGGCGATCTCCAGCCGCTGCCGCTGCCCGCCGCTCCAGTTGGCGCCGCCTTCCTCGACCGCGCTCTCGTAGCCGCCCGGCCGCGCCGCGATTTCCTCGTGGATGCAGGCGTCCTTGGCCGCGGCAACCACGTCGGGCAGGGGGATGGTGGCATCCCACAGCGTCAGGTTCTCCCGTACGCTGCCCTCGAAAAGAAAAACGTTCTGGTCGACCGTGGCCAGGGAGTTGGTCATCAACTCCGGCTGGAATTCGGAACGCTTCCAGCCGTCAAAGAGGATCTCTCCTCTCCACGGGTGGAAAAGACCTGCGATCAATCTGGCGATCGTCGACTTGCCGCTCCCCGAGGCGCCGACGAGAGCGACCCTGGAGCCGGGCTTCAGGTTGAGGCTGAGGCCCTCGATGAGCGGCGGGTCGAGCCGGCTGTATCCGAAGGAGACGTCGCGGAGCTCCAGGTGCCCGGTCAGCTTGACCGGCGCGCCCTCGGACGGCAAATCCCCCGTGCCGCTCGCGGCCGTGGAATCCGTCCGGTAGCGCAGCACGTCGTCGAGGCGGTTCATGTCGCCCTCGACCATCTGCAGCTTGCCGCCGAGGCTCACCAGCCGGTTGACCGGCGCGGTGAAGGCGACCATGAGGAGCTGGAAAGCCAGGAGCCCGCCCAGCGTCAGGTCGCCGTTGATGACCCGCAGGCCCCCGATGCCGAGGATGAGGGCGGTGTTGACCGCCGAGAGCAGGGCCGGGAACGCGTCGAGGATCTGGGTGTAGCGTTCGAGGTCCTGCCGGCCGTTGACCACCTTGGCCTGGAATCCCGCCCAGCGGGTGAAGAGATCGCCTTCTCCTCCCGTCGCCTTGAGCGTCTCGATCGTCTGCAGGCCGCCGATGGCGGTGCCGAGGAGCTTCCCCTGGTCCTGCGCCAGCCGGCGGTTGCCGTCCACCCGCTTGCGCGAGACCCAACGCAGGACCGCGACGTTGAACGACACCACCGCGATCCCCACCAGGGTCAGAGCGACGTCGTACTGGAAGAGGATGAGGGCGAAGAAGACGATCATCAGGGTGCCCACGGCGTTGGTGGCCAGGTCGCGGGAGAGGAGCTGAGCGACGCGATCGTTGATCGCCACCCGCGAGCTGATGTCGCCGGCATAGCGCTGGCTGAAGAACTCCGTCGGCAGGCGGAGGACGTGCCAGAGGAAGCGGCTGGAGGCACCGACGGCCATCCGCGTTTCGAGGCGCAGCAGATATCTCTGCTGGATCCAGGTGAGGGCACCCGTTATCAGCGCGGCGAGACCCATGCCCCAGAGCAGCGGCGGCAGCCAGTCCTGGCGGCTCTCCAGCAGGACGCTGTCGATAAAGACCTTGGAGAACACCGGGATGACCAGCCCGGGGATCACCAGCGCCAGGCCGGCGAGGAGGACGAAGGCGAGTGCCGCGCGGGCGCCGGTCAGACGGCTGCGCAGAGCCGGGATCAGCCGCGGGGGAGCCCCTCGCTTCTCGAACTCGGGAGCGGGCTCGAAGGTGAGGACAACGCCGGTGAAGGCCTGGTCCAGCTCCTCTTCACTGACCACCCGCGGTCCCGAGCCGGGATCGTTCAGGTGAACCCGCCCCTTGCTGCCGAACCCCTCCAGCACCACAAAATGGTTGAAGTTCCAGTGCAGGATCGCCGGCGGCCGGGTGGTCCGCAGGCTTTGGGGCTCCTTCTTGAAGCCCTTGGCCTCCAGCCCATACTGGCGCGCCGCCTTGACCATGTTGCTGGCCTTGCTACCGTCGCGCGAGACGCCGCAGGCGATCCGCAGCTCCTCCAGCGGCACCCAGCGGCCGAAGTGGGCGAGGACGATCCCCAGGGCCGCCGCGCCGCATTCCAACGCCTCCATCTGCAGGACGGTGGGCGTGCGGACCCGCCGCGGCGGAGCTTCCTTGCCGGCGCCGAGCCTGGCATGGAAGAAACCTAGCATCAGAATCCCAGCTTTTCCCGTACCTTCGGGATGACCAGATTGATCGGGGCCTCCTGCCGGACGATGACGTCTCCCGTCGCCAGGGTGCCGCTGCTGATCTTCAGGCTGGGCCCGGCCGAGGAAGACCAGCGAAAGCCGGACGGGGTCGAGGGGTCCCGTTGCAGGGCCACGTTGACCTGGATGGGCGGCCCCTCCTGCATCAGCTTTTCGGCGAGCGCCTCGTTGCCGACCAGGCGGATCATGCCCCGGGAGGTAGAGGGGTATTCGGCGACCCAGGTGACCCGGCCCAGGATCGACCCGAACTCTTCCCGCTTGACGGTGGAAGGCGAAACCCGGACCGCCATGCCGGACTGTACCCGCTTGCCGGCCGTGGCGGGGACGAAGAGCACCGCCATCAGGTCCTGCGAGATCACCTCCAGGTTGAGGATGGCCGTGCCCGGGCTGACCACGTCGCCGCGATCGACCAGGAGCTCCAGCACCCGGCCGGCGTGGGGGGAGACGACGCGGGCGGTCTCGCCGAGCCGCGCCTGGTGCTCGCGCAACTCGATCTCGAGATCGCGGATCTCGGCCTCTCGCGACTGGACCTGCTGGTCCACCTGCTGCTCGGCCTCGATGCGTTTGAGCTCCAGGCCGTTGAGGTCGAGCCGGGAGGTCGCCAGTTGATCCTGATCGGTGTTCAGCTTCTGCTCCGAGGTGAGCAGGGTTTGCTTGGTGATGAGGCCGTCTTTGAGGAGGTCCCGCTCCGAAGCGATGCGCTCGCGACCCAGCTCGACCTGCCGTTCGAGCGTCTGAATGCTCTGCCGGAGATTGGCTCGCTGCTGCGCCAGATCCTGGTCGCGCAGCCGCCTTTGATCGGCGGCATAGCGCAGCAGGTCCCGGAACTCGGCCCGCATGTCGGCCAGCTTGTCCCGGCTGTCCTGGATCTGCCGCAGCAGCTCCTCCTGGCGGATGCGAGCCACCACCTGACCCTTCTCGATGACATCCCCGACAGCGACGAGGATCTCCTCGACTTGGCCGTTCTCCGCGGAGACCAGGCTGGAGACGCCGCCTTGGCGGAGTAGGATGCCTTCGCCTCGCGCCTCCGTGGGGATGGAACCGAAGATGCCCCAGGCCAACGAGGTCAACAGCAGGGCTCCTAGGGCTCCCAGAGCGAGCCAACCCTTGGGATCGGTCACCTGCATGAGCTGGTCGAGCTGCTCGGGAGAGGAGAGCCTCTCGAGGGCCACCTTGCGGAAGATCACGGCTCGTTCCCCGCCTGGAAGGGGATGGTGGTGAGCTGGCCGAGCTCGACGGCCCTTGCGTCTCCCTCGCGCGGGAGGAGCGTCCCGGTCTCGAAGCGCAGCTTGACGAGCGCCTGGGCGAGGGCGAGATGCGTCGAGACCTGAGATTGTCGGGCCGCGGTCAGCCGGTCCCGCTGCGAGATCACGTCGATGAGGGTCGAAGTGCCGGCCCGCAGCTTCTTCTCCTCGTTGTCCACCGCCCGCTCGAAGAGCCTTACCGCTTCGACGGCCCGTTCAAGCTGCTGCGAGCTGCGGACGACCGCGTCCAGCGCTACCGGAACGTCGGCCCCGATCTGCCGCGTGAGGAGGTCCTCCAGGAACTCGCTGGCCTCCCGGGCGGCCTCGATCTGAGCCAGGTCGCCGCGCGCCCGGCTGTTCAGCGTCGGCCAGGAGAGCGAGAGCGACAGCACCGAGCTGACGCCCGGCACGTTGCGATACAGCGGCGAGAAGAAGGTACCGGTCCCGGGGCCCTCGACCAGCCCCGAGTAGCTGGGGGTGAAGGTCAGATCGAGCTGGGGCTGCAGCGAATTGTCTGCGGCTCGACGCAGGATCTCGACCGCGTTCCGGCGCTCGTGGGCGGCCCGCAGGTCAGCCCTGCGCTCCAGGGCTCTGGCGATCCAGTGCGGGCCGTCGGCGGCGGGCACGTCGGCGGCCGCGACGGTCGGGAAGGGATCCGAGGGGAGCGGCAATGAAGCGATGAGCTCGGGCGCCAGGCCGATCTCACGGCCCAGCGTCTGGCGCGCCTCGAAGAGCGCGCGCTCGCCGCCGATGCGAGCCGTCTCCTTGGCGACGACGTTGGCCTCCACCTGCACCAGGTCGGCCGCGGGCGTCACGTCGGCCTCGATCAGCTTGCGGGTGGTCTCCAGCAGCTCCCGGGCCCGCTCCTCGCTCTCCCGGAGGATCTCGAGGTCCAGCAACGCGGCTCTCGCCTGCCAATACTGCGAAGCGACGATGACGGCGCGCTCGGCGGTGGTCTGCCGCAGGTCCAGCTCGCTCGCCACCACCTGCCTCTCCGCCGACAGCTCCGGAGCCGCGGCCGCGGTCCGCCCACGACCCCGCAGCAGCGGCTGGCGGAGAGTCAAGGAGAAGATCCCGACGTTGACGGGATCGGCATTCGGGTCCGCCGTCCGCAGGAGGCCGAGCTCGGGCTCGATCGAGAAGCCGGTACGGAACCGCTTGGTCACGCCCAGGGAATTGCCGACGAGCCTCTGCTGCCGGCTGGTGACCTCCGTCACGGGCGTATCCGTCTCGGTCTCCTTCAGACTGGAGCTGAGGACGGGATCGAAGTCCCCCTGGGCGCTCAGCAGGGTCCCGTACGACGACCGGACGCCGGCCCGTTCGATGGCGAGGTTGGGATCCTGATCCAACATCAGGCGGATCGCTTCCACCAGGCCGATACCCGATGTCGGAGGCGGCTCGGCAGCCGCAATCCGTAGGGCGAGGAAGAACGGCAGAACGGCCCAGCCGCACCCCTGGCCAAGCCATAAAAGAGAGGTTGGGAAGGCCCGTCCGCTTCCATGCATACTGCGCTTTCGTATTTTCACCGGGCCAGCTGGAGGTAGGCTAGCACCGTGACTCTCGGGATTCAAGCCGGGCGCCTCGCCAGCCTGGGGGCCTCTCCCTCCGAAGTCGAGGAGCTCCTTTCCTATAATGAGAACCTCTTCCATCTCGAGGCCCTCAACTCAGAGGTGCGGTTCCCTCTGCCGGACGAGCCCTTCGTCGCTTTCTGGGAACCGCTCGTGGAAGAGAGCCGCGCGCGCGGAGCGCTCGCCGTGCTGCGGGAGCACCTTCCCCAGCTTCGCTTCCCCATCCGCGAGGGAATCAGCCGCACGGAGCCCTACCTCGCCGCCACCCGCCGGGGAGAGCCGGCCGAGCCCCTTCCCGAGTCGACCGGGCTCGGGCTGGAGCATCCGGAAGCGATCGAGCTGGTCCTCTACACCAGCCCGGCGGGCCGCATTCCGCTGCTGGTGGCCCGGCGCCGGGCGGAGTTCGCGGCCCTGATCCGAGCGCTGACGAAGAAGAACGAGCCCCATCCCGTGCCCGACTCTCAGGGCGCCCTCATGGTCTCCGGCTACAACAATTGGAGCCGGATCCGCGCGCTGCGCCGGCGATGGGAAGCCCTGGAGCCCTCCCGCCGCGAAACCGCCACCTGGGGAGAGGAGCTCCAGCGCATCAAGGAGCAGCGCGAGCTCTATCAGGACCGTTTCATCCTGCTCTCCGACGGCCCCTACAGCGCGATCCCCGCCGCTGACCTCGGTCTGGAAGAGGAGCAGTGGCGTGAGACCTCTCTGGCGATCCGGCGGGACCACGAGTGCGCCCACTATCTGACGCGCCGGCTCCTCGGATCGATGCAGAACAACGCTCTGGACGAGCTGATCGCCGATTACACCGGCATCGTCGCCGCCAGCGGCAGGTTCCGCGCCGACTGGTTCCTGCGCTTCATCGGGCTGGAGGATTTTCCCCGCTATCGCGCCGGCGCCCGTCTGGACATCTACCGCGGAAAGCCGCCGCTGTCCGACGGGGCCTTCCGGGTCCTGCAAGGGGTGGTGAAAGCAGCCGCCGAGAACCTGGAGCGGTTCGACGCCGGCTTGCCCGCGGGCACCCGGACGCTCCAGGGGAGAGGCCTGATGATCTGCGCGCTGGCCTCCCTGCGGCTGGAGGAGCTGGCCGCGCCGAACGGAAAGGATCTCCTCACCGAAACCGTCGAGTCGACGCAACGGCGGCTGGGGATCTCACTCGCCTGACGACAGCCGCTCGAGGGCCTGCCACTCCTCCTCCTCCAGGGGAATCCCCTGGACCCGCCGCAGCGCGGCGGTCTCCTCCTCGAGGTCCCCCGGCACGATCACCCTCTCGGCTCCGGCGGCCGGCTGGCTCCTCACGCCGTCCATCAGCCGCGAGAGCTCCCCGCGAAGCTCCTCCGGATCGCGGAAGGCGGCGACGTCCAGCGCCACAAAAAAATGCGACACCCGCCGCGGCTCGTCGTAAGGCGGCGCGTAGAGATGCGACAGCTCGTGGTCGAGCGGCATGCCGGCGAGCAGCGCGCAGAGGATCTCCACCATCATCCCCAGGCATTGTCCCTTGTGCCCGCCGAGCGGCTTGAGCGCGCCGTCCACCACCCAGCCCGGATCGAGCGGCATGCCATGCGCCTGATGGTGCTTGACCTTGGAGTACGAGACCTGGCTGGTGGCGAAGTCGGCGCAGAAGAGGTCGCCGCCCTGACCTTGCACCGCCATCGCAACCGGATTGGTGCCGAAGAGGGGCCGCAAGCCGTTGTGCGGCGCCACCAGGGCGTCGCTGTTCGAGAAGGCGAGGCCGACGACGCCCGCGCGCGCCATCGCCAGCGAGTAGACCGAGGCGGCGCCGAAATGGTTGGAGTTGCGGACCGCCACGGCGCCGACGCCGAGCTCGCGGGCCAGCCGCGCCGCCTCGGCGCAGGCCACCCGGCCGGCGACGAGGCCGAGGGCGTGACCGGCGTCCAACAGCCGGGCTGCCCGGCCGCCGCCGAGCCACCGCAGCGTGGGACGCGCCCGGCTGCGGCCGCCGTCCAGCTCGGCGATGTAGGTCGGAAACAGGCGGACGCCGTGCGTGTCGATGCCGCGCAGCGAGGCTTCGAGCAGGCCCTCGACCACGTAGGCGGCATGCTCCGCCGAGAGCCCCCGCCGGCCGAGGACGCCCCTCATGAGACGCGCCAGGTCCGCCGCGGGGATGTTCTTCAAGGCTGGCTTGCCGAGAGGACCGGCGCCGGCTCGCCGATGGCCACCCGGTCGCGCACGAAGCGGGCGAAGCGGGCGATTCCCTCCGCGATCTGCTCGCCGGTGACGTAGCTGAACGCCAGGCGCACCTGGCGCTCCCGGCCGGGCGTCAGCGAGAAGAAGCTCATCGGGCAGACGACGACGCCGTAGTCGCGGGCGCAGGCCACGAGGCAGTCGTCGGTGAACTCGAAGGGCAGATCGAGGGTGAGGAAGAAGCCGCCCTCGGGACGGTTCCAGCGCACTCCCCCGGTCGCGCCGAGACGCTCCTCCAGACAGGCGAGCATGCGGTCGCGGTTGGCGCGGTAAAAGGGCAGCTTCTCCGCCATCAGCGGGCGCAGCGAGCCGCCGCCCTCCATCAGCAGGCCGCCGGCGATCGCCTGCACGAGGGGAGACGTCGTGACGGTCGTCAGGCTCTTCACCTTCGACAGCTCGGCGGCGAGCGAGGTCCGCTCGCCGGAAGGGAGGACCACCTGCTGGTCCGCCACCAGAAAGCCCAGGCGCAGACCGGGGAACAGCGTCTTCGAGAAGCTCCCCATGTAGATGACCACGCCGTGCTCGTCGAGCGCCTTCAGCGGCGGCAGCGGCGGGCCGTCGTACGAGAACATGCCGTAGGGGTTGTCCTCCCAGATGAGGAGGCCGTGCTCGCGGGCGAGGTCGAGCAGGGCGCGCCGGGTCTCCAGCGGCATCCGGGTGCCCAGCGGATTGTTGAAGTCCGGAACGTCGTAGAGGGCGCGCGGGCGCCGCCCGAGGCGCCTGGCGGCTTCGATGCCCGCCCGGACAGCCTCAGGTTCGAGGCCCTGCTCACCGGTAGGCACCGGGATGAGGGTCAGACCCAGGATGCGCGCCAGGCCGGGGATGCCGATATAGGCGGGATCGCTGATCAGGAGCGCGTCCGCCGCCGGATCGATCAGCCCGAGGAGGAGGATCACCATCGCCTCCTGGCAGCCGGTGGTGACGACGATCGATTCGGCAGCCGCGCGGATGCCCTCGTCGGCGGCGAGCTGGCGGGAGATCAAATCGTGGATGATGCCGTTGGTGCGGTTGTACTGCCCGAGATCGTTCCACACCTCGCGGGCGGACCTGCCGGTGGCGCGCGAGGTCGACTCCACCCACGGCGCCGCGCGCGCGAGGCTTCCTTCGACGTCGAAGTGCCGCTCCGAGGGACGCCCGGGGGCGAAAGAGATCGCCCCCGGGTAGCGGATCACCACCTCGTTCAGGAAGTTCATCACGTCGAGCAGCGGGTCGGCGAGGCGGCCCTCGAGGGTGACGTCCATGGCGCGATCAGAAGGCGTTCTTTTTCTCGAGCTGCTCGAAGAGCTGCTGCACGCTCTGGTCGGAGAAGTCGCCGCCCATGCGCTCGATGAATTCGAACATCATCCCCGAGCCGGGGTCGCGCTGGGAGAACCTCTGCCGCAGGCCGGGGCTGCTGATGACGGTGGTGTCGAACTCCATGCCCGCCGCCTCCAGCTCGGCGGTCATCTCCGGCAGGTTCTGGACGCCCAGGGCCAGGTGCTGGACGCCGGGGCCGAAATGCTCGACGAAGCGGGAAACCTGCGATTCCGGGGTGGTCCCCTGGAGGAGCACCACCGTCACGGGACCCGCCTTGAGCACGGCCGAGACCATGGCGGTCTGCTTGCCCTCGGTACGGCGGCGTTCCTTGAGCTCGAAGCCCAGCACCTCGGTATAGAGCTTGATCGACTCCTCGAGGTCCCGGACCGCGATGGCGACGTGGTCGATGGACGTGATGTACTTGGCGAGCTTCGCCATCGGCTCGGCCATCGCTTTGGTTTCGGTGCTCATCAAGAGGCTCCTCTCTGTGGATTATGGCGGAGTTCTCACCGGCAGCGATGCAGGGCTGCCAGGGGTCGCTTATTACAGGTGCGCCGGCACCCCCTCCGCGGGACTTTCCACCCCGGCGGGTAGCTGTCACCCCACCCGATCGCCTATGGCGCGCCGGAGGTTTTCCGCCGATCCTGGGAGCAACGGGAAGGAGGACGCCATGAACTGGAGCGAGGCGATCGAGGGAACCCGGCGGCAGTGGACCGCCATCCGCGACTCTATCGGCGAGGCGGACGAGATCGAGCTGCTGACCGAGATCAACGCCGTCTGCGATCTCTGCGAGAAGGCCGAGGAAGAGGAGGGCAGCGGCATCGGCCGCTGCCGGCGCTGCCTCTTCTATCAACAATTCGGCGGCTGCCAGGACCTCAGCGCCCGGATGAGCGAGGCCGTGGTCGAGAAGGATTGGGACCACCTTCGCGGCCTGGTGGACGAGACGATCGACAGCCTGCGGTCGCTCTCCCTGCGGGAGCCGGCGGTGGCATAGAGCCCCGCTCGTGGCAGACTGCCGGGGTGGCCGACCGCGAGCCCGAGCCCGTCCTGCGAGCCGTCCTCCTCGGCGCCAGCAACCTCAGGGCTGGCCTGCCGATCGTCGTCGACGGCATCCGCCGGAGGGCCGGGGGAGCCGTCGAGGTCCTGACCGCCTGCGGGCACGGGCGCTCGTACGGAGCCTGGAGCCGCTTCCTCTTCGTCCGCCGGCTGCCGGGGATCGCCGGCTGCGCTCTCTGGCCGGCGCTGGAGGAGTGCCCGCCCCTGCGCACCCTCGCGCTGCTGACGGACGTCGGCAACGATCTGGTCTACGGCGTCCCGGTCGGGAGGATCGCCGCCTGGATCGAGACCTGCCTCGATCGGCTGGCGAGTCACCGGTCCGAGATCGTGTTGACCCTCCTCCCCCTCAAACGTCTGGAGCGGCTCTCGCCTCGGCAGGTGAAGCTGGCGACCGCGCTTCTCTTTCCCGGCCGGAGACCGCCCTGGCCGGGACTGCTCGCGCAAGCCAACGAGCTGGACGAACGGTTGCGGCGGATGGGCCAGGCCCATGGCGCGCAACTCGTCGAGCCCGCGGCCGACTGGTACGGCATCGATCCCATCCACCTGCGCCGAAGCGTCCGCCAGGAAGCTTGGCAGCAGATCGTCTCGCATTGGTCAGCGTCCCCGGGTCGTTCGGGCGTGCCGTCCATGCACCGCGTCCGGGTCCCATTCTTCGGCGCGGCGGAGACGCACCTTTTCGGGATCCGTATGTGTGCGTCGCAGCCCGCCAAGCGGCTCGCGGATGGGACGACCCTCTCGCTCTATTAACTGGAGGCCGGTTGGGTGAAGGACAAGTTGGGATCGGATTGAAGACGCTTCAAGAACGTCGCCACTCCCCTCACCAGTTCCTGATTCGCCTGCTCGGCCATCGCGGCCTGCTGCAGGAATGTGAGGGCTGCCAGAGCTTCGCGATGAATCTGTCGCGAAGAGAAGATGAGTAGCATCTCTGCGGCGATTTTCTGCAGCTCGGATGTCCGGTTCTGCTCGGCGTAAAGGGCGGCGATCTCCAGGGAGACGAGAGCGGCTTCATAGGTCACCTCCTCGGAGAGGAAACCTTCCCGCGCCGCTTGCAGGCGGGCTTCAGCCTCACGGATCTGCCCAAGACCTTTGGCGATTCTACCCGCCACCCAATGCCGCCTATTGCGGGTATAAGGATCTGAGAAGCGGTCATAGAGGGGCCGTGCTTGGATCAGCAGACCCTGCGCCTCCATGAAGCGACCCGCTTCGGCCAGAGCCGTGATCAGGTTGTGGTGAGCAATCCACATCAAACGCGGCTCCCGCTCGCCATCGATGAGCGGCAGCGCCTCATGAAGCCAGGGAATGGAGCGCTCAGGTCTTCCCGCCTGCTCGTCCACAGCGGACAGACTGACAAGGGCTCGTCCGAGCCGGTGGCTCTCTCCCAATTCACGATAGATCCGGATGGCTCGGAGCAGTTGATGCTCGGCCTCCGCAAACCGTCGCTGGTCGCGACGCAGAGAGGCCCGGAGCTCACAGAGCAGACCCCGTTCCAGACGATCTCCCGTCCCTCGGAGCAAGTGAGCTCTCGCCGTCTCAAGAGCCTCCTCGGCCTGCGGAAAGTCGAAACGGAGCCGCCGGGCATTTCCCAGGTAGCCCCAGGCTCGAGCCCGCAAGTCTTCGATGCGCTCCGCGCCATAGCGCTCCGTATCGAGAACATCTGCCAGGGAGAGAGCAAGCTGAGCAAGGCTTTCCGCCGAGACGGGGTTGAAGAAGCACTGCTCCCGGGCGCTCTCGATCAGGCGCTCCAACAGTCCCCAAGTCCGAAAGCGGCGATGATTCCGCATCAGCATCTCGCGGCGCTCAGCAGGCTGCTCCATCAGCTCGGTGAGTTTTCCCGCAGCCTCGGCCCGTTCTGCCTCCAGCGAAGCCGCATGGTCAAGGAACTGCCGTTCGGCAGTCGCAATCGCTTCGCAGTAGTCCGCCTCTATGGGTTGAGGCCATGGTAAGACTCTGGCAAGGCTCTGGATAGAGGCAAACTCCTGAAGCAACGGAAGGCGCGGGTGAATCTTCACAGATCCCCGAGGGGCTCGGTCCTCATGGCTCCATGATACTCCTGGGGAGGAAAAAGGACGCCGATCTCAAACCTCTGCGGCGGAGCCCGGGGTACGCCGCACCCCGGGCCGCCACCTTACGCATTCTCTACAGGCAATGGCCCTGCGGATCTGTAGAGCACCCTCCCTTCTGAGAGCTGGAGGAAGGTATGGCTGACTCCGGCTTCGAGTCCGCCGGTCGGAAAAGGGAGACGAACTGCTCCCAAGCGGCTGCCAATCGGCTTCCCACTTCCGGTACGGCGATCTCCGGCCGGGACTGCGCGGGGGGCAAAGCCTGTGCGGTTCCGGCCGTCAGGCAGGCGAGGACGAGAACGATGGCGCTCCAACCCATGGTACGAGACATGACCTCATCTCCTCTCCAAGCGGTCCTGAGGCACACGACCCCCATGGCCGCGGCCGGGGGACCGCCAGGAGAAGAGTGCCACGTTTTGGCGAAATTGCACCTCTTTCAGTGCATTTGCCGGCGGGGTTGCAAGATGGCGAGCCGTTTTTCCGACTTATGTGGGCTAGGAGGAAACTATGCCCACCGACGGATACCGGAATCTGTTTTCGCAAGTCCACATGGTTCGGGACCTCTGCCGCGCCTTCCTGTGCGAGGAGTGGGTCCAATGGCTCGATCTGGACACCCTCGAGCCGGCCGCCGTGCCAAGCCCGCCGCTCGCCCCGCCGCACGACCTCCTGGTCTGGCGTGTGCGCTGGCAGGGAGGGTCCGCCTGGACCTTCCTGCTGCTCAAGCTCCAGGGAGAGGAGGACCCTGCCATGGCCCTGCGCATGGGGTTCTACCGCGAGTTGCTCTACCAGGACCTCCTCGCGTGCCAACCCTCGGCGAGGCTGCCGATCGTCCTGCCGGTCGTCGTCTACAACGGCGAAAGACCCTGGCAGGCCGCGCGCGACGCCCTGGAGCTGTTCTTCCCGCTGCCGGCATCACTCCAGCGCCATGCGCCGCGGACGCGCTACCTGCTGCTCGACGCCGTACGCGATCCCATCCCGAAGACGGCCGGCGCGGATAACTTCGTCTCGCTGCTCTGGCGGCTGGAGCGGAGCCGCACGCCGGCGGCCGTCGATGCGCTGATGGAGGGCCTCATCGCCTCGATTTCCGGTCTGAAGGACGATGCCCTGCGGCAGGCCTGGAGCGCCTTTCTCGGCCGCTTCCTGCCTCGCCGCTTCCCGGACCTGTTCACCCCCGAGGTCATGGAGTCATGGGGCGCGGGAGGTGTGCTAGCGTGACCGCGATCGAGAGGACTCATCGATGCAGAGAGCTCAAAGCCGGCTCGACGGCTACCGGCTGGAACACGCCAGCGCCGGATGAGCGCCGCCGGAGACATACCCTTCCGGCTGCTGGAGACCGGGGAAGACCGCCGGTTCCGGATCGAGATTCCCGCGTCGAGCCCGCTCTTCGCGGGGCACTTCCCCGGCCATCCGATCCTCCCCGGCATCGCTCATCTGGCGTTCGTGGAGCGCGCCGTCGGCCCCCTGGCCGCGGTGCGCTCACTCAAGCTGCGCCGGCCGGTTCTGCCCGGGGACGCGTTGGATCTTTCGCTGAGCGTTCCACAGGCGGACGGTTGGGTCCGGTTCGAGCTGCGAGGGGGAGACGAGCTCGTCAGTGCTGGCGCCGCCCGGATCGGTCAGCTCGCAGATCAGGGGCCGGAGCCGGACGAAACAGCCTTGCCGGCGGTGGCGGAGCTTCCATCGGTCGAGGCGCTCCTTCCCCACGCTCCGCCCGCACGCCTCGTCCGTCGCGTTCTCATGGCGGCCGAGGAGGAGATCGTCTGCGCGGCGGACATCCCTCCGCTCCACCCGCTGGTGGAAGGGAGCCGCGCTCCTGCCTTCGTCGGCATCGAAGCGGCGGCCCAGGCGGCGGCGGCCCTGGAGGCCCTGAACCGGCGAAGCGAGACGCCGGGAGCGCGGATCGGGTATCTGGTCGGAGTCCGCGAGGCCCGCTTCGCCGTTCCCAGCCTGCCTGTCGGCCGGCCGCTGCGGGTCACCGCTCGCTTCGAGGGCGGCGCTCTCCCGCTGTCGATTTACGAGATCGCGATCGGATCTCCCGGTGCTGAAGCTGTTTCGGGAACGGTCAGCACTTTCCTCACCGATACCTCTCCTACTCGTGACGGATGATCGCCATGGGATCGATGCGGGTCGCCGAGTAGGCCGGCAACGAGCTGGCGGCGAGCCCCACCAGCGTCAGCAGGAAAGCCACGGACAGAAAAACCGCCGGATCGGTGGGCGTGACGCCGAAGAGCAGACTTGAGAATACGCTGGTGGTCCAGATCGCCGCGGTGAGGCCCAGAAGGATTCCCAGAAGGGTCAGGGAGAGCCCCCGCCGGAGCACCATGGCGACGATCTCGACGCTCCTGCCCCCGAGAGCCATCCGGATCCCCAGCTCGCGGGTCCGATGGCTGACGGTGTAAGCGAGCGTGCCGTAGAGCCCGATGGCGGTCACCAGGATCGCCGTCAGGCTGAAGCTTCCGAGCAGCCAGGAGAGCAACCGGGGCTGGGAGAGCGCCTCTGCGACCTCCTCTTCGAACCGGCTCACCTTGAATCCGACCGCGGGATCCAGCTTGCGCAAGATGGAGCGGATAGACCGGATGACTGCCGTCGGATCTCCCGTCGTCCTCACCTGCAGTGTCATCGCGGGCTCATATCGCTGAGCGAAAGGAAGGTAGAAGAACGGCTGTGGGGTCTCCTGAAGGCTCTGCAGCCGAACGCTCCGCACGACGCCGACAACCTCGTGGATCTCGCCCTTGCCGGCCGTCATGACCTCGACGCGCTCGCCGATCGGATCCCTTCCCGGCCACAACGACTTCCCCAGGGCTTCGTTGACGATCACCACGGGATGGGAGCCCTGCCGGTCGGCGGGCGAGAAGTCCCGGCCGCGCAGGAGCGGCATGCCCAGGCACCTGAAGTAACCCGGGAAGGCTGCGCTGAATGGGCTCCAGATCTCGGCGGGGGCACGTTTGCCGTCGGGCTGCGGCCGGAGGGCGGTGACGCGCTCGAAGTCGTTGCCGTTCGACAGCGGTACCCATGAAACCAGAGCTGCGGAGCGGGCGCCCGGCAGCTTGCGGACCTGGCGGAGAAGCTCTTCGTAGAAAAGGGAGCCCGCCGGATCCGGGTACCTCTGGAGGGCCAGATTCAGCCGTACGTTCAGGATGTTCGAGCTGTCGAACCCCGGATCGATCGACTCCAGGTTCAAGAGCGTTCGCACGAAGAGTCCGGTGGTGACGAGAAGCATCAGAGATACCGTCACCTGTGCGACGACGAACAGCTCCTGGAGCCGGCTCCTTCTTCGATCGGGGCCATGACGATCGATGCCGCCGTGCAGCAGCGGCGTGGCGCGGCGGCGGGTGGACCACAGCGCCGGCGCCAGGCCGAAGAGCACCCCCGCTCCGACGGAGACCAGGATGGTGAAGGCCATGACCCGGCTGTCGACCGAGAGATCTCTCATCCGCGGCAGGTACTGCCCCAGGGAAAACTCCTGAAGGGCATCCACCGTCCAGAGCGACAGGGTGAAGCCGACGGTCCCTCCGGCCAGGGAAAGCGTGATGCTCTCGGCCAGGAGCTGCCGCACCAATTGGCCGCGGGTCACTCCGAGAGCCAGGCGGACGCCGATCTCCTCCTGGCGAGCCGCCGCTTTGACGAGCAGCAGACTGCCCAGATTCGCGCACACCACCAGCATCAGCAACCCCACGAGGCTGGACAACAAGGCCAGGGGGCTCGCCAGGGCGCCGCGGGCTCCCGGGCGGATCTTGAGACCCGGCGAGAGATCCAGAGCGGACGGCAGCTCGTCGCGCGGGCGGCCGGCCGCGAGCCGGCCGGCGAGCAAGTCCATCTCCTTCTGGGCCTCCTTGAGGCTCACGCCGGGGGCGAGGCGGCCGAAGAAGTCGAGCAGCCAGCCGTGCCCCGAATCTTGCAGATCGCCAGCCCGCGAGTCGCCCGAGACGAGAGCGGCCGCCTCCATCGGCATCCAGACATCCAGATCGTCCTCATACCGCGTACCGCGGAACTTCGCCGGCGCGACGCCGACCACCACGAAGGGAAAGCCATTGAGCACCAGGGCGGCGCCCACCGCCTGGCGACGGGCAAAATAGCGCTGCCAGAGCGCGTGGCTGATGACGACCTTCGCTTGGGCCTCGCGGCCCATCTCGCCGGGAACGAAGAGTCGGCCCCGGGCAGGCCGCAAGCCGAGCGTCGAGAAATAGTTGTCCGTCACCACCTGGCCGTTGACGCGCAACGCCTCGCCGTCCACCACCAGATTGACCGGGACCTCACGGTAGGCCACGAGGCCGGACAAGGCATGGCACTTCTCGCGGTAGCTCACGTAGTCCGGGTACGAGAGCGCCCGGGAGACCGGTTGCCCTCCCATGCCTTCCATGAACGTCGGCCTGGGTACCAGCGAGACGAGGCGGTCCTGGCCCACCACGGCGGGGGTGGGACGCAGCAGCAAGGCATTGATGACGCTGAAGATGGTGACGCTGGCGCAGATTCCGAGCGCCAGGCAGGCGACGGCTACGACGGTGAAGCCGACGTGTTGATTGAGCCTGCGGAGCCCGTAACGCATGTCGCGAGGAACGGTCATCAACAGGCTGGGCATCATAACGCGCAGGAACCTGATAGGAGGGCTCCTTGTAGAAAAGTAATGATAAGATTAGCATCTCCGCATGGCCATGAAAACTGGGGGTTGGGCGCTCGTACTGCTGCTCTTCGGGCCGGCCGTAGCGCTCTGCGGCCAGAATTCGCCCCTGCAATGGCCGCCTCCCGCTCCCGGACGGCCGCAGAAGCTCACGCTGCCCCGGATCCTGGTGCGGACCGCAGACCTCCACCGCATGCAGGCCATGGGCGCCGTACCCCTCGATGCCCGAGATCCCGCCTCGTTCGAGCGGGGGCATCTTCCCGGAGCCGTCTCTGCCTGGCGGCCGGCGGAGGAAGAGCCGTGGGGAATCGAGCGGCTCCGATCTCTGCTCGGGGAGCGGGGGATCACGGGGGAGCGTCCGGTCGTGATCTACGGCGATCCCGACCCTGCGGCCGTCGCAGGCCTGTTCTGGCGGCTGCGCTGGGCCGGCTGTAGCGAGGTTCGCATCCTCGACGGCGGCCTCGCGGCCTGGCTCGCCGCTGGATACCGCCTCGAGACGGGAATCTCCCAGCGCGCGCCGGCCGAGCTCCGTCCGTCCCCGCGCGCGCTCGTCGTCGACGCCGACGGCGTCGGAAGCGCCCTCGGCATGCCGGGCTTCGAGCTGCTGGACGTGCGGGATGCCCGCGGCTGGGACCACTGGCAGACCCCGCCCGTCTTCGGCGCCGGACACATCCCCTACAGTCTGCCTTTCGATCCCGATCGGTTGCTTTCCGCCGGCGGGCGTTGGCCGGATCCCGGCGAGCTCCGCCGGCGCTTGAGCGCGATCGGCCCTCGCCGCAGCGATCCGGTGCGGCTGGACTCCACTTTCATCGTCTATGGCGAGGGCGCACGGGACCCGCGGCTCGGCCTGGCCTACCTGCTCCTCACCCTGGCCGGCCTCGACGCGCGCGTCTTTCCGGGCGGCTGGCAGGAGTGGACGGCCGGGGGTATGCGCCCCATGGTGAGGGTGATCTCGGCCGGCGACCTGGCCGCACTGCTGAAGCGGGAGGATCCGGGCCTGCGCCAGGACCATCCGCAACGCGGCATGATCGTCTTCGATCTTCGCGAGCCGCGGGACTTCGCCATCGGCCATCTGCCGGGCTCCCTCGCCCTTCCCTTTCGCGGGCTCGCCGGGGCCCTCGAGCAACGGATCGCGGAAGGGTGGCCCGGCGCCGACAGGGCCACCATCCCGCTGGTGTTCTACTGTTACGGCATCGATTGCGTCCGCAGCCGCAAGGCCGGCGCCTACGCCGCCCGGCTGGGCTTCCACCAGGTGCTCTGGTTCCGCGGCGGCATCCCCGAATGGCGGGATGCCGGCTTGCCGCTCCTCGAATCCGCCGCTACCGAGGCTCCTCGCGAGCGGGCCTCAACCGGAGCTGCAGCCGCACGTCCTTGACCCCGAGCGGAGAGCCGGAGCCGAACGTCAGCGTGTCGGACCGGCTGAGCGTCCGGTTGCCGTCCACGTCCTTCCAGGCCCGGGACGTATGGATCCTCCCCTGAACCGGGTACACCTCCAGCCACCGCTGACCTCGCAGGCGGCTCTTCGTCGCACCCGTAGGCTGGAGAATGAGCCCGGATTCCAGATGGTAGCCCGGGCCCATCCATTCGACGACGTAGCGCTCGCCGTCCAGTTGCAGGATCCCCCCGACGGTGGGCGCCAACTCATTCTCCACGTGTTTCTCGCTGCACGTGAGGGGTATGTGAACCCAGTCGCAGTAGCCGAGGGTTTCGGCGCCGGCCTCGGCTTCGACGATGAGCGTCTGGGCCGCCGCCGGCATGGAGAGAAGAAGGGAGGTCAGGGCCAGAACGGCGAAAACGGCGCGTTTCATGATCGACTCCTTTCGAGACGGTTGATCCCTTTCCCGGAGACTCCAGTCTCCAGGCAAACCGCCCCCGCGCCCGGCCTCCAAAGTAGAGGGAATTGTAAAACTAGTTAGATTCTACCACGTTTGCTTGCCACAACGAGCGAAAGCAGAACCACTGGTGGGGATGCCGCCGGATGGCGCTCTCGAGCTCGACGGCGAAGCGTGCCAGGGCCTCCGCGAGGTCCCGCCGGCGGTCGGCGCTCTGCGCCACGTGGAGGGGCGGCCGGACCTCGCTGCGATAGCGCAACCGTCCCTCGCGGAAGACGAAGACGGGCACCAGCGGCACGCCGGCGGCGCGGGCCAGGGCGGCCGGTCCGATGGGCAGGTGGAACGGCCGGCCGAAGAGGGTGAACTCGGCGGTGCGGCCGCCGGCGCGGGGACGATCTCCCTGCACGGCCACGATCTCGCCCCGCCGCAGGGCGTCCAGCAGATCCAGACCGAGCCGCGGATCCTGCGCGAAGTGGGTCGTGTAGAGATCGCCTCCACGGCTGCGGATCAGCCCCTCGATGAACCGCTGCGCCCGCGGATCCGTCTCGGCCTCGCGCACGACGTGGATGCGCCGGCGGTCGTGCGAGGCCGGCAGCATCGAGCCCACCTCCCAACTGCCCAGGTGGGCGGTGACGAGGACGAAGCCCTGCTCGCCTGCGACCAGCTTCCGCCAGCCCTCGCCGTTCTCGAGCTCGACGCGGAACGTCCGCTCGGTGCTCAGGCGCTCGTAACGTTCCGAGAGGCACCAGGCGAAGGTCCAGAACGTGCGGTAGATCCGGCGCTGCCGCTCCCACCAGCCGCAGGGACCGAGCACCGGCACCAGGTTCGCGGCGATGGCGGCGCGGATCTTGCGCAACGCGATCCAGAAGAACGTCGTGAACAGGGCGATGACGGAGCCGATCGCCCAGGCGGGCAGGATGGTGACGCCCCAGCGGTGGAGCCGGAACCAGAACACGCCGGTGACGTGGAACGGCCCGAGCAGGCGGCGGGCCCAGCCGGCTTCGGGAGCGTGCGGGGGGGGTTCCTGTCGGAGGGCGACGCTCATGGCCGAGCTTCTCTCGCAACGCGCTTCTGCATTCGGCGGGCCAGCGACTCCAGCGCCGGCAGGACCAGGAACGTGGCGACGAGGCAGGCGACGACGCCCAGGGCGACCAGGGTGCCGGCATTCTGGATCCCCGGCACCCGCGATGAGCCGAGGCTGCCGAAGCCGACGCCCGTCGTCAGCGCGATGAGGATCATCGCCAATCCGGAGCCCTCTATGGTACCGCGGATTCCCTCCTCCGGCCGCGTGCGCCCGCCGTGCACCGCGTGCACGCCGAGATCGATCCCCGTGCCGAAGAGCACCGGCAGGGTCGAGATGGCGAGCAGGTCGACGTGCCCGCCGCAGGCCCCCCAGAGGCCGAAGGTCCACAGACAGCCGAGGGCGAGAGGCAGGCCGGAGAGCAGGGAATCGCCGATGCGCCAGCGCACGGAGACGAGCACCACCACCGCCACCAGGGCCAGCGCCAGGGCGCTCGAGCGGGCGAGATCCTGCAGCGCCAGCGCGCGCAGCTCGGCGCCCACCCGCGGTATGGAGGCGAGGGCGAGGTCCGGCGAGATGCGGCGGAGCTCGCGTGCCAGCTCATCCGCCGACCCTGGCGAGCCGAGAGGTGCGCGGACGTGGACGGCCGCAGCCGCTCCCGCCGGGCCCGTCCGCACCAGCTCGGACATCCAGCGCGGCCAGACGCCGCGCGGAGGCGGGTTCGGATCCTCCCCCCGCGCCATCGCGCGCAAAGCCGCCAGGGCCGGTGCGAAGGGTTCCAGCCGGAAGCCCGCCGCCGCCAGCTCGCGCTCGAAGTCGTCCGCCGCCCGCGCCAGCGGCAGGTCCCGCAGCTCGCGCAGCCGCCGCTCCAGCCGGCGGCCCTGGATCAGCCACTCGGCGGGGGAGGTGATCTCCGCCCGGCGGCCGAGGCGCGCCTCCAGCACCGGCCGCGCCGCCGCTGCCTTGTCGAGGGCCTCCTCCAGCGTCCGGCCGGGGGCCACGACGGTGAAGGTGTCGAGCCCCAGGGCGAAGGTGTCGACGAGCAGCCGCTCCGCCTCGGCCGACGGGTGATCCGCCGGACGCAGCGAGCGCAGATCGGTGGAGAACGACAGGCGCGACACCCCCCAGGCGGAGACGGCGGTGAGCAGCGCCGAGACCGCCAGGACGGTCAGCGGCCGGTGCGCCGCGAAGCCGACGGACCCCTCCAGCGCCGGCTGGCCGAAGCGCCGCCACAGCCGCGGCGGCGAGGCCACCGCCGAGCGGCGCGGGAAGCCCACGAGCACCGCGGCGCCGAGCGCCACCGTGGTCACCAGGGTTACCAGGACGCCGACGGTGAGCACCTGGCCCAGCTCCCGCAGGGGGCGGAAGTGCGCCAGGCAGAGCGCCCCCAGGCCCGCCGCCGTGGTCAGCGCCGAGGAGACGATCCCCGGCCCCGGATCGCGGAAGGTCCCGGCGAGCGCCGAGACCGCGTCCTCGCCGGCGAGGCGGAGCTGGCGGAAGCGCGCGCCGCCGTGAATGCCGTACTCGACCCCCATGCCCAGCAGGGCCGCCGCGAAACCGACGCCGACGACCGTGATGCTGCCCAGCCAGAGCGCCGTCGCCGCCACCGTCCAGACCAGGCCCGCCACGACCGAGGCCAGGATCACCAGGGGGATGAAGGCGCCGCCGAAACCCAGCAGCAGCAGCGCGATCACCCCCAGTCCCGAAGCCGCCGCCGTGCGGCTGAGATCGCCGCGCAGCAGGGCCTCGTCCTGGGCGGCGTAGATCGGGCCGCCGACGGCCTTGAAGTCCAGCGGCAGCCCGGCCGACCGGCGCACCTCGCCGTAGGCGCGGTCGAGATCCGCCAGCAGGGCCCGTCCGCCCGCCGGATCGATCTCCGCCCGCGCCGGCGTGAGGATCACCAGGGCGGCGTCGCCGCGGCGCGAGAGGAAGCTGCCGGTGAGCGGATCGATCGGCAGCGACGGCGCCGCGGCGTCGAGCAGGCCCTCGGAGAGCCCCAGCGGATCGGCGGCGAAGAAGGGCGCCGCCACGGCGCCGGCCGGCCCGCGCAGCGCCTGCCGCATCTGGGCGACGCGGGCATGGATGGCCGCGGGCGCGAGCCGGCGGGCCAGATCCTCCTGCCAGCCCTCGCCGTGCACCAGCAGCGGCAGGCGCGGCGCCACGTAGGTGAGGAAGAAGCGCTCGTCCTCCGCGGTGAGCCCCGAGCGGGCTTCCGCCACCTCGGGGCTGTGCGCGAGGATCTCGGCCAGCCGCTCGGCGGCGGCGGCCAGCGGCTCCGGGTCGGCCAGGGGCCCGCGCGGCGAGCGCACGATGACGAAGACCTTCTCGAAGCCGCCGAAGGTGCGCAGGAAGAGGCGGTAATCCGCGGCCGCGGGAGAGCCTTCGGGCAGCAGCGCCGCGAGATCGGTCTCCAGCCGGAAGCGGAGAGCGGGGATGACGGCCGCGATCGTCAGCAGCACGGTGGCGGCCAGCAGCAGCCGCGGGCGGCGGCAGACGGCCGAAGCGAGGATGGAGGAGATGCGCCGCATGCGGCTCAGGCGGAGACGCCCGCGTCCACCACCAGGCCCTGGCCGGTGATCGCGGCGGCCCGCTCCGAAAGCAGGAAGAGCACCGCCTGCGCGACGTCGCCGGGCCGCACGCCCTGCGGCAGGCACTCGCCGGCGCGCAGGGCGGCGACGGCCGACTCGGGAACCCCGGCGGTCAGATCGGTCGCGACGAAGCCGGGCACCACGGCGTTGACCCGCACGCCGCGCCGGCCCGCCTCGCGCGCCAGCGACCGGGTGAGCCCGAGGATCCCCGCCTTGGAGGCGGCGTAGGCGCCCTGGCCAGCGACGCCGTGCAGGGCCGAGAGGGAGGAGACGTTGACGATCGCGCCGCGGCGCCGCACCATCATGCCGCGCAGCACCGCCCGGCAGCAGCGGAAGAGCCCGCCCAGGTTGGCGTCGAGCACCGCGTCCCAGTCCGCGTCCGAGGTCATGGCGAGGAGCGATTCGCGGCGCAGACCGGCGTTGTTGACCAGCCCCTCGAGCGGCCCCAGCGCCGTTTCCACCTCCGCCACCAGCTCGTCCGGGCGGTCGCGATCGTGCAGGTCGAAACGGAACGCCCGCGCGCCGGTCGCTTCCTCGACCGCTCGCGCCGCCGTCTCGTCCGCGTTCCAGGTGAAGGCCACCTGTGCCGGCGGCTCGGCGGCGAGCGCCTCGACGATCGCCCGGCCCAGGCCGCGGCTGCCGCCGGTTACGAGGACCGCGCCCATCGCATCATCTCCAGCCGCGCGCGGGTCACCGCGCCGGCGATCCGCAAGCTGTCGATCAGCGGCCGGTAATGGCTGGTCGTCCGCCCGTCGGCGAAGCCCAGCCGCACCGGCACCGTGACGACCTTGAATCCCCGGCGGGCCGCCCGCACCACCACCGCGCTCTCCGCCTCGAAGCGCGCCTCGGGGAAGCCGACCTCCTCGATCAGGCGCCGCGAATAGAACCGGAAGCCCGTCTGGATATCCGTGAAGCGCTGGCCCGCCGCGAAAGAGATGGCCTTGGACGACAGCTTGTTGCTGGCCCGGCGCAGCGCGCTCATCTCGGCGAAGAGGTGGTCGCGGATCCCCAGCACCAGATCGGCTTCGCCGGCGGCCGCGAGGAGCTTGGGGATCTCGCCCGGCAGGTGCTGGCCGTCGGCGTCCAGCGTGATCACGCCGTCGAGGCCGCGGCCGAAGAGGTCTTCGAAGGCGACCGCGAGCGCCTTTCCCTTGCCGCGGTTGCGGGGCAGGGAGAGGACGCGCGCCCCGGCCCGCCGCGCCTCTTCGGCCGTGGCATCGGTCGAGCCGTCGTCCACCACCAGCACCTCCGGCACCACGAGCAGGGCCTCGCGCACGACGGCGCCCACCGACGGCGCCGCCTGGTAGGCGGGGATGGCCGCGGCGACGCGCAGGCTCATGCCTTCCCCAGAACCAGCCAGGCCGCGGCACCTCCCGCGGCCAGGCTGGTGACGAGGACGACCTCCGGCGTCGCCAGCGGCGAGCCGTCGTGCGGCACGATGCCCAACTCGGGATCGGTCTCCGTGAAGCCGGCGGTAGGGCCGAACGGCGAGCCGGCCGCGGCCAGCACCGCCGCGCCGAGCAGGCCTCCGCCGTATTCTCCCATGACCGCCTTGGGCGCCACGATCGGCGGCAGAGGGATCTCTCCCCAGGCCTCCCGCAGCACCAGCGCCTCCAGCCGGTCGCCGTCGCGGGAGCCGGAAGCGCCCGAGACGATCAGGTCCACCTCCTCCGGCTTTACCCCGGCGCGGCGCAGAGCGCGGAGCAGGCCGCGGGCGAGCGTCCCGGCGCCGCGGCCCCAGCCCGTCGCCGGCGCCGTGGGATCGAAAGCGCTCCCCCAGCCGAGCACGCGGGCGAGGGCCCGCCCGCCACGCTCGCTCAATCCGGTCTCGCTTTCCAGGACCGCCATCGTCGCGCCTTCGCCCGCCAGGAAACCATTCCGCCGCCGGTCGAACGGCCGCGCCGCCTCCTCCCCCTCCGGTCCGGGACGAGCCAGGGCGCCGTAGCGGTCGAGCAGGGCGTGGAGGAGCGGCGTCATCTCGTCCACCGCGCCGGCCAGGGCGCGGCGCGCGTGGCCGCGGGCCACCTCGCCGGCGGCGCGGCCGGCGGCGATCAGCGGTCCGGCTTCCCGCTGGCAGATCGTGAGGCTCGGACCGCGCGCCCGCGCGGCGATGGCGATCTGCGCCGCCGGCGCATTGGCGACGCTCTCCATGAACAGGGAGGGCGAAGCGGACTCCGGGCTGTCGCAGAAGATCTGCTTCAGCAGCACCTCCGTCGTGCTCGAAGGGCCGAACGCCGTGGCCACCACGACGGCGGTCTCTTCCTCCTCCGCCGCCGGCAACCCGGCGCAACGCAGGGCCATGCGCGCGGCGGCGACGGCGAGCTTCGAGGGCGGGCTCATGCGGCGGGCCTCTCCGGAGGAGAGGAGATTACCGAATTGCCCGACGGGCGTCAGACACGCGCAGCGGGCGCTCTCTTCCAGGTGATAACCCGCCGAGCGGTCGACTTCTCGGATCACCGGCCTGCCGGCCGCCAGGGCTTCGGCGAGGCGGTCGGTGCCGGCGCCCCAGGCGCCGAGAGAGCCTACGCCGGTGATCAGGATCGTTCCGCTCAAGCGGCCGCATCCATCCAGCGGGAGAAGACGAGAGCGGCGTTGGAGCCGCCGAACGCCAGGCTGGTGGAGAGCGCCGTCCGCGCCGCCGGCAGAGGCAAGGGCTCGCCGCTCACCAGCGCGACCGGCAGCTCGGGATCGGCCTCGCAACGAACGCCGCCGTTCGACGCCGGATGGAGCTCGCCGTGCTGCAGGCAGAGGACGGTGGCCGCCGCCTCCAGGGCTCCGGACGAGCCGAGGAGGTGACCCACCAGCGCCTTGGTGCTGACGAGCGGGATCTCCTTCGCCCGCTCGCCGAAGACCCGCTGCAGCGCCCGCCACTCGGCGGCGTCGTTGAGCGGCGTGCCGGTGCCGTGGACGTTGACGAAGTCCACAGCCTCGGGCGCGAGACCGGCGTCGGCGAGCGCCCTCTCGAGCGCCGCGGCGGCGCCGGCGCCGGTCGGGTCCGGAGCCGTCATGTGATGCGCGTCGCAGGAGGCGCCGGCGCCGGCGAGCTCGGCGAGCGGCGTCATCCCCCGCGCCAGCACCCGCTCCAGCGGCTCCAGCACCAGCACGGCCGCCCCCTCGCCGAACGACATGCCGGCGCGGCCGGCGCTGAAGGGCCGGCAGGCACCCTCGTCGACGGAGCGCAGCGAGTTGAAGCCGGCATAGGTGAGCTGGCAGAGCGAGTCCGCGCCGCCGGCTATGGCTACGGCCACCTCGCCCGAGCGCACCGCGTCGAGCGCCGCGGCCAGGGCGAGCGCTCCCGAGGCGCAGGCGGAAGAGAGCGTCTCGACCGGTCCGGCGGCGCCGAGATGGCGGGCCACGGCATCGCCCGGACCGTTGACCTGTTGCGAGGCGAGCGCGGAGAGCCGGGGCCGCCGCGGGTCGCGCAGCAGCTCGCCGAAGAAGAGCTCGCTCTCGTACATGCCTCCCGTGCTGCTGCCGAAGTAGACGCCGGCCTCCGCCGCCAGAGGGAGAGGGAGCCCGGCGCGCTCCACCGCCTCGGCGGCGGCGAACACCGCGAAGCGGTCGGCGATCGACAGCCGGCGCCAGCCCGGGATCGAGCGCGCCAGCTCCGCCGGCGGCGCACCCGCTTCGGCCGCGAGATGGGTACGGTGGCGGCTGTGGTCGAAACGGCGAAACGGCGCGAAGGCCGCCCGACCGGCGCGCAAGCCCTGCCAGAGGGCATCCACGCCCCAGCCCAGGCCGCAGACGGCGCCCATGCCGCTGATGGCGACGCGCGAGCTCACGCCGTCACGTCCGGCCTTCGATGAATTGGGAGAGCGACGAGACGGAGGAGAAGACCTCGCGGCCGATCTCCTGGCTCTTGATGCGGATGCCGAATTCCTTCTCGAGGGCCACCACCAGCTCCAGCGCGTCCACCGAATCGAGGCCCAGGCCCTCGCCGAACAGAGGGGTCTCGTCCTCGATCATCTCCGGCCTCATCCCCTCGAGGTTGAGGCTCTCGACGATCAGGCGCTTGATCCGGGCCGGGGTGGCGGCTGCTGCTTCCGACATGCGCAAACCTCTGATTCTGTCGCGGCGTGTACATCCCACCGTGCGGGGAGCTCCGCAGGTTGTTCCGATCTCACCGGACCCTCAATGCTAGCGTGCCCGCGGGGACGGTGGCAATCCAGTATGATTCGACGCCCCGAAGCGAGCTGAATCGATGTCCCCGGATCCCATTCTCCGCGCCTTCGAGCTTCTCGTCCGGCGCGACCTGCTGGCTCCGCTGGTGGTGTCGCCGGAGCGGCGGGCGACCGTGGGCGAGGTCGACGCGCTGGCCCGCGCCGCCGCCGGCCGCCTCGCCGAGCGGCCCTGCGCTCCGGGAACGATCGTCGGCCTCGCCGCCGAGAACGGCCCGGGCTTCCTCGCCACGTTCCTCGCCGTGCGCCGCGCGGGTCTCGCCACGCTGCTGCTCGACGCCCGCACGCCCGACGCGGAGGCCCTGCGCGTCCTCCGCGCCCTGGGAGCTCCGCTGCTCCTCCGCTGCCCCATCGGCTGGCCCCGGGATCCGTCCGGCTGGACCGTCGTGGAGGCCGCCGGCGGGGCAACGAGCGCCGAGGGCTCCTATCCCGGCACCGCCGTCGTCAAGCTCACTTCCGGTTCCACCGGCGCGCCGCGCGGCATCGCCGCCTCCGCCGAGGCGCTGATGGCCGACGACGAAGCCCTGACCGCCACCATGGGACTGCGGCCCGCGGACCGCCTCCTCGCCACGATCCCGCTCTCCCACTCCTACGGGCTCTCCAGCCTGGCCCTGCCGGCCCTGACGCGCGGCGCCGTGCTGGCGGTCCCCGAGGAAGGCGGCCTCTACGATCCCCTGGTCACCGCGGCGCGCACCGGAGCGACCTTCTTCCCCACCGTCCCCGCGCACCTGGATGCCCTGGTAAGGATGAGCGAGCCGCCTCCGCGGCCGCCCTCGTTGCGGCTCGCCATCACCGCCGGCGCGCCTCTCGCGGCGGCCACCTCGGCCCGCTTCCGCGAGATCTTCGGCCTGCCCGTGCACGTCTTCTACGGCTCCAGCGAGTGCGGCGGCATCTGCTACGACCGCGAGGGCGGGGCCGCCGAGCGGGGGACCGTGGGCTCGCCCGTCGAAGGCGTGCGGATCACCCTCGCGCCGGTCGGCGGCGGGCCGGCCGACGGCGAGGGCATCGTGACCGTCGAGTCCGCGGCCGTGGCCACGGGCTACCTCCCCGATCCCGACGAGCGCCTCGCCGGCGGCCGTTTCCAGGCGGGGGACCTCGCCGTGTGGCGCGGCGGCGAGCTGGCGCTCCAGGGAAGGCTCGACGACCTCGTCAACGTCAAGGGAAAGAAGGTCAACCCGCGCGAGGTCGAGAACATCATCTCGCGTCTCCCGGGAGTCGACGACGCGGCGGTGCTCGGCGTGCCGATGCCCGAGCGGAGCGGCGAGGCGTTGCGCGCCGTCGTCGCCTGCCGGCCGGGCCGCCTCACCGTCGAGGAGGTCGTCGCCTGGTGCCGCGTTCACCTCTCGGCGCACAAGGTGCCGCGCAGCGTGCTGCTCGTCGAGGCCCTGCCGCGCAACGCCCGCGGCAAGCTGGACCGCTGCGCCCTGCTCGCCCTCTCGGCGGACGGGCCGTGACCGGGGCCCGCCGGACCTACCGCCCGCCCGCGCTGCTCGCGGGCTCCATCGGCCTGCATGCCGGCAGCGTCCTGGCTCTCGCCGCCGCGCCCAGGCAGTGGCCGGCCGTCGCCGGCGCTCTCATCGCCAATCACGTCGTCCTCGCCGCGGCCAGTCTGTGGCCCAGAAGCCGCTGGGTGGGTCCCAACCTCGTCCGCCTGCCGGAGGACGCCGCTCGCCGGGGAGAAATAGCGCTCACCTTCGACGATGGCCCCGACCCGCAAGTCACCCCGCGGGTGCTCGACCTGCTCGCCGGCGCGGGAGCGCGCGCGACGTTCTTCTGCATCGGCCGGCGGGCCGAGACGTATCGCGATCTAACCGCCGAGATCGTCCGCCGCGGCCATCGCATCGAGAACCACAGCCATACCCATCCGCACCTCTTCGCCTGCTATCCGTGGGGAGCCCTGCGGCGCGAGGTCGAGCGCGCCCAGGAGGCGATCGCGGAGTCCGCCGGCCGCCGACCGCAGCTCTTCCGCGCCCCCGCCGGCCTGCGCAATCCGCTCCTCGACGGCGTGCTCCATCGCACCGGCCTGCGCCTCGTCTCGTGGACCCGGCGCGGCTTCGACGCCGTGGGCAGGGATCCGGAAGCTGTCGCGCGGCGCCTGCTCCACGGGCTCGCCGCGGCGGACATTCTTCTCCTCCACGACGGCTCCACCCTGCGCGCACGCGGCGGTAACCGCCAGGTCCTGGAGGTCCTCCCCCGGGTGCTCGACGCGCTCGCGGCGCGGGGATTGCGTTCCGTGCCCATTGAGGTCGAGGATGGCTGACGCGGAACGCGATCCAATGGCAATGTGGACGTTGAGGGGATCTGCCCTTCGAAGCCTCACCCCCTGGCCCCCTCTCCAGCAGAGCTGGAGAGGGGGAACGTGGCTGGAGCGGCGTACCCTACCTGCTCGATCGGTTCGGTCTCGTCCCCCCTCTCCAGCTCCGCTGGAGAGGGGGCCAGGGGGTGAGGCCTCGAAGGGCAGACCGCGCCGAACGACCACCACCCCACTGAAGCTCACAGCTCGCGGGAGGCTCCGGTGAAGGCCCGCCTCACCAAGGGCCTCCGCGAGCTGCTCTACAAGCTGCGCACGGAGGGGACCTCGCCGAAGAAGCAGGCGTCGGCCGTGGCCGTGGGGGTGCTCATCGGCTGCAGCCCGTTCTACGGCCTCCATCTGGCTCTCTGCCTGCTCTTCTCCCGGCTGCTCCGGCTCAATCCGGGCCTCACCTACCTGGCGGCCCACGTCAGCCTGCCGGGCCTTTGGCCGTTTCTGGTCCTCGCCGAGCTGGAGGTGGGACGCCGCCTGCGCGGGCAGAGCTATCTCCAGATCCACGTCGCGGACATCCGGCGGATCGGGTTGGGACAGGTGGGGATCGATCTCCTGCTCGGCAGCGCGGTCATCGGCGTCGTCCTGGCGGTCGTCCTGGGATGGCTCACGCTCCGGGCGGCGCAACACCGGCAACTGCACCCGGACATCGCGGCCCTGCGCGAGGAGGCCGCCCGACGCTATCTCGACACCGGCATGCTCAACTGGGAGTTCGTGCGCGGAAAGCTGCGCTACGACCCGCTCTACTTCAACCTGCTGCGCCGGGGGTTCTTGCCCTCCGAAGGCCTGCTGCTCGACCTCGGCTGTGGCCGCGGGATCGTCTTTTCCCTGCTGCTCGCCGCGCGGGAGGTAGAGACCCGCGGGCTCTATCCGGACGGCTGGGCGCCGCCCCCGACAGGCTTGGCGTTCCGTGGCATCGAAGGAAGCCCGAAGACCGCCGAGACCGCCCGCCAGGCGCTCGCCGGCGAGGCTGAGATCGCCACCGCCGATCTCCGCGTTGCAGAGCTGCCGAAGGCGAAATCCATCCTCCTCCTCGACGTCCTCCACTACCTTCCGGCCGCCGATCAGGAGGCTCTGCTCGCCCGGACTGCCGCCGCGCTCGCCGCCGGAGGCGTCCTCCTCATCCGCGATGCCGACGCCGCGGCCGGCTGGCGCTTCGCCGCCACGCGCCTGCAAGAGCGCTTCTCCGCCCTGGTCCGCGGCCACTGGCGCCAGCGCTTCCACTACCGGAGCGCCGCGGAATGGACGGAGCTCTTGGTACGGTTGGGATTGACGGTGGACGCGCAGCCGATGGGGATGGGCACGCCATACGCGAACGTGCTGCTCGCAGGCCGGCGTTAGGAACGCCGCCACTGTCACGCCTCCGCCACACCCGCGTCACCCGATCCGCCGATCCCCTCTCATATCGTCATCCGGCCACAGTTTCCGACTCTGTCGAACGGCCCCGGCGGCTCGTCCCGGGCCGCTTTTTTGCATCTCGCTTTCGCCCGCGCCCAAAGCGCGCTAGATTTCCGGACTTGAGGTGCGTCTATGAAGCTTCTCCTCATCCGCCATGCCATCGCCGAAGAACGAGAGGACTTCGCCCGCACCGGCAAGGAGGACCGCCTGCGTCCCCTGACCGAGGAGGGGCGGAAGAAGATGAAGCAAGGGGCCAGGGGGCTGCAGGAGATCGTGCCCGAGATCGACCTGCTCGCCACCAGCCCCCTCACCCGGGCCGCCCAGACCGCCGCCATTCTCGATTCCGTCTACGGAGACCTGAAGGAGGTGGAGATCAAGGAGCTCTCCCCCGAGGCCACGCCGGAGAGCTTCCTGCGCTGGCTGCGCAAGCAGAAGGGCGACACCGTGGCCGCCGTGGGGCACGAGCCGAGCCTCAGCCTGATCGCCTCCTGGCTCCTCACCGGCACCGAGCGCCGGATCATCGCCATGCGCAAGGGAGGCGCCTGCCTGCTCGATTTTCCGAGCGAGGTGGGCGCCGGCACCGGAACCCTGCTCTGGGCCTTGACGCCGGCCCAGCTCCGCGCCCTGGCCGATTAGAATGGGCCTTCGGGCTCTCTTCGATGACCACTGGACTCCTCTCCCGCTCGCCCGAGGAGGGAGCACGCCTGCTGGCGCTCTCCTTCCTCGATCAAGCTGCCGCGGCTCGCCCGCGTCTGGCGGACCCGGACGACGCCGAGGCGCTCCACGACTTCCGCGTCGCCCTGCGGCGCCTGCGAAGCTGCCTGCGGGCCTACCGCGACTGCCTCGACGAGAGCGTCCCCAGGAAGCTCGCGCGGAGGCTCCGGCGGCTCGCCCGCTCGACCGGTCCGGGCCGGGATGCGGAGGTGCAGATCGAGTGGCTGCGCGGCCGGCGGCCCCATCTCTCCTCCTACCACCGCGCCGGACTCGCCTGGCTGCTCGCCCGGCTGGAGGAGCGGATGCGCGAGGCCTACGCCAAGCTGGCCGCCGAGGTGGACCGCGATTTCGGGGAGCTCGAGAGGGATCTGCGGGCGCGCCTCTCCGTCTATCGCACCGAGGTCCATCTCGATGCGGCGATCCCCCTCTCCACGCTGGGCGACACGACGGCGGACATCCTTCGCCGCCAGGTGACCGAGCTCGCGGACCATCTCGCTCACGTCACGGACGCCGGCGATGAGGAAGCAGCGCACCGGGCGCGGATCAGCGCCAAGCGCGTCCGCTATCTGCTGGAGCCGTTCGCCGACGAGATCCCGGGAGCGGGTACGATCGTCAAGCGCTTCAAGGTCTTTCAGGATCTGCTCGGCGATCTCCACGACGCGCACGTGCTGGAGTTGGAGATCGCCGAGGCCCTCGAAAACGCCGCCGCCGAGCGGACCCAGAGACTGCTGGAGATCTCCCTCGCCGGCGAGCCCGACGACAAGCTCCTGCGGGCCGAGCGCCGCCGCCCGCACGAGTCGGGCCTCATCGTGCTCGCCCGCTTCAACCGCACCCGCCGGGACCGCCTCTTCGCCACCCTGAAGGCCGAGTGGCTGGAGGGCAAGGCAGAGGATTTCCTGCGTGAGGTGGAAGGGCTAGGGGAGGCGATGACCCCTTCATCGATTCAGTAGGCCAGGTTCAACGTCTGCCCGCCATCGATCACCAGCACCGCACCGGTCGTGAAGCTGGAGGCGCCGCCGGAGAGATAGAGGACGGCACCGACGAGGTCGTCCGGCTGGCCGATCCGCCGCTGCGGGATCGACCGGAGGGCGCGCTCCTGCCTCTCCGGAGACGCCCACAACGCCTCGCTGAAGCGGGTCTGGATGAGCCCCGGCGCGATGGCGTTGACGCGGATGTTGTCCCGCGCCAGCTCGACGGCGAGCGTCTTCGTCAGCATGATCACGGCGGCCTTGGTGACGCCGTAGACGCCGAGGCCGCCGTGCGGCACCATGCCGGCCACCGAGGCGACGTTGACGATGGCGCCGCCGCCGCGCTCGCGCATCAGCGGCACGCAGGCGCGGATGGTATGGACGTAGCCCTTGACGTTGACCTCGAAGGTCTTGTCCCAGTGGCTCTCCTCGGCCTCCAGCAGCGGGCCGAAGTGGGGATTCGTGGCGGCGTTGTTGACCAGGATGTCCACGCCGCCGTAGACCTCCCGCGCCCGCTCGGCGAGAGCCTCGACGTCCGACCGCCGGCCGGTGTGGCAGGCCACGGCGACCGCCTCGCCGCCCTCGGCGCGAATCAGTTCGGCGACTGCCTCCACGCCCTCCAGCTTGCGGCTCGCCAGCACCAGCCGGGCGCCGGCCGCGGCGAGGCCGGCCGCGATGGCCTCGCCGATGCCGCGCGAGGCGCCGGTCACCACGGCGACGCGGCCCTTGAGATCGCCGGAAACTGAGGGGGACGCTTTCACTGGCAAGAACGATATCCTATGGTCGTACTTTCAAGGAGGGAAAAAGCATGGCTCGTATCACACGCAATATCGGCATGCTGTTGCTGGCCATCTACCTCATCCTCATCGGTCTGGCCGCGCTGATCCCCGGCTTCCCCGGCCTCAGCATAATTCCGGCCGTTCTGGCACTGCTCGCGGGCATCTTCATCTTGATTGGGAGGTGACTGTGGCTGTCGGGATAGACTCCTTGCATGCCGGCGCTACTACGCGTTCGGGGATACCGGTTCTTCTTCTACAGCCTCGAGGAGCGGGAGCCTCCCCACATTCACGTCGCGCACGCCGGCTGTTATGCGAAATTCTGGCTGGAGCCGGTAGGATTGGCGTACAACCGTGGCTTTCGGAGCCACGAATTGACGGAGATCAACCGGCTCGTCATGGAACATCGCCAGTTCTTTCTGGAGAGGTGGCATGAGTACTTTGGTCGAACGAGCTGAGGCCTTGGCCATCGAGGTGGCGTGTACCGAGGACGAGCTCAGCGTCGTCTTGTCGGACGGTCGCACCGTCACAGTTCCCGTTGCTTGGTTCCCGCGGCTCGCAGAAGCTTCGGCTCGTCAGCGAGCTGACTGGGAATTCATTGGAGGCGGCATAGGGATTCACTGGGAGGCTATCGACGAAGACATTTCGGTTGCCAGCCTGTTGCAACCTGAGAACTTCATGCGGCTGCCTCACAAGGCGCTGCTGCCGACGAGCCGCCCGCAAGGTCGGAGCAAGAAATCACGCCCTGTCCGCGCGGCTCGTGGCTGAGCACTGAGATAAGGGAGATTCCATGGCCGTCGAAATCACGGGCAGATACGTAGGCCATCTGAAGACCGAGCTGACCCACGGCCCCTCGGGAACCGTGATCCGCACGGCGGCACCGGTGGACAACCAGGGAGACGGCAGCTCCTTCTCCCCCACCGATCTGGCGGCCACCTCCCTCGGCGCCTGCATGATGACCCTCATCGCCATCGTCGGCGAGCGCGACGGGGTCGACCTCACCGGCCTCTCCTTCCGGCTGGAAAAGCACATGGCGTCCAACCCTCGTCGGATCAGCGCCATCCCGGTCGTCATCCAGATGCCGCCAGGGCTGACCCCGGAGCAGCGGAAGAAGTTGGAGAACGCGGCGCTGACGTGCCCGGTCCACAAGAGCCTGTCCGAAGGGATCGCTCGGCCAGTGGAGTTCGTCTACGCGGATGCGCCGGTGGCGGTGGGGTAGAGAACCGCCCATGCCTGATCTGCTGATCGAAGATCTCGATCCAGCTCTGATCGCACGGCTGGAAAGGCAAGCTGTGCGCCACGGCCGTTCTCTTGAAGCAGAGGTCAAAACGCTACTCGAAGCCGCCGTAGGGGCTCGATCCAATCCCAAGCTCTCTATGAGCGAGGCTCGGAAGATCGCGGAAGAGTGGCACCGACGCTTAGCGGGACAGATGACCAGCGACAGCGCCGATCTGATTCGAGAGGATCGGAACCGGTGAGTCCACCCAACCATCCCCCTACCCCTTCGCCTCATACCAGCTAGCCCCGCACCCCGTATCCACCACCAGCGGCACCTTGAGGTCCGCCACGCCTTCCATCTCGGCCTTGACGAGCTGTGCCACCGGCTCGGCCTGCTCCTTGGGGACCTCCAGGACCAACTCGTCGTGGACCGTCAGGAGGAGGCGAGCGCCGGGCTGCTCGTCGCGCAGGCGGCGGTCCACCGCGATCATCGCCAGTTTCTGGATGTCCGCCGCCGTGCCCTGGATGCGTGCGTTGATCGCCATACGGCGGGCGTTCTCGCGCAGGTTCCAGTTCTTGCTCTGGATGTCCGGCAGCCAGCGGGCGCGGCCGTAAAGGGTCTCGACCTTGCCGGACCGCTCGGCCCCGGCCAGCGTCTCCTCGATGTAGGCCTTCACTCCGGGATAGCGGTCCATGTAGGCATGGATGAAACGGTCCGCCTCCTTGGTCGAGATCCCGAGCTGCTGGCTGAGCCCGAAGGCACTCATGCCGTAGAGGATGCCGAAGTTGATTGTCTTCGCCGCACGGCGCTGCTCGGCGCTCACCAGCTCGGGCGCCACGCCGAGCACCGCCGCGGCGGTCGCGCGGTGGATGTCCTCGCCGGCCGCGAAGGCGTCGATCAGGGCCTTCTCGTCCGCGATGTGGGCGAGGATGCGCAGCTCGATCTGGCTGTAGTCGGCCACCAGCAGCACGTCCCCAGGCCGGGCGATGAAGGCGCGCCGGATGCGCTGCCCGACCTCGGTGCGGATGGGAATGTTCTGCAGGTTCGGATTCACCGAGGAGAGCCGGCCGGTGATGGCGCCCGCCTGGTTGTAGCGGGTGTGGAGGCGGCCGTCGGGGCCGACCAGCTCTGGCAGCGCGTCGAGATAGGTGGACTTGAGCTTGCTGAGCTCGCGGTAGCGCAGCAGGAGCTGGGCGATGGGATAGCCGCGCCGGCCGAGCTCCTCCAGCGTCTCGGCGCCCGTCGAGTAATTCTTGGTCTTCTGGGTCTTCTTGAGGGCGGGCAGGCCCATCTTCTCGAAGAGGACGAAGCCGAGCTGCTGCGGCGAGTTGAGGTTGAATTGCTCGCCGGCCTGCTTGTAGATCTCCGCTTCCAGCCCGGCCACCTCGCGGCCCAGCTCGACAGACATCTCCTTCAGATAGCCGACATCCAGCAGGATGCCCGCCTCCTCCATGCGCAGCAACACCGGCACCAGGGGAGCCTCGATCTCGGTGTAGACCCGCGCCAGCGATCCCGCCTCCAGCTCGCGCCGCATCGCCTCGGCCATGCGGCGGGCGAGCACGATCCGCTCGGCGGCGTAGGCGGCGAGCCGCGAATCGCCCACCGGCGGCTCCTGGGCCTTGTCCCAGCCGACCTCCTTGGGAGTGAGGGCCTTGCGGCTCAGCCGCTCGAGCGCCAGCTCGTCGAGCGAGTGGCCGTGCACCGACGGCTTCAGGAGATAGGAGACCAGCATGGCGTCGAACAGCGCCGACTCGCAGAGCGGGCCGGGGCAGAGGCGCAGCACCTCCTTCAGGTTGTGCCCGACGAGGCGCACCTCGGCGTTCCCCATCCACCGCTGCAGGCTCGCGATCACGGCGTCGCGCATGCCGTCCCGCCGGAAGTCGGCGTAGAGGACCGGTCCCTCCCCGTTCGGAGCCACGGCGAGGCCGATCGGCCGCTCCTCGCCGAGTACGGCGACGTAGACCTCGCCTCCCGTCAGACGCCCCGCGCGGTCCGTCCAGACCTCAACCGCGACGGCCTCCTCGGCCGGCGGGATCTCCTCTTCGCCGGCCGCCGCGCCCGCCGGCCCCAGCTCCTCGACGAGCGAGAAGAACTCCAGCTCGGAGAAGACCTTGCGCAGGGCATCGACGTCCGGCGGATCGCGGTGCAGGGCCGCGGGATCGAACGGGATCTCCAGCCCGGTCTGGATGGTCGAGAGCTCCTTCGACAGCCGCGCCTGCTCCTGGTGTTCGAGGAGCCCCTCGCGGTAGGCCTTGCGGGAGATCTCGCCGGCATGCGCCAGCAGCTCCTCCAGCGAGCCATACTCCTGGATCAGCGACTTCGCGCCCTTCTCGCCGATGCCCGGGACGCCGGGGATGTTGTCGACCGAGTCGCCCATCAGCGCCAGCACGTCGGCCACCTTCGCCGGCGGCACGCCGAAATCCTCTTCCACGTCCTGCGGACCATAGAGCTTGTTACGGCCCGTGTGGTAGAGCGAGACGCGGGGCTCGACGAGCTGCATCAGGTCCTTGTCGGCGGAGACGAGCACCACGTCGTAACCCGCTTCGGCAGCGCGGCAGGAGAGCGAGCCCAGCACGTCGTCCGCCTCGTAACCCGCCAGCTCGAGCGTCGGGATGCGGTACGCCTCCAGCACCTTGCGGATCCACGGGAGCTGGCTGGCGAGGTCCTCGGGCATGGGCCGGCGGTTCGCCTTGTAGTCCTCGAACTTGTCGCTGCGGAAGGTCCGGCCGCCTTCGAGCGCCACCCCCACCAGCTCCGGGTTGTCCTCGCGCAGCAGCTTGCGCAGCATGGTGACGAAACCGTAGACGGCGTTCGTCGGCTCGCCCTTCGAGCTGGAGAGGTTGCGGATGGCGTAGAAAGCGCGGAAGATATTCGAGTACCCGTCGATCAGGAACAGACGGGGGCGGGCACTGGGCTGGGGACTGGAGCTGGTCTCGGCCATGGCGGGGACATTCTATGTCTCCTCCTCACTGGCACGCGTCTCGCACCAGATCCCGCCCGAATCGTGGAGCCGCTGCGCCACGGAAAGGAGAGCGGATATGGGGATGGGGATTCTGTCGTGGATCGTCTTCGGACTGATCGCCGGAGCGATCGCCAAGTTCCTGATGCCCGGACGGGATCCGGGCGGCTGCATCATCACCATCATCATCGGCGTCGTCGGTGCCCTGCTCGGCGGCTTCCTCGCCACCACGCTCGGCTTCGGCGGCCTCTCGGGCTTCGATCTCCGCAGCTTCTTCATCGCCGTCATCGGCGCCATCCTGCTACTGATCATCTGGCGGATGATCAGCGGCCGGCGGCGGGTGTAGCCGATCCCACCAACCTCGCGGTGGAGAGGACCCAAGGGACGGCAAGGACCGCAAGGATTCCAGGGACAGATACAGGGCGGATGAGCCCCTGTCCTTGCTGTCCTTGGCGTCCTTGCTGTCCTTGTCTGTAGGATCACAGCCATGGCGGAGCCGTGGGATCCCGACTTCGAGCAGGAAGAGGACTTCGCCGTCGAGGAGCGGCGCAAGCGGAAGCGTCCCCGGCGGTGGAAGGTGATCCTCCACAACGACGACTACACGACCATGGAGTTCGTCGTCCACGTCCTGATGGCGCACTTCCACAAGAACGTCGCCGAGGCGACTCATGTCATGCTGCAGGTGCACAGGAAGGGCGCCGGCGTCGCCGGTGTTTACTCCAAGGAAGTGGCCGAGACCAAGGTGGCCGAGGTCATGGATGAAGCCCGGCACCACGGCATGCCGCTCAAGCTGACCGCCGAACCCGCCGAGGAAGGACGAGACGAAGAAGAATGAGGCTCTCCGAAGACCTGGAAATCGCGCTCTCCGTGGCCGTCTCCGAAGCCGGCCGGCTGGGGCATGAGTACGCGGGGCTGGAGCACCTGCTCTACGCCCTCACCTTCGACGACGAGACCGCCGGCGTGCTGCGCAATTCCGGCGCGGATCTCGACCGCGTGCGGGAGGACCTCTCCGAGTACCTCTCCGAAGAGCTGGAGAAGGTGGACGAGGAAGGCCTCGAGCCGCGGCTCACCCTGGGCGTGCAGCGCGTCCTCTCCATGGCCGCGGCGCGGGTGGAAAACTCCGGCAAGAACGAGATCAAGGGCTCGGACGTCCTGGTGGCGATGTTCGACGAGCCGGACTCCTACGCCATCCAGGTGCTGGAGAGCGAGGGCATCAACCGGCTCGACGTGGTGAGCTACCTCGCGCATGGCGTCTCGCGGCTGCCGCCGCCGTACTTCGGCGGCGGCAGGGCCATGCCGGCCGGCGGCGACGACGAGGACGAGGAGGAGATGGGCCGCCGGGGCCGCGGCGCGCCCGCCGGCGATCCTCTCAAGGCCTTCACCCAGGACCTGACGCTGCTCGCCGAGCGCGGCGGCATCGATCCGCTCATCGGCCGCGACAAGGAGATCCAGCGCACCCTCCACATCCTGCAGCGGCGGCGGAAGAACAACCCCGTCTACGTCGGCGATCCGGGAGTGGGAAAGACGGCTCTGGTCGAGGGCTTGGCGCTCAAGATCGCCAACGGCGAGGTGCCCGAGCCCTTCCGCAAGACCAAAGTCTATCGGCTCGATCTCGGCTCGCTGATCGCAGGCACCCGCTACCGCGGCGACTTCGAGAATCGACTGAAGGCCGTGCTTCACGCTCTGGCCGAGCAGGAAAACCCCGTCCTGTTCATCGACGAGATCCATACCGTCGTCGGCGCGGGCAGCGCCGGCCGCGGCACCATGGACGCCTCGAACCTGCTCAAGCCCGCCCTCCAGGACGGCACCCTGCGCTGCATCGGCGCCACCACCTGGGAAGAGTTCCGCCAGACCTTCCAGAGCGATCAGGCCCTCGCCCGCCGCTTCCAGAAGGTCGAGGTCACCGAGCCCTCCGCCGAGGAGACGACGAAAATCCTCCTCGGCCTCAAGGACCGCTACGAGAAGCACCACGGCGTCACCTTCTCCCCCGAGGCCGTCGACAACGCCGCCCTGCTCGCGGACCGCTACATGCGCGACCGCCGGCTCCCCGACAAGGCGATCGACCTGCTCGACGAAGCCGGCGCCGCCGTGGCCCTGCGCGGCGGCACGGAGGTGACCGAGTCGGACCTCGAAGAGGTCCTCGCCACCATGGCGCAGATCCCGGGCCGACGGGTCAAGGGAGGCGAGAAGGAGCAGCTCCGGCGTTTGGAGGAAGAGCTGAAGACCCACGTCTTCGGCCAGGACGAAGCCATCGAGCGGCTGACGAGCGCCATCAAGGTGGCTCGTGCCGGCTTGCGCGAGCCGCAGAAGCCCGTGGGCGCTTTCCTCTTCACGGGTCCCACCGGCGTGGGCAAGACCGAGGTCGCCAAGCGCCTGGCCGAGGTGCTGGGAATCGCTTTCCTGCGCTTCGATATGAGCGAGTACATGGAGGCACACACCGTCTCGCGGCTGGTGGGAGCGCCGCCCGGCTACGTCGGCTTCGATCGCGGCGGCCTATTGACCGAGGCGGTAGCCAAGAACCCGCACGCCGTGCTCCTCCTCGACGAGATCGAGAAGGCCCACCCGGACATCTTCAACATCCTGCTTCAGATCATGGATCACGGCACGCTCACCGACACCAACGGCAAGCCCACGGACTTCCGCCACGTCATTCTCCTGATGACCTCCAACGTCGGCGCCCGCGAGCTGGCTCAACGCACGCCCGGTTTCAGCGAGCTCGGCGAGGGCATGACACCGCGTCACGCCAAGGACACGGATGCCGACCGCGCCGTCGAGCGTCTCTTCAGCCCCGAGTTCCGCAACCGGCTGGACGCCCGCCTGCGCTTCAATCCTCTCTCGCCGAAGGTCATGGAGCAGATCGTCGACAAGTTCATCCGCGAGCTGTCATCGCAGCTCGGCGAGCGCAAGGTGACCATCGAGATCACCGACGCCGCCCGCACGCTCCTCGCAGAAAAAGGTTTCGATCCCACCTTCGGTGCACGACCGCTGGGGCGCGTCATCGAGGATGCGGTGAAGCGGCCGTTGACGGAGGAGCTGCTCTTCGGGGCGCTGGAGAACGGTGGGATGGCGACTGTAGATGCTGAGGGCGGGGCTGTGGTGATGCGGTATGAGGCGGCAGCCGATTCCGCGAAAACGGCCGATTCTGCGAACACGGCCCCGTAGAGACGTTTCCCGCCCGATACGACACCTTCTCGCAGGCCACGGAGACGGCGGAACGTCTCGCTTCGAAGGCAAGGACCAACCTCAGGAGAGAGGAGAGACGTCCCGCCGTCCCCGTGGCCTTCAGAGGTTGTCGTAGACGGCCCGGGACGTCTCTACGGACACGGTAGCGTGGACCGGCAGGATGCGGCAAAATCGAGTCGGAGGCATCACATCCATGGGTATGTTCGACACCGTCTACTGCGAGTATCCACTGCCGGACCCTCGGCATCAGGCTCTGGATTTCCAGACCAAGGATTTCGAGCGCCTCCTGGACACCTACACGATCACGCGCGACGGTCGTTTGGTGCGTCATGCAGGTCGAGGATTAAGCAGGTTGGATCGCGATATCGAGTGGCCGCTTCACGGCGATATCCGCATCTACACCCATGAGAAATCCTTCGATCCTCCTTGGATCGAGTACGTCGTGCGCTTCACGCACGGCCGCGTCGAGTGGATTCGGCCTTTCGAGAAGGAACGCCATGACTCCGAACCCGCCCACCTAGACTGGGACTTTTTTCCTGAGCCATCCAAGGAGATCGAACCCGCGGCGGAACCTGCTCCTTCCACCCCGCCAGAAGCTCCTAGCGCCGATGCCGGAGATGAAGCCGCGCCCAAACCTGAAGAGATTCTGCTCCGCAACCTCCGTCGCGACCGAAGCGAGTTGGAGAAGCTACTCAAGGGGTGCAGCGATCATTGGGGCTACGAGGATCCTGTCTACCGCTTCTACCACCAGAGCTTCAAGGTGTATTGGCTGCAACAACAGACGCGGTCGATCGTCGACAGACTTCAAGCACTCGCCCCCGACCGTCCGCTCAATCCGTGGTTCGTGCAGATCATCCAAGAGGGAACCGGCAAGCAATTCAAGCCCGAGGACAACAAGCGCTGGACGGCGGTGACTCGGCCGATCCTGGAAGCGTTCTTCCACGCCAGGTTCTTCCTCGAGATGGCAGTGCGCTATGCGGATCAGGAGGCGCCGCCTCAGCTCCTGCCCAGCGGCTACGCGGCGCTGCTGTACCTTTTCGGTCTTCGCTAGAGATGGGCTACCATATACATCATGCCCATCCGCCTGACAGAGCAGCAGCAGCAAGACCTTGATTCCTCCAACGCCCAGCCTCCACAGGTGGTCGACCCTCGTACCAATGCCGCGTACGTCCTGATCCCCCTCACTGAGTACGAAGCTGTCCGTGAGATCGTCGAAGATGAACGGCAGCAGGGGGCCATACGGGCCGTCGCTCTCCACAATGCAGGGCGACGCATGGACGAGGCTCCTTGATGGAGCCAGGCGAGATCTACATCGCCGACTTTCCGGAGGCCGGGCCTCATCCCGTTATCGTCCTATCTCGAGAAGCTCTCAACCGGGGCCATTACGCATTGGTTGTGGTCTGTACGTCTTCTCGATTCGCTGTCCGCAGCACACTTCCAAACTGCGTTCCTTTCCGGGCTGGTCAGTTCGGGTTCATAGCCAACTGCGTAGCACAATGCGAGAACATCCTGTCGATCGACAAGAGGCAGTTGGATCTGGATGCTGGTCCGATCGGCGTGCTCGATGAAAAGGCCTTGCGGGAGGTCGTGAAGGCCATCGGGTACGTCCTCGAATCGGACTGTGAGCCCGTTTAGCATGCCGGCGAGACGCCGGCGCTCCCAGGAGATCAGGAAGCGATCACCGCCTCCGCCGCAAGCAGCCCCGCCGTCGGGCGAACACCCCCGCCAGGATGGCTCCCGCTCCCGCCCAAAAACAGCCCCGAAATAACCGTCCGATATCGCGCCGCGGACGCCACTGGACGCATCACCAGCAGTTGATCGAGCGCCTGCTCGCCGTGGTGGAGCTGGCCTCCGGTGAGGGCGAAACGCGTTTCGAGATCGGCGGGGGTCAACACTTCACGCGCCACGATGCGCTGGCGCACGTTCGGAGCGTGTTGTTCGAGAACCGAGATCACGGCGTCGCCCAAGTGCTCGCGGGCTTCCGCGGTCCAGCCGCCTTCGAGGTCATAGGGCGCGAAGCTCGCCAGGATGGAGAGGACGTGATGACCGGGCGGCGCGAGGCTCGGATCGGCGACGGTGGGGACTCGGATCTCCAGGTGCGGGCGGCCGGAGAAGCGCCGGTATTTGATGGCGTCGAAGGCTCGCTCGAGATCGTCGACGTGACCTCCTCCGATGCGGATCGCTTCATCGAGCCGGCCGTCGCTCGCCGCCAGCTCGAGCGGACCCGAGAGCGCCAAGTGGACCTTCGCGGCGGTACCTCGCGCGCGTAGGCGATGGAACTCCTCCTCGATGCGGATGGGCAGCGTGCCCGGCGCCAGGAGCTTGAGCATCGTCCGCTTCGGATCGGCGGAGGAGAGAACGATTGGCGCGTCGATCGTCTCGCCGGATGCGAGTGTGACGCCGGCCACCTTTCCCTTCTCGACTCGGATGCGCGCCACCTCGGCGTTGGTGCGCAGCTCGGCACCGGCGGCGCGGCTGGCGGCTAGGAGCGCTTCGACGAGCGCCGGCGGTCCGCCCTGCAGGGATTTTCCGCCGGCGCAGTGGCGCAACAGGAAATTGGTCACCGTGCCGGCCGACCAGGGGCCCGACCAGGTGGAGACGACCGCGGGCGCGGCGAGCGCTTCGACGAGGAGCGGCGACTCGAAGCGTTCATTGAGAAAGTCGGCGATACACATCGGCGCCACTCGCGCCAGCTCGACGAGGTCTTTGCGGCTGATCCGGAACGCCGACAGCCCCCGCCGCGCGATCTGCCAGAAATCGCCGGCGGAGCGGGGCGCGAGCGGCGGCGGCGCCTCGGCGAGCACCGCGGCGATCAGCGGCCGGACGTGATCCAGGAACGAGCGCAGACCGGCATAGCCCGCACCGTCGTGCGGCGAGCGCTTGGCGATCTCTTGGGGATCTCCGGAAAGGAGAATCCCCGGCCCGTTCGCTTCCGCAACGTAAGTCGCCGGATGCTGGCGAAAGGATAGGCCGTGCTCGGTAAGGCCGAGCCGCTCCGCGATTGCGCGCGGCACCAGAAAGTCGTCGTGAAGGATGCCAGGCACGGAGTAGCTAGGGTGGAACTCGCGCTTCGCCGAAAGGCCTCCCGGCACCTCATCGCGTTCAAGGATGACGACCTTGCGCCCAGCCTTGGCGAGCCGCACGGCGGCCGCTAGGCCATTGGGACCGGCGCCGATGACGATGGCGTCGTAGCCCATCAGACCGCCCTCTTGCCGAGCATCGTCCTGGCGCAGAGCGCGCCCGGCGCGCCCATGATGCCGCCGCCGGGGTGGGTCCCCGAGGCGCACATCCAGAGATTGCGCACCGGCGTCTGATAGCGGCTCCAGCCGGCCATCGGCCTTTGAAAGGCGAGCTGTTCCAGCGACAGCTCGCCGTGGAAGATGTTGCCCTGGGTGAGACCGTAGATCTGCTCCAGGTCCCAAGGCGAAAGGACCTGCCGATGCAGGATCAGGTTCTTCAGGTTCGGCATGTACTCCGAAAGCGTGTCGATCACTGCGTCGCCGAAGGCGTCGCGCTGATTCGGCCAGTCCGCGGCCCCTTCCTTGAGGTTGTAGGGCGCGTACTGGACGAAAATCGACATCACGTGCTTGCCCGGTGGGGCCAGCGTCGGATCGGTCATCGAAGGAATCAGGATGTCCATGAACGGCCGGCGGGAGAAGGCGCCGTACTTGGCGTCGTCGTAGGCGCGCTCCAGATATTCGATCGACGGCGCGATGGTGATGCCGCCCTGCAGGTGGGGGCCATAACCCGGCAGGCAGGCGAGCTCGGGCAGAGCGTCGAGCGCGAGGTTCACCTTGCCCGAGGAGCCGCGCATCTTGAACCGCTTGACCTGCCGCGCGATCTCGGGGTCGAGATGCTCCTCGCCGACGAGCTTGAGGAACGTGCGGTGCGGATCGAGCCCGGAGATCACGGCCTTGGCGCGGATCTCGTCGCCGTTGGTGAGCACAACGCCCGCAGCTTTCGCAGAGGTGCCCTTCTCCATCAGCAGGTGCGCGACCGGCGCCTCGGTGCGGATCTCGACGCCCAGCTCGCGCGCGGAGCCGGCGATGGCGTCCGCGATGGCGCCGGTGCCCCCCTTGGGCAGCCCCCAGGCGCGGAACGAGCCGTCGATCTCGCCCATGTAGTGATGGAGGAGGACGTAGGCCGTGCCGGGCGAGCGCACGCCGAGGAAGGTGCCGATGATGCCGGAGATCGCCATCGGCGCGATGAGCTGCTCGCACTCGAACCACTCGGAGAGGAAGTCCACCGCGCTCATCGTCATCATCTTGACGTTGGCGAAGAGCCAGGCATCGCCCTGGCCGCGCATGTGCTTGCCGAGCTTCGCGATCCTCAGCAGCTCCCGCGGATCGCGCGACAACGGATCCGGAGCGGGCTCGTCGATCATCGGCTTGACCAGGCGGCCCAGCTCGGCCATTCGCTGGCCGAATTGCTTGTAGACCTCCGCGTCGTGCGGCGAGAACCTGGCGATGGAGCGGCGCGTGCGCTCGGGATCGGAATCGCGCACCAGGTACCGCCCGTCCGGGAACGGGGTGACGGTCGCCTCCAGCGGCAGGATCTCGTAACCGTGGCGCGGCAGGTCGAGGTCGCGGATGATCCAGGGCCGCAGCAGCGAGACCACATAGGAGCAGCAGGTGAACTTGTAGCCGGGATAGATCTCCTCGGTCGTCGTCGCGCCGCCGACCTGGTGCCGCCGCTCGAGCACCAGGACCTTGCGCCCCGCCTTGGCAAGATAGGCCGCGCAGACCAGGCCGTTGTGGCCGGCGCCGACGACGATCGCGTCGTACTTCTTCGCGGCGGTCACGGCTTGCGCTTCCTCTCGGGATCGAAGAACGGGAGCTGGGCGACGGTCGCGGTCACCTTGCGCCGCTCGTATTCGACGGTGTGCTCGATCTGCAGCTTCGTCCCCTTGGGCTCGAAGCCGTCGCGGATCGAGGCGATCGCCAGGTACTTCTTGAGCAGCGGCGACCAGGTGTGGCTCGTCGCCTGCCCCACCTGGCGGCCGTCCTCGTCGTAGACCGGCAGCGCGTCGCGCCGTGCCGTGGCCGGCAGGCTCGGCGGCAGATTGAAGCTCGCGTAAAGGGCTTCGAGGTCCTCCCAGCTCACCTCCAGGCCGACCAGATGCCAGACCGAGCCGCGCTCCTTCTCGGCGGCGATGGCGTCGCGGCCGATGAAGTTGCCGCGCTCGAGGTCCACCATCCAGCCGAAACCGAGCTCCAGCGGCGTGGACTTGCGCGATTCGAGCACCACCTTTTCCGAGCTGAAGTAGTCGACGCCGAGCAGCACGAAGCCGGCCTCGATGCGGGTCACGTCGAGCGCGTCGAGCGCCGCGGGCTCGATGCCATGCGGCTTTCCGGCTTCCATCAGCGCGTCCCAGATCGGCAGCGCCTGCTCGCGCTCGACCCAGATCTCATAGCCGAGGTCGCCGGTGTAGCCGGTGCGGCTGATCCAGACGGGAATCCCGCCGATCTTCGCGCGGACGATGCCGAAGAACTTCAGCTTGTCCATGTCGGCGTCGCTGGCGTCGCGCAGGATGGCGCGCGAGGTGGGCCCCTGCAGTGCCAGCGCCCCCAGGCGCGCGCTCGAATCCTCCAGCTTCACGTCGAGGCCTCTGCCGAGCGCCTGCAGCCAGTGTAGCGTCGGATCGGCCGCGGTGACACGGAAGTAGCTCTCCTCCAGCCGGGCCACGGTGCCGTCGTCGATCACCTTGCCGTCGTCGTCGCACCAGCAGGTGTAGGCCATGCGGCCCGGCTTCATCTTGGTCACGTCACGCACCATCATGCGGCCGAGGAGCGCCGCGGCGTCCGGGCCGTAGACCTCGTACTTGTAGAGCGGCGTGACGTCGAGCAGGCCGGCCGATTCGCGGAAGGCGAAGTACTCGCGGTCGTGCGTGGTGTCGAAGCTGCAGACGGCGCAGTAGCCCGCCCAATCCTTCCACCGGAAGCTGGTGCACAGCGCTTGCGTGCGCTCGTGAAATGGCGAAGGGATCGGCATCGTGTCAGGTGGGCCCGCTGGGGCGCGCGGGAGTGTACTAAAATCGCCTCCGCCATGAAACCCCGGACCGCCTTCGGCCAGCACACCCTGCCCGGCGAGTACTTCACCTCCGAAGAGGTCTTCCGCGCCGAGCGCGAGCGGATCTTCCACCGTTCCTGGCTCCTCGCCGGCCACGTCTCGCAGCTCGCCACTCCCGGCAGCTTCTTCCTCTTCGAGCTCGACCGCGAGAGCGTCGTCGTCCTGCGCGACGGCGAGGGAACCCTCCGCGCCTTTCACAACCTCTGCCGGCACCGCGGCAGCCGGCTCTGCCTCGATTCGCACGGCACGCTTGGACCCACGATCCAGTGTCCGTACCACGCCTGGACCTACGGCCTGGACGGCGCCCTGCGCGCCGCGCCCAACATGTCCGAGGTCCCCGGCTTCGACTCGCGGGAGTACCCGCTGAAACCGGTCGCTCTCGCGGACTGGCAGGGCCTGCTGTTCCTCAATCTCGCGGACGATCCAGTCCCCTTCGAAACGGCCTTGCAGGGATTGCAGGGGAAGTTCGAGGCCTGGCGTCTTCCCGAGCTGCGGTCGGTCCACCAGAAGGTCTACGACGTCGAGGCCAACTGGAAGCTCTTCTTCCACAACTATAGCGAGTGTTACCACTGCCCGAAGGTCCATCCGCACCTCAACAAGCTGACGCCCTACCGCAACACCGAGAACGACCTCGACGAAGGGCCGGTGCTCGGCGGGCCGATGTGGATGAGCAATCCCGAGGGGAGCATGACGATGAACGGCGAGCGTTGCGCGCCGCCCTTCGCCGAGCTCTCGGCCGAGGAATGCCGGCGCGTCTACTACTACACGGTCTTCGGCACCGCGTTCCTCTCGTTCCACCCCGACTACGTGCTGGTCCACCGCATGGTGCCGCTCGGCATGGGCCGCACGCGCATCGTCTGCGACTGGTACTTCCATCCGGACGCCATCGCCGCGCCGGGCTTCGATCCCCAACCCGCGATCGACTTCTGGGACCTCACCAACCGCCAGGACTGGGAGCTGTGCGCCAACGCCTACAAGGGGGTCTCCTCGAACGCCTGGGAACCCGGCCCTTACTCGGAGCTCGAAAGCCAGCTCGCCGCCTTCGACCGGCAATACCTGCGCGCCCTCTCTCCTGAGGCCCAGGCCGCCCGCCGCCGGGCCTGACGCGGCGAATCGCGTCGCATGATCCTGCGGGCGATCCTCGCGGCTTCCCTGGCGCTCGCGGCGCTGCGCGAGCCGGTCCTCAAGCAGATCCAGCTCCCCCACAGCTATTACTGGCGGGAGATGTACATCCCGCAACTGACCTCCGGCCCCTCCGCCGCGGCCTGGAGCCCGGATGGCGCCTCCGTCGTCTATTCGATGAAGGGGTCGCTCTGGCGGCAGGCCCTCGGCAGCGACGAAGCCGTCGAGCTGACCCACGGTCCCGGGTATGACTATCAGCCGGATTGGTCGGCGGACGGCCGCGCCATCGTCTTCGCGCGCCATTACGACGACGCCGTCCAGCTCGTGCGTCTCGATCTCGACACCGGCCGCGAACAGGCACTCACCCAGGGCGAAGGGGTGAATCTCGAGCCGCGCTTCAGCCCGGACGGCAAGCGGATCGCCTACGTCTCCACCGCCAAGACCGGGCATTTCGATCTGTACGTGGCCGACCTCGGCGATAAGGGCCTCGCCAACATTCAACCCCTGGTGGCCGGCCGGGTGAGCACGCTGGACCGCTACTACTATTCCGCCTCCGATCACGCGATCAATCCGAGCTGGTCACCCGACGGCAAGCGGATCTATTACGTCGGCAATCCCGAGGTGGCCTGGGGCACGGGCGACATCTGGTCCGTGGCGGTGGACAACCCGGCGGAGAGGACGCGCGTCCTCGTGGAGGAGACCACCTGGTCCGCGCGTCCGGAGATGGCGCACGACGGCAGGCGCCTGCTCTACGCGAGCTACCAGGGCCGGCAGTGGCATCAGCTCTGGCTAACGACGCCGGAGGGACGCTCACCGCTGCCGCTCACCTTCGGCGATTTCGACCGCCGGAACGCCCGCTGGTCGCCGGACGACGCGCGCATCCTCTACATCAGCAACGAGAGTGGCAACACCTCGCTCTGGCAGCAGACCGTCGTGGGCGGCGCCAGGGCCGAGATCCGCGCGAAGACTCTGAAGTGGAAGCGGCCGATGGCAACGCTGGCGCTGGCCCTGGCGGACGATAGGAACGCTCCCCTTCCCGCCCGCGTCAGCGTGCTCGCCGCCGACGGGCGCTACTACGCGCCGGACGACGCCTGGATCCACGGCGACGACAACTTCGAACGCGGCCGGCAGAGCCAGGAGACCCGTTATTTCCACTGCGCGTCGCGCTGTGCCCTCACCGTTCCGATCGGCAAGGTGACCGTCGTCGCGATGCACGGCTTCGCCCACACTCCGGCTACTCGGACGGTAGATCTCGAACCGGCGGGAGCCAGCGTCACCTTGACGTTGCCCGCGAACGGATTGCCCGCCCGTTTCGGACCGCACCTCTCCGCCGACCTGCACGTCCACATGAACTATGGCGGCCAGTACCGGCAGCGGCAGGAGGGGCTCGCCGCGCAGGCCGCGGCCGAGGATCTCGACGTCGTCTACAACCTGATCGTCAACAAGGAGCAGCGCCTCCCCGACGTCGCGGAATTCAGCGCCTCGGCGCGCACGATCGGCACGGTGACGATCTTCACGGGGCAGGAGTTCCACACCAGCTTCTGGGGCCACCTGGGGCTGCTGCACCTCGGCGATCATCTGCTCACGCCCGACTTCGCGGCCTATCGCCACACCGCCATGGCCTCGCCCGCGCCGACGAACGGCGCGATCGCCGATCTGGCCCATCAGCAAGGGGCGCTCGTGGGGTACGTGCATCCCTTCGACCTGCCCGTCGTGCCGGAGAAGGAGAAGAGCCTCAGCCACGCCCTGCCCGTCGACGTCGCGCTGGGCAGGACGGACTACCTGGAGATCGTCTCCTTCGCCGATCCTGTGGCGACCGCAGAGGTGTGGTACCGGCTGTTGAACCTCGGCCACCATCTGGCGGGAGCCGCGGGCACGGACGCCATGACCAACTACGCCTCGCTGCGCGGACCCGTCGGGCTCAACCGCGTCTTCCTGCGGACGGAGAGCCGCGATCCCGAGGCCCTGAAAGCCGCGATCAAGGGGGGCTATGGCTTCGCCACCAATGGCCCGCTCCTGGGCCTCCTCGTGGACGGCAAGGCGCCGGGCGAGACGGTCCGGCTGCCTCCGTCGGGCGGCGAAGTGACAGTGGAGTCCGCGCTACGCTCCATCGTCCCCATCGCTGACTGGGAGATCGTCTTCAACGGCAAGGTGGTGAAGCGCCTGACGCCGCGAGAGGGCGGTACGGCCGGCGACGCGAAGCTGGTTATCCCGGTCACCACCAGCGGCTGGCTTCTGGTGCGCGCCGTCAACCCGCAGCCGAACCCGCTGGTGCAGGACGTCTACCCCTACGCGACCACGAATCCGGTGTGGATCGAGGTGGAAGGAAAGTCGCACTCCTCGCAGCAAGACGTCGCCTACTTTGTGCGCTGGATCGACCGCGTGATCGAGAGCGCTACGGCGCGGGACGACTACAACACGGCCGCCGAAAAGGCGGCTGTGCTGGACGAGCTTCAGCGCGCTCGCGCAGCTTATGAAGAGCAAGCTCGAAAGTGAGTTCTATAGGAAGAGCCATCGATCGGGCGCCATGAAGGGGTAGTGCCCCAGCCAGGACACGGCCCATGAACGTGCCTCGAAGAGGCACAATCTGAATAGCCCGGCATCATAAGAAAGCCACGTCCTGGTGGCTCATGGCAGCGATGCTCCGGCTCAGCCCAATGCAGTTGGCGATCCCCTCCGAAGGAGCGATGCTTAGGTTGGCCAATAAACCTGGGCATACAGCCCCGACG
>JBKPTH010000114.1:0-55630 GCA_046765915.1 Acidobacteriota bacterium | reverse complement strand
CCGAGCGCCCTGCAGCACCTCACCTCTGCACCCTGCGTTTGCCAAAGTCGAAAGCGCCATCATCCATCTCTGCGAGCAAGCGAGGCTGGCCGCATGAAACTTGACTCAATTACATCGAATTCGCGGGACCAAGGACTCTAGACAGGGAGACCTATGTATTGCTACCATGCAATACGTGTCATCGGTCCTGCTCGCGCACGCCAAGGAAGTCCGCGACGACGGGTCGATCGTTGAAATCTTGACCTGGCAGTTACCGGAGCAGTCGAGGAGCTGCTGGAGGATTTTCGACGCGACGTCGACCACTGGAGGCAACCATGAAGGCGATCATTGAAGTGGCTCGCAGAGGCTCTGTCTTCCAGTCGGCTGCGCAGCAAGTGGCTGGCGCTCGGAAGGGACGCACGCCAGACTTCCGGCTCAGTTTTGAGTCCGCGCGGTCTTTGTTCACTGATCTGACCCCCGCGCGGCTTGACCTCCTCGATACGCTGCGCCGCGTTGGTCCCTGCAGCATCTACGCCCTCGCCAAGGCGGCCGAGCGCAATTACTCCAACGTCCACACGGACGTGACGCGGCTCGAAGAGCTTGGCCTGATCGAGCGTTCAGAGGAAGGTGCGGTCTCCGTGCCCTACGAAGCGGTCGAGATTCTGGTCCCGCTCGCCCAATCGGCGTAGCGTCGCAGCGGGAGGCACGGATTCCGCAGGAACACTGGCAACAGAGGCGCATATGACGAACCTGACGATTACCCTTGACGACGAGCTCCTGCGCCGCGCGAGGATGCGCGCCCTGGAGCAGGACACCTCAGTCAACGCACTCCTGCGCGACTACCTCGAAGCCTATGCCGCTACAGGAACGACCTGGGATCAGTCGACCGATGCCATCCTCCAGCTCTCCGCGCGGTCTCGGAGTGCCCGCGGAGACCGCCGCTGGACCCGGGACGAGCTTCATGAGCGATAGGGCGGCGGCGGGCGCTGAACAATCGCGATGACACGCCACACCTACTTCGAAATTGAGATCACAGCCGATTCTTCCGGCACCGAAATCTGGCTGGGGGACGATGAAGGCCATTTTGTCCAGAAGGAGGTCGGCGTGCTTCGGTCAAGCCTCCTCTCAGGCGACTACACCGTAGAGTTCGGCCTCGGGACAGCCTGCTATCCAATCCGCCTGCGCGGCAACAGTCGGTACACGCAGCGAGAGCTTCAGGCCGGACCTTCTTGTGAGCGGCCAGTGCCCACGATCCCGCCTGACTGAGCGAATAGGTCGGGTGCAACGCCTCGGCAGCGGTCCTACCGGACTGGGACGTCTTGACGTCAAAACGCCGAGGCACTATCTTAGGACCATGGAAGCCACAAAGCGCGCAACCGTTTATTTTGATCCCGAGATCCACCGCGCCTTGCGGCTCAAGGCGGCGGCCACGGAGCGGTCCGTCTCGGATCTCGTCAATGAGGCCGTTAAGTTGACGCTGAGGGAAGACGCGGAAGACCTGCAGTCCTTCGAGCAACGCCGTGGTGGACCGCTGCTGAGCTTCGACGACGTTGTCAAGGACCTCAAGCGCCGTGAACGGATATGAGATCCGGATCACTGACGCAGCAGCCAAGGAGCTCGATGCACTGCCTAGGAGGAAGGATCGCCAAGCCGTCGTCAGCCGGATCCTGAGACTTGCGGAGGACCCGCGCCCGCCGGGCTGTGCGAAGCTCTCTGGCCACGAGGAGTTGTACAGGGTCCGGCAGGGATCCTACCGAATCGTCTATACGATTGAAGATGACCGTTTGGTGGTCATCGTGATACGTGTGGCGGATCGGAAAGAGGTCTATCGCGAGGCTCGCCAACCCCGCTCGCTGCAGCGGACGCGCCCCTTCGGGCCCCGCCGTTAAGAGGTCGACCCGCCATGAAAACCCAGTCCCGCGACACGCCTCCGGAGGTCGAGGAGATCCTCCTGGAGCGCTATCGGCAGATGAGCCCGTTCGAGAAGCTCATGCAGGTCTTCGAGCTGAACTACATGGTTCAGTCCATGGCCGCGATGCGAATCCAGGCCCGGTATGGGCCGAACCTCTCCGAGCGGGAGCTGCGTCTCAGGCTGGCGGCCCTGTGGCTGGACCGGGAAACGATGATTGAGGCGTTCGGGTGGGATCCCGAGATCAAGGGTTATTGAATGAACCTGGAGGATGCCCAATCCAACGCGCTGATCTGGACTTCAATTATCTGAAGGAATGGGCGGAGCAAGCTGGAGTGGACGATCTGCTGAAGAGAGCTTTTGAAGAGGCGGGGCTCGCTCTGTAGATCTTGCCTCGCGCCGCTGGAGGCTTTCCGCTTATTGCCGCTGCAACGACTCCCGAGGCTGCTCGATCCGCGTCAAGACCCACTCCCGGCCGCGCACGTAGGCCGGAGGTACGAACAGGCAGGCGAGAATGCCGCCGATCAACTGGGCGCCCCACGCAACCCAGGAGATCTGCTCCGGACCCTGGTGCAGTCCGTAGAAGCTCAAGCCGATTCCCCAGATGATCGCGGCGATGATTCCTACGCAAAGAGCTGATTCCGTCGTTTCGTCCTGCACCTTGAACACGTCAAACCTCCTTGGCAGCTTCGGGGCCTTTCAGCTCCACGATCGAAAACACCTGATGAGCAAGGAGCGTGCCATTTCTCCGTGCTAGGCTCCCCGTCCCATCTTTTCCCTTGGAGGAGGGACATGCCCATCCGTTATCCACAGGAAGCCGTGCTCCGCGACGGCCGCCGCCTGCTCGTCCGCCCGTTCACCGAGACCGACGTCGACGCGCTCTACGAGTTCTTCCTGCACCTGCCCGCGGAGGTTCGCCGCTTCGCCTGGGATCGCATCGACAACCGGGCGCTGGTCGAGAGCTGGGGCCGCGAGCTCGACTACGCGAAGGTGCTGCCGCTGCTGGCGCTGGACCGCGGCAAGGTCGTGGCCGACGCCACCCTGCACCGCCGCGAGGGCAGCCCCCTGCGCCTGGTCGGCCGCGTCAAGTGGCTCCTCGACCCGGCGTACCGCGGCGCCGGGCTGGGAACCCTGTTGGTCAACAACTTCATCGCCACGGCCCGCGCCAACGGCCTGCGCCACCTGACCTGCATGCTGATCGCCGACTCCGAGGCCGACGCCGTCCGCACCCTGACGGATCTCGGCTTCGAGGGCTACACCGTCCCGGGCTACGGCACGGATCCCGACGGCAACCAGCACGACATGATCAAGATGGTGTTGAAGCTCTGACCGGGGATCCTCAGCCCTGCCGCTCGTCCCGTCCGTGCGCGTGGGCTGGCGGCGAGGTGGCCTCCACCGCCTTGAACGGCTCCAGGATGCGATAGCGGTGCGCCGCCCCGCGCGGCACCACCCATGAGTCGCCCGCCTGCAGGAGCACCGTCTGACCCTCGATGTGGAGCTCGGCCTTCCCTTCGACCACGTAGCCGACCGCCTCGTAGTCCCGGCGGCTCTCCGTCTTCTCTTCCGATGTGGGCTCCTCCTCCCACAGGCGCATCGCCACGTGTACGCCGGAGGCCAGGTACTTCTGCCCCATCGCTCCGCGGGGGGAGTACCGAGAGTCGACTTTCGTCACGGTCGTATCGCTCATGGCTCCTCCTTCAGGGGTCCCCTCCTGGGAGACCACCCCGAGAACCGCTTTGCACGAGCGTTGCCAGAAGGCTACGACTATCTCTATAAGCGGACGGGACGTCGGGTCGGAGAGGGGTGAGGAATCCGAGGCGCAACGCAGACGTTATAGGATCTCCGCACGGCACCGCTCAGAGCCGCGACAGGAAGATCCGTTTTGGACGACATCCGTAACTTCTGCATCATCGCCCATATCGACCATGGGAAATCGACCCTCGCCGACCGGCTGATCCAGCGCACCGGCGGGGTGGAGGCGCGCGACTTCCGCGACCAGATCCTCGACTCGATGGACATCGAGCGCGAGCGCGGCATCACCATCAAGAGCAACACCATCACCCTCCGCTGCACCGCCCGCGACGGCAAGACCTACCGATTGAACCTCATCGACACCCCCGGCCACGTCGACTTCTCGCACGAGGTGCGCCGCTCGCTCATGTCCTGCGAGGGAGCCCTGCTGCTGGTGGACGCCTCGCAGGGCGTCGAGGCGCAGACCGTGGCCAACCTCTACCTGGCCCTGGAGTACGACCTGGAGATCGTGCCGGTCATCAACAAGATCGACCTCCCTTCCGCCGACGTCGAGCGCGTGCGCGAGGAGATCGACTCCGACCTCGGGCTCGATCCCTTCGAGGCCGTCCTCTGCTCGGCGAAACAGGGGATCGGCATCGACGACGTCCTGGAGGCGGTGGTCCAGAAGATCCCGGCCCCGCAGGGCGATCCCGAGGCGCCGCTGCGCGCCCTGATCTTCGACGCGCAGTACGACACCTACCGCGGGGTCGTCCTCATCTGCCGCGTCAAGGAAGGTACGATCCGGCCCGGCCAGAAGATCCTCCTCATGCATACCGCCAAGGAGTACGAGGTCGAGGAGGTGGGACTGCTGCAGTTGAAGCGGGTCGAGGCCGACTCTCTGGAAGCCGGCGCCGTGGGCTACGTCATCGCCGGCGTCAAGGCGGTCTCGGAGATCAACGTCGGCGACACGATCACCGAGGCCGAACGGCCGGCCGCCGAGCCGCTCCCCGGCTACAAGGAGGCCAAGCCCGTCGTCTTCTCCTCGATCTACCCGATCGCCAGCGACGACTACGAGGACCTCGCCAAGGCGCTCGACAAGCTGAAGCTCAACGACGCCTCTCTGACCTTCCAGAAGGATTCCTCGACCGCCCTCGGCTTCGGCTTCCGCTGCGGCTTCCTCGGCCTCCTCCACCTGGAGATCGTCCAGGAGCGGCTGGAGCGCGAGTACGACCTGTCGCTGCTGCTCTCCGCTCCCTCGGTGCAGTACGAGGTGGTGCTCACCGACGGCGAGACGATCACCGTGGACAATCCCGCCCTGTTCCCGGATCCGGGCAGCATCGACTTCATCCGTGAGCCCTTCATCAAGGCATCGATCATGATCCCCGAGCGCTATCTCGGCACGGTGATGGAGCTCTGCCGCGAGCGCCGCGGCGCCAACACGAGCTTCGAGTACCTCGCCGTGGGCCGGCTGCAGGTGACCTCCGAGCTGCCGCTGGCCGAGATCCTCTTCGACTTCTACGACCGGCTGAAGACGATCACGCAGGGCTACGGCTCGTTCGACTACGAGATCATCGACTATCGTCAGACCGATCTCGTCAAGGTGGACATCCTGGTCAACGGTGACAAGGTGGACGCGCTCTCGCAGCTCGTCCACCGCGAGAAGGCCCGCCCGCGGGCCCTCCATTACTGTGAGCGGCTCGCCGAGACCATCCCGCGGCAGAACTTCAAGATCGCCATCCAGGGAGCGATCGGCGGCAACGTCATCGCCCGCTCGACGATCAACGCCTATCGCAAGGACGTCACCGCCAAGTGCTACGGCGGCGACATCACCCGTAAGCGTAAGCTCCTCGAGAAGCAGAAAGAGGGCAAGAAGCGCATGAAGATGGTGGGCTCCGTCGAGATCCCCCAGGAGGCCTTCCTCGCGGTGCTCAAGGCGGGTTCGGATACGTGAGCCCCGCCGATCCCACCGTTCCCGATCTTCTCAGCAACGTCCGCGCCGCCGAGCCCCCTCACCTCCCCGGCCCTCCTCTCCCACCTCACGCCCGCCCGCCCCGGGGAGAGGAGGGAGACTGCAAAAGAAGAAGCTGCTTTTTCCAACCCCCTCTCTCCCGGGGGATGGGTGTGCGGTGGGAGAGAGGGGGAAGGGGGAGTGAGGGGCCGGGCGGGGGAATGACCCCCCTCAACACCCTGTTTTAGAGATGATGGTTGAGACATCCGTCCCCAAGGTCATTCCGGTCTTTCCGCTGACCGGGTCGCTGCTGCTGCCGGGGAACCTCCTGCCGCTCAACGTCTTCGAGCCGCGGTACCGCAACCTGGTGGCCGATGCGCTGGAGAGCGACCGTTATATCGGCATGATCCAGCCCCTGGTGCCGCGGCAGGACAACTGGGTGGACGCCGCCGAGCCGTCGGATGAGCCTCAGCTTTACGCCGTGGGCTGCCTCGGCAGGATCGACGAGTGCGAGCCGCAAGAGGACGGCCGCTACCTGGTCCTGCTGCGCGGCGTCTGCCGCTTCCGCGTCGAGCGCGAGCTGCCGCTCCACCGCGGCTACCGGCGGGTGATGGCCGACTACACGGATTTCGCGAGCGATCTCGGCGAGCTGAACGTGTTCCTCAATCCCAATCCGCTGATGCGCGCCCTGCGCGCTTTCGGCGACAAGCACGAGCTGGAGTTCGATTACGACCTGCTCGCGAGCGTGCCCGGCATCTCGCTCCTCAACGGTCTCGCCGTGGCGCTCCCCTTCCGTCCGGCGGAGAAGCAGGCCCTCCTCGAGGCGGCCGACCCCGGCGTAAGAGAGGAGCTGCTGCTGACGTTGATGGGGATGGGCATCGAAATCCTTTCCACCGACGAGTACTATTCCCCTCCGCCGCTCAACTGATTCAGGAGATCCTCCCATCACACAGATCGAAGGCGACATCCGAGGCATCAAAGCATCCGAGATCCGCGCCCTGGAGCGCACCTACCGCCGCCGCGTCGACCCATGGCAGGTGGTCTCTCCCGAGCTCGCCCGCCACCTGACCGAGACCTCCCGGCGGCTCAACCGCCAGGTGGGAGTCCTGCTCGGCCGCGACGGCACGGTGCGCAACGTCATCGTCGGCGACGCGCACAGCCTGACGCTGCCCGACATCGGCCGCTTGCGCGGCGGCGTCGGCCGCTTCCGCGGCCTGCGTCTGGTGCACACGCACCTCAAGGGCGAACCGCTGACGCGCGACGACTTGAACGACCTCGCGCTGCTGCGGCTGGACCTCGTCGCCGCCGTCGAGGTGCTGGATAGCGGCCTGCCCGGCCGTGTCGAGCTGGCGCACCTGGCGCCGCCCTCGCCTGATTCGAGCGACGGCGTGAATGGCCACGCCGCCGAGCCCTTCGTGCGCCTCTACGCTCCGGACGTCCACCAGATCCGCTTCGACGTCGAGGCCACCCTGAAGGCCCTGGAGGCGGAGTTCGCCCGCGTCACCGGCGACTCCGGCGAGACTCAAAAGGAGCGCGCCTTGGTGGTGGGCATCGTCCCCGCCGACGAGCACTTCGAGGAGATGCTGGAGCTGGTGCGCTCGGCCGGCGTGGCCATCGCCGGCACCATGCGGCAGAAGCGCTCGCAGGTCCACCCGCGCACCGTCGTGGGCCGCGGCAAGCTGCAGGAGATCGTCCTCGAAGCCATGCGCGGCCGGGCCACGGTGGCGATCTTCGACATCGATCTCAAGCCGGCCCAGGCGCGGGCCTTCGAGGACGCCACCGGCCTCAAGGCCATCGACCGCACGCAGCTCATCCTCGACGTCTTCGCCCAGCGCGCCAAGAGCCGCGACGGCAAGCTGCAGGTCGAGCTCGCCCAGCTCAAGTACGCGCTGCCGCGCCTGACCGAGAAGGACGCCGGCCTTTCGCGACTGACCGGCGGCATCGGCGGCCGCGGGCCGGGCGAGACGGTGATCGAGATCGGCCGCCGGCGCATCCGCGACCGCATCCGCGCCCTGGAGAAGCAGGTCGAGGGCCTGTCGCGCCAGCGTGACCTCCGCCGCCGGCGCCGCCGCGACGAGGGCGTGCCCGTGCTCTCGATCATCGGCTACACCAACGCCGGCAAGAGCACACTGCTCAACGCCATGACCGGCAGCGAGGTGGAGGCCGCGGACAAGCTCTTCATGACTCTCGATCCCACCAGCCGCCGCCTGCGCTTCCCGCGCGAAGGCGAGGTGGTGATCACCGACACCGTCGGCTTCATCGCCGACCTGCCGCCGGACCTCGTCGCCGCCTTCCGCGCCACCCTGGAAGAGCTCTCCGACGCAGACCTCCTCCTCCACGTCGTGGACGCCGCCGATCCGCGCCTGGAACAGAAACACGAAGCCGTCGAGCGCATTCTGGAGCAGCTCCACCTCGCGGAAATCCCGCGCCTCGTCGTCCTCAACAAGACGGACCTTCTCGCGCCGCACGAGACGGACGCCCTCGTCCACCGCTTCGGAGGCGTCGCCGTGAGCGCCGCGAAGCGCCGCGGCCTCGGCGATCTGATCCACGCCGCCGAAGAGCGGATGGGCCGGGAGAAGCCGCTGGTGAAGACGTATGGGGAGGAACCCGCGGCGGCGGATTTGTTGTAGGATAGGAACTGGAGGAATCCAGCATGTCCTTCGAAGAGATCAAGCGCGAAGCCCTGAAGCTGCCGCCACACCAAAAATGGGGCCTGATATACGCCCTTCTTGAAAGCCTCGAAGATAAGGGTTTCAAGATTGATTGGGAAAGGTTCGAGGTGGTAGGAAGGCCCCGAGAGACTCATACCGCCGGCAATGAAACATCCTGAGGTCCACCCCGGCCTCTACCTCCACCTCCCCTTCTGCTCCGCCATCTGTCCCTACTGCGACTTCGCCGTCCTGACCGGCGGGCCGGAGCGCCGGCGGCGGTTCGCGGATCATCTCGTTTCGGAGATTTCCTTGTGGTCTTCTGAGCGTTCCACGTTCGAGGTGATCGATACGGTCTACTTCGGCGGCGGGACGCCTTCAGCGCTGGCGCCGGAGGACCTCGGGCGGATTCTGAGGGCTGTCCGTGAAAACCTTGCGGTTCATGACGAAGCTGAGATCTTCTTCGAGGCCAATCCCGAGGACGTAATGGCGGAGAACGTCCGCGCCTGGCGGGATTTCGGCGTCCGGTTTCTGTCGCTCGGAATCCAGTCGTTCGACGCGGACGCATTGAGGTTCCTCGGCAGGCGCCACACCCCGGAACAGGCCCGGCGCAGCGTCGAGATCGCGCGCGAGGCTGGCTTCGAAACGATTTCGATCGATCTCATCTATGGCCTGCCGGACCAACCGTTCGAAGTCTGGCGGCGCACTCTGGAAGAGGCGGTCGCCTTCGCTCCGGATCACCTCTCGTGCTATCAGCTCACCATTCACGAGGGAACGCCGTTCGGTTCTCGGCTGGCGCGGGGCAAGATGAGCGAGCTGCCTGAAGAAGCGCAGGCGGAGCTGTTCCGATTCACGCATGAATATCTGCGCGATCATGGCTATCCAGGCTATGAGGTGTCCAACTTCGCGCGCTCGCCGGAGCACCGCTCCCGCCACAATCAGAAATACTGGCGGCACGTCCCCTATCTCGGCCTCGGACCTTCGGCCCATTCCTTCTCCGGAACGCGGCGCTGGTGGAACGAGCGGAACCTGAAGCCTTACGAGGCGAGGATCGACGAGGGAGAAAAACCCATCGCGGGGACCGAGGAGCTGACGCGGCAGGACCTCGCCCTCGAAGCGCTCATGCTCGGCCTGCGGACCTGCGCGGGGATCGATCTCGAGGCGTTCCGGCAGCGCTACGGAGTGGATCTGCGGAAACGCAACGAGCCGCTCATCGAGCGGCTCGCCGGAGACGGACTGCTGCGGCTGGAAGACGGCGCTCTCGTCCCGACCCTCGCCGGCCTCGCGGTGACAGACTCGCTGGCGCGGGCGTTCGAGGTGGGAGAAAGCTCAGCGCGCGAAGCTACTTCCGCTTGACGGTCATCTCCATCCACTGGAATTCCTTGCCGGAGGGATCGGGCCCGTACATCTGCATGACGAAGTTGTCGTTGCCCGTCCAGTTGACCACCGAGCGCATGTAGGACTCCTTCCCGGTCATGGGATCCATCATCGAGCCCTTGGATTCGCACTTTTTACCGTCCGTGTCGCAGGCCCCCGTCGAGTACATGATGCCGGTCCCCATGTTGTCGATCCAGGAGCTGACGTACTTCTGCGCCACGTTGTCATAGCCCTCCGTCGCGCGACCCTCGAAGGCCATGCCCATCATGTTCCCCTTCCAGACGGTCTGGACGTAGCGGCCGTCCAGGATCGTCTCCCCATGCATCGTGCCGCTCGACTCCATCGGCGGCTGGCCCGGGGCCATCCACGCCTTGCTCGTGAAGGTCCAGTCACCCGCCTGACGGGCAAGGAGCTTGTGAGGCGCGCCTGGCGACATGGCCTTCATCATGGCCTCGTGCATCGCCGCATCGCCCATGGCAGGGGCGTTCTCCTTCGGCTTGTCCTGATCCTGAGCCATCACGGGAAGGGCCAGCGCCAACAGCAACGCGAGAAACGACAGGACGACGATCGATCGAGTCTTCATCCTTCTCCTCCTTTCAAAAACAGGTCGTTGGAAGTAAGGCGGAGCGGCTTGAATTACGCCTAGTTACCGCGTAGAGTATCACCTGGTCCGGGTTGCGTCAAGCAGCGATTCCGGAGTGGCTTGCAGGAGTCAGATTCGAGGTCGAACCGACAACGCACGGCCCGATTTGCTCCTGTATCATGGGCCGCCCGACCGGCGGCTGAACCGCCGGATCACGGCGAAATTTCATGGTCTACGACGCCTCTTCCATCGAAGTCCTCACCGGGCTGGAGCCGGTGCGCAAGCGCCCCGGCATGTACACCTCCACCGAGCGGCCGGACCACCTCGCCCAGGAGGTGATCGACAACTCCGTCGACGAGGCCATCGCCGGCTACGCCTCGGAGATCCTCGTCACCCTGCACGCGGACGGCTCCCTCTCGGTCTCCGACGACGGCCGCGGCATGCCGGTGGACATGCACAAGGGGGAGAAGCTGCCGGGGGTCGAGGTCATCCTCACGCGTCTCCATGCCGGCGCCAAATTCTCGGACAAGAACTACCGCTTCTCCGGCGGCCTCCACGGCGTCGGCGTCTCGGTGGTCAACGCCCTGTCGTCCAAGCTGGAGGTCTGGGTCAAGCGCGAAGGCAAGGAGCACCACATGTCCTTCGCCGACGGACGCAAGCGGTCGAACCTCAAGGCGGTGGGCACGGTGGGCCAGCGCAACACCGGCACGACCGTGCGCTTCTGGCCGGACCCCAAGTTCTTCGACTCGCCGAAGTTCGGCGTGCCGCGGCTCAAGCATGGCCTGCGCGCCAAGGCCGTGCTCTGTCCGAAGCTCCGCATCCGTTTCGTCCACGAGGGGCATCCCGACGACGACGAGGAGTGGTATTACGAGGACGGCCTCAAGGACTATCTGACCGACGAGCTCGCGGGCTGCCAGATCGTGCCGGCCGAACCCTTCATCGGCCACTTCCGCGGCCAGGACGAGGAGGTGGACTGGGCGGTGGCCTGGCTCGGCGAGGAGGAGGACGCCGCGGACGTGGTGGCCGAGAGCTACGTCAACCTGATCTCCACCAGTCAGGGAGGCACCCACGTCAACGGCTTCCGCGCCGGATTGACGGACGCCATCCGCGAGTTCTGCGAGTTTCGCGACCTGCTGCCGCGCGGTATCAAGCTGGCGCCGGAGGACGTCTGGGGCCGCTGCAGCTACGTGCTCTCGGCGCGCATGAAGGAGCCGCAGTTCACCGGCCAGACCAAGGAGCGCCTCTCCTCGCGCGAAGCGGCGGCCTTCGTCTCCGGCGTCACCAAGGACGCCTTCGCCCTGTGGCTCAACCATCACACGGCCGACGCCGAGCGCATCGCCCGCCTCGCCATCGACAGCGCCCAGTCGCGCCTGCGCACCGGCAAGCAGGTGAAGCGCAAGACGGTGACCTCCGGCCCGGCGCTCCCCGGCAAGCTCGCCGACTGCACCAGCCAGGATCTCAGCCTCACCGAGCTCTTCCTCGTCGAAGGCGACTCGGCCGGCGGCTCGGCCAAGCAGGCGCGCAGCAAGGAGTTCCAGGCGATCCTCCCCCTGCGCGGCAAGATCCTCAACACCTGGGAGGTGGACTCCGCCGAGGTGCTCGGCTCGCAGGAGGTGCACGACATCGCGGTGGCGCTCGGCGTGGATCCGGGCTCCAACAAGCTCGACGGCCTGCGCTACGGCAAGGTCTGCATCCTCGCCGACGCCGACTCCGACGGCGCGCACATCGCGACGCTGCTCTGCGCCCTCTTCCTGCGCCACTTCCACAAGCTGGTCGAGGACGGCCGCGTCCACGTCGCCATGCCGCCGCTCTATCGCATCGACGTCGGCAAGGAAGTCTTCTACGCGCTCGATGACCGCGAGAAGAAAGGCATCCTCGACCGCATCGAGGCCGAGGGCAAGAGGGGCAAGCCCAACGTGCAGCGCTTCAAGGGACTGGGCGAGATGAATCCGCTGCAGCTCCGCGAGACCACCATGGCGCGCGAGACCCGCCGCCTCGTCCAGCTCACCCTCGACGGCAAGATCGACGCCGAGCCGGCCATCGACATGCTCCTCGCCAAGAACCGCGCCGGCGATCGCAAGGAGTGGCTGATGGAGGTGGGGAACCGGGCGGAGGTGGAGGTGTGACGGTCGTCTTTCTTAACCTTTTTATCCTTGTTATCCCTTAGCGTCCTTTAACATGCCCCGCACCTCCCGCAGAAAATCCGCCAACGGCGACGGACCGCTGTTCCGCGCTCCCTACGCCGAGGTCGAGCGGCAGCCGCTCGCCGAGTTCACGCAGAAGGCGTACCTCGACTACTCGATGTACGTCATCCTCGACCGCGCCCTGCCGCACGTCGCCGACGGCCTCAAGCCCGTGCAGCGACGGATCGTCTACGCCATGTCCGAGCTGGGTCTCTCGGCCAGCGCGAAATACAAGAAGTCGGCCCGTACCATCGGCGACGTGCTCGGCAAGTACCATCCGCACGGCGACCTCGCCTGCTACGAGGCCATGGTGCTCATGGCGCAGCCGTTCTCCTTGCGCTATCCGCTGGTCGACGGCCAGGGCAACTGGGGCTCGCAGGACGACCCGAAGTCGTTCGCCGCCATGCGCTACACCGAGGCGCGCCTGACGCCGTTCGCGCAGGCGCTTCTCGCCGAGCTGGAGCAGGGCACCGTCGAGTGGGGCCCCAACTTCGACGGCACGCTCCAGGAGCCGAAGCTGCTGCCGGCGCGGCTGCCGCACGTGCTGCTCAACGGCGCCTCCGGCATCGCCGTCGGCATGGCGACGGACATCCCGCCGCACAACGTCCGCGAAGTGGTGGGCGCCTGCATCCGGCTGCTCGAAGACAAGAAGCTTCCAGACGACGATCTCTACGAGGCCATCCTCGGTCCCGATTTTCCTACAGACGCCGAGCTGATCACGCCGCGCGACGAGATCCGCAAGATCTATGAGACCGGCGCCGGCTCGCTCCGCATGCGCGCCGCCTGGGAGGTGGAGGACGGCGAGATCGTCATCACCGCGATGCCCTACCAGGTCTCCGGCACCAAGGTACAGGCGCAGATCGCCGCCCAGATGCAGGCGAAGAAGCTCCCCATGGTCGAGGACGTGCGCGACGAATCCGACCATGAGAATCCGACGCGCATCGTCGTCGTGCCGCGCTCCAACCGCGTGGACCTCGAAGGCCTGATGGCCCACCTCTTCGCCACCACCGACCTCGAGCGCACCTATCGCGTGAACCTGACGATGATCGGCCTCGACGGCCGGCCGCGGCAGTTCAACCTGCGGGAGCTGCTCGGCGAATGGCTCAAGTTCCGCGTCGAGACCGTGCGCCGGCGCCTGCAGTTCCGCTACGACAAGGTCCTCACGCGCCTCCACATCCTCGACGGCTACCTCATCGCCTACCTCAACATCGACGAGGTGATCCGCATCATCCGCACCGAGGACCATCCCAAGCCGAAGCTCATGGAGCGCTTCCGGCTCACCGATACGCAGGCCGAGGCGGTCCTCGAGCTCAAGCTGCGCCACCTCGCCAAGCTCGAGGAGATGGAGATCCGCGGCGAGCAGAGCGACCTGCTCAAGGAACGGGACGCGCTGGAGAAGATCCTGAGCTCCGAGACCCGCCTCCGCCGCAAGGTGAAGGAAGAGCTCGTCGCCGACGCCGAGAAATTCGGCGACGACCGCCGCTCGCCCATCGTCGAGCGCGAGGCCGCCAAGGCCATGGACGAGACGGCGCTCATCCCCACCGAGCCGGTCACCGTCGTGCTCTCCGAAAAAGGCTGGGTGCGCGCCGGCAAGGGTCACGACCTCGATCCCAAGGAGCTCTCCTACAAGGCCGGCGACATCTTCCTGATGGCGGCGAAGGGAAGGAGCAATCAGTCCGCCGTCTTCCTCGACTCGACGGGGCGCACCTACTCCCTCGCCGCGCACGCCCTGCCCTCGGCGCGCGGCCAGGGCGAGCCGCTCTCCAGCCACGTCGCGCCGCCGCCGGGCGCAACTTTCGTCGGCGCGATGATCGGCGGCGACGAGGACCTCTACCTGCTGGCCACCAGCTCCGGCTACGGCTTCCTCGCCAAGCTGGGCGATCTGCAGACGCGGCAGCGCGCCGGCAAGTCGATCGTCACCGTACCGCCGGGCGCCAAGGTGCTCGCGCCGGTGCGCGTCCACGATCCCGAAAACGACCGCCTCGCCGCCGTCACGGACGCCGGCCGGCTGCTGATCTTTCCCATCCAGGACCTGCCGCTCCTGCCGCGCGGCAAGGGAGTGAAGATCATCAGCCTGCCCTCCAAAGGCGAGAAGGAGTCCCTGCTCTACTGCGCCGTCCTGCCCGAGAGCGCGCACCTGCTCGTCCACTCCGGCAAGCGCTACCTCAACCTCAAGCCTTCCGAATGGCAGGCCTATGAAGGCAAGCGGGCGTTACGGGGTAACGTGCTGCCGCGCGGATTCCGCATCGTGGGGGCGCTGGAGGTAACGGGCAAGGGCGCGGCGGGAGAGGAGACAGGATCGTGATCTCTCAGGACCGCCTTTCACGCCGCTAATAAGGAAGCCCCCTATTTTCGCCAGGCACCTCCGGCGATAATAAGGACTGGCGACTGTTTTCACCCGCCAAAGGAGAACGGCGACTTTGCCCACGCCGGCGCGGATTCCCGGACGTTACGTCAAGGGGCCCGAAGGGGCTCGAGCCTTCGTGCCGTCTCCACTGCCGCCAGCGCTCACCTGGCGGCCCAGTCTCGTCCGAGCTCTGTCGGATGCGGATCGTGCCGTCGGCCGTCTCGCCGGCGAAGGACTGAGACTTCCCGATCCGCGCCTCCTGATCCGTCCCTTCCTGCGGCGTGAAGCGGTCCTTTCCAGCCGTATCGAAGGCACGCGGACAAGCCTGAGCGATCTGCTGGCCGCGGAGGCCGGCGCGAGCGTGGATCGGAGTCCGGCGGACCTTCGGGAAGTGGCGAACTACGTCGAGGCCCTGGAATTCGGTGTCGAGCGCCTGCAGAGTTTGCCACTCTCGCTGCGGCTCATCCGCGAGCTGCACGCGCGGCTGATGGAGGGAGTCCGTGGAGGACAGACCTCTCCGGGCGAGCTCCGGCGCATTCAGAACTGGATCGGTCCGGCCGGCTGCACTCTCGAGAACGCGACCTATGTCCCGCCTCCGCCGAACGAGATGCTGACGGCGCTCGAGGAATTGGAACGCTTCCTTCACGACAGGAATCTGCCGCCTTTGGTGCAGGCGGCTCTCGTTCATTACCAGTTCGAAGCGATCCATCCTTTCCTGGACGGCAACGGCCGCGTCGGCCGGCTGCTCGTCATCCTCTTCCTGATGGAACGCAAGGTCCTGCCTGCCCCGTTTCTCTACCTGAGCGCCTTCTTCGAGGCCACGCGCCGGGAGTACTACACGCGGCTGCAAGAGGTCACGGAAGAAGGAGCCTGGGAATCCTGGATCGAATACTTCCTGAACGGCGTCGCCCGCCAGTCGGAGGACGTCCTCAGCCGCGCCAGCCGAATCAATGCTCTCTTGGACCAGTGGCGGCTGGCCGTTGCCGGATGGGCCTCACCGACTGCGGCCGCGCTCGTCGGACTCCTCGGCGAGAACCCTTTCTGGACGATCACCGGTGCGGCAGGGCGACTCGGCGTGGCCTATACCACGGCCAAGCGCGCCATCGACAGGCTCGTGGAGGCATCGATCCTGACGCTTCTGACCGATGCGAAGAGGGATCGCGTCTACTGCGCAAAGGCCATCCTGGACATTTTGGAGGAGCCGGCTCAACTCGTGCCTATAGGAGGCCACAATGCCGCCTGAGCTTTCCATGGCAGCGATCGTCGCGAGGCTTGAAGCGCAGATCGAGCTCCATCGCGAACGGGAGGCTTTTCATGCCGAGAAGGAAGCCCACCATCGCGAGCAGCGGGCGTCCCACGCCGCGGAGCTCGAGACGCTGACCTCGAACCTGGCGGCCTTCAAGGCCTCCGCCGACAAGGCGATGGAGCTGGCCCGGCGCGAAGTCGCCCTGCCGGCCGCGCCGCCGCCCGTGCCGAGTCAGGACGTCGGCTATCACCCCTCCCTGACCAGGATGGTGAAGCGGATCGTAGAGATCAAATCCCCGAGTGACGTCTTCGGGCCGGCTGCCATCCTGCAGGAAGTCCTTCAGCACTACGGCAGCCGGCTGCGCCGGCCCGCCACGAAAAAGTTGGTCTCCATCGCCCTCCGCAGGATGTACGCCGCCGGCAAGCTCCGCGTGGCCCGCCAGGGGACGGCCCATCGCGAGACGTTGTACGCCAAAGCCTAGCGGCACCTTCGCTTGCGCTCTCGAGCGGCTGCCTCCACCAAGCGGTAGCCTGCACGGGCCAGCGGCTGCACGGGGCCGGCTCGCCGCTGCGAAACGCGCCCCATTACAACCACTGTACGACCCATTCCAGCCCTTGTACGGCACATCCCAACCGATGTACAGATCATCACAACCTTTGTACAACTCAAGGCAACCGCCGTATCGCACAAGGGTTGTGTTGTACGGTTCATCACAACCGATGTACGACTCATCGCAACCTTTGCATGCCACAAAGCAGCCCCTGCGCAGTACAACGCAGCCCTTGCGCTGTACATCGCAACCCCTGAGCGGTGCAGCGGGCCGGCTGCGCGTGACAGCGGGGCGGCTGCGCGCGCCAAAGCCACGGCTGATCGCCGCCTTCCTCCCGCTGCTCCGAGCATCCGAAGCGCGCGTAAGCACCGGCACGCTCCTGCGCGTCGCGCGACCCACAGGTTGCAAAGACCTCAGGAGCTTGGCTGCCGACTGGACGGAAATGCATCTCGCCTCAGCGTGGTCGGATCACGGCGCCGTCACGTGCTGGATTCGTCTCTCGAACCAGCGCGCCTCATTGTCCAAGCCGTGGGCCCTGCTGAACTTCAGCAGCCCTCGGTAGTGCTCAAGCACGTCGAAGCCGATGCTGTAGTAGAGCTTCCGTAGGTCCACCGGACAGAGATGGAGCGGCTGATCATCGAGCTCGATGTCGGAATTCGAACCGTTCATCAGGCAGCGGCGGTAGGTGCAGTGTTGGATCCCGAACATATGGCTTGTCTCATGGGCCAGCACTTTGCAGCTCCGCAGGAGTACGAGGCGGCGCCAGTCCTCGGAACGGGGCGCGCCAAAGAAGTCTGCATCGAAACGTGCAAAGCTGTAGACCCCGACGCGGAAGCGAAGGGAGGCCTCCCCGAAGACAAAGTTCCACTTCGGCCCAGGATAGAGATCCTCCAACGTGATGCCCAACCTGGCATAGGCATCGTCTGGCAGCTCCCGTCTGAGATATCGGAGGAGATCTCCGGTTAGAAACTGACGCTTCTCGGTTGCGGTGTTGATCCGGGACCTCGAAGCGGTCGTTTCCAACCAGACGATTGGCTGCACCTTGACGTTCATGCCGAAGAAGGCGGCGGCAAACTGCTGCAGATCCATGAGCTGGATGCCGCCGTACTCCGGAAATTCACCGAGGGGCTGAAGGTAGATCGTGTGCCGGCGGGAATTGGGCAGGCGAGGCCTCGAGCGGACGAACTGTTCGAACGTCTGCCCCTTCTCGGGATGCCAGGCCAGCCAGTCGAAAGGACCCGGTTTCGGGAGCGGCTCGAAATCCATTCCCGGCTCGAAAGCCAGGCGGAGGGGCTTCGGCAGCTCGGCGATCTGCCTGCCGCGTAACTTCGCCTCAGGATCCGAGCAGCCCAGGGCCAGAACGGCGGGAAAGATCAGAGCCAGGAATGTGACCGGTCTGCCCCAATGGTTCATCGGGTCCTCCGGAGATTGCGCTGGAGGAGGTCATTCTTGTCGGACCTTCTTCCACAGCTCTTGGCATCGCGCCGGGAGGTCTGCCCTGATCTCGTCGACCAGGCTCATCCGATCAGCTCGGACATGCACCTGGAAGGTGTGCGGCTGGCCTGGCGCTGACGCTGGAGCTCCCGGATCGCAGTCTTCCGGTCGAGGCCGCTTGCCTGACAGAACATCTCCAGCCCCCGCTCTCCAAGCCGCAAGGCCAGCGCCATGCGCTCCTCGAAGGAGAGACGGAGCACCTCTTCCTGAAGCTCTTCGCGCAGGTCGTCGGCCACGGACCGCATGGGCGTCAGTATATGCCCACCCAGGGACCCAACCTACGGCTTCATGAACTGCGTCGGACCATAGACGGCCGCGACACACGAGGGGTCGAGCCCCTGGATCGAGCCGCGGTCGAACAAATCACGGATCAGGTTGTCCGTGCACTCTCCGGCGGCGCCATGGCTGCCGCGCGGGACGACCACGTGCAGGCGGTTGGTCATGAAGCGCGCCGCCTCCTCCGCGAACTCCGGCGGGGTGACCGGGTCGCGCTCGCCGGAGATCAACAACACGGGCACGTCCGAGCGGACCGGCTCGTGGACGTTCGCCGGCACCTTGCCCCGCGGCCAGACCTCGCAGACAGCTTTCTGCTGGCGGATGCGGTAGTCGGCCAGGTACGTACCCGGGGTCCACTGGTGAATCATCTCCTCCGTGATGAAGGGCAGGTCCTCGGCGCAGGTGACCGAGAAGTCCATACCCCAGTCGAGGCCTTCGGTGATGTCCAGCCGGCGTTCGATCGACATCTGGATGAGCGGCGCGAGGTCGCCCTGGGCGGCCTTGTGGATCTGGAGCGGCAGGCTCGCCGCCGCCGGACCGTACATCAGGAAGCGTATGCCCTCGGCCACCAGGCCCCAGGTCGGCCGCACCTCCTGCTTCTCGCCCGTGCGCGTATTGGTGACGGTCACGTGGGTACCCTTGTCGATCCGCTCCTTGATCGCCTTGAGGTCCGCCTGGGTATCGGGGAAAGCAGCCCGGCAATCAGGCTGCGAGGCGCATTCGGCGAGCAGGAGCCCGAGCGCCCGCTGGCCGGCGTAGGCGTGCCCTATCGGGATATGAGAGCTCTGCGGTAGAACGCCGCTGAGCACTACGGTCCGCACCGTCTGCGGGTACTTGCGCCAGTAGGTCTGGGCCATGCGCGTGCCGTAGGAGCCGCCTTCCAGGTTGATCTTGCCGTAGCCGAGCCACTGGCGGATCTCGTTGAGGTCATCCGCGGAGGCGTCCGTGGTGTACTGGCTCAGATCAGCGACCTTCGCCAGCTTCTCGCGGCACGCTTCGACCACGGCGACCGGGAACAGCTCCCCGGCGGCGCGGCGAAAGTCGACCGGCTCGCCATAGAAGGGGCACTGGAGCGGGTTCGAACGGCCGGTGCCGCGCTGATCGATCAGCACGAAGTCCCGCTTCTGGCGCAGCGGGCTCTGGGCGTACCAGCCGGCGGCCTTCGTGATCGCGTCCCCCGGGCCGCCGCCGAGCTCGAAGATCGGATCAGGCTGCTTGTCCGGTCCCAGGGCCGGGAGGATGACGATGTTCAGACCGATCTTCCTCCCCTGCCGTGTCTCGCGGTTTTCCCAGGCGGCATAGGTGGCGCACAACACCTCCTTTTCGTAATTCGGCACCCGGCACGGGTGGGGCTTGACCTCGGCCGCCTCGACCGGACCGCTGGGCGCCGGCGTGCCGAGCTGCGCCCGCTTCGCCCCTTCCCAGGCCGCGGCGTCCAGCGGCTGAGCGCTCACGAATTGGAGCTTGATGCCTTCCGGGCCTTTGCCGGTCGTCGCAGCGTCCGTCTCCAGGGCCTCGATCCTGTTGTCCTCGCGGGAGACCCAGACGAAGCCGCCCCCGTTCGGGACCCCCTCGCCTTCCAGGCGGTACTTGCGGGTCGATGCTCCGCCGCGCTCCTCATCGCCGACGTAGGAAACCTTCATCGGGCCGGAGAAGCGGACAGGCGGCTCGCCGTCCTTGAAATTCAGGCCGACCATGCCCACGGTGAAGCTCCCCCTGGGGTCTTTCAAGCCGGCGAAGGCGAGGTTCATCGTCGAGAGCGCGCCGGACATGGTCCAAGGGAAGACCGGGGCGGCGACCGTCTCGGCTGGCCGGCCGGAGAAGAAGATCTCGGCGAGGACGGCCTTCCGGGTCGGCAGCGACTCGACCGAGCCCATGAAGTACCGCCGATCCGGGTAGACCTGCCAAAGCTTCACCCTCTTGGGCGCCAATCCGGGGCCGTCCATCTCGAAGGTCAGCAGCAAGGCGTAGTCCTCGCTCTTCAGTTTTGCGAGGACCTCCGCCCGGCTCCCGCTCACGAAGAGCAGCTCGTCTCCCGCGCGGCTGCCGTCCGGCAGGCTCGAGGTATAGCGGTAGATCTTCCCCGACTTCTCCCCCGATTCGGCGCGGGCCGGCGCGGCCGCCCACGAGAACGACAGGGTCAGGGCGACGAAGATGGCGGCTCGGATCGAACACGGTTTCATCGCTGGACTCCTTTGGCTGCGGCGGACCGTGCCGCCGTCCGTTCTACGGATCGGCAGCGGAAAAGTTGTCCCGGCCGGCCTCATCGGTCCGGCACGCGAGGTGCTAAGATCGCGGATCAAGTCCGTAGCCCTATGCCAAACAACGCCGGGTTCCAGGAACCTGTCATCGACTCGTTCAAGAACGCCAAGATCCTCGGCGTGCGCTCGGGCACGCAGCATAAGTACACAGGCGTATGGGTCGTCGTAGTAAAGGGTAGGGTGTATGCCCGCTCCTGGAACGATAAGCCGAGCGGGTGGTTCCGTGCGTTCAAGCGGGAACCGGATGGGATGGTTCAGGTTGCAACGTTCGAGGTCCCGGTGCGAGCCCGGTTTCCTCGGAGCGCGAGCGTTCTCGGAGCTGTCACGGATGCCTTTGCACAGAAGTACAACACAAAGGGGTCACGCAAATGGGTGGAAGGGTTTGCCGATCCCGCGCGCGAACGCACGACGATCGAGCTCGTGCCGCGTTAGACCGCTTGGTTTCCTATCCCAATGATGCGGACCGCCGGTTCGCCCGGGAGATTGGATGCGATCCAGGAGGAGACATCAAGATCCATCAGCGGCTACGGGTGGATGGGCAAGCTGCATACCGGGTACGACTGGACGCAGGGGTGCATCGCGGTAGCCAACGAAGAAATCGATGAGATCTGGACCATGGTGCCGAATGGCACCCTGGTCGAGATCAGGCCGTGATCAGTGTGTTTCGCCAGACCCGCCCTTCACCCGCGTGTCGATCGCGATCCAGTTCACTTCCCAGGTACTCCCCCCATCATCCGAGAAGGACTGCTCGAATCGCCACGAGTCCGGAGTCAGGTTCGAGATGATGAACTTCACGAGGATGGCTCGGCCGTCGAGCGTATCCAGGCCGAAAAACTCGCCGCGTCCGTTCTTGAACTCTCCGAACACGGGAGGCGTCATGGTACCGGCCTTGCTGTTGGAGAAGTTGAGGCTCCACTGGCGGGATTCGGGATTGTAGAGACGCAGGCTCAGACCTTCGATGTGACCCGCCGGGCCATCGACTTCGAGCTCAACGAGATTGGCGCGGCCGTCCCAAATCTTGCGAACGACGGAAGTGCCGTTGTATTCGACCCACGCGGTGGAGCCGGTCAGGGGATGCTGCAGGCGCTTCAGATGCGTGTTCCACGTGCCGATCTCGAAGTCGAAGTCGTGCTGTCCGTCGCGTTCCGCGGGAGCTTGTGGAAGGGGCTGCGAGGCGGCCAGTGGACTGCACAGCAGGAGTGAGGTCAGCAGGAGCTTGAGTCCGATCTTCACAGTGTCCTCCCGTCAGTCGAGCAACTGCGTGCGAACGGTCTGGAGCGGATGATCGATCAGCTCCGAGACCTCCTTGACGAACTCCACCGTGTGCGGCAGCTCGGCGTGCCGGTCGAACGCGGCCTCGTCCTGCCATTTCGAGTGGATATAGAACAGCCCATCGTCGCGGATCGAGCGGAACGCATGGATCGCCAGGCACCCGGGCTCTTCGCGCGTCGGCGCGAGCACCTTCAAGAGGGCACGTTCGACTTCGGGCTCGCACTTGAGCCTGGCGTGGAATCTGGCGAAGAGGTAAAGATGCATGACGTCTCCGTCCGAGTCGAGCACGAGAATCCCGGCCTTGGGGCTCTGGTATCATCCAAGGCCCTCCCGACAAGCGCGGGAATCCGGTCCGCACGCCGGCGAGAGAGAAGGTAGATCGAGCCATGGAGACCGTCAAGAAGGTACCCGCAGGTAACGGTGGCCAGCCACGGCCGAATCCGATCGGCGGGTGTCCGCTCACGGCGGCGCTGGCGGCCATCGGCGGGAAATGGAAATTGATCATCGTCTACTGGCTGGCGGAGTCGCCGAAGCACTTCGCGGCTCTCCGCCAGGCCATGCCCGGCATCTCGCAGAAGGTCCTCACGCAGCAACTGCGCGAGCTGGTGGGCGACGGCATCGTGCACCGCCATCCGAAAGGGGCGCTCCCGGCTCCCGTCGAGTACTCGCTGACCGACTATGGCCGGTCCCTGGTGCCTCTGGTCGAGCAGGTCCGGCGCTGGGGAAGAGGCCATCTGGAACGCCCGGCGCTCTAGCGGACGCTCGGTGACCGGCCCACCTCCCGCAGCGCCTCGCCGGAGCGGCCCTCTCCCCTGGCTGCTGCTCTACGTCTGCGGCGTCGGGCTCGCCTTTCTCGCCGGGTACCGGATGACGGTTCCCTACGACTTTTTCCAGTTCCTGGCGAAGGAGCCGCTGCGGTCGCGGTTGGGCGAGTCGCTGCTCAATCTCCACTCCCAGCCGCCGCTGCTCAACCTGCTGCTGGGCCTGGCTCTCAAGCTGGAGCGCGCCACCGGATGGGCGCCGGAGCGCACGCTGCTCGTGCTGCATCTGGCGCTCGGCGGCGTCGCCACGGTGGCGCTGTGGTCTCTGCTGGTGCGTCTGGGGGTGAATCTCTGGCTGCGGCGCCTGGTGATGGTCCTCGTGCTCCTCGATCCGGCTTTCTACATCTTCCTTCTCCTCTTCTTCTATTCGTTTCACGAGCTGGTCCTGCTGCTCCTCGCGGCCGTGGCCATCCAGCGCTTCCTGGTCACGCGGCAGGGGCGGTTCTATGCCGCCGCGTGCGCTTGCCTGGTGACGCTGACGTATACGCGGACGCTCTTCCATTTCGCCTGGACGCTGGCGGTGCTCGCCGCTCTGGCGCTGGCGGCGCGGCCGGAGGGATTTCGCCGCCCGGTCCTCGCCCTGCTCGCCGCGTCGGCGCTCGTGCTGCTCGCCTGGCCGGCGAAGAACCTGCTGCGCTTCGGATTCTTCGGCTATTCGAGCTGGCAGAGCTACAACCTGTCGCAGGGGCTGGTCCGCGAGTATCCGCCGATCTGGGCGGCGTTCGTGCTCGAAGACAAGCCGGGCCGGGAGGAGGCGCGGGCGGCGCTGGCGCCGGCGGTGCCGGAACGCTTCCGCTCGATCCCCGTGCTCGCCGAGGCCGCGAAAGAGTCGGGCGCACCCAACTGGAATCACTACAGCATCCTCCTGCTGTCGCGCGGCCTCGAACGGCCGGTGCTGCGCCGCCTGCGCGAACACCCGTCGCTGCTGCTGGCGAAGGCCGCGCGGAACTACCGGCAGGCGGTCATCGATCCGGTCCGCGATCCGTTCCTCCACACTCTCGAAGAGCAGGCGCCCAACCCGCTGGCGTGGATCTGGCTGCGCGTCCACGAGCAGGGCGCGTATCTCTACTTCGGCAAGGATCCGCAGACCGGACCGCTGCCCGGCTACGCCTGGCTCCTGCCGCCGGCGCTGATCCTGGCCGCCGTGCAGATCGTCCGCCGGCGGCGGAGCGATCCGGCCGGCGCGGGCACGGCGGCGTTCCTGCTCTGCGCCGTCGTCTGGGTGCTGGCGATGGTGCTCTTCGTCGACGGCCGCGAAGGCAACCGCATGCGGTTCTCGACCCAGCCGCTGCTCCTGGCGGCCGTGGCGTGGTCGCTCACCCGTTCATCCCTTGCCCGCTCGACCTCACCCCCTGCCCCCTCTCCTGCAGGAGAGGGGGAACGAAGACGAGGCCCCTTATGACAGAGAACCTCGAAGCCAGCGCGACCGCGGAGCTCCGGCGCGAAGAGGAGCGCGTGGAGGCGCGCAGCGGCGCCTTCAAGAAGGAGCTCGGCCTCACCGACCTCGCGCTCACCCAGGTGCTCTTCATCGTCGGCCTGCCCTGGATCGGCGTCGCCGCCAAGCAAGGGCCCTCGCACGTCGTTCTCTGGCTGCTCGCCATGCTGTTCTTCTACCTGCCGTCGGCCGTCGTGGTGACCTATCTCAACCGGCTCATGCCGCTCGAGGGCGGTCTCTATCAATGGGCGAAGCTCGGCTTCAACGAGCTGCTGGGATTTCTCGTGGCGTGGAACCTGTGGCTGTTCGCCATCCTGAACACCTCGGAGATCGGGCTGCAGGTGACGCAATATCTGCGCTACATCCTTGGGGCCGGCGGCGAGGCGCTGACGAGCAGCGCGTGGTTCATCGGCCTCACCAACCTGGTGATCATCGGCGCGCTCGTGCTGGTGACCACCATCGGTCTCGGCGTCGGCAAGTGGGTCCACAAGGCGGGCGGCGCGCTGATGCTCCTCACCTTCGCCGCCATCCTTCTCCTCCCCTGGCTGAACCGGGCCCACGGGACTCTCGCGGAATTTCATCCGCTGCGGCTGGAGAGGCCCGTGCTGTCGCTGATGACGCTGAACCTTCTCGGCAAGATGGGATTCGGCGCCCTCGGCGGTTTCGAGTACGTGGCCCTTCACGCCGGCGAATGCCGGGACCCGGTGCGCGCCATCGCGCGCTCGGTGGTGCTCGCCGCGCCGGTCATCGCGGCGATGTTCATCCTCGGCACGAGCTCCGTTCTGGCGCTGATCCCGCAGGGTCAGATCGACCTCATCGCGCCCATTCCGCAGGTGCTCAGCGTGGGCTTCCGTCCCCTCGGCTTCGTGGCCGCCGTGGCGCCGCTGGCGATCCTGGCGCTGCTCTCCATCCGCGTCGCGCAATCGAGCGTCATGTTCGCCGGCAACACCCGCCTGCCGATGGTGGCCGGTTGGGACCGCCTGCTGCCGGATTGGTTCACCCGTCTGCACGCGCGCTACCGGACGCCCGTCAACTCGATCCTCTTCGTGGGCGCCGCGACGCTCGTGCTGGGAATCGTCGGGCTGATCGGCGTGGGCAAACAGGAGGCTTTCCAGTTGCTGTGGAACGCCTCGGGAGTCTTCTACGCGCTGACCTATCTCGCGATGTTCGCCATCCCGCTCTTCGGCCTGAAAGGCGTCCAGCCGCGCCCGGCGCTCTGGCTGAGGATCTGCGCCCTCTCCGGCCTGCTGATGACGCTGCTCTACGTAGTGCTCTCCATCGTCCCCATCATCCAGGTGGAGAGCCGGCTGCTGTTCGCGGTCAAGATCTCGGGATTGATCGTCGTCACGAACGTCATCGGATTGGCGATCTTCCTTGCGGTCGGACGGCGCCGCGCGCAGCGGGAAACCCGCCTGTCCGGGTAGTGCAAAAACTGCCCCGCCGGGCATTGGCGGCTCGCGGCGAAAAGCTCATAAGTAGGTGAGCGATCATTCTACTTCTTCGCCGCCCCTCCGATTCCGGCGGGGCGCTCTTCAAGGAGGAAACCACCCGTGGCCATAAAGAGAAATCCCCCCGGGTACCCCGAGAGGCCGAAGGGCAATCGCGATCTGATCCTGCGGGCCCTGACCGACCGCACGTTCCGCAAGTCGCTGGAAGAGAATCCGGGGCGGGCCCTCGGCCTCGCCCGGATGACCGACGTCAACAAGCGTGAGATCAGCCTGGTCCTGGCGACCGTGCGCGGGCTCGAGTCCCAGATCAAGTCCGTGGGCGACGAGCTTCTCTGCCTCACCGGACCGCCGTGCGGGATCGCCTGAGCTCCCGGAGACCGTGATGGCCGAGGTTCTCGTCGCCACCACCTGGCGCTGCAATCTCCGCTGCTCCTACTGTTTCGTGGAGCAGACGCAGCTCAGCGCCAGCGGACAGCGCATGTCCCCCGAGCTGGCCGTGCGGGTGGTCGACGCCCTCGACCAGGGGCTCGCCGACGTGGATTCGATCTGTCTCCACCTTTACGGCGGCGAGCCCCTCACCAATCTTCCCGCACTGCAGGCGATGGTGGACCGCGCCGCGGAGAAGGACCCGGGACGCTTCACCTTCGCCATCACCACCAACGGCACCTGCGGATCGCCGCTGGCGATCGACCTGCTCGGCCGCGGCCGTTTTCAGGTCGTGCTTTCCATCGACGGTCCGCCGGCGGTCCACGATGAATGCCGGCGCACCGCCGGCGGCGAGCCGACGCACGCCCGCATCCTTCGCTTCCTCCGGGAGCTGCGGGAGCGGACGGATTGCACGGTACGCGTTTCGGCGGTGGTGCGCTCGGGATGGCGCCTCGCCGACGCCGTCGCCTATCTGGAGACCCTGCCGGCCGACATGTTGAAGGCGCAGGCGGTGCGCGGCCCCGAGAGGTCGTCATGGAACCTGACGCCGGAGGAGAAGGCGGCCTACTTCGCCGACCTCGAGCTTCTCGGCCGCAAGGTGGAAGCCGATATCGCGGCGGGCCGGATGCCGAAGGACGACCGGTTTTCCTGGCACGTCCTGCAGCTCCTCGCGGGAATCGAGCGCGACACCTTCTGCGCCGCGGGCGAGACGACCTTCGGCATCACGCCCGCCGGCGACGTCCTCCCCTGCGTGCTGATGGAAGGCGAGGGCTCCCGCCTGGGGCACATCACGCAGGACCCCGTCTCCTGGAGGGAGGCCGGCCGCCGCTGGCGGCGGTCGCGGCCTGGCCGGCCTGAATGTGCGAGCTGCGCCGCGCGGCCTCTCTGCGGCGGCGGCTGCCCGGCCCTGATGCCGGTCTGCGGCGCCGATGAGTGCGACCTCGTGCGGAAGAACTGCGAGGTGGCGACCGCCATCTACGAGCGCTTCCGCTCCACGCCGCAAGATCTGCTGGTCCTCGCCGGCTTGTGAGGGGTCATGCGCGCCGAAGCTACACCTCGCGGATTCGACCGGCGGGACTTCGCGCCGCCGCCGCTCGCCGACCGCGACGCGCCCCTCGCCGCGGTGGCGCTCGACGTCGTCGGCACCTGCAACATCGCCTGCCGCTACTGCGCCGAGTCGGCGACCCAGCCGCGCCGGCGGGCGATGCCGGAGGCCACCCTCGAAGCCGCCTGGCGGCTGCTGTTCCCCGACGGTAAGCCGCGGCCCGGACGTTCGATCCACCTGGGCAGCGGCGAGCCTCTGCTCGGCTTTCCGGTGCTGCGCCAGCTCGCCGCGCTGATCGAGCGTCACGGCGGATCGGCCGCCGAGGGCCGTCCCGAGGTCCATCTGACCACCAACGGCACCCTGGCTACGCCGCAGATCCGCGACTGGCTGGTCGCCTCCGGCTGGCGCGTGAAGATCAGCCTCGACGGTCCGCGCGAGATCCACGACCGCTGGCGGATCGACCGCCGCGGCGCGGGCACCTGGGAGCGCGTCGCCGAGGCGGCGGCCGACCTCGCGGCGCGCATGCCGGCGCGATTCAGCGTCACCGCCGTGCTCTGCCGCGGCGCGGATCCGGCGGAGGTCTTCGCCGGCATCGCGGCGCTGGGAGCGCGGCGGATCGAGCTGGTGCCGGTGGCACATCATGATCCCAAGGTTTTGCCAGGGGCCGCGGACCTGGCGCGGTACAAGCGTTTCCTCGCCGCCTATGTCGACAGGCTCGCGGCCGGTGATGAGCTGCCGGTGCTGATCCGCCTCGAAGGGAAGGTCCGCCGCGCCATGGGCTATGAGCTGCAGAGCGTCCCCTGCGCGGCGGGACGCGCCTTTGCCGGGGTCGCGCCGGACGGCGCCCTCTATCCCTGTTTCCGCTTCATCGGCGTCGATGGTTTCCGGCTGGGAACCGCCGGCTCCGGCTTCACGCCCGAGACCGCCGCCGCCTTTCGCCACGGCGCCGGCCGCGCCTGGGACGGGCGGGAAGAGTGCCGCGACTGCTGGGCGGCGCCACTCTGTGGCGGCCCCTGCTTCGCGGTGGCCGAGATGTTCGGCGCAGGCCAGCCGCTGCCGATCCACTGCGCCTACGTGCGCGCCGACGCCCGCGCCGCGGTCCGGCTGGTGCGGACGCTGAGCCGCCGCGATCCCGAGCGCCTGCTCGCCTTCGTGCCGGAGCTGCGCCAGGCGCTGGAGCGGTTGGAGGTCTAGCGGGCGAGATGGAAAAGATCGTCCTCGTCAAGCCGCCGGAGCGCTCCTCCTTCAACTTCGGCGCCTTCAGTTTGGGGGTGCTGGCGGCCGCCGTGCGCGATGTCGCCGAGGTCCAGATCCTCGACGCCACGAACCTCTCGCTCGCCGCCGCCGCCGGCGAGGTGGCGGCGCGGCGGCCCGATTGGGTCGGCGTGACCGCCATGGGCTTCAGCTCGGTCGCGCCCGTGGCCGGCTTCGTCCGCCGGCTCGCCACCGTGCCGGGCCGCCGCTTCGCGATCGTGGCCGGCGGCCACGGCGCCTCCTCGCTTCCGGAAGAGATCCTCGCGGCCGGCGCCGACGCGGTGGTGATCGGCGAGGGCGAGGTGACCTTTCGCCGTCTCGTCACGGAGGGGCTCAGCGCCTGCCGGCCGGGCGATCCGGGACTGGCGCTCCTGGCGGACGGCCGAGCGGTTCTCGGCTCGCCGCAAAAGCTCGTCTTTCCGCTCGACCGGCTCGGCACGCCGGCACGCGACCTCATGCCGCCGCCGCCCGATGGCGTACACCTCATGGAGACGAGCCGGGGCTGTCCTCACGCCTGCTCCTTCTGCGAGGCGACGCGCTTCTACGGCCGGCGCTGGCGAGGCTTCTCGCCGCCGCGGGTGGTGGAGGAGGTGCGGCGCCTGGTCGAAGATCTCGGCGCCTTCGTCATCGAGCTCGCCGACGACAATTTCACGGCGAGCCCGCCGCGGGTGCTGCGCATCTGCAAAGCGCTCCGGGACGCGACGCTGCCCGCCTTCTTTCTCGTCTCGGCGCGGGCCGATGACCTCGTCTCGCGTCCGGAGCTGATCCCGGCCATGGCGGCGGCGCGCATGCTGCGCGTTTCCGTAGGGGTCGAGACTCTCGACCCGATCGTGGCGGCGGCCGTGGGGAAGCCGATCCCGCCGGAGGTCTATCGCGAGACCTTTCACCGCCTGCGCCAGGCGGGGATCTTCTCGGTGGCCTCGCTGATCGTGGGCCTGCCCGGGGAGCCGCCGGAGGCCCGCGCGCGTGCGGCTGAGCTCGCCGTCGAGGCCGCGCCGGACGCTGCCCGCTTCCTCCCCTTCCTGCCGGTTCCGGGCAGTCCGATCCGCAACGGTCGTCCCGCCTACCAACCCGATCCCGCCGACGTGCGCGACGCCGGGCGTTTCACCCACGCTTTCTACGATGACCCCGACGTCCGCGGCCGGCTCGAACGGACCGCCGCGGAAGGCGGCGTGCGCGGGCTCCTCGCTCAGGGGACGCTGGAGCGGAAGGACTGGGCCTCTCTAGCCTAGGGGCGGGGACATGCCCCGCCCCTACGTCCTGCCTCCTATTTCAGAACAGAGGGTCGTTCGGCTAGTGCCAATAGAGGCAGGAGAGCCAGGTGCCGGTATCGCACTGCGGGCTATCGCAGCGGACGTGCCAGCCCGACAGGGGCGGGCAGTTGGCGACGTTGTTGCCCACGCAGCAGTCGCCGATGACCGCCTTGAAGAGGGGCGCGGGCGTCAGGCCGGGGAGATCCGCGGGCGTATCGGGAAGCTGGCGCGAGACGGGCTCGACGGCGCGGCTGAGCGTCTCGACCGTCATCCGGCACTTCGGCTCCGGAGTCGCGGCCAGAGCCGTCTGGGAGACGAGGACCAGAACCAGTGCGGCCATGAGCGGCAGAACCATCTTTTTCATCGTCTTTCCTCCTCGTCGAGGATCTTCGGCGCACCATGCGCCGAGGGCAATCTATTGTTAGCTTAGAAATCCAACTCATGCAAGGAGGAGGATCACCTAGAATCTTCCGATGCTTCGCGCGCTCCTCATCGCGGCCGGCCTCGGCCAGCTCGCGCTCGCCGCCGCCAGCCTCGCCATTCCTGTCCTCTTGAAATGGCGCGAGGAGACGGCGCGGCTGGGGCCTCTCACGCGCCAGATCTTCTGGACCTACGCCGGCTACATCTGGAGCTTCCACGTGTGCTTCGGGCTCGTATCGGCGCTCGCGCCGGAGTGGCTCCTCGACCGCACGCCTCTCGCGGCGGCGGTCTGCGGCTTCATCGCCGTCTACTGGGGAGTGCGGCTCGTCCTGCAGTTCACCTGGATCGACCGCAGCGGCGCGCCGCGCGGACCTCTCTTCATGGCGGCCGAGATCGGCCTCGTCACCCTGTTCATCAGCCTCGTCGCGATCTACGGTGCCGCGCTGGTGAGCCACCTCCGCAGCGGAGGGGCATGAGCGCCTTCGCGCCGTCCGATCCTCGACTGGTGTGGATCGGCGGAGCGCTTCTTCTCCTGACGCTCGCGTTCGGATTCGCCGTCTCCCGCATCGCCGCTCCACGGCTGGCGCGGATCGCCGCCTGGTCTCTCGTGACTCTCGTCTTCGTCGCCGCCGAGCGCCTCACGGTGGGCGAGCCCGCGGGATTCCGCATGCTCGGCATCCTCGGCGCGCTCCTCTACGGCATGAAGGCGGTGGTCAGCGTGGAGGAGCGCATCGCCACGGGCGCGGCGCTCTCGCCGCTCCGCTGGTTCGCCTTCGCCGCCGCCTGGCCGGGGATGCGCCCCAGCCTTTTCGCCAGCCTGGGGAGCCGGCCGCGGCCAGGAGGCTGGCGATTGATCGGAAACGGGCTCGTCCGTCTCGCCCTCGGCGCGCTCCTGTTCTTCGCCGCCCGCCGCGCGTGGGCGGCGGGATCTGTCTTTCTCGCCACCGCGCTGGCTTTACCGGCCCTGAGCCTCATCCTTCACTTCGGCATCTTCAATCTGCTGGCGGGCGGCTGGCGCCTGCTCGGCGCCCGTTGCGACGCGCTCTTCCGAGCCCCCCTGCGCTCGCGCAGCCTGACGGAGTTCTGGGGCCGACGCTGGAACCTCGCCTTCTCAGAGATGACGGCGCTCGGCATCTACCGTCCGCTCGAGCCCCGCGCGGGCCGGCCGGCGGCGATGGTTGCGGCGTTTCTCGCCTCGGGCCTGCTTCATGAGATCGCCATCAGCCTGCCGGTGAACCGCGGCTTTGGCCTGCCTCTCTCCTACTTCGCGCTTCACGGTCTCCTTCGGCTGGCCGAGACGCGGCTCGAGCGCGCGGGCCATCCCGTGTGGCACCGCGCCTGGATCGGGCGCGCGTGGACCCTGTTCTGGCTCGCGCTGCCGCTGCCGATCCTCTTCCACCGGCCGTTTCTAGCCGGGGTGGTCTGGCCGCTGCTGGGGTGACAAACGTGATCGGTCCGGCGATCTACCTCGGAGTTGGCAAGCGGCGCCGCGAGGTTACGAGAGACGGTCTCGAATGACTTCGATCGGAATCGAGCCATGCTCCTTGGCGCGGTCGCGAAGGAGCTGCTGGAACTCCGCGCTCTCGTTCAGTTGATCGATCTCCTGCTGGAAATCGTCAACGATTCCCACGAAGTACTCCTCGCCGGAGTCCGTGCGCAGGATGAGAGACTCCTTCTGCGCCATCGCCAGGATTTCGGGCAGGGAAGGCGGGTTCGCGCCTGTGAGCTCGACGGTCTTCATATCTGGACCTCCTTGCCGCGGATCAAGAGGACGTTGTGGCCCTTGTAACCGACTGCGCGAACCGTCACGAGATTCGCCGCCCAGTCGATATCGTAGTAGATCGTAGCCCTCGTGGGCTGCGGTAGAATTCCCTTACGGATCGAACTTCGATGGAGGGTCTGGCGAGATGAGACACCGTAGCGTCGCTCTGTGTTCCGCGCTCTTTTTTCTCTTGGGAATCAGCCTCGGTCTCTGGGCCAAGGATGCTCCCGGAGGAATCGGCCTGTTCCGCGGCAAGGATCCGAAAGAGGCGGGACAGGCGGCTCTGGCCGAGGCCGAACGGCTGGCGGAAAACGGCTCGTGGGAGCTGATCGCCGTCGGACGCGTCTACTACCTGTCGGGAGACAAGGCGAAAGGACAGGCGCTTTTCGATCGCGTCACCAGCCGCAAGCCGGAGGGAGGCGACTGGCAGCGGATCGGTGAGGTCTACGCGGAGGCCGGAGAGAAAGACCGGGCCGAGTCCTGCTTCCAGAAAGCGCTCACCGCCAGCCCGAAGGACGACACGGGCCAGTCGGAGATCGGCGCCTGGTACATCCGTAACGGCGAGCGCGACAAGGGAGAAGAGCTGTTCGCCAAGGCTCTGACCCGCAATCCCGACGAGCTCTGGCACTACGTGCGTGCCGCGGAGGCTTACCTGGGAGTGCCGAAGGGGAGATAACGCGCCGCGGTCCCGATATGTGGTGGTATCTCGCACTCCCTTTCGCCGCGGGTGGCGTCGCTTTCTGGGACGCCCTCCGCTATAGCCGCAGATGCCTGCGGACGTGGCAGGACGCGGCGAAGGCCTGCGGCCTGACGGTGGTGAAGATCTCCAGACTCGCGGCGTGGCGTTTGAAGCTGGCGGCCCGCGCGGGGCCGGTGGCGGTGCGGATCGAGGGCTCGCGGCGCGGCACCCGGGTCCTGATCGCGGCTCCGGAGTCACCGGGTCTCTCCGGCTTGAGAATCCGCCCTGAAACGCAGACGCCTTTGGGGTGGGTGAGCGAGGTCGAGGTCGGAGACGAATCTTTCGACAAGACGTTCTCCGTCGCGGGGCCGCCGCCGCGGCTCGTCTCCGCGCTGCTCGATTCGGCGACACGCCTTCTCCTGCTCGAGGTGAATGCCGAGAGCCGGCTGGAGATCGCCGGCGGAGAGTTGCGGGCGGAGATGTACGACGAGGATCTCCCCGCCCTGCTGCCCCTCCTCCTCGACCTCAGCCGGCGGCTCACTCAGACCGTCGACGTCGCGCAGCGACTGGCCGAGAACGTCCGCCTGGATCCCGTGGCCGAGGTGCGGCTCCGGAACCTGCTCCTCCTGGTCCATGAGTGCGCCTGGGATGCGAGGACGGTCAAGACACTCCACGCCGCCTGCGCGGATGCGAGCTCCCAGGTCCGGTTGCGCGCCGCCCTGGAGCTGGGCGCTGAAGGCCGCCTTACGCTCATCCAGCTCGCGGAGAGGGTGGAAGACTCCAGCAGTCCGCAGGCGATCGCGGCTTTGGCGGGAGAGCTGCCCTTGAAGAGCGCCAAAACCATCCTCACCCGCGCGTTGCGCAAGCGCCGTATTCAGACGGCTTGCGCCTGCCTGGAGGCGCTCGGCCGCAGCGATGACGAGACGGCTGTCCACTTGCTGGCGAAAGTGCTGGAGCGCGAGAGTGGCGGGCTGGCCGTCGCCGCGGCCCAGGCGCTCGCAACGACCGGAATCCCGGCTGCCGAGCCGCTGCTCCTCGCGGCCCTGCAGCGCGAGGAAGGGGACGTCCGGGTGGCGGCCGCGCAAGCCCTGGGGCGCGTCGGCTCGGCGGCCGCCGTTCTGCCGCTGAAGGAGGCCGCCGAGCACTCCTGGGGCGACCAGGATCTTCGCCGGGCCACGCGCCAGGCCATCGCGGAGATCCAGACCCGCCTCCATGGGGCCTCGCCCGGCCAACTGTCGCTGGCCGGGGCCGAAGCGGGGCAGTTGTCGTTGGCGCAAGCCGAGGCGGGCCAACTGTCGCTCGCCACCGATCCAGGCGGACAACTCTCGCTGCCGCCGGCGCCTGGACAGCGCCGGGGCCGCTGATAATCTCTGCCAAAATGGGACTCAAGACAGCCGGCTGGGCACTCGACCTGGGGACGACGAATTCGGGCGTGGCGCTCTGGGACGAATCCCTGGGCAAGCCGCGTCTCATCGAGCTGCCCGCCATCTGCCGCAAGCCCGAGGCCACGGACCCTCTGGAGGCGCCGCGCCTGGTGCCTTCGGCCGTCCACTTTCTCGACGATCTCGGGCTGCTCGACCTGCTGGGGAGCTGGCCGCCCTTGGCCCGGCGGTTCTTCATCGGCCGGCGGGCGCTCATCGGGCGGCCGGCGCTCGAGCACAACGAGGGCAACGTCCATCCCTCGTACGTGCCCACCTTCAAGCCCGGCTTGACGGATGAGCCGCTGCGGCCGCTGGCGCGCCTCGGACGCGAGAGCCTCTCCGCCCGCGACGCGGCGTACGCCTTCCTGCGCGAGCTGCTACGCGAGGTCAAACATACGACGGGGCAGCGGGTGCGCGATCTCGTCGTCACCTCGCCGGTGTCGGCGTTCGAGATGTACCGCGCCGAGGTGCAGGACCTGCTGCGCCGCCTGGGCGTGCGCCGGGTGCGCTTCGTCGACGAGCCGGTGGCCGCCGCGCTCGGCTACGGCATCAGCCTCGGCCGCGCCCGCACCGTGCTCGTCGTGGACGTCGGCGGCGGCACGATGCACGTCGTCCTCGTGCGCCTCTCGCCGCAGGAAGCGCTCAGCGGCCAGGCCACCGTGCTCGCCAAGCGGGGGCGCCCTCTGGGCGGCAACGCCGTCGACGGCTGGGTGCTGCGCGATCTCTGCGGCCCGATGGACGAGGATCCCAGCGACGACGACGAGGTCACGCACCTGTGGCGGCGGCTGATGCTCGCCGAGGCCTGCCGGGTGAAGGAGGCCGTCTTCTTCGCGGACGAGGCGGCGTTCCTGATGAGCCCGGTGGGCTTCACCGCGCATGGCGCTCCCCGGCGGAGCAACGAATTGGTCACGCTCACCCGCGACCGCCTGCGGCAGATCCTGGACGAGCAGGGGTTCTACCGCAGCCTGTCGGCCTCGGTCGACGAGGTCCTGGAGCAGGGCGGCGTGAAACCGGGCGACGTGGAAGACGTGCTGCTGGTGGGCGGCTCGACGCTGCTACCCGGCTTCTTCTCGTGGTTCGAGGAGCGCTTCGAGCGGCGCCGGGTGCGCGCCTGGCAGCCGTTCGAGGCAGTAGCCTACGGCGCCGCCTGCTTCGCCGGCGAGCGCATGGACGCCCTCGACTTCATCGTCCACGATTACGCCTTCGTCACCCACGACGCGAAGACGGGCGAGGCCCAGCACACGGTCATCGTGCCCCGGGGAACGCGGTTCCCCACCTCTCCCGAGCTGTGGAAGCGGCAGTTGGTGCCGACGTGCGCGCTCGGCGAGCCGGAGAGCCTCTTCAAGCTGCTCATCTGCGAGGTCTCGCGCCCCGACGGCGGCGAGCGCCGCTTCGTCTGGGACGCCGCCGGCGACGTCCACAAGGTCGGCGGCTCCTCGGGCGACGCGCAGGTCGTCGTGCCGCTCAACGCGGCGAGCCCCACTCTCGGCTATCTCGATCCGCCGCACTCGCCGCGCGACCGCCGCCCCCGTCTGGAGATCGCGTTCGGCGTCAACGCCGAGCGCTGGCTGACCGCTACCGTCCGCGACCTCCTCACGCACCGGGACCTGATGCGCGAGGAGCCGGTCGTGCGGCTGGTCTGAGGCGGCCCCGGTATGTGGGAGCTGGCTTTCTATGCCCTGACAATTAGCGGCGGCGCTCTCGTGAGTTGGTGGGGCCAACGCCTCCGCTGGCGCCTGCAGCTCTGGCAGGACGTCGCGGCATCGTGCGGTTTTAGCGAGGTCGAGAGCCTCAGCGTCTGGAACCTGTACCTGGTGTACAAGCCACAAGCGGGACTGGGAGGGATGTGGATCGGACACGGTAAAAACGGGACTCGTGTCTCGGTCAAGGTTCCAGGGCCGCCGGGTTTCCAGGACGTGAGGCTCCACCGCGAGCCGCACAGGCCGGAGTTGCGCGAGATCGAGGTCGGAGACGAGGTTTTCGACTGCACGTTTTTCATCGAGGGGCCGATGCGGCTCGTGTGCGCGCTGCTCGACGCGGAGAACCGCCGCCGGCTCCTCAGCGTCAACGCCGAGGGCGAGCTGGCGCTCGCGCATGGAATGCTCCAGGCGAACCTGTCCGACGCGCAGCTCCCTCGCATCCTGCCCCTCCTCGTCGAGCTCTGCCGGCGGTTCGTTCAGCCCATCGATGAGGTGCGGCGCCTGACCGAGAACGCCCTCTGCGATCCCGAGGCCGGGGTACGGCTGCGGAACCTGCTCCTCCTGATCCGCCAGCTCCCCGAGGACCCGCGGACGATCGAGACGTTGCGCGCCGCCCGCTCGGACGCGACTCCCGAGATCCGCCTGCGGGCCGCCATGGAGCTGGGCACCGAAGGCCGCGACGTCCTCCTGGAGCTCGCGGAGAGCGAGGTGGCGGACGCCTGGAGCGCGCAGGCCCTGGCGATCGTCGGCCGCGACCTGCCGTTCGAGCGCGCGCGGGACATCCTCCTCCGCGCCTTGCGCCGGCGCCACATCCAGACGGCCCGCGCCTGCCTGGAGGCGCTCGGCCACGCCGGCGGCGCGGCCGTCGACGTGCTGGCGAAGGTGCTGGCGCGCGAAGAGGGCGAGCTGGCCGTCGCCGCGGCTCAGGCTCTGGGAACGAACGGCGCGGCGGCCGCCGAACCGCCGCTGATCCAGGCCCTGCAGCGCGAGAGCCTGGACGTGCGCGTGGCGGCGGCGGACGCGCTGGCCCTCACCGGCTCGGCGGCGGCCGTGCTGCCCCTGAAGGAAGCGGCCGAGCGCTCGCATGACGGCGAGCTCCGCCGGGCCGCGCGCCAGGCGGTCGCCGAGATCCAATCCCGATTCCATGGCGCCTCGCCCGGCCAGCTCTCACTGGCCGGGGATGAAGCGGGCCAGTTGTCGCTGGCGCAGGCCGAGGCGGGCCAACTGTCGCTCGCCACGGAAGCAGCGGCCGGTCAGCTCTCATTGGCGCCGGGAGAGCCGGGGCAGCTTTCCCTCGACGACGACGACGAAAAGCGGAAGCCGGCTCCGGGAGGTGCCGCCTAGTTGGACCCGATCCTGGCGGGATTGATCTCCATCCTTCTCGTAGCCGGCGCCGCCGCTATCGGCTTCGGCGTCGTGCGGGGCGACCGGCGCACGCAGGTCTGGCGGAATGCCGCGGCGTCGTACGGCTTGCAGGTGATGGAAGTCTCCAGCCTCTCGGGGCTCAAGGCGCGGTTAGGTCGCCTGGAGGTGCGGATCGAGCGCACGCGTATCGTGGTCGTGATTCCCGGGCCGCCGGATTTTCCTGTCGTGAGGATCCGTCCCGAGTTGCTGCAGACCTTCCCATGGGCGCGGGATACCGTGACCGGAGACGAGGCGTTCGACAGCAGGTTCTCCCTCGAAGGGCCGAAGGGGCTGATCTTCGCGTTGCTCGATGCGGAGGCGCGCCGCCTGCTGTTGAGCCTGGACACCGAGTACCGGGTGGAGATCTCCGGCGGATCGCTCCATGCGGAGGTGGCCGACCGGGAGGCGCATCAGATCCTGCCTCTCCTCCTCGACCTCGGCCGGCGGATCGCCCGGTCCATGGAGGTGGAGATTCCGCGACGCCTGGCCGAGAACGCCAGGCTGGATCCCGCGGCCGGAGTGCGGCTGCAGAACCTTCTCCTCCTGGTCCGTGAGCACCCTGAACATCCGGCGACCGCCGAGGCGCTCCGCACCTCCTGCTCGGACGTGAATCCCGAGATCCGATTGCGGGCCGCCAAAGAGCTCGACGCCGAAGGCCGCGGCGTCCTGCTGAAGCTGGCCGAAAGCGCGGGGGGCGATGCCGTGAGCGCGCAAGCCGTCTCGCTCCTGGATGAGGAGCTGCCGGCCGAGCGCGTGACGGCCATCCTCGGCCGCGCCCTGCGCGGGCACCGCATGCAGACGGCCCGTGTCTGCGTGGAGGCGCTCGGCCGCAAGGGAAACGCCGTGGCGGTCGATCCCCTGGCGATGATCCTGACGCGTGAAAGGGGCGATCTGGCTGCCGCCGCGGCGCAGGCCCTGGGAGCGATCGGCAGCCCTGACGCCGAACCGTCGCTGATCCAGGCCCTCCAGTACGAGGACATGGAGGTCCGGACGGCGGCGGCGATCGCGCTGGGCCGCGTCGGCACGACCGCGGCCGTGCTGCCGCTGAAGGAGGTCGCCGAACACTCCTTGCTCCACCAAGACCTCCGCCGGGCCGCGCGCCAGGCCATCGCCGAGATCCAATCCCGCCTGCCGGGCGCCACGCCCGGTCAACTGTCGCTGTCGGGGACCGAAGCGGGGCAGTTGTCGCTGGCACCAGCCGAAGCGGGCGAGCTGTCGCTCGCCACCGATCAGGCCGGGCAACTCTCGCTGCCTGCGGAGGAGGCGGGAGAGTATTCGCTCGGTGGCGAGGAGGAAGGGCGGGCGCCGGGGCCGGAGGGTGAATGAGCTGGCTTTGGGTCTACCTGCTTTTTAGCGGCGGTAGTCTCAGGGACATCCTCCAGAGCCGGGCTCGGCGTCTGCGGCTCTGGCGCGATGCCGCGGCCGCGTGCGGTCTGACCGTGGGGAGCACCAGCGTCTGGCCACGGCGCTTGAAGCTCGCGGCGCGGGCAGGTCCGATCGAGGTGCGCATCGAGGGCACCCAACAGAATCTCGGCACGCGAATCGTGCTCGTGGTTTCGGGGCCGCCCGATTTCGGCAGCGTGAAGATCCGCCGCGAGGTGGGCGAGCCGGGAGCGCGCGAGGTCGAGATTGGAGACGAGGCTTTCGACAGGACTTTCTCCATCGAGGGACCGATGCAGTGCGTCTGCATGCTGCTCGATGAGGAGGCGCGCCATCTGCTCCTCCACGTGAACGCCAGGTGCTGGGTGGAAATCGCCGGCGGCGAGCTCCGCGCGGAAATGTTCGACCGCCAGGTTCCCGCCGTCCTGCCTCATGTTCTCGCTCTCGGCCGGCGGTTCTCCCAGAGGGTGGACGTCGTGCGATGCCTGGCCGAGAACGCCCATCGGGATCCCAAGCCGGAAGTGCGGCTCCGCAACCTGCTCCTCCTGGTTCATGAGTGCGCTCGGAGTCCCTGGACCATCAAAGCGCTCCGTGGCGCATGCTCCGATCCGAACCCTCAGATCCGCCTGCGGGCGGGCATGGAGCTGGGTGCCGAAGGCCACGATGTTCTTGTGGCGCTCGCGAAGAGCAAGACAGACGATGACTGCAGCGCGCAGGCTCTCCGAATCGTGGGCCGAGAGCTGACGTTCGAGCAGATGACAGCCATCCTCGACCGCGCCTTGCACGCACGCCATATGCAGACGGCCCGCGCTTGCCTGGAGGTGCTCGGTGGCAGCGGAAGCGCCGAAGCTGTGAACGTGCTCGCCAAGGTGGTGGTGCAGGAAGAGAGCGAGGTCGCCACCGTTGCGGCCCAAGCTCTGGGAATGAGCGCAAGCCCAGCCGCCGAAACGCCGCTGATCCAGGCCCTCTACCGCGAGTGGCCGGATCTCCGGATCGCCGCGGCGCAGGCGTTGGGTCGCGTCGGCTCGGCGAGGGCCGTCCTGCCGCTCCAGGAAGCCGCCTCGGTTGCCCAACGCTTTCCGCGCGATCGGGATCTCTTCTCGACGACACGCCAGGCGATCGCCGAGATCCAATCCCGTCTGCCCGGCGCCCTGCCCGGTCAGTTGTCGCTGGCGGAAACCGAGGCAGGTCAGTTGTCGTTGGCGCAGGCCGAGGCGGGAGAGCTGTCGCTCGCCGCCGATCAGAGTGGGCAACTCTCGCTTGCGCCGGGCGAGAGCGACAAGGAAAGGCCGAAGCCGGCGCCAGGAGGTGCCGCCTAGTTGGACCCGCTTTTGGGATTGTTCCTCGTCATCCTTGCCGGCAGCGTCGCTGTCTGGTTCAACGTCCGGCAAGGCGACGAGCAAGGCGACCGGCAAGGTGGCCGGCAATTGCAGGCCCGGCTGGATGCCGCGGCATCGAGCGGCTTGCAGGTGATGGAGGTCTTTGGCCGCTCGGGGTTTAAAGCACGAGCGGGTCCGTTGGAGGTGTGGATCGCAGACTCTGGACAAGAAACACCCAGAGTGCGTATCGAGATCTTGATTCCGGGATCGCCGGACTTCTACAGCGTGAGAATCCGACCCGAATCGTTCATGCCAGCACCATGGGTGCGGGAGATCGAAATTGGAGACGAGTCCTTCGACAACACGTTCTCCATCGAGGGGCCGATACGACTGGTGCGCGCACTGTTCGATGCGGAGATGCGGCGCCTGATAGCCCAGGCGAACAGCAAGAATCGACTGGAGATCTCCTACAACAGACTCCGGACAGAGGCGTCCGATGAGGAGCTCCCTCACATCCTACCCCTCCTGATTGATCTCGGTCAGCGGTTTACTCAGTCCATGGACATCCCGCGACGCCTGGCTGAAATCGCCAGCCGGGATCCCGAGGCCGGAGTGCGGCTTCAGAACCTGCTCCTCCTGATCCGTGAGTTCCCTGGGAACCCGGCGACCGTCGAGGCGCTCCGCACCGCCTGCTCAGACGTGAATCCCGAAATCCGATTGCGGGCCGCCAAAGAGCTGGGCGCCGAGGGCCGCGGTGTCCTGCTGAAGCTTGCCGAGAGCGTGGAAAACGATGCGGTGAGTGCGCAAGCCGTCTCGCTCCTGAATGAGGAGCTGGCGGTCGAGCGCCTGACGGCCATCCTCGACCAAGCCTTGCGCGGGCACCACATGCAGACGGCCCGTGTCTGCGTGAAGACGCTCGGCCGCAGGGGAGACGCTGCGGCGGTCGGCCCACTTACAAAGCTCGTGGAACGTGAGAGGGGCGAGTTGGCCGCGGTCGCGGCGCAGGCCTTGGGAGCGATCGGAAGCGCGGATGCCGAACCGCCGCTGCTCCAGGCCCTCCAGTATGAGGACACGGAGGTGCGGACGGCCGCGGCGAAAGCGCTCGGCCGCGTCGGCTCGGCGGCGGCCGTGCTGCCGCTGAAAGAGATGGCGGAGAGCTCCAAGTTCGGCCGCGATCTCCGCCGCGCCGCGCGCCAGGCGATCGCTGAGATCCAATCCCGCCTCAAAGGCGCCACGCCCGGTCAACTGTCGCTGGCGGAAACCGAGGCGGGTCAACTGTCGATCGCCACCGATCCTGTTGGGCAACTCTCGCTCGCCTCGGAAGACTCGGGAAAGCTTTCGCTCAGCGACGACGACGAAGGGTTGAAGCCGGTGCCGGGAGGGACCGCTTAGTTGGACCCGCTGTTGGGAGTGATCTTGGTCGTTCTTGCAGGCGGCGCCGCTGTCTGGTTCGGCGTTCACCAAGGCGACCGACGCATGCAGACTTGGCTGGATGCCGCAGCTTCGTGTGGCTTGCAGGTGATAGAGATTATTGGTCGCTGGAAGCTCAAGGCACGAGCGGGTCCGCTGGAGGTGCTGATCGAAGACTCCAGACAAGACCCTCCCAGAGTTCGTATCGGGATCGTGATTCCGGGACCGCCGGGTTTCTACAACGTGAGCATCCGTCCCGAGTCGCTCACTCCAGCACCGTGGGTTCGGGAGATCGAAATCGGAGACAAGTCTTTCGACAACACTTTCGTTATCGAGGGGTCAACGCGGCTGGTTTTAGCGTTGCTCGATGCAGAGATGCGGCGTCTGCTGGTCCAGGCGAACGGTAAAAATCAACTGGAGATCTATTTCGGCAGGCTCCGGACGGAGGCGTCCGACGAGGAGGTCCTTCACATACTGCCCCTCCTCCTCGACCTTGGCCAGCGGTTCGCTCAGTCCATAGACGTCTCGCGACGCCTGGCCGAGAACGCCAGGCTGGATCCCGCGGCCGGAGTGCGGCTGCAGAACCTGCTCCTTCTGGTCCGCGAGCATCCCGAGGATCCGGCGACCGCCGAGGCGCTCCGCACCTCTTGCTCGGACGTGGACCCCGAGATCCGGTTGCGGGCGGCCAAGGAGCTCGGCGCCGAAGGACGCGGTGTCCTGCTGAAGCTCGCCGAGAGCGCCGGGAACGATGAGGTGAGCGCGCAAGCCGTCTCGCTCCTGAATGAGGAGCTGCCGGTCGAACGCCTGACGGCCATCCTCGACCAGGCCGTGCGCGGACACCGCGTGCAGACGGCGCTCGTCTGCGTGGAAGCGCTTGGCCGTAAGGGAGACGCCGCGTCGGTCGGCCCACTGACAAAGCTCGTGGAGCTTGAAAAGGGCGAATTGGCTGTGGCTTCGGCGCAAGCCTTGGGAGCGATCGGAAGCGCGGATGCCGAACCGCCGCTGATCCAGGCTCTCCAGTACGAGGACACGGAGATCCGCACGGCCGCGGCAAGCTCACTGGGCCGCGTCGGCTCGGCGGCGGCCGTGCTGCCGCTGAAGGAGGCCGCCGAGCACTCGTGGCTGGATCGCGATCTCCGGCGGGCCGCGCGCCAGGCAATCGCCGAGATCCAATCCCGCCTGCCGGGCGCCACACCCGGTCAATTGTCGCTCGCCGGGGCCGAGACGGGGCAGTTGTCGCTGGCACAAGACGAGGCGGGGCAACTGTCGCTCGCCGCGGAAACAGCTGGACAGCTCTCGCTCACCAAAGACGAGGAAAAGCCAGAAAGCGAGCGGTAGGATTGGAATGTAACCTGCATAATGGGCGAGCTGCCGTCGCAGGAAAGGTCCGACTGCTCAAGGGAGCACAAACATGACCATCGCCGAAGCGGACGTAGAGACCCGCACCCCGTTCGAGGAGGAGACCGCCGCCACGCAGCGGTACTTCGACAGTTCGCGCTTCACGGGGATCGTCCGTCTCTACACGGCCCGCCAGGTCGTGGAGCAGCGCGGCACCATCCCCGCCGACTACACGGTGGCGCGCGAAGCCGCGGCGGCGTTCTACGAGCGCCTGCGCGAGCTCTTCGCCGAGCGCCGGAGCATCACCACCTTCGGCCCCTACTCGCCCGGCCAGGCGGTGACCCTGAAGCGGATGGGCATCGAGGCCATCTACCTCGGCGGCTGGGCGACCTCCGCCAAGGGCTCCACCAGCGAGGATCCGGGGCCCGATCTCGCCAGCTATCCCCTGAGCCAGGTGCCGGACGAAGCCGCCGTGCTCGTGCGCGCCCTGCTCACCGCCGACCGCAACCAGCAGTACCTGCGCCTGCGCATGAGCGAGGCGCAGCGGGCCGCGGCCCCGGCGCACGACTTCCGCCCGTTCATCATCGCCGACGCCGACACCGGCCACGGCGGCGATCCGCACGTGCGCAACCTGATCCGCCGCTTCGTCGAAGCCGGCGTGCCGGGATACCACATCGAGGACCAGCGCCCGGGGACCAAGAAGTGCGGCCATCAGGGCGGCAAAGTGCTGGTGCCCTCGGACGAGCAGATCAAGCGCCTCAACGCCGCCCGCTTCCAGCTCGACGTCATGCGGGTGCCCGGCATCATCGTCGCGCGCACCGACGCCGAGGCGGCCAACCTCATCGACAGCCGCGCCGACGAGCGCGATCAGCCGTTTCTCCTCGGCGCCACCAACCTCGCCATACCGTCCTACAAAGCCTGTTTCCTGGCCCTCATGCGGCGCTTCTACGAGCTGGGCATCAGGGAGCTCAACGGCCACCTCCTCTATGCCCTCGACGACGGCGAGTACGCGGCCGCCGGGGACTGGTTGGAACGGCAGGGCCTGCTGAGCGCCGCCGCCGAGGCCGCCGAGGCGTATCGGAACGGCGGGGAGACCGGGATCGACGCCCTCTACGACAAGGTCGAATCGCGGTTCGTCGATGCCTGGCAGGAGGACGCTGACCTGCAGACCTACGGCGAGGCGGTGGCGGAGGTGCTCGAGTTCAACGAGAGCGAGGGCGAGCCGGTCGACATGAAGCCGGCGGAGTGGCGCCGCTTCGCCGCCCGCGCCTCGCTCTACGCCGCGCGGGAAAAGGCGAGGGAGCTGGGAGTGGCCGTCGGGTGGAGCTGCGAGCTGTCCAAGACCCCCGAAGGGTATTACCAGATCCGCGGCGGCATTCCCTACGCCATCGCCAAGTCGCTGGCCGCGGCGCCGTTCGCTGACATCCTCTGGATGGAGACCAAGACCGCGGACCTCGCCGACGCGCGGCAGTTCGCCGAGGCGATCCACGCCCGGTTCCCGGAGAAGATGCTGGCCTACAACCTCTCGCCCTCCTTCAACTGGGATACCACCGGCATGAGCGACGAGGAGATGCGGCGCTTCCCCGAGGAGCTCGGCAGGATGGGCTTCGTCTTCAACTTCATCACCTACGGCGGGCACCAGATCGACGGTCTCGCCGCCGAGGAGCTCGCCACCGCCCTCAAGCAGGACGGCATGCTGGCGCTGGCCCGCCTGCAGCGCAAGCTGCGCATGGTCGAGTCGCCCTACCGCACGCCGCAGACCCTCGTCGGCGGTCCGCGCAGCGACGCCGCGCTGCTCGCCTCCTCCGGCCGCACGGCGACCACCAAGGCGATGGGCAAGGGCTCCACGCAGCACCAGCACCTGGTGCAGACCGAGGTGCCGCGAAAGTTGCTCGAGGAGTGGCTGGCGATGTGGAGCGAGCACTACCAGCTCGGCGAAAAGCTCCGCGTGCAGTTACGGCCGCAGCGCGCGGGCTCGGAGCTGCTCGAGCTCGGCATCTATGACGAGGATGAAGAGAAGCTCGCCAACGTGATCTTCGCGCCCATCCACGACCGGCGCGGCCGCAGCATCCTCTCGGTGCGCGACCAGAACACCTTCGCCGAGGCCCTCCGTAAAAAGCGCCTGATGACTCTGATCCACCTCTGGCTGGTCCACCGTTTCAAGGCCGACTCGGTGCACTACGTCACCCCCACCGAGGACAACCTCTACCAGACCGAGAAGATGAAGTCCCACGGCATCTTCCGCGAGGTCAACCAGGAGGTGGGGCAGATCATTGTCGCAGACGTCAACCATCCCCGCATCGCCGAGCTGCTGGCGCCCGACCGCGAGGCGCTTTGGCGGTTGATCCGGAAGGAGGGGTAGGAGCTCGTGTTCTTATGTGAAGGGAGGTGAGAATGCCAGCCGACCTGGAGATCAACGACGAGCTTCTGGAAGAGGCTCTCCACTTGGGAGGGCACCGGACGAAGAAAGCGACCGTCAATGAGGCGTTGAAGGAGTACATCCAACGCCGCAAGCAGCTCAAAATTCTGGACCTGTTCGGCCAGATCGACTACGACCCGGACCATGACTCCTCTTTTCGCCCCGCATCTTCCGATCCAGCTCCACGTTCCGCGGCGATAAAGTCCAAGGCGCAAGTCATCCCGGCCCCTTCGACGTCGTCGTCGCGACGCGGGCGTGACCATCGCGATAGCCGCTCGCGATAGTCTTCGCCCGTGCCGGCACGACAAACCGACCATCCCCTCGCCCCCTGCGTCCTGGTAGTCAAGACGCCGATCGCCATCCGCAAGCCGGTGGCAGACCGGCTCGCCAGGACCGGGCGGCGGCTCGCCGGAAAAGTCGCGGCCGCGGCGCGCGAGCAGGAGCGCACCCTCGCGACCTTGTTGGAGACCCTCTCCCGTCTGGGCGTCACGCCGGTCACGATCTCGGTCGACTCTCTCGATGCACGGGCGCGCCGGGCGCTCTCCGGCGCGCGCCTCGTGATCTCGGTCGGCGGCGACGGCACCCTCCTGGCCGCCTCGCACTGGGTGACCGGAGCCAGCCTCCTCGGCGTCAACTCCGCGCCACGCTCCAGCGTGGGCCAACTGACGCTCGCCCGCCGCGCGACTCTGCCCCGCATCCTGGGACGGATCGCGAGCGGGACTCTGCTGCCGCATCCGGTCGCCCGCCTGGAGGTAGTCCTCGAAGGACACCTTCTGCCGCCGTCGCTCAACGACGTCCTCATCGCGCACGAGGAGCCGGCAGCCACCAGCCGCTATCGGCTGCGCCTCAACCGCCGAGCGGAGGACCAGCGGAGCTCCGGGCTGTGGGTTGCGACGGCGGTCGGCTCGACGGCGGGAATCCGCTCGGCGGGGGGCCAGCCGATGCCGCTCGACGCGCGCCGGCTGCAGTTCCGCGCCCGCGAGCTCTACCGCGCGCCGGGCTACGGAACCAGCCTGGAAGCCGGTTTCGTGGAGCCGGGAGAGAAGCTGGTCGTCGAGTCGGCCATGGCGCCGGGCTGGCTCTTCATCGACGGCGCGCGGGTCGCGGTCCGCTTCCCCTTCGGCGCCCAGGCGGTCTTCCGCGTCGCCGAGCAGCCGCTCCGCCTCTTCGCCGATCCGGCGCGGTGGGCGCCCGGGTAGGTCGCGAAGCGGGCGTGCTAGTATGCCTTCTGGAAAGGTGGAAACCCCATGAACGCCGTCACCCTGAAAGAGGCCAAGCTCAACCTGGAACAGCTCGTCGAGAAGGTGATCGCGAACGCGGAGCCTACGATCATCGTAACCGAGAGCGGTGAGCAGGTCGTGTTTCTACCGCTCGATGAGTACAACTCCTGGAAAGAGACCCTCTACCTTCTGGCGAATCCCGCCAATGCAGAACACTTGCGGCGTTCGATCGCTGAGGCGCAGGCGGGTAACGTGCAGGAGCGCGAGCTGCTCGAAGCATGAAGCTCTGCTTCACACCTTCGGCATGGGTCGACGCCAACGACGGTTAGCGCTGAGGATATGAGCGCGATGCGGTTCACCTCCTGGTTAGCCCTCTCCTCCGGATGGAAACGGCTTGCGGGGGCTGGCTTTCGACTTTGCCACCAATGCCTGAAATCTCGGGTTTGAGGCCAGCAGCTCATCCATCAGGGAATCGTCTTCATTCGGATCCAGCGAGTGAATTGCCAACAGGCGCTGATCGGGCAACTCGACGACCAAAGTCTGACCAGAGTCGGCGCACTCATCCAGAGTCTTCTCCAGGTCCGTTTCCAGGCTACTCAGCAGGATGGTCTTGATGGCCATGGAACTCCTCTCTTTCCACGATCAGCTTGTTGCCGACTTTCCGGCCCACGATGAGAATGACGACCTCTTCACTCTCTACATTATACAGGGCGCGCAGGTCTCCTACTCGCAGCTCAAATTCCGCCAGCCGGTTGGGTTTCAACCTCTTGATGGCTCTCGTCGGTGTCTTGGGCTGGTGTTCGAGCCGGGAAAGGATCGCCGCCTCCAGGATTCGCCGATCCCGAGCGGACAAGGTCCGAAGCTGTCTTTCACCGTCCTCGGTGATCGTGATCGTGTAAGCCATCGTGGCCCAACGTCGGCGGTTCTCCGGTGCTTGCGGCAACAGAGCGCGTCCATACCTTACTGAAGCAATTCCCCTGACCAGCGATCACGGTTGGCTCAGGATGGTCGAGCCTTGGTTGCAGGCGCCGTCCTAATCCAAATACCCATACGCTTCAATCGTCAAGAACGGCACGAACTCCCGGCTGAGCACCAGCCGGTCCAGGATATTCGCCGCTTCGCGCAACCGTCCCTTCTCCGCACCCCCCAACGCGGCGAGCTCTTCGTCGCGGAACTCCCTATACAGCTCGGGTGTGATCTGCCGGCCGTCGTCCATCCTCGCGTCGTGCCAGATCCATTGCCAGAGCTGGGAGCGGGAGATCTCGGCGGTGGCGGCGTCTTCCATCAGGTTGCGGATGGCGACGGCTCCCTGACTCTGGAGCCAAGCGTCGATGTACTGCAGGGCGATCGAGATGTTGGCGCGCACTCCGTTCTCGGTGATGCGGCCTTCCGGCACGCGGAAGTCGAGCATCTGGTCGGCGGTGACGTTCACGTCCTCTCGCATTACAGATTTCTGGTGCGGCCGGTCTCCCAGATGACGATCGAAGATCTCCTTGGCGACGGGCACGAGGTCGGGGTGGGCCACCCAGGTGCCGTCGAAGCCCTGGCGCGCCTCGCGCTCCTTGTCCTCGCGGACCTTCTCCAGCGCGACGCGGTTGACCTCCTCGTCGCGGCGGCTGGGGATGTAGGCCGCCATGCCGCCGATGGCGTGGGCGCCGCGGCGATGGCAGGTCTGGACCAGCAGATCGGTGTAGGCGGCCATGAACGGTACGGCCATGGTGACCTGGAAGCGGTCGGGCAGCACGGTCTCGCCGGCGGGAAGCTTGCGGATGATGCTGAAGATGTAGTCCCAGCGGCCGGCGTTCAAGCCCGCGGCATGGTCGCGCAGCTCCCAGAGGATCTCGTGCATCTCGAAGGCGGCGGCGATGGTCTCGACGAGCACGGTGGCGCGGACGGTGCCTTGCGGGATATGCAGCAGCTCCTGGGCGAGCACGAAGGCGCGGTTCCAGAGCTGCGCCTCCAGATGGCTCTCCAGCTTGGGCAGATAGAAGTAGGGCCCGGAGCCGCGCTTCACCAGCTCGGCGACGTTGTGGAAGAAGAAGAGGCCGAAATCGAAGAGGCTGGCCGAGACGGGCTCGCCGTCGAGGGTGGCGTGGCGCTCGACGAGGTGCCAACCGCGCGGGCGGACGAGCAGCGTGGCGATGCGCTCGTTGAGGCGGTACTCCTTGCCTTCGGGGCTGCGAAACTCCAGTTGCCGGCGAACGGCGTCCTGCAGGTTGGCCTGGCCTTCGACGACGTTCTGCCAGGTGGGAGCGAGGGCGTCCTCGAAATCGGCCATGAAGACGCTGGCGCCCGAGTTGAACGCGTTGATCATCATCTTGCGCTCGACCGGGCCGGTGATCTCGACGCGGCGGTCCTCCAGATCCGGCGGCGCCGGCGCCACCTGCCAGTCGGATTCGCGGATGGCCTGCGTATGATCCAGGAAGCCCAGCGGCATGCCCCTGGAGAGATCCTCCTGGCGCAGCACCCGCTGCCTCAGGAGATCCTCGCGCGCCACGCCGAGGTGGTCCTGCAGCTCGGCTACGAAGTCCAGCGCTTCCGGCGTGAGGACGCGCTCGCGCGCCGAGGTGTCCGGTCCCGAGATCTGGATTGCCGTCGCCATTCCCGTCTCCTCCCCATGATCCTGGATCTTACAAGAAAGGAAACGCCCCGCCGGGACCGGCGGGGCGCTCTTCGACGACGGCTCGACTTCGAGGCCGGATCAGTCGGCCTTCAGCAGGCGCGCGGTGATCGACTGCTGCCGCTTGAGCCTGCCTTCCCAGCTCGCCAGGACGTCGCCGAAGGCGTTGGCGGCCACCGAGCTCTGGTACTGCGGGTAGAGCTGCTCGTTGCTGATCTGGACCTGGTTGCCCAGCGTGTGGCCGGAGTTGTCGATGACCACGGCGAAGGCGCCGATCGGCCAGACGTCGGCCCAGTCGAGCCACGTCACGACGATGTTGCCCGAGGGGAGCAGCGCGAGCGCGGGCGCGATCTGGATCTTGGCGACGGGCTTGCTGAAAAGGAGCTCCGCGCCGATGCGGGCGCCGGCCGGGCTGTAGAACTGGCCCTTGATGCCCGGGGTCGTGGTGCCGGTCGAGCTCTGCCAGGCCACCAGGAAGTCGCCGTTGCGCGTGGCGAGCACCGCCGGCCGCCGCTGCCGCCCCGAGGTTCCGGGGTTGGCGATGAGCTCGGCGCCGGTCGGCGCGCCGTCCCGGTCGTAGAGGCGGGCGTAGACGTCCGGCGTCAGCACGTCGCCTCCCTCCCAGGCGACCATGAACTCGCCGGAGGCGTTGGCCGCGAGCGACAGGCTCCAGATCTCGGGCGAGCTCCCGGCGTCGATGCGGAACTCGTCGCCGGCCGCCTGGCCGCGGCGGTTGAGCAGCCGTCCGTGCACGGAGACCGAGTCCCTCTCCGAGACCTCCAGAGCGCTCTCCCAGATCACCACCAGACCGCCCTGCTTGATGGCGGCCTTGGGGCGGCGCTGGAAGGCGTCGGTGGTGGCGTTGACGCGGAAGCGCTCGCCGATCGGCGCTCCGGCGGCGGAGAAGCGCTGGCCGAAGACGTCCTGGTCCAGCACCTCGCGGCGCTCGTAGAAGAAGTCGAGATAGAGGAAATCTCTCTCTTCGGTCCAGAAGACGAGGAACTCGCTGTTCGGCAGGATGACCAGCGCCGGCTCCTTGCGCACCAGGACCTCGCCCTGCGCTGGGATGGACGGCAGGTTCTTGTTGGCGACGAGGAGCATCTCGCCGGTGACCGGCTTGCCGTTGCGGTCGAAGGCCCGCCCCATGATGCCGCTGATCTGGTTCTCCCACACGACCAGGGCGTTGCCGGACGGTCCGAAGGCCACCTGCGGCTTGAGCTGCCGCGGCGTGCTGGTCTGATTGACGCGGAATTCCTCCCCGACCGGCTTGGGCTGAGCCCACCCCGGAAGCGCAGACACCAACAGCAGAACGGCGGCCGGAAGCCAGCGGACGGGCTTGGACCTCATGATAGACCTCCTCCGAAGATGATTCGGTTCCGATATGTTCCTACAGCCTAATCCTAGGCTTGTTGGGGCGCGGTGTCAACGCTCCGGCAGAGGCGGTATGCTCTTTGCTGTCATCTCGACTCCGAGTACTCTCATCCTGAGCCTCAAGGAGGGGCCCCGTCATGACCTCCCGCCGTTCCCGGATTCCCCCAGCCGCCGGATTCGTCCTCGCTCTGTTCCTGACACCCGCCCTGCCGCTCCCCGCGCAGGAGCCGGCGCCGGAGGATAGCTTCACCGAAGCGATCGAGGTCAGCGTCGTCAACCTCGACGTGTTCGTCACCGACAAGAAGGGCCAGCCGCTCGGCAGCCTGAAGCGGGAGGACTTCGAGGTCTATGAGGACGGCAAGCCGGTGGAGATCACGAACTTCTATGCCGAGAGCGGCGCGGCGGTCGTGCCGTCGAGCGACCCGGCGGCTCCCGGGACCCCGGCCGCACCGGCCGCCCGGCCGCCCGAGCAGCAGCTCCGGCTGGTGATCTTCGTCGACGACACCAACACCACGCCCACCGGCCGCGCCAAGATCCTCGACCGGCTCCACGATTTCCTGCGCTCCGAGCTGCGGCCCGGCGATCAGGTCATGCTGGTGCGCTACGCGCATTCGCTGGAGATCCGCCGCGAGTTCACCGGCGACCTGGCGCGTGTCGAGGCCGACGTCGAGGCGCTGAAGCCGCTGTCGTCCGATCTCGGGGGCCGCGACGCGACGCGCGCGGACGCGCTCGAGCAGATCGCGGACGTCCTCGAAACCCAGGGTTGGGACGTCTCCATCGAGACGCTGTTGAGGAACTATGCCGGCCGGGAGACGCTGCGCCTGGCGGGAGCGCTGGACGCCCTGAGCTCGGTGGTGAGCTGGCTCGGCGGGGTCTCCGGCCGCAAGGCGATTCTCTACGTGAGCGACGGTCTGCCGCTGGTCCCGGGCACCGATCTCTATCAATGGGCGGCCATCCGCATGGCGGCCCAGCGCAGGGCTTTCACGTCGGGAACGACCATCTCCGGCAGCGGCGCGCAGGAGTACGACGCCACCCGGCGGTTCCGCGAGCTGACGGCGCAGGCCAGCCGCAACCGGGTGACCCTGTATCCCATCGAAGCCGCCGGGTCGCGGACGGTGCGGGGCACGCTGATCCAGGAGCTGCTGGTGCAGAACGATCAGAGCGGCCTGCGCTTCCTGGCCCAGGACACCGGCGGACAGGCGATGCTCAACGCCGCGGACCCGCTCACGGCCCTGCGCCAGATGGGCCAGGACCTGGCCACCTACTACTCCATCGGCTATCAGCCGCAGCGTCCGGGCGACGAGGTGGAGCACAAGATCGAGGTGAAGGTGAAGGTCAAGGGTGCGCAGGTGCGCCACCGCCAGTGGTACCGCGACAAGCCGGTGAACGAGGCGATCGCGGAGCGGACGCTGGCGGTGATGCGCTTCGGTCCGGAGGACAACCCGCTGGACGCGCGGCTGGAGATCGGCGCCGCCAAGGAGCAGGGTGACTCGGTGCTGGTGCCGGTGCGGGTGAAGGTGCCGATGGCGAAGCTCTATCTCCAGCCCGGCGAAGGGAAGCGCTCCGGCCGCCTGCGCCTCTACCTCGTGGCGAGCGGCGGCGGCACGACGACGCCGGTGCGGCAGACGAAGCTGGTGACCCTGAACGTGCCCGAGAGCGACTTCGCCGCCGTGGCCAGCAAGGAGTACACGTACGAGATCGGCATCTCGCTGAAGAAGGGCACCTACGCCCTCGGCGTCGGCGTGCGCGACGAGCTGGCGGCGGCCACCTCGTATCTGCGCAAGGAGTTCGTGCTGGGGGCGGAGCCGGCGGGGAAGTGAACGGATCGGTCCGATCTGACGGAATCCGTCCGCTCACTCCCCCTGAAACAAAGGCGCCTGGACCTCCTCCGCGCCCTCCGGCTCCGGCGTCTCCATCTCGCGCATTTCCAGCTCGTGCGGCTCGGCGGAGATCGCTTCGAGCTCGGCGGCTTCCTCCTGCGCCAGGAGATCCTGGGGCGTGGGCGGCGGCGGCAGGTAGACGAAACGGCCGAGGCCGCGGTGGTACTGCATGCCAGTCGCCGCTTCGCGCGAGTTGCGGAGCTGGTTGATCTTGGAGTCGAGGTCGTCGATGAAGTGGAGGGCCAGCGCCTCGGGCGTCATCGGCTCGACGGGCGAGGCGAACTCCTTCCTCCCCTGGTGCGAGAGGACGAGGTGCTCGAGCAGCAGCCGCAGGTCCTCGGGGAAGCCCTCGATGGCGGCGCAGCGCTCGCGGAGCAGGTCGCGGCCGATGACGACGTGGCCGACCAGCCGGCCTTCGAGCGTATAGTCGTTGGCAGGCATGGCGCCGAGCTCGCGCAGCTTGCCGAGGTCGTGGAAGAGCACGCCGAGCAGCACGAGATCGCGGTCGAGGTCGCGGTAGTGCCGGCAGATGAGCAGCGCCAGCTCGCCCATCGAGACCACGTGCTCCAGCAGGCCGCCGCGGTAGGCGTGGTGCATCGACTTGGCCGCCGGATGCTCGCGCAGCCCGGCGCCGTGGACGGCCAGCGCCTCCGCCGCCAGCCGGCGCATCACCGGCCTCTCGACCTCCTCGGTGTAGAGGCGCTGGAGTCGCATCCAGAGATCATCGATGTCCTCGCGTGTGGACGGAATGAGCTTGGTTTCGTCGAAGCCGTAGTGCCGATCCCCCTCGGTCGCCTCGCGGCAATCGTCGAGGGTGACCTGGAGCTGATCGCGGTAGTTCTTGACCAAGCCGCGGAAGGCGACGAACTGGTGCGCCTCGAAGCGGCCGTTGAGCGCCGGGCTGTCGGACCACACCTTGGCCACGATCGAGCCGCTGGCGTCCGCCAGCTCCAGATCGAGGAAGCTCTTGCCGTTGCGGTCCTGCCGCGGCTCCTTGCGGGTGAGCAGCGCGAAGCCCTGGACGCTGTCCCCGGCCTCCCAGGTGCGGATCGGTGCGTTGCGCAGGATCTTCGGCATGGCGAACAGGCTCATAGTAGTCTGTCCATCCGCTCGGTGCCAACCTAGTGGCACCGGCCATGCAACGAGGGCCGCCGTGCGCTATCGAATCCTGCTGTTTCTCTCCCTGCTGTTCGTGCTGTCCCTTCCATTCCTCGCGGCCCAGAACCCGGCGGAGAACGACGCCACCCTGTGGCCCGAGGCGGAGCGCGTCTTCTTCCAGGACGGCCCCGGGTTGCTGCTCTCCGCGGAGCAGCGCACCGAGCTGCTCGGCCTCGATGCCGCCGCGCGGAGCCATTGGATCGAGGACTTCCTCGACAAGGACCCCATCTCCCACACGCCGGCCAACGAGCTGCGCGAGGGGATCAGCCGGCGGCAGCGGCTGGCCGAGGACCAGTTCCTCTCGCCGCGCGACGTGCGGGCCCAGCTCATGTTCCTCAACGGCATGCCCGACGACCGCCTGGTGGTGGATTGCGGCGCGGTGTTCACGCCGCTGGAGATCTGGACCTACCGGCAGGGCCTGGGCAACGACGGCAAGCCGATCGAGCGGAAGGCGCTCGTCTTCAGCCCGGGCAAGGGCGAGTCCTATCGCCTGTGGCTGCCGAGCGACTCGAAGCGCGCCCTCTACACGCCGATGATGGAGTACTGGCTGGAGCAGTGGGAGGAGATGCAGGGCAAGGTCTTCCTCGCCAAGCGCTTCGACCTGCAGAACTGCGACGAGGCGAAGGACGTGGACGAGGCCACCGGCGTGCCCGGCCTCACCGGCGCCCACGCCGGCCGCGGCAAGGTGCGGCCCAAGGACTCTTCCTCCCTCCTCGCGCCGCCGGCCGACCTCGCCGTCTGGGCCGAGAAGGCCGCGGCGACCGAGCTGCCGGCGCTGGCGCCGGAGCTGAAGGTCACCTCGGCGGAGATGCACTTCCCCGCCGGCGACGGCCAGCGCGTCGTCGCCCGCGCCGTGATCATCCTGCCGCCCGATGCGGGATTCGAGATCGCCAAGGACGACAAGGACAAGCCGCTGGTCAAGCTGATCGTCGAGGGCCTGGTCGAGCAGGAAGGCCGCTCCTTCGAGGACTTCCGCCTGCGCTTCCAGCTCCCCGTCCCCAAACCGGGCGAGCCGCTGGTGCTGGCGATCGACCGGCCGTTGCGGCCGAAGGAAGTCTTCACCATGCGGCTCAAGGTCCACGACGACGTGAGCGGCGCCGAGGCGCGGATCTTCCGCAGCTTCCGGGTGCCGGTGCAGCCGACCCCGGAGCCGATGCCCGCGGGCGCCGCCAGCGGCGAGCTCGTGCCGGCCGCCGCGGCCACGGGCGCGGACGGCCTGCTGCTGCTGCCGCCGCCGCAGGACATCCTGATGGGCCTCTGGCGGGCGGAGGCCATCGTCACCGGCGAGCGCATCCAGAAGGTCACCTTCTTCGTCGACGGCAAGGCCCAGCTCACCACCTCGAAGCAGCCGTTCTCGGCCGAGCTGCGGCTGGAGCAATTCCCCACCGAGCAGATCGTGCGCGCGGAGGGCTACGACGCGGAAGGCAAGCTGGTGGCCGCCGACGAGGTGATCCTCAACCAGCCGCGCGGCTCGTTCAACGTGCGCATCGTCTCGCCGCCCAAGGGCAGCCGGCTGCAGCCGCGCGCCAAGGCCCGGGCGCGCGCCGAGGTGGTGGTGCCCGACGGCCGCCGCATCCAGAGCGTCGAGTTCCGCGTCAACGACAAGCCGGTGGCCTCGCTGACCACGCCGCCCTGGGAATACGAGGTCACCGTGACGGACGAGGAGCTCGTCTACCTCACGGTGGTGGCCACCCTCGACGACGGCACGCGGGCCGAAGCCACGCGCTACCTGCGCGCGCCGCAGTACGCCTCCGAGGTGGACGTCAACCTGGTCGAGCTGTACGTGGCGGTGACCGACCGCTCCGGCCAGCTCGTGGGGGGGCTGCAGCAGGACGATTTCGAGGTCTACGAGAGCGGCAAGAAGCAGGAGATCGCCAAGTTCGAGGTGGTGCAGAACCTGCCGCTCGTCGTCGGCATTCTCATCGATACCTCGGGCTCGATGGCGGGATCGCTCGTCGATACGGTGAAGGCGGCGTCCGGCTTCCTGGAGAGCGTGATGACGCCGCGGGACAAGGCCTTCGCCGTGAGCTTCGCCCGCCGCCCGAGCCTGCTGATGCCGCCCACCGACGACGTGGGCGCCGTCGTGCAGGCCATCGAGGGCGTGCAGGCGGTGGGTGACACGGCGCTCCACGACGCGCTGGTGCACAGCCTCTACTACTTCCGCGGCGTCCAGGGTCAACGGGCCCTCGTGCTGCTCTCGGACGGCGACGACAACGCGAGCTACATCAAGTACAAGGACGCGCTGGAGTACGCCCGCCGCAGCGGCGTCGCCATCTACGCCATCGGTCTCAACCTGCCGCCGTTCGAGGCGGGCGTTCACGCCAAGCTGGAGGAGTTCACCCAGCAGACCGGCGGCCGCGTCTTCTTCACCCACAACCCCGAAGAGCTCCCGGGCATCTACAAGCAGATCGAGACCGAGCTGCGCAGCCGGTATCTGGTGGCCTACAACTCCACCGACCTCAACACGACGAACGCCTTCCGTCCGGTCGAGATCAAGCTCAAGAAGGGGGGCCTCAAGGCGCGGACGGCGCGCGGGTACTATCCGTGAGAGCTACCTGCGAACCCCACCTCCCCAATGTAGAGACGCCCCCGGGGGCGTCTCCGAGGCGGGGAAAACGGTGCGATTCGGCGAAGGGTCCCCGC
>JBKPTH010000113.1:0-15466 GCA_046765915.1 Acidobacteriota bacterium | reverse complement strand
GACAACATCTCATCACTCAGTTTCTCGGCCGCCTCACTGTCTTCGACGACGTCGCTGAGCACTCCTCTGGCCTCTTCCAGCGTCTTCTCGATGCTCGCCGTGTCACCCCGATCCGCGGGCTGAAGCGTCACCCCGGCGAGCCACGGCTCAGACCGTGATTTTCACCACGGGCTGCTAGAGGGAGGGTTGCGTTGGTTTTACGGCGATCTTACGAGCGAGGATATGAGTGCGTAGTTCGCGGAGGTGGTAGAGGATGGCGAGGTTTCGAGCCAAGATTCCCGCCTGGAAGCCATCGCGGAGCCTGGTGGCAGGCTTCGATGAACTGGAATTCAGGAATTCGGCAGGCCGCAATGGCCAATTGGGCGCACCCTTCCTGGACCATCTCCCTCGGACGGACGATCTCGCTGGAAAACAGGAATCGGGGCGATGAATTACGCGGCGCCTCACCCAAGCACGAACGGCAACGCCGGCGGAAAGCACCCTGGCGGGAAAGCAGGCTTGAGATCCCCTGCCCGGAGCTTCTCCGCGGCGTCTCGGAACCTGCCGACGAACTCCGCGTAGAGGCTCCAGAGAAACTTGTGCATCTCGACGCTCTCCACATGGAAGAGCGGCGCCGGCCCCTTCTTCAGCTTTTCGGGACGGTCGTGCGGATGGTGGACGAGCACGGCGTCGACGCCTGCCACCCGGAAGCCGTCCCTCTTCCGCGCCGCCGCGGCTTCTTCCTCGATCTCCTTCACCAAGCTGGCGATGAGATCTCTCCGCCTCTCCAGCTCCAGATGTTTCCCAGCAGGGCAGCGGCTCGAGCTTCAAGGTCTCAGTGTTGGGGTTCTTGACAACACCCACCGTCCGGCGGCATCATGGCAAACGTGAAGGCGGTTGCGCTCGTAAGGAGGCGTATTATCTTCTCCGAGAGCACATTCGCCGAGTTGGTGCTCTGGCAAGTTCCTGAGCCGGTGGCGGGCTCGACCCACGAGCTCAAGTATCGGCTCGCGTACGTGGTAGACGGGATCTGCAGGGTGCGCTACGACAACGAGGCTGGCAAGGGCGATCACCGGCACTTCAACGGGAAGGAAAGCGCCTACACCTTCAAGTCTCCAGACGAGCTCATCGATGATTTCCAACGTGACATTGCGAGGTGGAACCGTGAAAATCGTGACTCTTGACGTCCGTGCTCCGAGCGACTCGATGGGGGATTTCGTGCGGGCGTGGAAAACCGGAGAAGCGGAGAAATCGGCGCGCATCAGCTTTGCCACGCCGGAGCTTCTCTGGAAGGTGCTCAACGCTAAACGCTGGGAACTGCTCAAGGTCCTGTGCGGCGCAGGTCCGGTCTCCATCCGCGAGGCGGCACGGCGCGTCGGTCGGGACGTAAAGGGCGTGCACAGTGACATCACTGCCCTCTTGAACGCCGGGGTGCTCGACCGTGGCGAAGACGGGCGAATTCTCTTCCCGTTCGAAGCCGTGAAAGTGGAGTTCTTGCTTCAGGCTGCGTAGCGATCCCTGCTTACCCGAACCGAACGATCCTGAGCGGAGAGCCCCTCCAGGGCCTCCTCCTCGCTGGGGCGGAGGAGGCAGTTGTAGCCGATCTGCTTCGGGTTCTCATAGCGGACGGCCCAGCTCCCCAGCTCCGCCCGCTACGGCGAGGGCATCTTCGGCCGGCTGTCGCACTTCGAAAATAGTGGACGCTCCAGGGGGAGCGAGTATATACTCCAGCTTATGAAGTCACTCCTTGTAGAGGTAGACGACGAGTTGGCAGACCGCTTGGAGCGAGTTGCTCCCGCCCGCTCTCGCCGTCGGTCGGAGTGGATTCGAGCGGCGATTCTAAAGGCGCTCTGGGAGACCGAGGAACAGGCTACGGCCGAGGCGTATGCCCGCCATCCTGACAGCCCCGAGACAGCGTTCGATCCGACCGTCTGGGAGGGCCTCGGTGCCCCAGGCGAGCGATGAGGCAGTACGAGATCTGGTGGGCCGACCTTCCAGCTCCAGTGGGGCGGCGGCCAGTCCTGCTGCTGACGCGCTCTCCGGCCTACGCGTACTTGAACAAGGCGATCGTCGCCGAGATCACCACGACCATCCGAGGGATCCCCCAGGAGGTGCCGGTGGGGGAGCCCGAAGGGCTCGTGCCATCGGTCGTCAACTTCGACAACATCCACGTCGTTGCGAAGCACCTCCTGTCCTCCCGGGCTGGTGTGCTGGCCGCCGAACGAGAACGAGAAGTGAAGCGGGCCCTCGGGTACGCGCTCGACTGGGCGGAGCTCAAGGTGCTGTGATTTTCCCGGAAAACCCTCTCAGCTAACGACGATTGCCTGCTCGCGGGCCCACGTGGACCGCATTGGGGCCCCGCGCTTAAATAAGCCGGTCGCCGCCGCCCTCGGTAAGGGTAAGGCTTTATTTTGCCGGCGTTTAGGGCGGCGCGCCGCGATTCCGAAGGCTCAGCCCCGGTTCGTGCCGCTTTTCCGATACCATGTTACGACCGAAGAGCACGGACTACCTGCGGCGCGGACGCACTCCGCGAGAGGGAACGGATGGCGAAAACCCACGGCAAGATCTTCCATGGCCTGGTGCCTCGGCCGTCGCAGGTCTGGCAGGTCGGCGCTTTCCGCATGCCGGTCTGGGTCGACGCCGAGGATGGAACGCCGTTCCGGCCCTGGACGGCCTTCTGCCTGAACCTGGAGACCGGCCTCGTGGAGGGCCATGATCCACAAACGGAGAGCAATGACCCTGTCCAGCTTGCCCTGCAGGCGGTGCGCCGCGCTGCGCGGCAATGGCGCTCCCGTCCGAGCCGCATCGAGGCCTCCGATCCCGAGCTCGCCGCCGGCCTCGAGGCCCTGCTGAGCGGCGAGGGAGTGGCCGTCCAGGCTCGCGGCCGGCTGCCCGAGCTCCAATCCTTCTTCGCTCTGCTCGAGAAGGAAGTCTACGGCGAGCTGCCGCCGGGCATCCTCACCGGAGCCGGCGTCACGGTGGAGCAGGTCAGCGCTTTCGCGGACGCGGGGGCGCGCTTCTTTGCCGCCGCGCCCTGGGGCGCCTTGTCGAATGACGATCTCCTCTACGTCGAGGCTCCCGAGGTGGAGGAGGGCCTGTGGTACGTGTCCGTCATGGGCGCCGCGGAGCAGGAGTACGGGCTGTTCTTCCTGCGCAGCCGCGAGCAGTGGGAGGCGCTGCAGGAGGGCCGGCTCAATGCCCGCGAGGACGACGAGGGCTTCTGGACCCTGAGCTTCAACCCTCCCTGGGAGGTGCCGCCCGGCGACCTGGATCTTTGGGAGAGCCGCGGCTTCCCCCGCGAGGAAGGCGGCCGGTTGCCGATGGCGAGCCTCGGGAGAAAGGGGAAGCTGGAAAGGCCGGATGCCCGGACGCTGGCGTTTCTCGAAGGTCTGATGACGGCGCTGGCTTCGACCTCCGAGGCCGAAATGGATACCGGCCGCTGGGAAAAGGAGGTCCGGACCTTTCAGGGGCCGCTGCGGATCCGTTTGAGCCTGCCTCTCCTTTTCGAGCCGGACGAAGCCGACGAAATCCTCGCGCGGTTGGAAAGCTCCGGCAAAAGCCTTTCGTCTGCTGAGGAGACGGCCGTCGAGCTGGTCCACGTGGCCTGGAAGGCGCCGGGCCGGCGGAGGATCCACCTCGCCCGCAGAGCCCTGGAGATCTGGCCGGATTGCGCCGACGCCTACATACTTCTCGGCAGGCATGCCGCCACCGACCAGGAGGCGCACGCCTTCTTCGCTCGGGGAGTGGCCGCCGGAGAGCGGGCGCTGGGTCCGGAGGTCTTCCGCGACCACGCCGGGCATTTCTGGGGTCTCTTCGAGACGCGGCCCTACATGCGCGCACGCCAGTGGCTCGCCGAGTCCCTCTGGACGCTGGGGCGCGGCGAGGAAGCGGTGGAGCATTTCGAGGACATGCTGCGCCTCAATCCCAACGACAACCAGGGAATCCGCTACCGGCTGGCGAACCTGCTGCTCGAGCTGGAGCGCCACGACCCTGTGAGCGAGCTGCTGGACCGCTACAAGGAGGATGACTTCGCCGAGTGGTCCTATACGCGAGCGCTCCTGGCGTTCCGTCTGGAGGGGGATTCGACGGAGGCGCTCCGGTTGCTGCGGCGGGCGTTGACGTCGAACCGTTTCGTTCCCTCGTACCTCTTCGGGCAGAAGGCCCTTCCCCTCCAGGAGCTCGCCGCTTTTTCACCCGGCCGGGACGACGAAGCCGCCGCCTATGCCTTCAACGCCATCGAGCTCTGGCGGACCACGCCCGGCGCCCTCGATTGGTTGAAGAGGCGCACGTCAGGGCCACGCCCGGCCGCGAGCCGGTCCAGGAAGAAACGGCGGCGTTGAATCTTGATCTACTCGAAGACTTCGGCGACCGCGATCTCCAGGCCCGGCAGGAGTGGTGTCTTGAGGACCTCCGTGGCCGAAAGATCCGCGGCGAGGCGAAGCCGGCCGCCCTCGCGACGGTAGACCTTGACGCCTTCCTTGGCCGGATCGACGATCCAATACTCCAGGACCCCGAACAGGTCGTAGCGCTCCAGCTTGAGGCGCTCGTCACGCCGCCGGGTGCTCTTGGAGAGGATCTCAACGACGAGGTCCGGCGTACCCTGGACGTTCTTCTCTTTGAGGATCCTGGCCCGTTCGTTCGAGATGAACAGGAGATCGGGCTGAGCGATGTCGTGCAGCGCCAGAAGCACGTCCGTAGGCGCCGCGAGCAGCGTGCCCAGCCGGCGCTTGCGAATGAAAGGTCCCAGCAGAGAATGGAGATTGGAAGAGATGAGCTGGTGCCGAATAAAGGGGGCTGGGGTCACGTAGTGCTCTCCGTCAAGGATCTCGTGGCGCTGTCCGTCCTCGGGAATCAGGACGTAATCCTCGTAGGTGAGCTTGCGGGGGAGATCGAGGTCGCGGAGAGCCATGGCGCGCCTCCTGGCGCGAAGGCCATCGTAGCACGGGGTCGATTCGTTGGAATAAGGCGGAGAATGGCTGACCTCTTCCCATCACCGCGATCCGTTAATGAGGACGCGCCCAAGCCAAGAGCCTGATGGCGAGGTTTTGCAGGAAACGGCCGAATTCCTCCAAGCTCACGCCCAGCGGCATATCGGCCTCTTCGAGGTTGATCTGAGCCAAGGAAAGGGCGAGACGCTGAGGATCGAAACTCGGATCCCGGCGCAGAGCATCCAGGAGACCTTGATCCAGAGAGGTCTCTCGACGACCTAACAGCAGGAAGAGGTCCACCAAGTCGTCAGGATTCAGTTCTGTACCCAAGGAGCATAGAGTCATCTGAAGGATATCTCGCCAGGACTCGATGTTGATGAAATGGCCATGAAGTGGGAACTGTAAGGCGGGCGCCAGCGGCGGCGCCGGCTCGGCAGTCAGCCTCAGGGTGCAGGCACTCTCCCCGTCCTTGACGGGAAGCCAGAGCCGCCGCGAGTCGCTGTAGAGAAAGCCGACATCCAGATTCGCGTTCGCCAGCAGGGCGAGGACATCACCCGACAATCTACCGAGCCCATCCCGGCGGTGCCAGACCAGGCTGAGATGCTTGATGGGGCCCGTCTGAGTGGTAAGCCACAAGAGAGCCGCCCGGCCGGAGAGGCTCCAACGGGGATCGAGCCCGAGAGCGTCCAGAGTCTTCCAAGCGGCCGAGCAGAAGCTTATGGGGTACACACTCACTGTGAAATCTCTGCGGCTATAGGGGTGGATTCCATCCCGTTCCATACAGTATAGCCTGGATTGGGAACAAAGTTCTCGAATGCGGTAAACTCGGCGTGCATGCCTGACAACGAGCTTGGGACCATCTTGACAGTGCTCCGGATCATCCGGGGAATGAATCAGGAGGAGCTTGCCCGGGCCTCTGGACTTCGCAGCGGGACCATCTCGGACTACGAACGAGGGAAGATGATCCCGGGACTCAATACCATCCAGCGGATCATGAGCGCGATGGATTACCCGTTCGCAGCTTTGGACCACGCGCGAACGCTGATCAGCTCCTTGCGCTCCCTGAGTTTCTCCGAAGGCTCAGCGGCGCTTCTGGAGGAGCCGGCAGCTTTGCGGCGGGAAGTGGAACAGGTGTCGTCCGAAGCCGGGCGGGTGGTGTCTCGGCTTACCCGGCTGATGTTCGTGGTGATGAGCTCCGCCAACTCCGAAGGCGCCGCCAGCGATCTCCAATCCGGCGAATAGCGCGGCCTGGGAGCGCCGGCATCCCTGCCGGCAGAAAGATGCCGGCGCTCCAGGCGTAGGCCCGCGCAGGTTCCGTTTTGCCTAACATAACCATTCTGCCGCATGAGGAGAGGGGCGACCCGCCGCAGCCTGCGGGAACCTTTTCCCTCTCTCCGCGTTATGGTGGTCTGGAGACGCGAGCGAGCTCATGAGCCTACCCATGGTTCTCGAACCACCGAGCGATGCGGAGTTGATGGCGCGGGTGCGCGAGGGGGACCGCCAGGCCTTCGCGGACCTGGTGGACCGCCACAAGGACGCCGTGGTGAGCTATCTCACCCGCCTGACGGGCGACCGGGACCGCGCCGAGGATCTCGGCCAGGAGACCTTCCTGCGCCTGTTCCGTTCCGCCCGGGACTACCGCGAGCAGGGCTACCTGCGGGCCTACCTCTACCGCATCGCCGTGAACCTGGTGCGCTCGGAGGAACGGCGGGAACGGCGGCTGCGCCTGCTGGCGCCGTTCCTCCTGCGGGAGGAGCGGTCCGAGCCCGTGGCGACATCCGGACTGCTCCGCCGGGAGCTGCACCGGGAGGTCGCCGCGGCCCTGGCGCGGCTCCCCCTGCGCTACCGCGTGCCGCTCGTGCTCCACGAGATCGAGGGCTGGTCCTACGTGGACATCGCCGAGGAGATCGGCTGCCGCGAGGGCACCGTGAAGTCGCGGGTGCATCGCGGCCGCCAGCAGCTCAAGGCGAAGCTCGAGCCCTACTGGACTGGAGGTGCAGCATGGAAGACCACCGGCTAGGAGACCTCTTGCGCGAGCTGCCCCGCGAGCAGGCCCGTCCGGATTTCACCGCGCGCGTCCTGTCGCGCCTGGACGACGCCCCGGCTCCCGCGCCGTGGCCGCGCGCCCGGCTCCTCCTCGCCGCGGCGGCCGTCACGGCGGCGGCGGTCTCGGCCGGCGTGCTGATCGACCGGCAGACCGGCGCGCGGGACGCGGACGCCCAAGCGCAGACCCTGCGGGAGCTCCGCGCCGAGCACGCAAGATTGCAGCGGGAGCTCCGCGAGCTCTCCGAACCCTCCATGGTGTACGTCGGAGGCAATGAAGACGTGGATCTCGTCCTCGACCTTGGCAAGGTGCGCGCAGCCGAAGGCGCCACGCCCGCGGCCTACCACGGCGAGACGTTTTGAAAGCAGACCCTGATAACCAGAGGATCCGAAACGATAGGAGACGTCTGTCATGCGCAATGGAAAGGTTTTTCGCGCCCCCGCCTGGGCTCTCGTCCTCGGCCTGGCGGCTCTGACCGGAGCGGCCGCCGCACGCGCCGAGACCGGCGACGAGAGGAAGGTCGAGAAGCGGAGGGTGGTCGTCGTCGACAAGGACGGCAAGCAGCAGGTCTTCGAGGGCGACGGCCTGTTGATGAAGCGCGGCTACATGGGAGTGAACCTCACCGAGCTGACGCCGGAGCTGCGCACCCACTTCGGCGCGCCGGAGGACGCGGGCGTGATGGTCTCGAAGGTGGAGCCCGGCAGCCCCGCCGAGAAGGCCGGCATCCGCGTGGGCGACATCCTGACCTCGGTCGACGGCAAGGACGTCACGTCGAGCTGGGACGTCATGTTCAAGGTCCGCCGGCTCGACGACGGCCAGCAGGTGCCGGTCGAGGTCTGGCGCGACGGCAAGGCGCAGAACCTCACGGTGACCATCGTCGAGAAGGAGAGGCCGGAGCTCGACATGGGACCCCTCATGTGGAAGAGCGAGGACGGCGAGCCGCTGATGTTCCGCATGCCCAAGGGCGAAGCGCTGAAGGGATTGGAGCGCTTCAAGATCCCATCCTCGCCGCGCGAGATGGAGCTCGAAAAGAAGCTGAAGGATCTCGAGAAGCGCCTCGACGAGCTGGAGAAGCAGCTCGGGAAACAGAAGGGTTAGGGCCCCCCGCCCGGCCCCTCACTCCCCCCTGCCCCCTCTCTCCCACCGCACTCCCTTCCCCCGGGAGAGAGGGGGTTGGAAAAAGCTGTTTTCTTCTGCAGTCTCCCTCCTCTCCCTGGGTGGGTGGGCGTGAGGCGGGAGAGGAGGGCCGGGGAGGTGAGGGGCACCGGCGGCGCCGAGACCGGTCCCGGATTCGAAAACAGATGGATCGGGGTCCGTCAGAACGCTAATACCTCCCGCGCCGCCGCCAGGACCTTCCCCTTGTCCGGCAGCAGCACCTTCTCCAGGTTCTTGGCGTAGGGCACCGGACGGTCCGGGTAGGCGACGCGGCGGATGGGCGCGTCGAGCCAGGGGAAGGCGGCGTCGGCGAGGCGGGCGGCCACCTCGGCGCCGAAGCCCAGGGTCAGCGGCGCTTCGTGGACGACGAGGGCGCGGCCGGTGCGCTTGACCGAGGCGAGCACCGTCTCCTCGTCGTAGGGCACCAGCGTGCGGAGGTCGACCACCTCGGCCTCCACTCCTCCTTTCGCCAGCTCGTCGGCGGCCTCCAGACAGGTCCAGGTGGAGGCGCCGTAACCGATCAGGGTGAGGTGCCGGCCCGGGCGCATCACCCGCGCCTCGCCGAGGCGCGCCGCGGCGTCGCCCTCCGGCAGCGCGCTCTTGATGCGGCGGTAGAGAAACTTGTGCTCGAAGACCATCACCGGATTCGGATCGCGGATTGCCGCCTTGAGCAGTCCCAAGGCATCCGCCGCCGTCGCCGGGCAGACCACCTTGATTCCCGCCGTGTGCGCGAACCAGCCCTCGGGATTCTGCGAGTGGAACGGCCCCGCCCCCACGCCGCCGCCGGAGGGCAGGCGGACGACGATCGGGCAGGGCACCTGCCAGCGGTAGAAGAGCTTGGCGGCGACGTTGACGAGCTGGTTGAAGCCGCAGGAGATGAAGTCGGCGAACTGCATCTCGACCACCGGCCGCCAGCCGAGCAGCGCGGCGCCGATGGCGATGCCGATCGTGCCGCTCTCGGCGATCGGCGTGTCGAGCACGCGCTCCGGCCAGCGGGCGTGCAGGCCGCGCGTGGTGCGGAAGGCGCCTTCGAAGGCGCCGATGTCCTGGCCCATGAGGATCACGGATTCGTCGCGTTCCATCTCCTCGCGCAGCGCCTGGTTGATGGCGTCCACGTAGGTGGTCTCGCCAGCGGGCCGTGAGGTGAGCACGATGGGAGCCTCGCGGCTCTCGCGCTCCTGCGGCGCCGGGGCGAACACCGGCCGCAGGGCCACCTCGTCCGCCGGCGGCGGCGCGTCGATGGCTCCCATGATCGCCGTCTCGACCATCTCCGCGATCCGCTTCTCCAACCGCTCGCGGAGCGCGGCATCCATCACCTCCTCCTCCTCCAGTCGGCGGGCGTAGGCGGGCACGGGATCGGCGGCACGGTAATCGGCGAGCTCGCCGGCGGGCACGACCTTGAGCGAGTCGTCCCCTTCGCTATGTCCGCGCATGCGGCCGAGCATGGCCTCGAGCAGCGTCGGACCCTCGCCGGCCCGCGCGCGCTCGACGGCGCGGCACAAGGCGTCCGCCATGGCGTCCGGATCGTTGCCGTCCACCGTCTCGGCGGCGACGCCGTAGCCGGCGCCGCGGTCGGAGAGCCGCGACGCCGCGTACTGCAGGCGGGCCGGCGTCGAAAAGGCGTAGCGGTTGTTCTCGATCACCAGGATCAGCGGCAGCTTCCAGACGGCGGCCATGTTGAGCGCCTCGTGGAAGTCGCCGGTCGAGGTGCCGCCCTCGCCGATGAAGTTGATCGCCACGCGGTCGCCGCCGGACTGGCGGAAGGCGAAAGCGCAGCCGGCGGCCACCGGGATCATCGAGCCGAGATGGCTGATCATGCCGACGTGCAGGATGCCGTGCTCGGGCGCCAGATAGCCGTAGTGGAACGAGCGCTCGACGCCCTGCGAGAAGCCCTCCCCCTTGCCGAGGAGCTGGCAGGCCAGGCGGTGCATCAGGACTTGCGGGTCGGGACGGCGGCCGTCCGGTTCGCCGAAACCGAAGCCGGGAAAGGCGCGCGCCGGATCGAGGTAGACGGCGAGGATGGCGCCGAGATCGCGGTGCAGCGTGCACAGCGCGTCGCCGGCGCCGAGGGCGAGGCCGGCGGGGATCGTCGTCGCCTCGTTGCCCACCTCGCTGTACCACTTGGAGACGCGGCCGGTGAGCAGCAGGGCTTCGAAGCGGGAATCGAAGTCCCGCGTGAGCTTCATGAAGGCGTATCGGAGGAGCCGCTCGCGCGCGCCGGCGGGCACGGCGACGGCGGTGGGTTCGGGGGAATGGATGGCCATAGGGGCCGAAGTCTACCGCTTCAACCCGCCCACCTGCTTCTCCAGCCGCTTGCGGTGGCGGTTTTCGGGATCCATCTGCAGGAGGATCTTGAGCGCCAGTTGGGCCTTGGGAGCGTCGCCCTGCTCGATGAAGGCCTCCACCTGGCGCACGCCCTGCTCGACCGCCTGCTGGCGCTGGTGGATCGCTTCCAGGCGCCCGGCCTCGCTGAACATGGCCGCCGCGCGCGGGCTCGCCGGGATGGCCTTCTCCAGCTCCAGCGCCGCCTCGCGGGCCGCGATCCAGTCGTGGCTCTCGACGGCCTGGCGGTAGCGCCTCTCGAAGACGGCAGACTGCTCCTCCTGCCGGATGCTGCTGCGGACCTCGGCGAGCTGCTCGCGGAAGACGTCGAGGGTGACGCGCGGCACGTCCAGCTTGGAGAGAGCGGCGAGCTCGTCGGCGGCTTCGCCCACCCGCTGTGCCGCGAGCAGCTCCTCGAAGCGATGCCTCCGGCGATCGATCTCGGCGGACTCCTGGGCCTCGCGCTCGGCCGCCTCCAGCTCACGGCCGAACGCCTCGGCGCGCCCGCCGGCCGGGTCTTCGCGGGTGACGGCCTCCAGCTCGCGCCGCGCCGCCTTCAGGTCCCGGCGTTCGAGCGCCGCGCGGCCGGCGGCCAGGGCCGTCTCGGCACGCTTCCCTTTCTCGGCCTCGTCGGCCAGCGCCCGGAGGCGGCCTTCGTATTCGCCGCGCTTGGGATGATCGGGCTGGACCTCGAGCAGCGTCTCCAGGGCCAGCCGGGCCAGCGGGAGCTGCTTGCGCTGCAGGTAGCCGGCGAGCACCTGCTCCGTCTCGCCGGCGCGGCGCGTCTGCGCCAGACGCTCCTTCAGCCGCTCGAGGCCCTGGGCGCGCGGCGTGGTGGCCTCGACGTGCGCGATCAGCTTCTGCGCCTCGTCGAGCCGGCCGGCCGCCAAAGCGGCCTCGGCGCGGGAGAGCTCGCCCGCGCTCTCCTGCACGCGCTTGGCCGCCCGGTCGATCTGCGCCAGCAGCTCCAGGCGCTCGGCCCGCGACAGCTCGCTGGAGCTGCGCGGCGGCGGCGCCGGCGGCGGTGAGGGCGGGGGCGAAGCCTTCACCGCGGCGGCGAGATCGTCGAACGGAATCTCCTTGGTTTCGGCGGCGCTCAGGCCGCGCTCGACCTTCTCCAGGGCGAGGATGAAGCTGCGGGCGTCGGGATAGCGCTGGTCCCGGTCGCGTTCGAGGGCCCGGCGCACGACGCGGTCGAGCTCGGCCGGCACCTCGACGCGCGGGTTGCGTCCGCGCAGCGGCAGGGGGTCCTCGGAGAGGCGCTTGAAGACGAAGCCGTGCTGGTTCTCGGAGTCGAACGGCGGCAGGCCGGCGATCATCTCGTAGAGCACCAGGCCGAACGAGTAGAGATCGCTGCGGTGGTCGAGCGTCGCGCCGCCCGGCACGCCGGCCTGCTCGGGCGAGCAGTACTGGAGCTTGCCCATGAACATGCCGACCTGGGTGATCTCGACGCTGGCGTCGACCTCCAGGTTGCGCGCCAGCCCGAGGTCGATGATCTTCACCCGCAGGTTGCCGGTCTTGTCCTCGGTGATCATCAGGTTGTCGGGCGACAGGTCGCGGTGGATGACGCCGGTGGCGTGGATGGCCTCCAGCCCGTGCAGCGCCTGGATGCCGAGGCGCACGGCGGCGGTCACCGGGAACGGCCCCTGTTTGCGGATGCGGTCGCCGACGTCCTGGCCCTCGATGTGCTCCCAGACCATGTAGAAGCTGCCGTCCGGCAGGGTCGAGAAGTCGTAGAGGATGGCGACGTTGGGATGCTTGATCTGGGTGGCGAGGCGGGCCTCGCGCATGAACCGCTTCTGCGCCGCCGGATCGGCCGCCAGGTCCTGGCGCAGGATCTTGACCACCCGCAGCTCCTGCAGGTGGACGTGGCGCACGAGGTAGACCTCGCCCATGCCGCCGCTGCCGAGGCGCTGGACGATCTCGTACTTGCCGTCGAGGATGGACCCCGGCTCCCGCGCTTGCAAGACCACCTCCGGTAAAACAGGTGCGTATTGTAACCGGAGCGCCGGAGGGTCGCTTACATCTCGTCCAGCAACTTCTGCCGCTTGGCGTTGAACTCCTCCTGGGAGATCAGGCCCTCGTCGAGGAGGCCCTTCAACTGGCGGAGCTTGTCACCCATGGGACTGCCGGCGGGCGCCGCGGCGGCGGCCGGAGCGGCTGGAGCGGCGGGCTGCGCCGAGCCGCCGCCCTGCATGGCGTCGCGCATCATGCCGGGGAGCGAGGCGCCGAGGCCGGCGCCGAGACCGAGGCCGAGGCCGGCTCCCACGGTGCCGCCGGCGGCGCCGCCGGGCTGCTGCGCGGCGTCGCCGATCGCCCGCGCCGTCTTGAACTTCATGTAGGCGTTCATGTCGCCGATGGCGCCCATGCCGCTGCGCTCGTCGATGAGCTTCTGCACCTCTTCCGGCGGCGTGATGGCGCCGAGATAGAGGTCCACCAGCTCGATGCCGTACTTCGTGAAGTCGTCCGCCACCCGCGACTTCAGGCCCATCGCCAGCTCGTCGTAGAGCTTCGGCAGGTCGAAGATGGAGGTCAGGTTCTCCCCCAGCACGTCGGTCAGGCGGGCGACGATGGCGTCGCGGAAGTAGTCCTCGACCCCCTGTGTCGTATAGAGGCCGCGGCTGCCCACCACGGAGTTGACGAACTGCTGCGCGTTGGCGATGCGCACGGCGAACTTGCCGAAGGCGCGCAGCCGCACCATGGCGAGGTCCTGATCGCGGAAGACCACCGGCTCCTTGGTGCCCCACTTGAGGTCGAGGAACGTCTTGGTGGAGACGAAGAACACCGCGGCCTGGAACGGCGACTTGCCGCCGAACGGGATGCCGAAGAGGCTCGCCAGGATGGGGACGTTCTGCGTCGCCAGGGTGTGGCGGCCGGGACCGAAGGTGTCCAGGGCCTTGCCGTCGCGGAAGAACACCGCCTGCTGGCTCTCCTCGACGATGAGCTGGCTGCCGAGGCGGATGGCCGCGGTGCCGCCCTCCGGCCAGCGCGATACCATGGTGCTTCCCGTGGGGTCCTGAAATTGGATCACGTCCATCGCTGAAATCTCCTGTTCGTCAGACGCCGGCGCCCGGCTCCGCCTGCGCCGCCTCGCCGAGGACCTGCTCGCGCTGCCGCCATTTGCCGTCGAGGGCGCGGGCGGCCTGCTGCAGACGCTCCAGCGCCGGGCCGGGATCCTCCGCGCCGGGCGCCGGCAGGGCGGCGACGTCGCTCTCGAGCTGCGCCAGGTCGTCGACCACCGAGAGGTCGAACTGGTAGATCCGCTCGAGCTCCGCTTCGCCGATCTTGACCGGATCGAACAGCCCGCTGGCTCCATAGTCGCTGAAGCGGATGGCCTGCGACAGGCCGTCGATCTGCCGGTCGAGACGGTCGAAGCCGTTCAGGGCGCCGATCTTGCCGGCGTCGGTAAAAGCGCGGGCGCGGTCCCGCAGCGTGGCCTTGAGGCGGCCCAGCTCCGCGGCCAGATGCTCGCGCAGCAGCCGGTCCACGTCGCGCCGCAGCTCGCGATCCTGAAATCCCCGGTAGCCCGGGATCTTCTCGCCGAGCCTCTCCAGAAAATTGCGTTGCGCCCGGGCGCCCTGATAACCGTCGGTCATCGGTTCATCCTCCGTTGCAGCCTGTCCATCCTATCGCATCGCGCCGGCGGGAACGATCCAAAATCTTGTACTTCTTCCCCTTTTTACTCAGGCTCGGCTATTCTTCAGCCACTGTAGCCGTGAGGCCGTTTTCGTTTGCCGGAAAACAGATCGGAAGTCCCCATCGCGAACCGTTGGCGAGCGGTGCTCCTGGCGCTCTCCCTGGCCGCCGTGTGCCTCGCCGGCTGTGCCGGCGAAGGCGACGTCCGCGATCCCAACCTCGTGCTGGTGACGCTGGACACCGTGCGCGCGGACCACCTGGGCTGCTACGGCGACGGCGCGGCGGTGACGCCCGCGCTCGACCGGCTGGCGGCGGAGGGGCTCCGCTTCGTGCAGGCGTCCTCGTCCGTGCCGCTCACCCTGCCTTCCCACACCACGCTGTTGACGGGCCTGCTGCCGCCCCACCACGGCCTGCGCAACAACGGCGCCGGCGCGCTGCCGGGAGGTACCGCGACCCTGGCCACGCTGCTCGCCGGAAAGGGATACCGCACGGGTGCCTTCGTCGGCGCCTTCGTGCTGGACCACCGCTTCGGGCTGGCGCGCGGCTTCGAGGTCTACGACGACGAGATCCCGCGCGATCCGCGGGCCGGCACCTCGCTGGAGGCGGAGCGGCCGGGACGCGACGTGGTGGACCGCGCCCTCGCCTGGCTCGGGCGCGAGGACCCGCGCCCCTTCTTCCTCTGGATCCACCTCTACGACGCCCACGCTCCCTACCTGCCGGCGCCGGCGTGGGCCGCGCGCCATCCCGGCCGCCCGTACGACGCCGAGATTTCGGCGGTCGACGAGCAGGTGGGCCGCGTTCTGGCGGCGCTCGCGAGCCGGGGGCTCGCCAAGCGGACGGTGGTGGCCGTGGCCGCCGATCACGGTGAGGGCCTGGGCGAGCACGGCGAGCTGACGCACGGCCTGCTGCTCTACGAGCCGACGCTGCACGTGCCGCTGCTGGTGCGCGCGCCGGGCCGGCTCAAGCCGCGGACGATCGAGACGCCGGTGAGCCTGGTGGACCTGGCGCCGACGCTCGCCGGCCTGCTGGGCAAGGCGCTGCCCGCTCCCGCCAAGGGCTCGCTGGACGGCCGCGACCTTTCCGCTTCCCTGCTGGGAGGCGGCGAGCCGGCGCCGGCGGATCTCTACGCCGAGACCCGGTATCCGGCGATCTTCGGCTGGAGCCCGCTCGCGGCCCTGCGCCGGCGCGACCTCAAGTACATCTCGGCGCCGCAGCCCGAGCTCTACGACCTGCGGCGGGACCCCAAGGAAGCGGCCAACCTGGCGGCGCCCGGACGGACGAACGATGCAGTCTCCGGCTTCGCCTCGCGCCTGGCGGAGATCGAGGCCGGCGCCGTGGCGGGTCCGCGCCCGGCCGCCGCCGACGCGGAGACCCGCGCCCGCCTGGCCAGCCTCGGTTACGT
>JBKPTH010000112.1:0-59237 GCA_046765915.1 Acidobacteriota bacterium | reverse complement strand
TCCCCCAGCCCGCCAAAGACCATGCCTTGGCCAACGGGCTCGGCGGACCGGACCGGGACGTTCGATGACAAGCGATCGAGCGCTCAGGGGAGGTATACCCTTGACATCTCTTTCTATGGACGGCGGCGCCAGCCCCGGGTACACGCGTAGATTCAATCCGAGAGCCCCGAAGGGGCGACACGCGGACGCCGGAGGATGCCGCCCTTTCAGGGCTACCGGTGTTTATTGGGGCGCCTCTACCCGGGGCTGGCGCCGCCGGGCTATTCAAATGGCCTCCCCTTCGGGGCGTCCTCCACCACCCTTCCCTCTCCACAGAGGAAGATCGCGGTGCTTCAAGCCCTCGGACATAGCCGTCTCTCTTGCCACGGGAGCCTCAGAATACATGACCCTAATTACGAATCGGAGTACTTAGGCTAACGTCGTTCGACGGACTGAGGGGGAGAGGGAGAAGGAGCAGGTGTGAGCGGCGACATGCTGACAGTGCTGATTGGGTACAGCGGTGTATGACCGTAGATCACGCTGAATGGTGCACGTTCAGAGCTTCGCCCGAATGGCGCTCACGAAGGCGAGAAGGTCTTCCAAGTGGTGCGCGAGAATCTTTTTCACGATTGCAAGATCCACTGCGTCATAGCCGTGGACAAGGATGTTGCGGAATCCCGCCATTCCTTGCAGCGACAGAGCGAGGTCGGTGGAGATCCAGCCGTACCGCTTCAGTAGGTCGAAGAGCTCACGGTTCGTGCGGGGCTCGCCCAGACGCTCATCAGAGACGATATGTGCCGCCACATCGATTGCCGCCTGAACCGCGATCTGCAGCGTATGCTCGACAAACCGCTCCTCGCGGACATCGTTCTCGATCTCCTCAGGACGGGCAAGCGTCCGCAACTCCTGAACGCAAATCTCAATCTGGGCGAGTTTCTTCGCAACAAGGTCTCTGTCTGTCACGCGTCTCTTCCTTCCACCCTGCGGCAGCGGCGCAGTATTGGCTCCAAGTCCCAGAATTCGTTACGTGCTCGGACTTCAAACCGAACGCGTTTCGAGCGGTCCCGATTGACTAGCAGCTTGCCATCTCGAAGGACTCGGATGACGAGGTCCACGGGCGCGCGGTTGAGGACGACCAGTTGGACGGGGAGCTCGAGGATGTCTTCCAGGTCTCCTTCGAGATCGAGACCGAGCCCCTTCAGGGTCCTGGGCGGCTCCTCAGAGTAGAGGATACCGACATCCACGTCACTCCCAGGTCTCGCCGTCCCGCGGGCTACGCTGCCGAAGAGATAGGCCGCGGCGATTCCTTCCCGCTCGGCGTTCGCCGTCAGGAATTCGCGGAGTTGGAGCTCGATAGCGGCTGGGTCCATAGCTGAGATTATAAGGGCTCGGCGGCTTCCGCCTGCACCATTTGTGGTACACCGGCACGTCTGGCAACTTACGCGAGGAGTAAGGCATGAAGAAGGAGGCGATCAATCCACCCGCGGTCTTCCGGAGCCTCGATCATGGCTTCTCTCAGGCCGTGGCCGCGAGCGGGGGACAAACTCTGTACGTCTCGGGGCAGGTGGCCTGGGATTCCGAGAAGCGCCTCGTCGGCGGCGCTGACCTCGAGGAGCAGGCGAGACAGGCGTTTACGAACCTGCGCGCCGTCGTGGAGGCCGCCGGCGCCACGCTGGCCGACGTGGTTTCGGTGCGGATCTACATCGTGGATTATCGACCGGAGAAGGCGTTGCCAGTGGGACGTGTGTTCAGAGAATTCTTTTTCGGCGACATCAAGCCGGCGTCTACATGGGTCGGGGTTGCGGCTCTCGCTGATCCGGGCTTTCTGATCGAGGTCGAGGCCACGGCCGTCTTCGACTGAAGAGGGAAGCCAGCGAAGGGTGTCCCGTTTTATCCCGACTGAAGCACCTTAAGAACATCCGACGCAGGTCCGTCACAGACTGCCGGCCTTTATTGCCGTCAATGATTTCGCGCTGCCTCCAGGCGGCGCATCAGGGGGGTGTTTTCATGAGCAGACCGCTGCCCGAGCCGTGGCGCGTCAAGGTCGTCGAGAAGATCCATCTGTTGCCTCGCGAGGAGCGGGAGCGCCTGCTCGCCGAGGGCGGGTTCAGCCTCTTCCGCATCCCTTCGGAGGCGGTGTTCATCGACATGTTCACCGACTCCGGCACGTCGGCGATGTCGGACTGGCAATGGGCCGGCATGATGCAGGGGGACGAGGCCTACGCCGGCGCCCGCAACTTCTTCCATCTCCAGGAGTCCATCCAGGAGGTCTTCGGGTTCCCGTGCTTCCTGCCGGTCCACCAGGGCCGGGTGGCCGAGAATCTCCTCTTCTCGGCCCTGCTCACCCGGTCGGGCATGATCGTGCCGAACAACTGTCACTTCGACACCACGCGGGCCAACGTCGAGGCGAATGGCGGCGTGGCGCTCGATCTGGTGATCCCCGAGGGTCGCGACCCGGAGGCGGATCATCCCTTCAAGGGCAACATGGACCTCGGCCGCCTGCGCCGCCTGTTCGAGGAGAAGCGCGAGGACATCCCGCTGTGCATGCTGACCCTCACCAACAACTCCGGCGGCGGCCAGCCGGTCTCGCTCGCCAACGTCAAGGCGGTCTCGGCGCTGTGCCGGGAGTTCGGCATTCCCTTCTACATCGACGCCTGCCGCTTCGCCGAGAACGCCTGGTTCATCCAGCAGCGCGAGGCGGGGCAGGGGCAACGGCCGGTGTCGGAGATCGTGCGCGAGGTCTTCCGCCACGCCGACGGCTGCACGATGAGCGCCAAGAAGGACGGCCTGGCCAACATCGGCGGCTTCCTCGCCAGCCGCGACGAGGAGCTTTTGGAGCTGCTCAAGCAGCGGCTGATCGTCATCGAGGGATTCCCCACCTACGGCGGTCTCGCCGGCCGGGATCTGGAAGCCGTGGCCCGCGGCCTGCGCGAGGTGCTGGACGAGAACTACCTCCGCTTCCGCGTCGGACAGGTGGAGCGCTTCGGCGCCATGCTCTCCGCGGCGGGCATCCCGATCATGCGGCCGACGGGCGGCCATGCCGTCTACGTCGACGCCCGCCGGCTGCTGCCGCATATCCCGCCGCTGGAGTTCCCGGCGCAGGCCCTCTCGGTGGCGCTCTACCGGGAGGGTGGAGTGCGGGGCGTCGAGATTGGCAGCGTCATGTTCGGCAGCGAAGATCCCGTAACCGGCGCCGTGATCCCCGCGCCCATGGAGCTGGTGCGCCTGGCGATTCCGCGCCGCGTCTTCACCAACTCCCACCTGGAGTACGTGGCGGGAGTGCTGGAGGACATCGCCGTCCTGCGCGAGACGCTCAGAGGCTTGCGCATGACGTATGCACCGAAGGTGCTTCGCCATTTCACGGCGCGGTTCGCGGAGATCGAGGCGGTGGTGGAGGAGCCGGTGGCGGTGGCGGTGTAGGACGCCGATCCAGACGTCATTTCCGATCGAACGGTTGCCGCGCCGGCAGGCCCCTCACCTCCCCGGCCCTCCTCTCCCGCCTCACGCCCACCCTCCCGGGCGAGGAGGGAGACTACAAAAGCAGAATTAGTTTCTTGCTTTTTTCAACCCCCTCTCTCCCGGGGGTTTGGGAGTGCGGTGGGAGAGAGGGGAAGGGGGAGTGAGGGGCCCGAGGCGGCGGAGAGGCTTCGCTTATCGAGGATTCTCAGCGTCAGGTTGACGCCGCCGGCTGTTCATCTTTGCGCTCCCGCCCCCAACTCTGGTAAACCATGCCCACGTTGCGCCTCCTGGCACGGAACGCGCAATTCTGTTCCGCCCGGTCCGCCCAGGACACCGCGGGCCGGGAGAGGTCTGATCTGCGAAAGGTTCGAACGTGACGATTCTGTCCGAAGAGATGACGCAGGCGGCAGAGGAGCCGAAGCGGCGGGAGGAGCGCGGTGGCGATCCGCTGTGGTACAAGGACGCCGTCATCTACGAGGCCCACGTCCGCGCTTTCTTCGACTCGGACGGCGACGGCCGCGGGGATTTCCAGGGCCTGACCTCGAAGCTGGACTACCTGCGCGACCTCGGCGTCACGGCCATCTGGCTGCTGCCGTTCTATCCCTCGCCCTGGCGCGACGACGGCTATGACATCTCGGACTACACGAACGTCCACCCGGCCTACGGCACGCTCGACGATTTCAAGACCTTCCTCGACGAGGCGCACCGGCGCGGCCTCAAGGTGATCACCGAGCTGGTGATCAACCACACGTCGGACCAGCATCCGTGGTTCCAGCGCGCCCGCCTGGCGCCGCCGGGGAGCCCCGAGCGCGACTTCTACGTGTGGAGCGACACCGACAAGAAGTACGCCGGCACGCGCATCATCTTCACCGACACGGAGACCTCGAACTGGACCAAGGACCCGGTGGCCAACGCGTTCTACTGGCACCGCTTCTTCTCGCACCAGCCGGACCTCAACTTCGACAACCCGCTGGTGCAGGAGGAGATCTTCAAGGCCCTCGACTTCTGGATGGAGATGGGCGTCGATGGCCTGCGCCTCGACGCCGTCCCCTATCTCTACGAGCGGGAGGGGACGAACAACGAGAACCTGTCCGAGACGCACGCCTTCCTGAAGAAGCTGCGCGCGCACGTGGACGCGAGGTTCAAGGCGCGCATGCTCCTCGCCGAGGCCAACCAGTGGCCGGAGGACTCGATCGCCTACTTCGGCGATCCCGCGACCGGCGGCGACGAATGCCACATGGCGTTCCACTTCCCGGTCATGCCGCGCCTCTTCATGGCGGTGCGCATGGAGGACCGCTACCCGATCATCGACATCCTGCAGCAGACGCCGCCGATCCCGGAGAAGGCGCAGTGGGCCATCTTCCTGCGCAATCACGACGAGCTGACGCTGGAGATGGTCACCGACGAGGAGCGGGACTACATGTACCGGGTCTACGCGGCGGACCGCGACCAGCGCATCAACGTCGGCATCCGCCGGCGCCTGGCGCCGCTGCTGGGCAACGACCGGCGGCGGATCGAGCTGCTCAACGGCCTGCTCTTCTCGCTGCCCGGCACGCCCGTCCTCTACTACGGCGACGAGATCGGCATGGGGGACAACTTCTATCTCGGCGACCGCAACGGCGTGCGCACGCCCATGCAGTGGAGCGCGGACAAGAACGCCGGTTTCTCGCGCGCCAATCCGCAGCGGCTCTACCTGCCGGTGATCGTCGATCCCGAATACCACTACGAGGCGGTGAACGTCGAGGCCCAGCAGGCGAATCCGCACTCGCTGCTGTGGTGGACGCGGCGGATGATCGCGCTGCGCAAGCACCATCCGGCGTTCAGCCGCGGCAGCCTGGAGTTCCTGCAGCCGGAGAACCACCGGGTGCTGGCCTTCCTGCGCCGGCACGGCGGCGAGACGCTGCTGGTGGTGGCGAACCTCTCGCGCTTCGCCCAGCACGCCGAGCTGGACCTCGCGCCCTTCGCCGGCCTGACGCCGGTCGAGCTCTTCGGGCGTACGGCGTTCCCGAGGATCGGCGGCGAAGGGTACGGCATGACCCTCAGTCCGCACTCCTTCCTCTGGTTCTCCCTGGCTTCCGATCCAGCGCAGCTCGGCCCCGCCCGGCAGGGGGCGCGCGCCGGCGTGGCGGCGAAGGCCCCGGTCCCGGTGCTCGCCGTCGAAGGACCCTGGCGGAGCTGCCTGGAAGGGAAGGGGCGGCAGGAGCTGGAGGCCGCCCTGCTCGACGTCCTGCCCACGCGCCGCTGGTTCCTCGGCGCGGCGAGGGCGCTGCGCAACGTCGCGATCGTGGAGGCGATCCCGGTCGGCGACGCCGCGGTCCTCGTGCTGCTGGAGGTGGACTACGCGGACGCCGAGGCCGAGACCTACGCCCTGCCCCTCGCCTTCGCGCCGGCCTCCGATCTCAGGCTGACGCGGCGCCTGCGCCGGGCCGGCTCGCCGCTGCTCGTGGCGCGGCTGGAGTCCGACGTCCCGGAGGGCACGGGCCTGCTCTACGATCCGATCGGCGAGCCCGGCTTCTCCGGCGCGCTGCTGGAGGCGATCACGGACGGCAGGAGCTTCCGGGGCTGGCAGCGGGAGCTCGCCGCGGCGGTCTTCCCGGCCCTCCCGGAGATCCGCGGCGAGGGCAACCTCACCCCGTCGCTGCTCCGCGCCGGCGACGACTGCGCCCCCGTGCGCTTCGGCGACCGGCTGATCCTGAAGCTCCATCGCAAGCTGGAGGCGGGCGTCGATCCGGACCTGGAGATCCGCCGTTTCCTCGCCGAGCAGACCGACTTCCGCCACGTGCCGCGGCTGGCCGGCGCCCTGGAGATCCGCGAGCGGCGGAGCGAGCCGATGAGCCTCGGCATTCTGGAGGAGTACGTGCCGAACGAGGGGGATGCCTGGAGCTACACCCAGGACGCCCTGGGGCGCTACTTCGACCGCGTCCTCGCCGTCTGGGGGCCCGTCGGCCGGGTGCCGGTGCCCGTCCCCTCCGAACCGCTCCTGAAGCTCGCGAAGCGGCGGATTCCCGGCGAGGACTTCGAGCGCATCGGCACCTATCTGCCGACGGTCCAGTTGCTCGGCGAGCGCACCGCCGAGCTGCACATCGCGCTGGCGTCGGGCGCCGGCAAGGACTTCGAGCCCGAGCCGTTCTCGGAGCTCTACCAGCGGTCGCTCTTCGATTCCATGCGCTCGGTGGTGAAGAAGAACTTCCGGCTGCTGCGGCAGAATCTCCAGCGCCTCTCGCCGCCGGTGCGCCAGGCGGCCGAGGAGGTGCTGGCGGCGGAGGAGCGGATCATCGAGCGGTTCCGCCGCCTGACGGGACGCAGGCTCGCCGCGCAGCGGCTGCGCGTCCATGGCGCCTATCACCTGGCCCGGCTGCTGTATACCGGCCGCGACTTCGTGATCCTCGAATTCGAGGGCGAGCCGTGGCGCTCGCTCTCCGAGCGGCGCCTGAAGCGTTCGCCCTTGCGCGACGTGGCGAGCATGCTGCGCTCGTTCCAGTACGCGGCCTATGTCAAGCTCTTCGAGGAGACGGCGGCCGGTATGATCCCCGCGGAGTCGCTGCCGGCGCTGGAGGGCTGGGCCCTGCTCTGGGAGCGCTGGGTCTCCGCCGCCTTTCTGCAGGCGTATCTGCAGCGGGCGCGGGGAGCGGCGTTCCTGCCGCCGGCCGCCGAGGAGACCGCCATCCTGCTCGACTCCTACCTGTTGAAGCGGGCGGTCAACGAGATCGTCTACGAGCTGGATCACCGCCCGGACTGGGTACAGATTCCTCTGCAGGGCATCCGGCAGATCCTGGGAGAGTGACCGGAGCACGGAGGGGGGATTTGCCGACCGAACGCGAGGACCTGCTCACCCTGGCGCAGCTCTACGGCGTCCAGAGCTCCTACCACGACGCGCTGGGCAAGTTCGTGGAGGCGAGCCCTGAGTCCCTGCTCGCCGCGCTGCGGGCCCTGCAGGCGCCCGTGGACGGCATGGCCGACGTGCCCGCGGCCCTGCGCGAACGCCGCGATGAGCTGGCCGGCCAGCTCCTCGAGCCGGTCATCGTGGCCTGGGACGGGCATCCGCCGGCCATCGAGCTGCGGCCGGGCGCCGGCAACGGCTCGCTGGCCTATCATCTCGACCTCCAGGGAGGCGAGCGGCGCGGGCAGATCCTGGACCTCGCGAGCCTGCCGGAGACGCCGCCGGCGGAGGGCGGGGACCGGCCGGGCCGGCGGTTGTCGCTGCCGGAGCCGTTGCCATTCGGCTATCACCGGCTCTCCGTCGAGCACGGCGGCCGTAGCGACGACTCGCTCGTCATCTCGGCGCCGGGCCGCTGCTTCGCCGGCGACGGCAAACCTCTCTGGGGCGTCTTCCTGCCGCTCTACGCCCTGCGCACGGCGCGGAGCTGGGGCGCCGGCGACTTCTCGGATCTGGAGACGCTCGCCGAATGGACCGCCGGTCTCGGCGGCGGCATGGTGGCCACCCTGCCGATGCTCGCGGCGTTCCTCGACGAGCCGTGCGATCCCAGCCCGTACGCGCCGGCCTCGCGCCTGTTCTGGAACGAGCTCTACGTCGATCCGCGGCGGCTGCCGGAGATGGAGGACTGCGCTCCCGCCCGCCGGCTGCTGGAATCGCCCGAGTTCCTGCGCGAGCTGGAGGCCTTGCGGGGCTCGCCGCGCGTCGACTATCCGCGCCTGATGGCGTTGAAGCGCCGCGTGCTGGAGGAGCTCGCGCACCGCTTCTTCTCGCGGCCGGAGGCGCGGCAGGAGGAGCTCGAGGCCTTCATCGCCGGCAAGGCGGAGCTGGCGACGTACGCCGCCTTCCGCGCCGTGGGGGACCGCCGGGGCGAGCCCTGGCAGGCCTGGCCCGAGCGGCTGCGGGAGGGCCGGCTCGCCGCCGCGGATTACGACGAGGAGGATTTCCGCTACTACCTGTGGACGCAGTGGGCCGCCGACCAGCAGATCGGCGCCCTGGCGAAGGAGGCGCGGCGCCGCGGCCCGGGCCTGTACCTCGACATGCCGCTCGGCGTCCACGGCAGCGCCTACGACGTCTGGCGCGAGCCCGATCTCTTCGCGCAGGGAGTGGCGGCGGGGGCGCCGCCCGATGCGCTGTTCACCAAGGGGCAGAACTGGGGCTTCCCGCCGCTCCAGCCCGAACGCCTGCGCGAGCGCGGCTACGACCATTTCATCGCCTGCCTGCATCACCACCTGGAGCACGCCGGCGTGCTGCGCCTCGATCACGTCATGCAGCTCCACCGGCTGTTCTGGATCCCGCAGGGCATGGACGCCGCCGGCGGCGTCTACGTCACCTATCCCGCCGAGGAGCTCTACGCCGTGCTGGCGCTGGAGAGCCATCGCCATCAGGCGGTGATCGTCGGCGAGAATCTGGGCACGGTGCCGCCCGGAGTCAACGCGGCGATGGAGCGCCACGAGGTGCTCGGCATGTACGTCGTGCAGTACGAGCTGCAGCCGGGGGACCAGCCGTTGCGCGAGCCGCCGGCGCGCTGCGTGGCCAGCCTCAACACGCACGACATGCCGACCTTCGAGGCCTACCTGCAGGCGCGAGACGTGGGCGAGCTGCACAGCCTCGGCTTCTTCACCGAGGAGGAGGTGCGCCAGGAGCGCGAGCGCCGGCGGGAGATCCGCCGCGCGCTGGAGGGAGCGCTGGGAGCCGGCGGCGATCCAGCGATGCTGCGGGGCTGCCTTGAGTCGCTGGCGGCGAGCCCGGCCCACATGATGCTGGTGAACCTGGAGGACCTGTGGCTGGAGACGGAGCCGCAGAACGTGCCGGGCACGCACACCGAGCGGCCGAACTGGCAGCGCAAGGCGCGCTTCACCTTCGAGGAATTCTCGACGCGGGCGGACGTCGTGGAGGCGCTCAAGCGAGTGGACGAGCTGCGGCGGGGGCGGGGGTAGCGGATGGCGCGAAAAGGGGAGAGGAAATCGGCGAGCCCCCTCACGGAGCGGGATCTCTATCTCTTCAACGAGGGCACGCACTACCGGCTCTTCGAGAAGCTGGGAGCGCACGCCGGCAGCAAGGGCCGCAAGGAGGGCACCTGGTTCGCCGTCTGGGCGCCCGAGGCTGAGCAGGTGTCGGTGATCGGCGACTGGAACGGCTGGGACAAGCGGGCGGACCCGATGTCCGTGCGCGGCGGCTCGGGGGTGTGGGAGCTCTTCGTGCCCGGCGTGCTGCCGGGCGTGAAGTACAAGTACCACGTCATCTCGCGCCACCGCGGCTATCGCGCGGACAAGGCCGATCCGTTCGCCTTCCATGCCGAGACGCCGCCGCGGCGGGCCTCGCTCGTCTGGGACCTCGAGTACGACTGGTGGGATGCCGACTGGCTGCTGGCCCGCCGGGAGAAGCTGGCGCTCCCGGCGCCGGTGTCGATCTACGAGGTCCACCTCGGCTCGTGGATGCGCGTGGCGGAGGAAGGGGACCGCTTTTTCACCTATCGCGAGATCGCGCCGCTCCTCGCCGGCCACGTCAAGCGGCTGGGGTTCACCCACGTCGAGCTGCTCCCCATCATGGAGCATCCCTTCTACGGCTCCTGGGGATACCAGACGACCGGCTACTTCGCTCCCACCAGCCGTTACGGCACGCCGCAGGACCTCATGTTCCTCGTCGATCACCTGCATCAGGAGGGGATCGGCGTCATCCTCGACTGGGTGCCTTCCCACTTTCCCGGCGACGAGCACGGCCTGGCCTTCTTCGACGGCACGCATCTCTACGAGCACGCCGATCCGCGCAAGGGCTTCCATCCCGACTGGCAGAGCTGGATCTTCAACTACGGCCGCCCCGAGGTGCGCAGCTTCCTGATCAGCAGCGCCTTCTTCTGGCTCGAGCGCTACCACGCCGACGCGCTGCGGGTGGACGCCGTCGCCTCCATGCTCTACCTCGACTACTCGCGCAAGGCCGGCGAGTGGATCCCCAACCAGTACGGCGGCCGCGAGAACCTGGAGGCGATCGCCTTCCTGCGCGCCTTCAACGAGAAGGTCTGCGAAAGCTTCCCCGACGCGCAGACGATCGCCGAGGAATCCACCGCCTGGCCGATGGTGTCGCGCCCGGTCTACGTCGGCGGCCTGGGCTTCGGCTACAAGTGGGACATGGGCTGGATGCACGACGCGCTGAAATATCTGACGCACGATCCCATCCACCGCCGCTACCACCACAATCAGATCACCTTCCGGTCGGTCTACGCCTTCAGCGAGAACTTCCTGCTCCCCCTCTCCCACGACGAGGTCGTCCACGGCAAGGGCTCGCTGCTCAACAAGATGCCGGGCGACGTCTGGAAGAAGCTCGCCAACCTCCGTCTGCTCTTCGGCCACATGTACGCGCAGCCGGGCAAGAAGCTGCTGTTCATGGGCGCCGAGCTCGCGCAGTGGCGCGAGTGGGACCACGATTCGAGCCTCGACTGGCACCTGCTGGAGGATCCGGCTCATGCCGGCATCGCGCACTGGCTGGAGGACCTGAACCGGCTCTATCGCGAGGAGCCCGCCCTCCACGAGCTCGACTGCGATCCGGAGGGCTTCGAGTGGATCGACGGCTCGGACTCCGAACACAGCGTCATCGCGTTCCTGCGGCGGGGGAAGACGCCGGGTGAGCCGGTCGCCGTCGTCTTCAACTTCACGCCCGTGCCGCGCCAGGAGTACCGCATCGGCGTTCCCGAGCCCGGACTCTGGAAGGAGATCCTCAACAGCGACGCCGCCGAGTACGGCGGCAGCGGCGTGGGCAATCCGGGCGGGGTGGAGGCGGCGCCGATCGCCACGCACGGCCGGCCGCAATCGGTGGCGCTCAGCCTGCCTCCCTTGGGCGTGCTGTTTCTGCGAAGGGAAAATGATCAGCCAGATGAGTCGGATCAGGCTGATCGGGAAGAAACGGAGGATGCGTTGAGCGAGGACTCCATTGCGGGTGAGCTTGCCGGCTGATGCAACGCTTTGTCTGTATTCACGGCCATTTTTATCAGCCGCCGCGGGAGAATCCGTGGTTGGAAGCCATCGAGCTGCAGGACTCCGCCTATCCGTACCATGACTGGAACGAGCGCATCGCCGCGGAGTCCTACGCTCCCAACGCGGCCGCGCGGGTGCTCGACGGCGAGGGGCGCATCGCCAGCATCGTCAACAACTACGCGCGCATCAGCTTCGACTTCGGGCCGACGCTGCTCACCTGGCTGGAACGCGGGCAGCCGCAGACGTACGAGGCGGTGCTGGCGGCGGACCGCGAGAGCCGCGAGCGCTTCTCCGGCCACGGCTCGGCGCTCGCTCAAGGCTACGGGCACGCCATCCTGCCGCTGTGCAACTCGCGCGACAAGCGCACGCAGGTGATCTGGGGGCTCCGCGACTTCGAGCACCGCTTCGGCCGCGCGCCGGAAGGCATGTGGCTGCCGGAGACGGCCGTCGATCTCGAGAGCCTCGAGATCCTCGCCGAGCACGGCCTGCGCTTCACCATCCTGGCGCAGACACAAGCGGCGCGCGTGCGGCCGCCGGACGGCGAGTGGCGGAGCTTCGAGGGCGAAGACCGCATCGATCCGTCGCGGCCCTACTTCGTGAACCTCCCCTCCGGCCGCCAGATCGCGCTGTTCTTCTACGACGGCCCGATCGCCAAGGCGGTGGCCTACGAGAAGCTCCTCGACAACGGCGAGAAGCTCGTCGAGCGGCTGCTCGGCGCCTTCCCCGGCGACGACCGCCCGCGCGTGGTCAACGTCGCGACCGACGGCGAGACCTACGGCCACCATCACCGCTACGGCGACATGGCGCTCTCCTACGCGCTGCTCCGGCTGGACTCCGGCGACGATGTGCGGCTCACCAACTACGCGGAGTTCCTGGAGCGTTTCCCGCCGGATCACGAGGTCGAGATCAAGGAGAACACCGCCTGGAGCTGCGCGCACGGCGTCGGCCGCTGGCACACCGACTGCGGCTGCCACACGGGCGGCGAGGAGGGTTGGAACCAGAGCTGGCGCCAGCCGCTGCGCGACGCCCTCGACTGGCTGCGCGACCGCATGGCGCCGGCGTTCGAGGAGGCGGGCGGCGAGCTGTTCGCGGACGCGTGGGCGGCGCGCGACGACTACATCGGCGTGCTGCTCGACCGCTCGCCGGAGAACGTCTCGCGTTTCCTCGCGCGGCACGCCGGGCGGGAGCTGAGCGGCGAGGAGCGGATGCGCGCCCTCAAGCTCCTCGAATCGCAACGCCACGCCATGCTCATGTACACGAGCTGCGGCTGGTTTTTCAACGAGATCTCCGGCATCGAGACCGTGCAGGTGCTGCAATATGCCGGGCGCGCCCTGCAGCTCGCCGAGGAGCTCTTCGGCGGCGCGCTGCGCGAAGGCTTCCTCGAGCGGCTGGCGATGGCGAAGAGCAACATCGCGGAGATGGGCAACGGCCGCGACGTCTTCCAGCGCTTCGTCGAGCCGGCGGCCGTCGACCTGCCGCGGCTGGCCGCCCACTACGCCGTGACCTCGCTCTTCGAGGAGTTCCCGCAGCAGGCCTCGATCTACTGCTTCGCCGTGGACCGCGAGCAGTACCGGACCTTCGCCGCCGGCAACACCCGGCTGGCGCTGGGGCGGGCGCGCTTCACCTCGGAGATCACCGGCGATGCGGCGCGGCTGGCGTTCGGCGTCCTGCACTTCGGCGACCACAACCTCACCGCCGGCGTGGGGGAGCCCGGGGACGACGAGGCCTTCTCCGCCTTCGTGGACGAGGCGGGGAGCACCTTCGAGCGCGGCGATCTGGCGCAGGTCGTCCGCCTGCTCGACGCGCAGTTCGCCCACTCCCGCCATTCGCTCAAGTCGCTCTTCCGCGACGAGCAGCGCCGGGTGCTCGACCAGATCCTGGCTTCGACGATGGAGGACGTGGAAGGCGAGCTGCGCCAGCTCTACGGCCGCCACGCGCCGCTGATGCGCTTCCTGCACGACCTCAGCGTGCCGATTCCCCGCCCGCTGCTGACCGCCGCCGGTTTTCTGCTCAACCGCGACCTGCGCCGCGCGTTCGAAGATCCCTCGGTCGATTCCGAGGTCGTGGGGAAGCTCTTCCGGGAAACGCAGAGCTGGGGGCTGGAGGTGGACGCGCCCGGCCTCGGCCTCGCCCTCGGCCGCTCGCTGGAGCGCCTGGCCGAGAGCCTGCGCGAGCGGCCGGACGATCTCGCGTTGCTGGAGCGGCTCCTCACGCTCGTAGGGCTCGCGACCTCGCTCAAGGTGCCGGTCAATCTCTGGCACACGCAGAACGTCTATTACGGCATGCTGCAGGCGGAGTACCCCGCGCGGCGGCAGCGCGCGGAGGCCGATCCGCAGGCCGCCCGCTGGGTCGAGCTTTTCCGCGAGCTGGGAGCGAAGCTCTGGGTGCGCGTCGACTGACCGTGGCGGCGCGTCTCAGTCGCACACGAGCCAGAGGTGTTTTTCGGGCAACCAGGAGCTGAAGACTTCCTCGTCCGGCAGCATGAGGACGACATCGAGCAGCAGATCCCCGCGATCGATCGGTTTCAAGGAGAATTGCACGGAGCCGGTCGAGTGGGCCGGAACATCGAGCAGGAGACGCTCCGGCCGGATCCGCACCTCCCCCGAGATCTTCGCCTCCAACCGGGAGAGCGAGACGTCGGAGCCGTTGCGCACGGAAAGGGTCATTTTCGTCCAGCGGTCGAAGGCGATCTTTTCGGGTGCGATCTCGCAGACGAGCTGGTCATACAAGGCGTGCTCGAAGCCGCCGGTGCCGAAGAGGTGCCGCAGAAAGCCGACGTCGACGTCCATGTCGCGCGCCAGCGTCGGCGGATCGATGTCGGCAAGATTGCGATGGCTGGCGTAGGCCCGGATCTCCCGCAGCAGATCGGCGCGCGTCGTCTGCGCCACCTGCGCCAAGGCCCGCTCGACCGCCGGCCGGTCCGCGAAGCTCACCTCGTCGGCGCCCCCCGTTTCGAACGACTTCAGGACGGCGCCGAGAGCCTCGCTCGACCTCCACTGGAGGATCTTGCCGAGCCCGGCGGGCACCAACGCCATGCGGTTGCGTACCGCGATGGCTGGAAAGAAGGCTTGAAGTTGGAGGGGGCCGCTCGCCGAGTAAGCGAAAGCGTAGTAGACGTAGATGTAAAACCTGTAGCCGTAATGGTCCAGCTCCTTGATGCCGAGCTGCAGGCCGGTCTCGGGACGGATCGAAGCCTGCAGCAGCTTGACGTATCGCCGTCCCAGGTCGACGATCTCCCGCCGGTCCGAGAAGGCGATCAGGTGGGGCTCGACTTCGAGGGCCGGGTAGAGCTTGGCGCGCAGGTCCTCGGCCAGTCCCGCGATCAGACCCTCCTGCTCCTCCAGGTAATAGATCTCCGCCTTCATGGACGTTCCTCCTGTAGGTGCGCCGCGACGGCCGGCGGCTCGATGCCGGCGAGGAGCTCTTCGATGGCGCCGCCGGCGGCGCCGCCGACCCCGGACAGCAGCTCGTCCTTGAAGCCGCCGGCGAGCTCGGCGGACAGCGGTTTCACGGGGCGCCCGGCCAGCTCGCGGTAGAGCGCGAGAGTCTCGCCGGCCACTCGTCGCCAACTGAAATCGGCGGCGCGCCGGAGAGCCGCCGTCCCCATCCGTGCCCGCAGCTCCGGGTCGAGGATCACGCCCGCCAGCCGGCTCGCCAGCTTCCGGTGGTCTCCCACATCCACCAGGTAACCCTCGACGCCGTCGGTGACGATCTCCTGGAGACCTCCCACCCGCGAGGCGATCACCGGCCGGCCGCAGGCCATCGCTTCGAGCGCCACGATGCCGAAGGGCTCATAGAAGCTCGGGACCACGACCACCTGGGCGCCCTGGTAGAGCTCGACGAGCGCCGCGCCCGTCCGCCAGCCGACGAAAGAAACCCGGTCGGGAAACCCGAGGAAACGGGCCAGCCGGTCCAGGTAGAGCTCGAGCTCGCCGTCCCCCACGACGATCAGACGGCTCCCGGGGCAGCGCTGGAGCAGAGCGCCGAAGGCGCGCAGCAGAAGGTCGACTCCCTTCTGCGCCACGAGGCGGCCGACGAAGAGCACGTATCCCCCGTCGCGCGGCCAGTCCGCGGCCGGCCGGAAGGTGTCGAGATCCACTCCATTGGGTACGACTTCGCAGCGGCGTACCGGCAGCCGGCGCTCCATCAGCTCCTCGCGCACCGCCCGGCTGTTGACCAGCACGAGGTCGGCGGCGAGCAGGCCGAGATTTTCGAGCGCCATCCGCAGTCCCGTGTCCTGCGGCAGGTGGACGTTGTAAACCAGGGGCTTGCCGGTGGTCTGCCGCAGGCGCAGCCCCGCGAGGACCGTCATCCAATCGTGGCAATGCAGGAGGTCGGCGGTGCGGGCGCAGGGTTCGGCCAGCCGGGCGGCGGTCTGACAGTAGCCGAGCCAGTGCTCGATGTCCGTCCTCGCGTCGGTCGACGGCACCTCGTGGATGCGCGCCGCTCGGGTGGCCGCCGGGTAGTCTCCCTCCGCCGGCACGAAGAGGTCGAAGGACACCTCCGCCGCGAGACTGGCCGTGAGACTGTCGACGTGCACGCCCAGGCCGCCCATGACGTGCGGCGGGTATTCCGAAGAGAAGAGCGCGACCCGGGGATGGTCCGTCATCGCGAACCCGTGGTGGAACCGGCCGGCGGTTGGTCGAACACCACCCGGAAACCGATCGTGAAGCCGCAATCATCCGGCGCGTTCGGATTGCGGAACGCGCAACGCACCTTGTTGCGTGCGAGCCCGAAGGCGCCGCCGCGCATCACCCTGGCCCCTTCGGCCGCGAGGTCCTCGCGTCCGTCGCGCGCGTCGTAGGGATAGGAGAGGTAGAGGCTGCTGCACCATTCCCAGACGTTGCCGGCGAGGTCGGCGATGCCATAGGCGCTGTCGCCCAGGGGAGAAAACCGGCCGACGGCGGAGGAGCCTCGGAGGTTGGCCTCCGCCGAGTTGCAGCGTCCTGGCTGCCAGACGCTTCCCCACGGCCACTCGCGTTTCTGCGGCCCCCGCGCCGCCTTCTCCCACTCCGCCTCGGTCGGCAGCCGGCCTCCGAGCCACTCGCAGTAGGCCTGGGCGTCGTACCAGGAGACCAGCACGACGGGATGGTCGGCCTTGTCCGGGGGAGGGGTCCGCGCCTGCGGGTCCCAGGCGTAGGGCAGCGAGAGCTCGTCGTCGCGAAAGGGCACGGCGCGGCTGGTGGCCGCGACGAAGGCCGCGTACTCGGTCTGGGTCACCGGATAGCGCGCGATGTAGTAGCGGGCCAGATCGACCTCGTGCGCCGGCAGCTCGCGGCTGAAGGCCTCGCTCTGATCGGCCGCGTTCAGGTTGCTCACCCGGGCGTCGGTGCTGCCCATGGTGAAGCGGCCCGGAGGGATGTAGATGAATTCCTTGCCGTGGAGGAGGAAGCGATCGGGCGCGGCCTGGCCGCCGGGTCCGGGAGCGGTACCCCGGATGCCGCTGAGCAGCCGGTGGAAGGCGTCCTCGTCCTGGAGGCCGGCGCGGAGGTCCACCCAGGTGAGGCGGCGCAAGAAGCGGGGAAGCTCCTCCTTGCGGGGCTCGAAAGAGCCGGGGAGGAGGACGGGGATCACCCGGAAGTCCTCGTCTTGGGTGCGGGTGGACAAGGCTGAGCGCATCTCCTCGTTCTGCCAGGGTCCCAGGCCGCCCGGCCCGAGAAAGACGGCGCAGGTGCGGCTTTCGTCGAGAGCCTCTTCCAGCGCCTCCTGCCAGGGCTCGCCGGGGACGAGGTTCCACTTGTCGAGAAAAGGTGTGATCCCCGCCGCCAGGAGGTTGCGCGCCAGCTCCTCCACCGCCGCCTTGTCGGCGCCGCTGTGGCTCAGGAAGACGTCGTAGCTTGGACTCATAGGGTTGACAGCGCGTATTTTAGCCTCCTCAGCAGAAGATTGGAGCGGCAGCCGGCGCTGATTTTGCACCTTCCCTGCGAAGTGCCCCACATCCCCCTGTCCACCTATCGCGTCCAGCTACGCCCCGGGTTCGGCTTCGACGAAGCCGCGGCGATTGTGGATTACCTCGCCGATCTAGGCGTCACGCACCTCTACAGCTCGCCCTGCCTGCAGGCCGCGCGCGGCAGCACGCACGGCTACGACGTCGTCGATCCGACGCGGGTCAACGAGGAGCTGGGGGGCGAGGAGGGCCATGCGCGGCTCTGCCGGGCGCTCGCCGGGAAGGAGCTCGGGCAGGTGCTCGACATCGTCCCCAACCACATGGCGATCACCGAGCGCGGCAACGTGTGGTGGTGGGACGTGCTGGAGAACGGCGCGGCGAGCCGCTACGCCTTCTACTTCGACGTTGACTGGCATCCGCCGCAGGAACGGCTGCGCAACACGGTGCTGCTGCCGATCCTGGGCGACCACTACGGACGGGTGCTGGAAGCCGGCGAGATGAAGCTGGTCCGCCGGGGCGGCAAGCTCGAGATCCACTACCACGAGCACCGCATGCCGGTGGCGCCGCGGTCGCTCGATACGTTGCTCGCGGAGGCGGCCCGCAGGTGCGGCTCGCCCGACCTCGCCTTCATCGCCGACTCCTACGGCCAACTGCCGCTCGCCACCGCCACCGACCGCGAGAGCATCGCCCGCCGGCACCGTGACAAGGAGGTGTTGAGCGGCCAGCTTGCCCGCCTTTGCGACGAGCGGCCGGAGATCGCCGCGGCCGTCGCGGCGGTGGTGGAGGAGACCAACGCCGATCCCGACCGCCTTGACGAGCTGCTCATACGCCAGAACTATCGTCCGGCTTTCTGGCGCACCGCCGGCTACGAGCTCGATTACCGGCGTTTCTTCGACGTCAATACTCTCGTCGGTCTGCGCGCCGAGGACGAGCAGGTGTTCGCGGACACCCATGCCCTGATCCTCCGCTGGCTCGCGGACGGCGTGCTCGACGGCGTCCGCGTCGATCATCCCGACGGCTTGCGGGATCCGCAGCAATACCTCGAGCGGCTGCGCGCCGCGGCCCCTCAGGCCTGGATCGTGGCCGAGAAGATCCTGCAGCCGGGCGAGGCGCTGCGCGAGACCTGGCCCGTGGACGGCACCACGGGCTATGACTTCCTCAATCTCGCCGGCGGCCTGTTCGTCGATCCCGCCGGCGTCGGGCCGCTGACGGACCTCTACCGCGAGCTGACGGGAGAGAGCGCCGAGTGGGCCGATCTGGTGCGGGAGAAGAAGCTCCTGGTGCTCAACGAGCTGTTGCGGAGCGACGTCGACCGTCTCGCCGAGCTCTTCCTCGCGGTCTGCGAGCGCCACCGCCGGCACCGGGACTACACCCGCTTCGAGCTGCGGCAGGCGATCCGCGAGGTGGCCGCCTGTTTTCCGGTCTATCGCTCGTACGTGCGGGCGGGAGAGGTGAGCCCGGCGGACGAGCAGTCCATCGAGGAGGCCGTCGCGGCGGCGAAGTCCCGCCGGCCCGACCTCTCCGCCGAGCTGTTCGATTTCTTCCGCGACCTTCTGTTGTTGAGGGTCCGCGACGAGGCGGAGAGCGAGCTGGCGATGCGCTTCCAGCAGCTCACGGCGCCGGTCATGGCCAAGGGGGTCGAGGACACCGCCTTCTACAACTTCCACCGGCTGGTCTCGCTGAACGAGGTCGGAGGAAGCCCGGGCGTCTTCGGCGTTTCGCCGGCGGAGTTTCACCGGCACTGCCGCGAGATCTCGCGGCGCTGGCCGCGGACGATGCTGGCCACGTCGACGCACGACACCAAGCGGGGGGAGGACGTGCGGGCGCGCATCAGTCTCCTCTCGGAGATTCCGCAGCGGTGGGGGCAAGCCGTGCGGCGCTGGTTCGTCCACAACGAGAGGCACCGGCGCGGCGGCTGGCCGGACCGCAATGCCGAGTACCTCCTCTACCAGACCCTCGCCGGCGCCTGGCCGCTCTCCATCGAGCGGGCGGCCGCCTACATGGAGAAGGCGGCCCGGGAAGCGAAGGTCCACACCGCCTGGACGCACTTGAACGCGGAGTACGAGGAAGCCCTGCGCGACTTCGTCCGCGGCATCCTGGAGGACCCGGAGTTCATCGCCGATCTCGAGGCGTTCGTCGCGCCCCTCGTCGAGCCCGGCCGCATCAATTCCCTCGCCCAGACGCTGCTCAAGATCGCGGCGCCGGGAATCCCGGACTTCTATCAAGGCACGGAGATCTGGGACCTCTCCCTGGTGGACCCGGACAACCGGCGGCCGGTCGACTACGCGCTGCGGCGCCGCCTGCTGGCCGAGCTGGACGCGGAACCGGGACCGGAGCAGATCCTCGCCCGTATGGACGAGGGCCTGCCCAAGCTCTGGGTGGTCCGCCAGGGGCTCCGCCTGCGCCGCCGCCTTCCCGAGGCCTTCGGACCGGACGGCGGCTACGAGCCACTTCATCTCCATGGCGCGCGGGCGGATCACGCGGTGGCCTTCCGGCGCGGCCAGGAGGCGGCGGTCGTCGTTCCCCGCCTGGCGATGCGGCTCGGCGGAGACTGGCGGGACACCGCCGTCGAGCTGCCCCCCGGCCGCTGGCACAACGAGCTGACCGGGGAGGAGATGGCGGGCGGCGTCTCACTCAGGGAGCTGCTGGCGCGGTTCCCGGTGGCCCTCCTTGCGCGCCGCTGAGGCCCTTTCCTCCTGTAGAATTCGGACGTTATGAGGGACAACCGGAGCGACGAGGAGGCGGAGGAGCTCTCTCCGGACGATCCGGTTTCGATACTGGAACGCCTCGACGACGGCTTCGAGGATTCTGGCCCTCCCGACGAGCATCCTCCTTCCGCTCCGCCCTTGAGCCGGCGCGAGATCGACGAGCTGGTGAATCAGGCGCTCACCGAGGCCTTGAGCCGCCTCGGCGGTGAGAAGGACGAATCCTAGACTCAGAACCGCACTGTCGTCAGGGGGCCGCCGCCTTGCCGGCGGGAGGCGTCGAGCCGCCGCGGGCCGGACAACTGCAGCGGTCGAAGCGGCCCTCGACCGATCCCTTGCCGGCCTGGCCGCCGTAGGCGCCGGTGAACGAGCCGCTGAGCAGCACGGCCGGCGCTCCGTCCGGCGGTTCCTGTTGCGTCACCTGGACGTTGGCCTCGCCCGCCGAGGAGATGAGCCCGCCCGTGCGGGAGCGGCCGGTCACGAACAGCCGCGCCCGGTAAGGGCCGCTGCCGTGGAAGTCCGGGATGCGCACCGCCACCACCGGGATGTCGGCGTCGCTGGTGCGGAAGTTGATCTGCAGGCCTTCCCGCGCGTGCTCCACGCAGAGAAAGGAGGTGGCGCCCTGGTAGGACTGGCGCCCGGTCGCCGCGAGCGTCGCGCCGCGCTGGCCGGCCGCCTCGCTCCGGCGGGGGATCTCCGCCGGCCGCGGTCCCGCGGCCGTCAGGCGCGGCGGCTCCTCGGTGCCGCAGGCGGCGAGCAGCGGCAGGAGGAGGCTGCAGAGGACTGTCAAACGTGCGTGGCCTCGCATGCGCCAGCGAATTTGCAGGAAAGATGCCATTCCGCTATCGCTTCGCCAGGATGCCCCACAGGAACACCAGCGCCGAGAGGATGGCCAGCCACGCGCCGTAGGGCTCGGCGGGCCGGTCGGCGTGGACCATGACGCCGGCGATGAGCAGCGCCGCGGAGACCACCATCCAGGCCAGCCGGTGGATCGAACGCTCGAGGCGCTGCACCGCCTTGCGGGATTCCGGCGTGAGGGCGGTCTGCACGGTCAGGGCGCCGCGCTCGGCGCGTGAGAGGACGGAGTCCAGCCGCCGCGGCAGGCTGAGCAGCACCTGGAGCTGAGAAAGGCTTTCGCGGAGGAGGCCGCGCCAGTCGCGGCGCAGCTCCTCGGCGGCGAGCTTCTCGGCGAAGGGCAGCGTCTCGGACCAGGGATCGAACTCCGGATCGAGATGCGTGGCGAGCCCGGCCAGCAGACCCACGGCGCGCGAGGCGAAGAGCAGGTCCACCTGCACCTGGAACGGCAGCTCGTAGAGCAGGTCCCGGTACTCGCGGAAGAAGTATTGCGCTTCGGAGAAGGCCGTCTCCCGCAGGCTGCCGATGCTCACTCCCCAGAAGCGCGCGAAGAGCTCCTCGTGGACCTCCTCCAGGCGCCGCAGGTCGGCCCCCGGCAGCAGCACGCCGGCGGCGACGTAGGAGTGCACCAGCCGCGCCGCGTCGCGGGTGCCGAGGCCGATGGCGTACTCGCGCAGCGCGTTGCGCAGCCGTTCGGGGATGACGGCCACCATGCCGAAGTCGACGAAGGCGATCTGGAAGGGGCGCGCCTCTCCCGGCGGCGGTGGCGGCACCGGCTCGCCCGGCGCGAACGGATGCTCGTCGCCGACCGGCAGCGGCCGCACGAAGAGGTTGCCCGGATGCGGATCGGCGTGCACGAAGAAGTGCTCGAAGATCTGGCGGAGATAGACGCGGTAGAGATCGCGCGCCACCTCGGAGCGGCGGATGCCGGCCTGGTCGAGCGCCGCGAGATCGGCGATCTTGATCCAGCCGACGTCCTCCAGCGTCAGCGTGCGCCGGGCGCTCCACTCCCAGAAGATCTTCGGCAGGTAGACTCGGTCGTCGCCGGCGTAGTTGGCGGCGAAGCGCTCGGCGTTGTGCCCCTCGGCCTGCAGATCGAGCTCGGCGCGCGTGGTCTCGGTGATCTCCACGCCCAGGCGGTCGAGGTTCACCCGCCGCCGGATGGTCTTCGAGAACTTCAACAGGCGCAGGGCCAGGCGGGCCGCCGCCAGATCGGTCTCGACGAGCACGTCGATGCCCGGCCGCAGCACCTTGACCACGGCCTCCCTGCCGTCGGGCAGACGCGCGCGGTGGACCTGCGCCAGCGAGGCGGCGCCGATGGTGTCCGTGGCGATCCAGTCGAAGATCTCGGCGAGCGGGCGGCCGAAGTCCTCCTCGATCTGGCGGGCGATGTCAGCGAAGGCTCCGGGCGGCACCTCGTCCTGCAGGCCGGAGAGCTCGCGCGTGATCTCCAGCGGCAGGATGTCGACGCGGGTGGAGAGGAACTGCCCGAGCTTGATCAGGACGCCGCCCATCTCCGTCGCCAGCGCGCGGTAGCGCCGCGCGATGTCCCGATAGCGCTCGATCGGGGGACGCCGGAGCCGCCGCAGCCCCGGCGCGTTGAGGATGACGTCCCACCAGAAGACGTGAACGAACGTGCGGGTCACGAAACGGCGCACCTTGCGATAGCGCCGGAAGTCGATTCCCGCGGGCATGGGGGAAAGATATAACGCATGAGCCGCGTTCAACGGGCCTTTGGAATGCCGGACGGTCCTGCCCTTCGAGACCTCACCCCCTGGCCCCCTCTCCACACAGTGGAGAGGGGGAAGAAGAAAAAGATACGATCCGCACCGCATGGCCACCGCCCATCTCCAGCGCACCGATGCCGACGGTCTGACCTTCCGCCCGCTCTCCTCCCTGCCCGACTACGAGGCTTGCGTCGAGTTGCAGCGGCTGACTTGGGGGCGGGATTTCTCCGACGTCGTCCCCTTGAGCATGTTGAAGGTCACGCAGAAGGCCGGCGGGATCGCCGCCGGAGCGTTCTCGGCCGATGGACGGCTGCTCGGTTTCATCTATGGGCTCGCGGGCTGCGTGGAGGGCCGGCCGTTTCACTGGTCGCACATGCTCGCCGTGGATCCGCAGGCGCGCGATCTCGGCCTCGGCACCCGGCTCAAGCTCTACCAGCGCGACGTCCTTCTGGATCTCGGCATTAGAGAGGTCCGCTGGACCTACGATCCTCTCGAAGCTCGCAACGCCAATCTCAACCTCAACCATCTCGGCGCCGAGGTCGCCGAGTACGTCGAGGAGATGTACGAGGGCGAGATGGGAGAGCTCGCCAAGGGAATCGGTACGGACCGCTTCATCGTCTCCTGGCGGATCGCCGGCGAGCGAGTGGCGCGGGCGCTGGCCGATCACCGGCGCGGCGAAGCCGAACGCTTTCGCGAAGCTCCGGTGGCGAACCCCGGAGCCGTGGAGCGGGACCTGCCCGACGCGCCGCGAGTGCGCGTCGAGATCCCGGAGAACGTCCAGGCGGTCAAGGTGGATCAGCCGGAGACCGCGATGGCGTGGCGGATCTCCACCCGGCGGGCGTTCGAAACCTGTCTGGCGCGCGGCTACAAGGTCGAAGCGTTTTACCGTGACGGGGATCGGTGTTTCTACGGATTGGAGAGGCTTGATGCTACGGATTGAGTCCATCACCCTGCGCGAGATCACGCTCGCCCTCAAGGAGCCGTTCCAGATCTCCTCCGGCACCCAGAGCCGGCGCCGCATCGTGCTCGTCGAGCTGCGCGGCGCGGACGGCGCCGAGGGCTGGGGCGAATGCACGGCGGGCGAATTCCCCAACTACAGCCCGGAGACGCCCGACACCGCCTGGATCGCCCTCCGCGAGTGGGTGGCGCCGCGGGTGCTGGGCCGCGAATTCGGCGGCCCGGAGGACATCCACCCGGTGCTGGAGGAGAACATCCGCGGCCACAACATGGCGAAGGCCGCCGTCGAGATGGCGGCCTGGGAGATGGCGGCGCGGGCGGAGGGCATCTCGCTGTCGCGCAAGCTGGGAGGCACGCGCGAGCGCATCCGCGTCGGCATCTCGCTGGGCATCCAGGCGAGCCCCGAGGCGCTGGTCGAGAAGGCGCGGGCGGCGCTGGCGCGCGGCTATCGCAAGGTCAAGATCAAGATCAAGCCGGGAGCCGACGTGGAATACGTGCGCGCCGTCCGCGAGGCGCTGGGCCCCGAAGCGCCGCTGATGGCCGACGCCAACAACGCCTACAGCCTGGACGACACCTCCAGCCTCGAAGCGCTCGATCGGCTGGGCCTGATGATGATCGAGCAGCCGCTCGCCTGGGACGACCTGCTGCGCCACGCCGAGCTGCAGAAGCGCCTGAAGACTCCGCTCTGCATCGACGAGTCGATCACCAGCGCCGATCGCGCCGAGGACATGATCGCCCTCGGCTCCGGCCGCATCGTCAACGTCAAGGCCGGCCGCGTCGGCGGCTTCCGCCAGTCGAAGGCGATCCACGACCTCTGCGAGGCGCACGGCATTCCAGTGTGGTGCGGCGGCATGCTGGAGAGCGGCATCGGCCGCGCCCACAACGTGGCTCTCGCCTCGCTGCCGAACTTCACCCTGCCCGGCGACGTCTCCCCCAGCGAGCGCTATTGGGAACGCGACATCGTGCTGCCGGAATGGACGATGGACCGGGAAGGATGGGTGAACGTGCCGGTCGATCAACCGGGGATGGGGGTGCGGCCGGACCTCGACCGCATCGAGGATCTGACGGTACGCCGCGAGGAGCTGCGGGCGCATTGAATGCTCTACCGGCTGCTCGCTGATCTCGTCGTCGTCCTTCACCTCGCCTTCGTCCTCTTCGTCGTGCTGGGCGGCCTCCTCGCGCTGCGCTGGCCGCGCGCCGCCTGGTTCCACATCCCGGCGGCGATCTGGGGTGCCGGCATCGAATTCGTCCAGGGGATCTGTCCGCTGACACCCCTGGAGAACCATCTCCGTCAGCTCGGCGGCGAGGCCGGCTACTCGGGCGGGTTCGTGGAGCACTACCTGTTGCCCGTTCTCTATCCGGCGGGGCTCAATCAGAACGTGCAACTCGGGATCGGGCTCTTCGTGCTCCTCCTGAACGTCACGGTCTATGCCGTCGTCTGGCGGCGTAGAGCGCGACGCCGAGCAGGAGGATGACGGCCGCCAGGACCCAGCTCCAGACGGGAAGGTCCCATTCTTTTCGTCCGCCGGGGAGTGGCACGACGTCGCCGTCTCCCAGCACGACTACGCCGGCCCAGGCAGCGGCAGGCACGCTTTCCGCGATGAGATCGCGCTGCGCGGCGTGCAGGGCGGCCGCGACGCTCGTACCTCGTCCGAGGTGGTGGTAGAAGCGTTCGAAGAGGTCCGCGGCCTCGTCGTCGCGCAGCCGCCAGAGACTGGCGACCACGGTGTGGGCTCCGGCCTGGAAGAAGGCGCGGGCGAGGCTCATCACGCCTTCGCCGCGCAGCAGGGCTCCCGTGTTGCTGCTGCAGGCGGAGAGCACCACGACCCTGCCGTCGAGGTGGAGGTCCACGATCTCGCGGATCTGCAACAGCCCGTCCTGGTTGGCGGCGCCGGGGGCCAGCATCACACCGGAGCGCTCGGGACGGGTCTCGTCGGTGACGGCGTGCGTGGCGAAGTGCAGCACGCCGAACTCTTGCAGCGGCGCTGTCTTGAGGAACGCCTCAGAAGCATCCTCGCCGAGCCGCCGCACGCTGCCGCCGCCCAGGTTCCCCACCACGGCGCGGCTCTCCCGGCGCGCGAAGGGGAGCGGTCCGAGCCGTATACCCGAGGCGAAGACGGCGCCGCGCTCCCGGGCCGCCGCAACCTGGGGACCGGTGCCCGGCATGGGCGGATCGGCGAGCACCAGGGCCGGAACCGGGGCGGCGGCGGGCCGGCGCTGCCGCCAGCTCAGCCACAGTGTCGCGGAAGGCACCTCGGCCAGCTCGAAGCGCTCCGCCAGAGGGGGAGAGTGGCTTGAAGCCCTGAGCGCTGCGAACGGGAGCTGATGGAGCGCGTCATCCGGGATCAGAACGAGCCGCCGGATATCGGGCGGCAGCTCGCGCAAAGGCCGTTCCAGGAGCTGGCGGTAGAGGCCGGCGGCGGGGGCGGCCTCGGCGCCGTTTCGCGGCTCGAAGGTGCCGTTAAAGAGCCGCACGGCGGAGCGCAACTCGCCGCGGCCTGGCAGGCGGTAGACGCGTGTCCCGGCGCGGCTGATGGCGATAACCCAGGAACCACCGACGAAATCTCCCCTTATGTCTTCCCAGGGAGCGATCTGGAAGGAGAAGAGGGCCTCGTCGGGACCCAGCGCCTGGCGCACTCGCGCCAGCGTGGCGAAGTCGGCCCGCGGCGCGGCGCTGAGAGCCGGCGCGGCGCGGGCGAGCCGGTTGCGGAGCTCCGCTTCCTCCATCTCCAATTGCTCCAACTCCCGGCTCGCCGCGGCACGCTCCGCTGCCTGAAGGTCCGGATCGAGCAGCCGGCGCTGGACGCCCGAGATCCGTTCGAGGACCGCGCCGCGCCGCTGGCGGATGGGCGCCGCCGCGGCCGGCAGGGCGCGGGCGGCATCGAGCCGGTCGATGAGGCTGCGTGCCCGCAGCCGCTCGGCGACGCGGAAGGCCCGTTCGAGATGCTGCACGCTGCCGCCCGCGAGGCTGGCCTCGAGCAGCCGGCCGGAGAGCCAGTAGTAATCCTCCGTCCAGGTGGAGAACGCCTCCGCCCGGCCGGCGGAGGCCGCCTGCTGATCGCGCAGCGCCTCGATGACGTCGAGCGCCGACTGCGAGTCCGCGAACGCCCGCTCCACCGAGCCCGTGGCCCAGCTCACCCGCATCCGCTCACGCCAGGCGAGGACCATCGACCAGAAGTCCTCAGCCTGCCGCGCCAACTCCTGGGCCTCGTCGATCAGCTTCTCGGCTCGGTGCGGGTCGGTGGCCGCGAGATGACGGGCCAGACCGTTCAGACAATAGCTGCGGTCCCGCACCGTATCGGCGGCTGCGAGGCAGGCATCGAAGTGTTCGCGCCTCTCCTCGTCCCGGGAAAGAATGCCCAACAGGAAATGCGCCTTGGCCTCGATGCTGCGGTTCTCCGCGGCGACGGCGGCGGCGAGGGCCTGCCGCGCCAGCTCCGCGCCTTGCCGCCGGCCGTTCTCGTCAGGCAGCTCCGTGTTCGCCTCCCGAACGGCGCGAGCCATGCCATAGCGGGCATTGGCCTCGGCGTAGCGGTCCCCCTGGGCCGCGGCGAGGTCCGCCATGCGGCGGAAGGCGTCGAGCCCCTCGCGGTAGCGTCCGAGCTCGAGGCTCAGGTTGCCGAGGCCGTTGAGGCAATCGCGCTTGATGTTATAGCTCCCGTCGGGGAACAGGAGGGCCTCGGCCCGGCGCATCATGAGGTACGCTTGCTCGAGGTCTTTACCGAGGATCAAGAGATGCCGCGCCTGGAGGATGCGGCCGCGGGCGATCACCTCCGGCTGGCCGGAAGCTTCGGCCGTAGCGAGAGCCCGCTGCGCTTGGTCACCCGCCTCCTCCATGCGGCCCGCTCGATAGAAGAGGCGGTGAAGGTTGGTCCGGGCGAAGACCTCGCCCTTGGCGTCCCGCCGGGCGATAAAACCCGCCAGGGCGGCGCGAAACAGCGCCTCCGCATGCGCGGAGTCCAGATAACCGAGATACAAGGTGGGCCACGGGCTCCCGGGATGGCGCTCCAGGAGCTCGCGCAAACGCGCCACCGCCTCCGCCGTTCGCTCGGGCGCCTCGCCGGTTTCTTCGAAACAGCGGGCGGTCTCCTCGCTTTCCGGCAGGCGCCCGGCGAGCTCCTCGCAGCGGGCGAAACTGCTCAGCTCCGTGGGCTTCGTCGTCGGCAGCGGAGACGGCGGCAGCGCGAGGAGAAGCAGCAGGACCGGAGACATCCCGGAGAGTGTACGCGGTTACTGCCTTGAAAACAGCGAGGCGGACGGTCATGGAACCGTCCGCCTCTTAAAGGAGCCTGGCGAGATTCAACCTTTGGGCGGGCCCGGATCGGGATCGGGCGGGGTATCGCCGAAGGGGTCGGGGTCCCCCTGAAGCGGCAAGGTCGCGGGGTCGATTTCGACGGTGGCCTGCTTGGTATCCATCATGTTCTCCTCTCAGGTTTACGGATCACTGTTTGGGGCTCTGTTACCTCGTCCTGGCTGGTTATAACGAACCAGGAACCCCGATCCCCTCATTCCCATCCGAACAAATGTGTCTCGGTTTACAAGCGCGAGGAGAGATTTAGCGTATCCCTAAAATGTGATCAATTATCACTTTAATTGCGCTTGTAGATCCCCGGGCGCGCGATCTCCATGTGCCGCCCGGGTTTCTGGACTTCCACGAAACCGAACGGGCGGTACAGCTCGTGCGCGTCGTGGGTGACGAGGTAGAAGCGGCGCAGGCCCTGGAGGTCCGGATGCGCCATGACGCACTCCATGAGCCACTTGCCGAGGCCGCGCCCGCGCCGCTCCGGCAGCACGTAGACGTCGCAGAGATAGGCGAAGGTCGCCCCGTCGGTGATCACCCGCGCCAGACCGATCTGGCGGTCCCCTTCGTAGAGCCCGAAGCAGAGCGAGCCGCGCAGCGCGCGCTCGAGAATCTCGCGCGGGATCCCCTCCGCCCAGTACGAGGAAGCGAGGAACGCGTGGATGGCGTCGACGTCCAGGCGCGCCGGATCGGTGGAGACGGTGAAGCCGTCACGGTGGTGCTCGTGGGGCATGGGGGATCATTGTAGCCCTGCATCGCCGATCCCGGCGTTGTCGATAGATCAAGCGTCATCCGTGCCGCCGGGGCCCCTCACCTCCCCGGCCCTCCTCTCCCACCTCACGCCCACCCACCCGGGGAGAGGAGGGAGACTGCAAAAAAATAGCTTTGCTTTTTCCAACCCCCTCTCTCCCGGCGGTTGGTGTGTGGTGGGAGAGAGGGGGAAGGGGGAGTGAGGGGCCCGGCGGCGCGGACCATGCTCGAATCATGAAGACAGCCGAATCGGAGGAGAGCCTCGAACCTTCTCGATTCTCGTTCGTACCTCCCTCCAGGCCATCTCTCACCCTTTTAGGGAGGATTCCGTATGCCGCGAAATCCCGTCCGTCTCCTCATTCCTCTGGCGGCGCTGCTTGCCGCCGCGCCGGCCGTGGCGCAGGGCGCTCTCACCCTGCCGCCCAGCGGCGACAACCAGTACTCCGCCGTCACCCAGGGCATCGGTCCCATCCGCTTGACGGTGGAGTACCACAGCCCGGACGTCCACAGCCCCACCGGCGAGGACCGCCACGGCAAGATCTGGGGCGGGCTGGTCCCCTTCGGCATGGCCAACCTCGGATTCGGCACCTGCGGCGATCAATGCCCGTGGCGCGGCGGCGCCAACGAGAACACCGTCTTCACCACCAGCCACGACGTCAAGATCCAGGGCCAGCCTCTGCCGGCCGGCTCGTACGGCGTCCATTTCATTCCGGGGCAGGACGAGTGGACGGTGGTCTTCTCGAAGAACCACACCTCCTGGGGCAGCTTCTTCTACGACGCCAAGGAGGACGCCCTGCGCGTGCAGGCGAAGCCGGAGAAGAGCGAGTATCACGAATGGTTGACGTACGAGTTCACGGACCGCCAGCCCGGCAAGGCCACTCTGGCGATGAAGTGGGAGGACCTGCAGGTCCCGATCACCGTCAGCGTTGACGACATCGACGAGGTCTACTTTGCCGCCATCCGCAACGAGCTGCGCTCCAGCCCCGGGTTCGACTTCAGGAACTGGGAAGCGGCGGCGCAGTTCGCGCTGCAGACCAAGAAGCACCTGGACGAAGGGCTGGCCTGGGCGGAGAAGGCCGTGCGTCCGCCCACCGGCCGTGAAACCTTCTCGGGCCTCACCACCCTCTCGCAGCTCCAGGAGACCAGCGGCAAGGCGGAGGAGTCGCGCAAGACCCTGGACCTTGCCCTCAACTCTCCGGCCTCCGGCCCCCTGGACCTGCACCTCTACGGCCGCCAGCTCCAGCAGCAGAAGAAGAACGACGAGGCGATGAAGGTCTTCGCGCTCAACGCCAAGCGTTTCCCCGACGTCTGGCCGGTGCACGTCGGCCTGGCGCGCGGCCACGCCGGCCTCGGCCATCAGAAGGAAGCGCTGGCGGAGGCCAAGCTCGCCATGAAGCAGGTGCCGGACGACCAGGCGCGCAAGAATCTCGAGACGCTGATCAAGCAGATCGAGGAGGGGAAATACGCCGGGTGAGGGGTGAGGTCACCACACCCGCGTTCCCACGATCAGCTCGGCGGCGGTCTCCGCCGTGAGAGGCGCGGAGAAGAGGAAGCCCTGGACCGAGTCGCATCCCAGCTCGGAGAGGCGGTCCCGCTGGCCGGGATTCTCGACGCCTTCGGCGATCGCCTCCATGCCGAGGCTGTGGGCGAGCAGGACGATGGTGCGGGTGATCTCGGGCTTCGCCCCGGCCTGGTCCAGCTTCTGGATGAAGGAGCTGTCGATCTTCAGCGTGTCGATGGGGAAGTGGTGGAGATGGCTGAACGAGGAGTAGCCGGTGCCGAAGTCGTCCAGCCAGATCCCCACTCCCGTCTCCTTGAGCCGGTGCAGCAGCTCCGCCGCCGAGTCGGCGTTCTCGATGATGGCGCTCTCGGTGATCTCCAGCTTGAGGCGGTGAGGGGGTAGTCCCGTCTCGTGGAGGGCGCGCGCGATGCGTGCCGGGAAATCGCCGTGGGCGAGCTGCTTGCCCGACACGTTGACGCTGATCAAGCAGGACATGTCGAGGGGGAGCTGGGCGAGCCAGATCCCCATCTGGCGGCAGGCCTCGCGCAGCACCTGATCGCCGATCGCCACGATCATGCCCGTCTCCTCCGCCAGCGGGATGAATTCCTCGGGCAGCAGCAGGCCGCGCTCGGGATGCCGCCAGCGCGCCAGCGCCTCGAAGCCCAGCACCCCGCCGTTGGCGAGCGAGACGATGGGCTGATAGTGGACCTCGAACTGCTCGCGCTCGACCGCCCGCCGCAGCTCGCTCTCCGTGCGCAGGCGCAGCAGGGCGCGCTCGCGCATCGCTTCGTCGAAGACCTCCGTGCGCGCCTTGCCGACGCTCTTCGCCCGGTACATGGCGGTATCGGCGTCTTGCAGCACGCGCTCCGGCGACTCGTAGCCGGTGGCGCTCATCGCGATGCCCACGCTCGCCGAGGTGAAGACCTCCCGGCCATCCAGGCCGCAGGGGACGGACAGCGCCTCGTGGATGCGCTCCGCCACGCGGGTGGCGTCGTTGATGTCGCGGATCTCCTCCAGCAGGATGGCGAACTCGTCGCCACCCATGCGCGCTACCGTGTCGCCGAGGCGGACGCAGCCCTCCAGGCGCCGCGCGATCTCGATGAGGAGCTGGTCGCCCAGAGCGTGGCCGAGGCTGTCGTTGACGATCTTGAAGCGGTCGAGATCGAGGAAGAGGACGGCGAAGAGCGAGTCCGGGTGGCGCTTGGCGCGCGCCAGCGAGGAGGCGAGGCGGTCGAGGAACAGCATGCGGTTGGGCAGGCCGGTCAGCCCGTCGTAGACCTTGCGGCCGGTGGTGTCGGTCTGCGAGCCGGCGAGCCGGTACGCCTTGCCGTCGCGGCCGCGCACCGCGAGGCCCCGCGTCAGCATCCAGCGGAAGCTGCCGTCGCGGTGCATCAGGCGGTGCTCGTTCTCGAAGTGCAGCGTCAGGCCCTGGACGTGCGCCGCGATGTCCGCGCGCAGCCGCTCCAGGTCCTCCGGATGGACCCGGCCGAACCAGTCCTCGGGACGGTTGGAGATCTCGCTCTCGTTGAAGCCCAGCATGCTCTTCCAGCGCGGCGAGAAGAAGATCTCGTCGCGGCGGAGGTCCCAATCCCACAAGCCGTCGTTGGCGCCGCGGGCGGCGAGCGTGTAGCGCTCCTCGCTCTCCCGCAGGGCCTCCAGGGTGCGCGCCCGGTCGAGGGCGTGGCGGATCGAGCGCTCGAGCAGCGGCGCGTCGAGGCTCGCCTTCGGCAGGTAGTCGGCGGCGCCGGCCTGCATCGCTTCGAGATCGACCTCATGGCCGCCGAGCCCGGTGAGCATGATGATCGGCGCCCGGCAGCCGTCCGCCACGGCCTGGCGCAGCAGCTCCAGGCCCGTGCGCTCGCCGAGGTGGAAGTCGAGCAGGTAGACGTCGTGCTGCCGCCGGCGCAGCGCCGTGAGCCCCTCGTCGAAGGACGGCGCCCAGTCGAGGCGGAAGCGTTCGCGGCCGAGCCCGGCGAGGAGGTCGCGGGTGAGGACGTAGTCGTCCTCGTCGTCGTCGATGAGCAGGATGCATGTCATGAGGGCTCTCCTCGCTGCCGGCGCGGCAGCGTGACAAGGAAACGGCTTCCCTGTCCGGGCGTGCTGGCGGCGGTGATGCACCCGCCGTGGCGCTCGGCGATCTTGCTGCAGATGGCGAGACCGATGCCGGTGCCTTCGTAGACGCTCTGCGGATTCAACCGCTGAAACGGTTCGAACAGACGATCGGCGTATTTTTCATCGAAACCGATGCCGTTGTCCTCGACCGTGATCTGGCACAGGCCGAAGGCGGCGGCATGGCGCCGCGAGAGCGTGGCGTCGCCGTCCACGACCCAGCTCGTGACCTTGATCGCCGGCGGCGCCTCCGGACGCTGGAACTTGAGGGCGTTGCTGAGCAGGTTCTGGAACATCTGGCGCATCTGCAGGGGATCGGCCTCGATCGCCGGCAGCTCGCCGAGCTCGATGCGGGCGCCGGTCTTCTCGATGCGCAGCTCGAGGTCCGAGAGCACCTCGCGCACCACCTGATCGAGGTCCACCGGCGCGAAAGGCTGCGCCTGGGTGGTGATGCGCGCGAAGGCCAGCAGGTCGTCGATCAAGGTCTGCATGCGGACGGCGGCGTTCTGCATCCGCGCCAGATAGTCCTGGCCCGTCTCGTCGAGCGCCTCGGCACAGCGGCTGCGCAGCCGGTCGCCGAAGGCCATGATCTTGCGCAGCGGCTCCTGGAGATCGTGGGAAGCCACGGACGCGAAGCTCTCCAGCTCGCGGTTGCTGCGCGCCAGCTCGCGGTTGATGCTCTCCACCTCGAGCGTCCTTTCGACCAGATGGTCCTGCGTCTTCTGCAGATGCCAGAGCGAGCCGCTGAGGGCGGCGTTCCGCTGCTGGATCTGCTCCAGCATGGCGTTGAACGTGCCCACCAGGGTGCCCAGCTCGTCGTCGTCCGTCTTGGTGGCGCGGACGGAGAGATCACTGCTCTCGGAGACCGCCGCGGCCGTCCGCACCAGTTGCTGGATCGGCACCGAGATCACCCGCTGGAGATTGGCCGAGAGGACGAGCGCCACCAGCAGGGAGGCGGCGAGCACGAGCGCCGAGATCCCCACGTAGCGCTGCAGCCGCGAGCCGATCTCGTCGAGGCCGGACTCCAGCACGATGGTGCCGATCCGCTCGCCGTCGAGGACGATCGGCGCCGCCAGCTGCAGCCGGTCGTCGGCGAAACGGGGCCCCGGCGCGGGTGGCGTCAAGGGCAGGGCGAGAGCGCCGCCGCCGCGCACGTAGTGGGCGAACACCTCGCCGCGCTGGTTGTAGATGCACGCCCAGGTGATGCGCGGCTCCGCCTTCAGCGCGGCGAGCGCTGCGCTGGCGTCCTTCGCGTCGTTGAACAGGATCGCCTCGGCGCTGTGCGAGCCGATGATCGCGGCGAGCGTCGAGAGATCGCCCACCAGCCGGCGCCGGAAGTCGAAGCGGTCGTGGAGCACGAAGGCCGCGCAGGCGAGGAACAGCGCGGCCGAGCTGGTGGCCATGATGATCGCCGTCAGCTTGTGGCGAATCGAGAGATTGCCGAACCGGCTCCTCATGGACGCTGTTCCCGGCTTTGGGATCGCGGACGGATTCTAGCCCGGATTCGTCCTGGAAAACAGCGGCAAATGATTGATATTTAAGGATTTGTGAGAAAGGCTACTTTCCCATCCGCTGCGCGATCAGCAGCGCCATCTCCAGGGCCTGCTCGTAGTTGAGGCGCGGATCCACCTGCGAGCGGTAGTCGCGGCGCAGGTCTTCCTCGGCGAGGCCGCGGGCGCCGCCGATGCACTCGGTGACGTCCTCGCCGGTGAGCTCGAAGTGGACGCCGCCCAGGTAGGAGCCCAGGTCCTCGTGGATGGCGAACGCCTGCTCGAGCTCAGCCAGGATGTGGTCGAAGCGCCGCGTCTTGAGGCCGCCCGCGATCGCCTCGGTGTTGCCGTGCATGGGGTCGCAGACCCAGAGCGCGGAGCGGCCGGCGCGGCGCAGCGCTTCGATCAGCGGCGGCAGGCCGGCGGCGATCTTCTGCTGGCCGAAGCGGTGGATGAGGGTCAGGCGGCCGGGCTCGCGATGGGGATCGAGCACCTCGGCCAACTCGAGGAGCGTCTCGGCGGTCATCGCCGGCCCCACCTTCACGGCGATCGGGTTGGCGATGCCGCGCAGGTACTCGACGTGGGCGCCGCCGACCTTGGCCGTGCGCATGCCGAGCCAGGGGAAGTGGGTGGAGAGGTTGTACCAGCCCGTGCGGTGCGGCACCCGCCGGGTCTGCGCCTGCTCGTAGAGCAGGTGCAGCGCCTCGTGGCTGGTGAAGTAGTCCACCCGCGCCATTTCCGGAATCTGCTGGCCGCGCAGCGACTCCAGGAAGTGCAGCGAGTCGCGGATGGCCGCCACTCGCCGGTGGTACTCCTCGGCGTGCGGCGAGTGCTTCACCCAGGCGAGATTCCAGTATTCGGGGTGGTGCAGGTCGGCGAAGCCGCCTTCAATCAGCGAGCGGATGAAGTTGATCGTCAGCCCCGCCCGCTCGTAGCCGCGCAGCAGCAGGGCGGGGTCGGGGGTGCGGTCCGCGACCGTGTAGGGAGCGCGGTTGATGAGATCGCCGCGGTAGGCCGGCAGGCTCACCTCGCCGCGCGTCTCCATGTCCTCGCTGCGCGGCTTGGCGTACTGGCCGGCGAAGCGGCCGACGCGGATCACCCGCCGGCGGGCGCCGTGGACGAGCACCAGGCTCATCTGCAGCAGGATCTTGAGCTTGTTGGCGATGGCGTCCGAGGTGCAGTCGTCGAAGCTCTCGGCGCAGTCGCCGCCCTGGAGGAGGAAGCGCTCGCCGCGGGCCGCTTCCGCGAGCTGCGTCTTCAGCCGCTCGATCTCCCAGGAGGTGACGAGCGGCGGCAGGCTCGACAGCTCGCGCAACGCCTCCTCCAGCCGCGCGGCATCCGGATAGACCGGCTGCTGCAGCGCCGGCATCGCCTGCCAGGAGGTCGGCGACCAGTCGGCGGGCGTCGGAACGGGGGCGGGAAAGCGGTTCGGAATCATGGCTTGTCTCTGGAGTGTACCAGGGGTGGGGAGACGGGACAGCGGCTCACCGGGAGAGGAGGGAGGTAGAATGGCGGCCTGGAGGAGACGGAAATGGGGCAACCGCCAGCGCGCCGAGCAGCTCGCGCGGCGGCTGCAGGGGTAGGGAGCCGAGGTTCACTGGTCCCTTGAATGTTGGGCGGGCCTGCCCTCCGAAACCTCACCCCCTGGCCCCCTCTCCAGCAAGCTGGAGAGGGGGAAGAGGGGTTTTATCCGTCCGTGCCCGTCCTCTCCGTCCGTGTCAGTCCATTCTCCCGGCCTACCGCACCTCCACCGAAAACGTCTCCGAGCTGCGGCGGCTGCCGTCGGGGAAGACGGCGTCCACCTGCCAGAGCAGCTTCGAGCCTTTCGGCAGGGCCACGAGGGCGCTCTCGGGGATGGCGTACGACGCCGTCTTCAGGCTCTGCGCTGTGAGGACGAGCCGCAGGTCCTCGGTGCTGATGCGGACGTCGTAGGACTCGGCCCCGGGTACCGGCGACCAGCGCAGCACCGCTCCCTTCCGGGGCAGCGCCTGGTTCTCGGGAAGCAGCGAGCGGATGGCCTCGCTCCCGGCTTCGCGATAAGTGGGCGGCGCGGAATTGAAGGCCGTGCGGTAGAGGCCGACGGCCAGGAGCAGGCCGGCGGCCAGAGCCGCGGCCGTCATCAGGGGTCGCCAGCCGAACCGGCCCTGGAGGACCTTGCCGGGCGCCGTCTCGGCCGCGGCCGCGGATTGGCGTTCGAGCTCGGCCGCCAGGCGCCAGTCCTCGGCGCAGGCTTCGCAGCGCGCTGTGTGCTCGAGCACCTGCCGCAGCCCGGCCGGCGGCAGCTCGCCGCGCACCGCCTCCCAGATCTTCTCCGGCGCCGGACAGCTCTCCGGGTCCGGAGCGGCCGCCGCCGGAGCGGTGAAGGCGGCGCGTAGGCTTGCGAGTTCCTGGTCGTCGTGGCTCATGTTGGCACCTTTCGGTAAGGGAACGCTCCGGAGACAGAAATACCCTCACCCAGTGCTTTCACCACCTTACTGTAAACGGTTCCAGTCCTTGCAAATCCTTGAGCTCGCTTGGGTGCTTTGTGTCTCAATGCTGAATTCCCTTCGCGCCCAGGCAGCCGCGCAGATCGGCCATGCCGCGGTAGACCAGGTTCTCCGCCTTCTTGGCCGTCCAGCCCAGCAGCCGGCCGATCTCCGGCACGCTGTGACCCTGGAGGTTGAGCGTGACGGCGTGGCGGCGCGGCGGCACCATGACGCCGAGGCAGTCGCGGATGGCCCGGCCAACCTGCCGCCCGGCCGAGGCGCGCTCCGGGTCGGGCTCCGGCGCGGCGGGATCGAACACCGGCCCGGTTTCGTCGTCGTCGCTCTCGATGGAGACCTCCTGCCGCCGCCGCAAGCGCCGGATCTCGTCGATGAGGGCGCTGTAGGCGGCCTTCTTGAGATAGAAGGAGGAGAATTCCGCCGTGCCCTCCTTCCGGCGCTGGATCTCCATCACCCGCATCAGCGCCACCTGCACCAGGTCGTCCGCCCGGTCCGCCATCCAGCGCGGGCAGACGCGGCCCACGGCGCGCACCAGGTCGCGGTGAAGCTGCGCGAAGTCCATCGCCTCCCCGGGAGGTCTCTGTTGGCCGTCCGAGATCAAGGTCGCGCCTCCGTCGAGCGGCGGATAGCGTACTACGAGCCTTACCCCTCTGGCCTGCGGGAAAGGACCAAAGGGACGGCAAGGACAGCAAGGACAGGAAAGCTATCCGGCGTTACCCGGTCTCGTCCTCCGAGATTCCGGCCTGTTCAATAGGTGCCTGAGCAGGCAAGGCATCCTTCGACTGCCTCATAGAGGTTGTGGAGAAGTTCCTCGAAGGTTTCACCCTGGGTGGCACAACCTGGGATCGCGGGAACTTCCGCCCAATACCCTCCCTCCTCGGCTTCGTGGACGACGACCTTGATCTTCATAGCCTAAGTATACGGCGCGCCCGTTAGCCCGTCTCTTCCAGCCCTTCAATTCGACGCTATGCTGCCGCCGGCATGTCGATCCAGGTCGGCGGGTTGAAGCTCCTCCGCAGGCAACCTTTATGCTTTTTCCGTGTGGGCGCCGGGGCCGGCGCGCTCTTGGTGCTGATCGGCTGGGGTATTCCGAACATGCTCTACCAGTCGAGCCTTCTTCTCGCCGATGCCCGCCGGTGGGCGTCTCTCGATGCCTCCGAAGCTCGCCGCCGGACCTTCGGAGCGGCCTATACGGAGGCGATCGACTCCATCCGGCGCGCGCTTCCTCCCGATGCGTCCTATCTTCTGGTTCCGGAGAACATGCCGGCTGGGTCAGGCTGGGAGCTCTGGGTGCGCTATGACCTCGCGCCGCGGCGGCCGATCCTCATCCAATCGCGCGGCGGTCGGGGCCTGCGAGGACCCAAAGGCACGGCCATCCCGAAGTGGGTGGACCGCGCCGTGGTTCCCGGCAACGACGGCGTTCCCGTGCTGTTGACGCGCGACCAGCTCCTGGCCGGGCGGAAGAGGTCGTCATGACGGCGGATAGCGCGGCAGGAGCTCTCATCGCGATCTCTCTCTTCCTCGGTTCTGGACTCGGGTTGACAGTCTGCCTGCCGGGATTTGCCAGGACCGGACTGGTGCGGAGACTGGCTTTCGCCTATCTCCTCGGCGTGTCGTGGATCGGCCTGGTTCTCTATCTCGCATCGCATTTCGGCGGGGTACCGATCGACGGGCCGCTCGTATTCATTGCAGCCTTTATTCCGCTCCTGGCGGGCTCCGGCGTGGCGGTCTGCCTGTTGATCACCAGGAGGTGGAACGCACCGCCACCGCGGCGACGCCGGCCTCTAATGTGGGGTCTTGGCTGGCTAGGGCTCTCTCTCCTCGCCGCCTTCGTCTCCGTCGCGGCCTTCGCCAATGCGCTCACTCATCCGCTGGAAGACTGGGACGGCCGCATGACGTGGTCCGCCCAGGCGATCTTCATCCGGGACGCCGGCAGCGTGGACGCGGACGTCCTCAGATCGGCAAAGACTTTCGTCAACCATCCCCGCTATCCGCTCCTCATGCCGCTCGCGCAAGTCGCGGCCCTGGAGGCGGCGGGGAGCGACGATGAACGCGTCTTCCGGGCCGTCTATGCGGCGTTCTTTCCGGTCCTCGTGGTTTTGATCGTCGATGCGGGCCGGCGATGGGCGGGAGAGCGCGCGGCGCTCCTTACTATTCTCGTTCTTCTCACCATTCCGTGGATTCCGTTCGATCGCGAAGGGGGAGCCACCGGCGCCTACAGCGATCTTCCCTTGGCCTGCTTTTCCGGCGCGGGACTTCTGCTGGTCCTCCAGAGCCGTCCGCGAGTTTCCAGCGGGATAGCGGCCGGCTTGTTGCTCGGCGCGGCGGTGCTGACGAAAAATGAAGGCCTGCCCGAGGCTGCGGTGACGCTGGCGCTGGCCGTGGGGATCACGCTCACCGCCCGCCGCCGCCATTCGCGATCGGCCAAGCCTCGTCTGCTCGCAGCAGCGGCTGCCTTTAGCCTGGTCCTCGTCGCCCTCGTCCTTCTGATTCATTGGCGCTCTGCAATCCCCAATCGCTACGACGAGTCCTACTTCGAGACCTTCTCCGTTCTGACCTCCGCACGCAATCTGACATCCATGCGGCTCTTCTCGATCCTGTCTGTAATCGCGGCTCGAATGTTCCATCCGGGCGTTTGGGGCCTTTTCTGGTGGCTGGCTCCGATCCTGGTTCTGGTCGCGGCTCCAAGCCGGCGCCGGCCTCCCACGGCCCTTCTGGTCGTCGCCGCGGCGACGCCTGTCGCGGTGGCCTGGGCCGCCTATTCACAGGTTCCGGCGGCGAGCTACTACGCGGAGGTCACCTGGAACCGGATCCTGTTGCAGGCCGCCGTGCCGATCTTCGGCCTGCTGGCGCTCTCCGTGCGGAAGCTCCTCGGGATGGGCCAAGTTCGATGTCACGAAAATTGTCCCGCTCTCCCTCGCTCGCGCCACTACTAGAACGAAGTAGCTGACATCCTATTTTTGCAGGCGCGCGGAAGCAGTCTTTGAAGTTTTGTCTGCCGTCAGAGGTCGGAGTGTGAAGGCGGGCCGGTTCGTCAGGGAACCGGCCCCAGCTTCGCCGGATGCGGCGATCTATTCTGGGGGAGAACCGAGCCCTACCGGAACGGCTCGATTCCAGCCACCGTCCACTCCTCGCCGCCGATCGTCACCGCGCCGCCCACCTTGCGGCCCAACAGCTCCTTGGCCAGCTCGGACTCGTAGGAGATGACGTCCTCCTCCGGCTTGCTCTCCCAGGGGCCGAGGATGGTGATCGTCCGCGCGCCCGCCGGGCCGGCGAGGCGGACGCGGGAGCCGATGCGGACCTCGGAGGCTTCCGCGTCCGCGTTCTCGATGATGCGGACCCGGGAGAGGTCGGAGTTGAGGGAGGCGGCGCGGGCGTTGAGGTACTCGTGCCGCTGGCGCGCCGACTTGTACTCGAAGTTTTCGCGCAGGTCGCCCAGCGCGCGCGCCTCCGCGATGGCCTTGCGGTTGGCCGGGATGTCCACCGAGAGGATCTGCTGCAGCTCGCCACGCTTGGCCTCCACCGCCTCGCGGGTGGCGTAGATCGGCGGCGGGCCGGTCTCCTTGCGCAGGGTCTCGAAGCGCAGGTGGATGGCGTTGACGAGCTGCTCGCGCTGGTACGGCTCGAGCGTGGAGGCGCGCTGCACGGCCTCCTCGGCCTGGGCCGCCTGGTCCTCCGTGAGGTGGGCGAGGAGGCGGGGCACCGTGCCGCCCGACTCGGAGAGGGCCAGCAGGCGCACGCGGAACGGCGCGAATTCGTCGCGCGACGGGGCGGTGAGGATCTGCTGCAGCAGGCGCAAGGCGTTGCGGGCGCGCAGCTCCTCGTCCACCGCGGCGCGCTCGGCGAGCCAGGCGAACGCCGCCGGATTGCGGTGCGGCTGGGCGAGGAGACCGTCGAGGAAGCGGTCCAGCTCGCGCGGCCCTCCCTGGGCGAGACCATCGGCGAGGAGGTCGAGCGCGCGCGGGTCCGTCTCCTTGGTCATGGCGTCGCGATAGACGGCGGGCCAGTCCTCGCGCCGCTCGCGCACCATCGTGTAGGCGCGCTCGCGCAGCAGCCGGTCCTCGATGCCGGCGAAGACCTGGGACGGCTGGTGGGCGAGCAGGCGGTCGGGCGACCAGTCCACGTTCTCGTCGATCCTGCCGCCGCTGCGCTCGACGGCGAACCAGATCTCGAAGGCGAGCCCGGGATCGGCGTCCATCACCTTCTCGGCCAGCGCGGCGAGGTTCGCCGCCATGCGGTCGCGCAGCCCGGGATCGCGCGGTCCCTCGCGCCGCAGCCGCTCGATCTTGCGGCGGGGCTCGTCGCGCTCGAAGGCCTTCCACACCGAGTCCATGGCGTCGCCGCTGCTCCCCGCCCATTGATAGGTCTGGCGCGCGCCGCTGCCGCTCGCCACCACCTGCGGATGCTTGCGGGCGGCGCTCCACCAGCCCGTCCATTGCGGCTCGGCGACGATGCCGGCGAGGACGTCGCGGATCTCGCCGGCGGTGAGCGGCCGGTCGTAGCTCTCGAGGACGACGCGCAGGAGCTCGGGAGGAGCGAGGGCCTTGAGCGCCGCCGGCTCCTCCAGCTTGCGGCGCAGCACGTGCTCGGGAGCGAGGGGCCGCAGCAGCTTGGGGGCGGCCTTGAAGCCGACGTTGACGCCGCGGATGCGCTCGAAATCCACCTTGAAGCTCTCCAGCCCGAGGTTGGCTTCCACCACGCGGCCGACGCCCTTGCCTTCCATCGCCACCACCGTGCCGACGTCGAAGGCGAGCAGGCCCTCCAGGCGCTCGACCTTCTCCCAGGTCTTCGGGATGTCGTTCGTCGCGCGGTGGAGCCCCACGGCCTCGTAGAACGACTTGTAGGTCGAGCGGGCGCCGTAGAGCTTGGAGAGGGTGGCTGAGACGGTGGGGTGGAGCTTCTCGGGCGCGAGATAGAGGTTGCCGGCGCGTTTGAGGAGGTTCAGCCGCACCGCCCAGCGGCCCCCCTCGCGGAGCTGCTCGTCGAGCAGGTCGAGCAGCGAGCGGGCCCGCCCCTCTTCGCCGGTGCCGACCAGGGCGCGCGCCACGCCGACGAAATAGTCGAGATCGGCGAGATCGCCGTCGAGGCGCGTCAGCCACTCGCCCTCGATCGCTTCGAAATCACCCTTGGACAACTGGTTCTGTGTGGTGCGGGAAATCGCCATAAGGGAGGAGGAAGATACCAGATTCGGCAAGCGGGCACCGGCCTGCGCGACGCGACCTCACCCCAAACCCCTCTCCTGAAGGAGAGGGGCTTCAAGAAGCACAGGTTTTCCTCCCCTCTCCTTCAGGAGAGGGGCCGGGGGTGAGGTCGGGCGTGGGTCTTGCTGGAGAATGAGGAGGGAATTTGACCCCCGGCGGTAGCGCCGCGTAGAGTACCTCGTCGCGTATCGAAAAACGTGTCCAGACAAGACAGATTACCGCCCCGCAAACTCGAAGCCGCCCCGGCCGACGCCGCCGGGAGCGCCGGCGCGAAGCGTCCTTCCCGCCCGTTCCCCTGGGAGGGAGGATCGGCGGAGGTGGGCTCGTTCGGCGACTGGCTGCGGCGGCAGCGCGAGATGCGCGAGATCAACCTGCGCGACATCGCCGACCGCACGAAGATCAGCCTCCGCTACCTCGAGGCGATGGAGGCGGACCGCTTCGATCTGCTGCCGGCGCCCATCTTCGCCAAGGGTTTCCTGCGCGAATACGCCCGCTACGTCGGCCTTTCGCCCGACGACGTGGTCAATCACTACCTCTCGGTGCACCACCCGGAGGAGCTGCCGGGGGATCCCAAGGAAGACACCAAGGTGCGCAGCCGGCCGAAGCCGGTCGATCCGGGACAGCCGCCGGTGCGGCGCAATTGGAGCTACGGCCTGGTTCTCGCCCTCGCCGGCCTGGTGCTGCTCGTGCTGGTGTCGATCGCCGCCTGGTTCGCCGACCGCCGCAGCGAGAAACCGGCGAGCGCGGCGCAGGCGCCGCCGATCGCCGCGCCGCCGCCCGCCCCCCTGGCGCGGCAGCCCGTGCCGCCTCCGCCGCAGCAGCCGAAAGCGCCGCTCGAGGTCTCGCTCGACTTCACCAAGGACTGCTGGGTGGAAGCCGTGATCGACGGCAAGAACCGGTTCTCGGAGCTGCGGGTCCAGGGCGAGGCCCTGCAGCTCGAAGCCGGGCAGAGCATCGTCCTCACCCTCGGCAACGCGGGCGCGGTGGACATCCAGGTGAACGGCTATCCGCTGGCGCTGGACAAGGCGGACGGGGACGTGGTGCGCGACCTGCTCATCGATCTCAATACCGTGCAGGCGTTGAAAGCCAAGAAAGAGGCGCGCTGACCTTGGCTGACAGCCAGTCGTCGCTGCTCGAGCAGGCGCGCTCGGGAAACCGCCAGCTTCAGCTCCTCGCCGCGGACGGTCTCCTGCCGCTGCCTCCCGAGCAGATCATCCCGCTGCAGGTCGATCTCGCGCTGGGCGCGGACCGCGAGGTGGCGGAGCGCGCGCGGGAGAGCCTGCGCAAGATCGAGCCGCGCATCGCCGGTCCCTTCCTGGAGCTGCAGGCGGGGGAGCGGGCGCTGGCCTTCTTCGCCGACGAGGTGAGCCAGCCGGCGCTCATCGAGACGATCCTGCGCCGGCGCGACGTGCCCCGCCGCGTCCTCGCCCGCCTCGCCCGGCGCCTGCCGCCGGATCTGCAGGAGCTCCTCCTCCTGCGCCAGGACGCCATCATCGAGGAGCCGGCGATCCTCGAGGCCCTGGAGGAGAACCCGCGGCTCTCCGTCTACTCGCAGCGCCGCATCATCGAGTACCGCGAGCACCTGCTGCCGTCGAAGAAGAGCCGGGCGCCGGCGCCCGCCGTCCAGCCGCTGGAGATGGACGACGAGGCCCTGGAAGACGTCCTCGCCGCCGTCAGGATGGAGCCTCCCGTCGGGGAGATCGACGAGAAGACGGGTCTCTCCGAGGGCCAGATCCGCCTGTTGCCGGTGCCGGCGCGGCTCAAGCTCGCCCGCGGGGCGCCGCGCGCCCTGCGCGCCATCCTGATGCGGGACTCCAGCGCCCAGGTCGCCGTGGCGGTGGTCCTCAACAACAGCCTCTCCGAACAGGAGGTCGAGCAGACGGCCGGCAACCGGTCGGTCAACGAGGAGGTGCTGGAGACCATCGCCAGGAGGCGCGAGTGGGTGAACCGCTACGTCATCACCAAGGCCCTGGTGCAGAATCCCCGCACGCCGCTGGCGACGGCGCTCAAGCTGATCCCCCGGATGTCGGTGCGCGATCTGCGGGAGATCCACCGCGACCGCAACGTCGCCGACGCCGTGCGCGCGACAGCGTTGCGTTTGTATAGAATCAAGCAGCAATAGGATCAGCGATGGCCAGGGACTTCTATGCCGTCCTCGCGGTGCCGCGCAACGCCACCGAGGACCAGATCCGGCGACGCTTCCGGGAGCTCGCCCGCACCCGTCATCCCGACCGCTTTCGCGGCGCGGAGAAGGAGCGGGCCGAGCGGGATTTCCAGGCCATCACCCAGGCCTTCAACGTCCTCTCGGATGCGGAAAGGCGGCGGCTGCACGACCTCGAGCTGCTCCGCCCCGAGGAGGCGGGAGCCGGGGAGCCGCGCCAATTGTCGCGGGTCTACCTGCAGCGCGGGGTCAAGGCCTACAAGGAGAAGAACTACCTAGAGGCGGCCAGCAACTTCGACCAGGCGACCCAGTACGACCCCCGCAACGCCCAGGCCTGGCATCACCTGGCCCAGGCGTGCAGCCAGCAGAAGAACTGGCTGCCGCGGGCCGTGGCCGCCATCGAGCGGGCCTGCGATCTCGAGCCGATGAACCCCGCCTACCTGAAGCAGGCCGGCCGCATCCTGGCGCTCGCGGGCGAGAGCGAACGCGCGGTCCTCTTCTACCGGAAGTCGCTGCAGTGGGGAGACGACGATCCGGAGATCCGGCAGGCCCTGGAGGAGCTCAACCGCGCCGGCACTCCCCGCCGGGGCCTCTTCGGGAAGGCCGGCTGATGCGCGTCAAGGCCTGCGGACTGTCCGACGTGGGGCTCACCCGGGCCCACAACGAGGATTACTTCGAGATCGATCCGACGCACAGGCTCTACGTCGTGGCCGACGGCATGGGCGGCCACAGCCACGGCGAGGTGGCGGCGCAGCTCGCCGTCAACGCCATCCGCGACTTCATCGCCAAGACCGCCGACCGCGACACCACCTGGCCCTTCGGCATGGACTCCCGCCTCGAGCGCCACTCGAACCTGCTCAAGATGGCCGTGCGCATGGCCCACGACCACGTGCTGCGCGCCATCAGCAAGGACGGCTCGCTCTACGGCATGGGGACGACCGTCGTCGGCCTCCTCCTCGCCGGCGCCACCGTCGCCGTGGCCCACGTCGGCGACAGCCGGGCCTACCGCCTGCGCGACGGCCGGCTGGAGCAACTGACGCAGGACCACACCTGGGTCAACGAGCAGGTGGTGGCCGGTTTCCTCTCCAAGGAGCAGGCCCGCTCCCACCCGCTCAAGAACGTCGTCACCCGCGCCCTCGGCGGCGAGAGCGACGTGCTGGTGGACGTGCGGGAGCTGCCGGTGCAGCCGGGAGACCTCTTCCTCCTCTGCTCCGACGGCCTGACCGGCATGCTCTCCGACGCCGACATCCGCGACCGCCTGGCCAGCGGCAAGAGCCTCCACGAGATCTGCCGCGCGCTGATCAACGACTCCAACGCCCGCGGCGGCATCGACAACGTCACGGTGGTGCTGCTGTCGATCGAGGAGAACGGCGAGGAATAGCTACAATCCCTCCCATGAGAATCGCCGTCCTCGGCGGCGGCCCCGCGGGAGGCGCCGCGGCGTTGGCCTTGGCGCGCGGCGGCGCGGCGGTGGACCTCTACCTGCCCGTCCGTCCCGGGGAGAAGCCGTGCGGCGGGGGCGTGCCGGAGCACGTCCTGCCGCGCCTCGCCGGTTTCGATCCCTCGCCGCTGCCGGCCGTCGACAGCCCTCCGGCCCTGTTCGAGAACGCCCGTGGCGGCCGCATCGCGATGGATCTCGCCGGCCTCCGCATCTTCCGCCGGCGGGATCTCGATGAAGCGATCGTCGCGGCGGCCGTGGCGGCGGGCGCTTCCCGTCTCCCCGGCAAGGCCGAGCGGCTGGAATGGAGTCCGGAAGGCGTCGGCGTCACCGCCGGCGGCGAGACAAGGACCTACGATTGGATCGTCGGCGCGGACGGCGCGCGGGGGCTCTCGCGGCGCTCGCTGGGGCTGGCGCCGCGGGGCGACAGCATCGGGCTCGGCGGATCGCTCTCCGGCCTCGCCTGGCGACACCTGATCGTCGCTCTACCCGCGCTCGCCGACTCCTATCTCTGGATCTTTCCGCGGCCGGGCGGCGCCTCGGTCGGCATCGCCTACACGCCCGGCAAGCTGGCGGACTCCACCGCCCGCGCGGCGCTCGACCAGTTCCTCGACCGCCACCTCCCCGCGGGCTGGCGCAGCCTGCCGGGGCCGCGCTACCGGTATCCCATCCCGGTCTTCGGCGAATGGACGCTGGAGGGAGCACGCCGCGGGCTCTCCCGCCGCGTGCTGCTGGTGGGCGACGCGGCGGCGCTGGCCGATCCGCTGACGCGCGAAGGGATCCGCTACGGCATGCTCTCCGGACTATGGGCGGCCCAGAGCCTGCTCGGCGGGGAGCCCGCCGCGTATCCCGACCGCCTGGAGGCCGAGCTGACCGGCGACATGGAGCGCGCCGGCCGCGCCCGCGACCTCTTCTTCGAAGGCTCCATCGGCCAGTGGATGGTGCCGCTGGCGCGGCTGCACCCGGGGATCCGTCGGGTGTTCTCGGATCTGCTCGCCTGCAGGCAGCCTTATACCGGGCTGCGGCGGCGGTTGCTGCGCGCGGCGGTGGGACGTTGATCTCCGTGTAGGGGCGGCCCTATGTGGCCGCCCTCGTCCGTGTTCGCGTCCGTGCCGTCCGTGTTCGTCCGAAACAGGGCGGCCACGCAGGGCCGCCCCTACAGGCAGGTTTTCGAAGAGTCAGCTACTTCCCGTACTCGTAACCCCGGCGGGCCTTGACCCGGAACTCGGGATTGGTGAGGCGGACGGCGACCTCCTGGAAGCCCGACTTGCCGGCCGGCTGCTCGCTGGAGTAGCTCAGCAGGTAATAGCCGTTGTTCTCCTTCGCCACCTCGTCGAGCGGCGTCGAGAAATTGGTGACGTTGAAGAAGTAACGGCCGCCGGTATCGTCCGCCAGCTTGTTGAGCGCGTCGCTCAGCGTGTGCTCGACGGCGGGAGGCACGAGATCGAGCGTATAGGCCGCGACGTTGTTGGCGTTGAGGGCCCGCACCGTCGGCTCGTAGTAGCGCTTGTCCGGGACCCACTGGCCGAAGGTGTCCTCCCGTCCAGGAAGGCCGTACGTGAACAGCAGCAGGTTCTTGCGGCCGCGTACGTTGCCGGCCGCCCGGGAGATCTCCTGCATCGACTCGTAGAGATCGTGGGTCTTGTCGCGCAGCTCCTGGCCCTTGGGCAGCCCGGCGAGCAGCGACGGGCCCTTGCCGATGTCGATCCGCGACGGATAGTTCCCCTCGCGGTCCTTGCCTTTCATGGCATCGCCCACCGCCTCGATCAGCGCCCGGCGGTCGCGGGTGAAGTCCTGCTGCACCTTGAGCCGGGTATCGAAGCTCGCCACCGCCACCCAGTCGTTGGGCAGCAGCTCGCCGTCGATCCAGCCGCGCACCCGCTTGGCGGCCTGGAGTTGCTGCGACAGCAGCCCGGGCGCCTCCTGGGCGGTGTGCTTCTGGTCGTCGAAGAGCAGGATGAAGTAGCGGTCCTCCGGCACCTGCTCGACGCTGACGCCCTGCTTGGCGAGCGCCGGCGAGGATTGGAGCAGACGGCGGTTGCTGTAGAAGGTGACGCCGGTGAGGTTCACCGGCTTGCCGTTCTCGGTGACCACGAAATCGTTCTTGTCGAGGCCGACGATGACGTTGCCCTTGGCGTCGGTGACCAGGACGTCGAGCAGCACCTCGTTGACGGTGACCTCGCCGCCGAACTGGCTCTGCGGCTTCTCTTCCTGCGCCGCCACGGCGCGTCCAAAGGCGCACAGCGCGACGAGGGCGAGCGCCGTCATCCGCATGGTTCGAGACATGGTTCTCTCCTTTGCTTGGTCCTTCCCCCCGTAGGAGACAGCAAGGGACGGGCCAGCGATATTCCCGGGGGAGGAAAGCTCTCTTCGTCCTCAGGAAGGGACAGTGAAAAGGACTCAAGGGACACCAAGGACTCCAGGGACAGTTTCGCTCTGCTGTCCTCCTTGTCCTTGTTATCGTTGCTATCCTTTGAGTCCTTTTTGCGGAAACCTCTCATAGAACCCCCCCGCCGCCGCCGTCGCCCGCAGGGCCGCGGACGGCTGGAAGCGCTCGCCGACGCTTCCCTCCAGCCGCTCGAGGGTGGCGATGATGCGCGCCAGCCCCGCCTGGTCCGCCCAGCGGCAGAGGCCGCCGCGAAAGGGGGGAAATCCGGTGCCGAAGATCAGTGCCAGGTCCACGTCGGCGGCGCTGCGCACCACGCTTTCCTCCAGGCAGCGGGCCGCCTCGTTGACCATCGGCAGCACCATGCGGTCGGCGATGGCGCCGGGGTCCGGATTGCTCACCCGGGGCTCGATCCCGAGCAGCCCGTAGACCGCCGGGTCCGGGTCCTTGCGCTCGCGGCCGTCATAGCGATAGAAGCCCTTGCCGTTCTTGGTTCCCAGGCGGCCGCTCGCCGGCGCCTTGTCGAGCCATTCGGGAAGCGGCAGCCGCTCGCTGAAGGCGTCGCGCAGGATGTGGGCCACCTTGGTGGCGACGTCGATCCCCACCTCGTCCTGGAGCGCGATCGGACCCACCGGCATGCCCCAGTCGGTCATGGCGCGGTCGAGATCCTCGATGCGATAGCCCTCGTCGAGCAGCCAGAGGGCCTCGGTGGAGTAGAACATCAGCAGCCGGTTGACCAGGAAGCCGGGCGCGTCCTTGACCAGGATCGGCGTCTTGCCCAGCCGGCGGGTGAAGGCGAAGACGGTATTGACCGCCGCGGCGTCGGCGCCCTCCGGCGCGATCACCTCGACGAGCGGCATCTTGTGGACGGGATTGAAGAAGTGCATCCCCACCACCCGCTCGCGGTGCGGCGTGCGCTCGCCGATGCCGGCGATGGAGAGCGACGAGGTGTTGGAGGCGAGGACCGCGTCCGCGCGGACGTGCCTGGCCGTCTCGGCGAAGACCTCCTGCTTGACGGCCATGTTCTCGACGATGGCCTCGATCACCAGGTCCGCCCGGTCGAAGCCCGAATCGTCGAGCGTCGGGCGGAGGAGGGCCATCCGGCGCCGTGCCTCCGGAGCGGCGAGCCGCCGCCGCTGCACCTGCTGGTCGAACAATCCCGCCGCGTGCTGCATGCCGCTCGCCAGCGCCTCCTCGCGCACGTCCTTCATGCGCACGGGAAGCCCCGTCTCGGCGGCGATCAGGTAGGCGATGCCGCCGCCCATCACGCCGGCGCCGAGCACGGCCGTGGCGTTCACCGGGCGCGGCTCGGCGCCGGGCAGCCCGGTCTCCTTCTTCGCCTCCTCGGTGAGCCGGAAGACGTGCACCAGGTTCTTCGAGATGCGCGAGGTGGCGAGCTCGGCCACGGCGCGGGCCTCGGCGTCGAAGCCGGCCTTGACGCCGTCCTCGATGCCCACCCGCACCACCTCGATGGCGCGCAGGGGCGCCGGATAATGCCCGCGCGTCTGCTCCAGCGTCTTCTTGCGCGCCTGGTCGAAGAGGATCTTGCGGCCGACGGGGTTCTTCTCGAGGAGGGCCTCCTTGAGATCGAACCCGCCCTCGTCGCGGCGGGGCCGGTCGCGCCGCGCCAGGGCGAAGTCGCGCACTTCGTCGAGGAACCGCGCATCCGGCAGCAGGGCGTCGACGAGCCCGAGCTTCAGGGCCTTGCGGCCGGCAACCGTCTTGCCGGTGAGGATGAGGTCCAGCGCCTCGGCGATGCCGATGCGGCGCGGCAGCCGCGTCGAGCCGCCCCAACCGGGAAGGATGCCCAGCCGCACCTCGGGCAGGCCCATCTTGGTGTCCGCGCGGTCGCTGGCCACCCGGTACGTCGAGGCGAGCGCGATCTCCAGCCCGCCGCCCAGACAGACGCCGCGGATGGCGGCCACCGTAGGGAACGGCAGCGACTCCCAGGCCGAGAACAGGCGGTGCCCCGCGCGCGAGCCCGCCTCCGCTTCCACCGGGTCCGTCACCCTCGCGATCTCCTCGACGTCGGCGCCGGCGATGAAGCTCCCCGCCTTGCCGGAGAGCAGGATCAGGCAGCCGATATCGCGCCGCGCCGCGACCGCCTCGAGGACTTCCTCCAGCTCCTGGAAGGCGGCGCGGGTGAAGACGTTGACCTTCTTCTCCGGCGAATCGAACGTGAGCGTCGCCAGGCGGTCGGCGCCGACTTCGAGGTGGAAGATGGATGGCACGTTAAGACGCCCCCTTCTGATCCGCCTCCACATACAGCCGGTCGATGACCGCGCCGTACTTCTGATTGATCACCCGGCGCTTCACCTTCTGGGTCGGCGTCAACTCGCCCGTCTCCAGGGTGAACTCGTCGGGCAGCAGCTCCCAGGCGACGACCTTCTCGAAGCCGGCGAGGCCGGCGTTGACCGCCTCCACCTCCTTCGCCACCAGGGCCCGCACCTGCTCGTTGGCCACCATCTGCTGCGGGCTCAGAGCGCCGAGCCCCTGCCGCTCGGCCCAGCCCTTGAGGGCGTCGAAGTCCGGCACCAGCAGCGCCGAGAGGAACTTCCGGCGGTCGCCGATCACCACCGCCTGGCCGATATAGCGGCTGCTCTTCAGCGAGTTCTCGATCGGCGCCGGCGCCACGTTCTTGCCGTAGGCGTTGATGATCAGCTCCTTCTTGCGGTCGGTGATGCGCAGGAAGCCTTCGGCGTCGATCTCGCCGATGTCGCCGGTGTGGAACCAACCCTCGGCATCGATCACCTCCGCCGTCTCCTTGGGCATGTTCCAGTAGCCCTTCATGATGTTGGGGCCCCGCGACAGGATCTCGCCGTCCTCGGCGATCCGCACCTCGACATTGGGAATTTGCCGCCCCACCGTCCCCATCTTGACCGCGCCCCAGGAGTTCACCGAGATCACCGGGGAGGTCTCCGACAGGCCATAACCCTCGAAGATGGGAATGCCGGCGCCCCAGAAGAACTCGGCGAGATCGCGGGCGAGCGGCGCGCCGCCCGAGACGGCGAAGACGAAACGCCCGCCGAGTCGCTCGTGGATCTTGGAGAACACCAGCTTGTCCGCGAGACCGAGCTGGAAACCGAGCAGCCCCGTCGGCTTCTGTCTCTTGAGACGCCAGGGGAGCGCCTCGCGTCCCTTGGCCACCGCCCAGGCGAAGATCTTCTGCTTGATCGGCGAGCCCGCCGCCGCCCCTTCCTGCACCCGCGCGTAGACCTTCTCGTAGACCCGCGGCACCGAGACGAAGACGTGCGGCTTGACCTCCTGCATGTTCTGCGCGACCACCGCCACCGACTCGGCGTAGGCGATGGTGGCGCCGGCCAGGAAGTAGATGTAGTCCACCGTGCGCTCGAAGGAGTGGGAGAGAGGCAGGAACGACAGGGCCGTGTACGAGCTCTCGATCTTGATCAGCGGGCCGGCATCGGAGACGTTGGAGGCGATGTTGCGGTGGGTCAGCATGACGCCCTTGGGCGTGCCGGTGGTGCCGCTGGTGTAGATGAAGGTGGCGAGGTCCTCCGGGCGCACGGCGCGGGCCTTCGCCTCGAACGCCTCGGCGTCGTAGCCCGCCCCCTGCTCGAGCAGCGCGGCCAGGGTCGTCACCCGCGGATCGCCGGAGTCTCCCTTGATCAGCACGAACTGACGCACCTGCGGCAGCTCGTCGGCATGGGAGAGGAATCCCTCCAGATGTGCCGTGGTCTCGGCGAACAGGATCCTGGCGCCGCAGTCGTTGGCGATGTAGGTGGCCTGGTCCGGCAGCAGGGTGGGATAGATCGGCACCAGCACGCCTCCGGAGCACAGGGTGGCGAAGTCCACCGTCGGCCAGTGCGGACCGCTCTCCGCCATCAGCGCCACGCGGTCCCCGGGCTCGAGCCCCAGCCCCTGGAGCGCCTTCGCCAGCCGCTTGACCCGGTCCGCCAGCTCGGCGGTGGACATCGGCTGATACGTGCCGCCCACTTTGGAGAGGAGGCAGTCCGGCTTGTTGTAGCCCGCCACCTTCAGGAACAGCTCCGACAGGGTAGAGACCGACGCGGCCGCCATGAGCATCCTCCCGCTTGAGTAGGGGTGGGATTGTATCCGACCGACCTGCCCAAGGGCAGGCCGCCTCGAATTGACAATAACTCGCTAGCGCATTTTTACCGTTAAGAGCAACCTTGTTCTTTAGAGGCGGGGCTCCGGCGGCAATCCCGCCGCTCGCGAGACTTGGTGCCTCTGAAGGAGCTGCTCATGTCCACGATCTCTCGTCCGTGCCATGTCCTTACCGTCTTCCTCCTCCTGGCGGCCCTGCTCCTCGGCAGCCTGCCGGTCTACGCTCAGGCGAGCCGTAGGCCCTCGGCCGAGGTGCGGAAAATTGCCGTCCTCGGCGAGGGCGCCCTCTCCTGGCTGCGCCGCGTCGCCGCCAGCCTCTGGCAACCGGAGATGACCAAGGAGGGGCCGTCGATCGATCCGAACGGCCAAAAGCCCGGGCAGCAGGGGAACGACGAAGGCATGTCGATCGATCCCAACGGGTAGAGACGTAGGCCCGTGTCCAGGGGGCCGGGGGCTCATCCTCCAGCCCCCTCTTTTTGTTTCTGGATGTCACAAAAAGGTGCTCTGCGGTAACTATGTTGTTGAAGGAGGTAACAAGATGAGTGATCTGGCTCGTCCGGAAGAGGCGGTTCTGGAGGAGGCTCACCTGCCCCTCGAAACGCTGGCGAAGTGGCTCGCGGGAGTCCTGGAGCACGAGGAGGTGCTGCGTCTGGTGGTTCCCCACGTCCTGGCCCGCTGCCCGGACTGCCGGCGGCTGCACGAAGAGATCCTGCGGCTCCAGGAGGAGGTAGGCCACTGGGACGAAGAGGTGGCCGTCGTCGAAGGCCGGCGGGCGCCGGAGCTCTGGCAACGGTTGGCGGACCTCCCTTACGCCGAGCAGCTTCGGGAGGCCGAGCAGAACGAGGATCTGCACATCTGGGGCTTCTGCCAGCTCCTCCTCAGGCGGAGCCGCGAGGCGGCGTTCACCGATCCACCCAGGGCGGTGGAGCTGGCCAATCTGGCCCTGCGGATCGTGCGCCGTCTCGGCGCGGCCTACGACACGAACTGGATCATGGACCTGCGCGCCCGCTGCTTCGCCTATCTCGGCAACGCCCGCCGGGTGCTCGGCGAGCTGCGGAGCGCGGACGACGCCTTCCTCAAGGCCGAGGGCTGCCTCGCCCGCGGCACGCGGGGCAACGCCGAGATCCAGGCCGAGGTGCTGGACTTGAAAAGCTCCCTGCGGCGGGCCCAGCGGCGTCTCGACGAAGCGCTGGCCTTGGTCGACGAAGCCCTCGCTCTTTACCGCGAGGCGGGGGAGGAGCATGGGATCGGCAAGTCGCTGCTCCAGAAGGCGAAGATCCTGGAGGAGAGAGGAGACCTGGAGGGAGCGATCGAGCTGCTGCGCCAGGTCGCGGCCGAGATCGACCGCTCTCGCGAGCCGCGCCTCTACAACTGTGCGCGCCACAACCTGCTCGTCTGTCTGGTCTGGGCCGAGCGCTTCGAGGAGGCGGGGGCCTTCCTGCCGGACCTGCGGGGCCTCTTCCTGGAATCCGCGCAGCCCTTGGATTTGCTCCGCCTGCGTTGGACCGAAGGCCTCATCGACCTCGGGCTCGGCAGGCTCGGTCCCGCGGAGGCCGCTTTCCGCGAAGTCCAGCAGGAGTTCCTCGAGCGCCGCATGGGCTATGACGCCGCGCTCGTCTCCCTCGATCTCGCCCGGCTCTACGCGCAGGAGGGCTGCGTAGAGGAGCTGAAGCGACTGGCGACGGAGATCATGCCGGTCTTCGAGTCGCGCGACGTTCACCGCGAGGCCCTCGTCGCCCTCCTCATGTTCCAGAAGGCCTGCGAAGAGGAGCGCCTGACGGTGGATCTCGTGCGCGAGCTCGCCCTCTTCCTGCGCCGCGAGCGGCGGGGGAACGGCGGCTGAGGACTGTCGCGAGCCCTCGATCCGCTGCCGCAAGTTCGGCGAAAATGCCGCGAGATGAGCTCATCTCGCGGCAACCTCTCCTCACGTTGTCGCAAGATGAGCTCGCGCAGTCGCAAGCTCCCAAGACATTGCCGCAAGGTCTTCAGGCTCCGGAAATGCTCCCGAGAGGCTGGAACAAGATGGACGCGAGTAGTCGCGGGCTCTGCCGATGCCGCCGCAAGGTGCCGCTATTCTGCCGCAATGCGCCGCGATTTTCTTTCGATGCTGACGCAAGAAGTCGCGAGATCGCGGCGCTTCGCGGCTCGATCTCCAGGTGCCGTTGCGAAGCGCCGCGAACATGCGGCAATGCCTTCTCCTGTTGCCGCGAAGTGCCGCCAGTATGCCGCGAGACCGCGGCATCTCGAGGCAACCGATGCTGAGCTCGCGGCATGGTCGAGCCATCTCGCGGCAACTTGCGGCGAGCCTGTCGTGAGAGAAGACGGGCTTGGGGCGCCGGCCGCGGGTCTCGCGATAAAATAGCGGTACCTTGCGACTCGCTTGCCGTGGTGAGCTGCAAATAGAACCCATCTTGCGGCAGGACGGTACGATTTTGCGGCTACTCCGCGACGCTTCGCGGCGCTCTCGGCGCGGCCTGCCGCAAGATCGCCTCGCCGGCAGCCTCTCTCCGCAGAGCTTGCGGCAATCTCCCGCCGCGAGAAAGGAGAATGAGCCGCCACTGCCGCAAGATGAGCTCATCTTTTTCAAGATCCCGGGACTTTGTCCTCGACCCTCTGGTAGAGTCGCAAGTCCGGAGAAACCTGTCGCAAGGTGAGCTGCCACTGCCGCGAGTTGTCGCAAGCTCGCGGCGCGGTAAGGAGGAAGAGGGATGAGCACGGCCTATTCCGTCGCCGAAGTCCTGGAGAAGCTGGAAAAGCGGATCGCCTTTCACCGTGAGCAGGCGGACCATCACGCTCAGCAGGAGCTCCATCACCGGGAGCAGAACGCCTTTCACCTGGCGGAGCTGAAGCGGGTCACCGAGCACTTCGAGGCATTCAAAGGCACGGCGCTCACCGCGGCGGAATTGGCCGGGGAACCGATGGCGCCGCCTCCGCCGGTCCGGAAAGCAGCGGACGACGACAGCGATCTCGCCGGAAAGGAGATCCAGGCCTCCAAGCTCGTGACGAGGGTGGTCGAAGGGATGGCGGACGGCGCCAGCTTCGGAGCCGCCCAGATTGCCGCGGAGGCGAACCGCCGTTACCGCGACAAGCTGCAACGGCCGCTCAAGGCCCGCGACGTCTCCGTCACCCTCCGCCGCCTGCGCGAAGGCGGCCGTCTGCGCCTCGTCCGCGAAGGCAAGTCCAATCAGGAAGCGCTCTACGCCAAGCGTGCTCGGCCGGCTGCGGCCAGCCCGGCGAGCTCCGAAACGCCAACGGCCTGAGCGGTTTTGCGTATCAATGGGCTTGTTGTAGTCGGGTTTGCTCTGGGTGTTTATCCTGTCGGCGGCTGGTTATCATTACACCTTCCCGTACCTCCGTAGGCATGTGCGGCTGACGCCCGTATCAAGCGCCTGGCACCATCTCCCCCCCGAGCACGACACAGTTTCCCTCACCGACTCCTGTTTCCTCGTCTCCCGTCTGCCGCAGCGACTACTTGCTTATAGCCATGTGCAATGATAGGATCATTTAAGCATTAATGCCTCGGCATGGGATTTGCCACTGCTGCCTGCTAAGTGTTATAGAATAAAAGTTCAGTGTACTGATGGGAACGCCGCTGCTAGCGCCGCGGCTGACCTCAGGGAGGGATAGGCTTCCATGACTGTAGCTCGTTTTGAGCAGGTTCCCACATGGTGGCAGCAAGAAAGCTTCAAAGATTTTCGTAGTATCTATTCACAACAGAGATGGCCATTGCTTTTTGTCGGCTCCGGCCTCTCACGGTGGGCAGGGCTCCCCGACTGGGCTTCCCTCCTGCGCCAACTGGCCAGAAACGGCACGCCTGAGGCACAGGAGGAGGTTGAACGCTTAATCCGAGATAAGACCTACAGTGGTTATCAACAGGCTGGCTCGCTGCTCAAGAATGTCCTGGGTGAAAAGAAGTGGCGGCAAACCCTGCGGGAAATTTTTACCGACCGCGAGTTAGTCCAAGCGCCATCTCAGATTCACAACGCTTTGGTAACTCTGAAATGGCAGTGGATAATCACCACTAACTATGACCGATTGCTTGAAGATGCATGTAAGCGCATGGAAGTACAATTTAAAACCCGCCATTACGGGAGCCCCGAGCTACCTGGGAGCGAGAGGCCACACGAGCCCTGCATTATTCACCTCCACGGCGATGTCACGGACCTGAGCTGCGATCTCATCCTTGCCAAAGAAGACTATGACATTCTCTACAAACCAAACGGTTCAGGCTCTTACTACGAACGTACGGTTGGCGGCACGCTGCGGCAAGCGGAAGTCATTCTATTCCTCGGTTACAGCCACGACGATGAGCACGTCGCTAACCTCTTCACTCGCGCACTGGAGGGGATACCAAACACCCCGGTTTTCGCATTAGTTCCGCGCAAAGAAAGGCAAGCGGCATTTGAGAGCCGCCTTTCCGAGCAAGCGCAGAAGCATCATATACGGTACATTTCTTTCAGTCGCGAAGGAGCTTACCGCGAGCTTCTCCAACTCCTCGAATATCTCAAGAAGCCCGCTGAGTTAGATGAACTATATAAGTGGCAACTATCCGTTAAGCGACCTACGGTAGTGTTCTTACGAGGTGGAGGGACGATCGGCGCCAAGTCAAGGCCCGCTGAGGAAGGGCGCAATCTTGATATCGATCACGTCAAATCGCGCTTCGATAAAGATCTTCGCGACCTTGCTGCAACTGTTCTCAAACGCTACCGCCGATACTCTGATCTTCCACTTGAGATCGTGTGGGAGATCTTACCTCCCGAGCAGCAGTTGCTCAGCGAGAACGCAGTCGCTGACGATTGGAATAACGTACTTCGTAAGCTGCAGAGTTGCTTCCTGAAATACTTTGATGCGCCCGACAGAGTCGGCTCGTCTGGGAGAATCCATGACCCCGACATTCATGCGCTTTTTATGGAAGAATTGGAGCAGTACGAGTTCGCCTCTCCAGGCCGGGAGCTTACCGACCGTGCATTCATGGACGGTTTCCGAAACCGCTATATCCTGGGATTCGTTTTGCTCTACGGTACCGACACTCTCGCCTATCTTGCGCCAGCTCTGGCATTCGGGCTTCGGCATATTCCCTGCTCTGTCGTCATAACTGGCGCGAACCAGCCACTATTCTCGCATGACATCACCGGCAGTGGCGAATTCGATAATACTTCCGACGGTTGGCGGAACCTCTTTAGCTCGCTTTTCTTCCTACAGTGCTTTGGTCACAGCCTAACCGAGTTCTTCGTAGTGTTCGGCGACACAGTGCATCATGGAGTCAACCTTCGAAAACGCGCTGTCGATATTATTCCCTACGACCGTGAACAGCTCCAAAAAGCAGACCTGGAACCGTTCATGTATCGCAACCTTTCCCTCACCGGTCAATATATGTTCCGCTTAATCGATGGGGTTTTCTGTAACAATTACTACGCCGCGACCACTCAAGATTACCATAGGTTGCTTTGGGAGCATGACGACCTATGGCACGTGCGGAGCAATCCTTTCGTTCACGACTATTCCCCTGCAGGCCCTCCTGAGTGGTTCAGCGACTGCGTAAAATACCTGGAACTGAGTCCAAGCTTCCCCAGGATTGATGTCGGTGCCATGCTGAGGGATAAGAGCGAGATCAGGGTCGTTCTGGTCGAAGGTTATAACTCTGGCACGTATCCAAGTGTTAGCACACACAACTTTTCTTTGTTTTTATCCGACCTCGACCGGTGCGGGATCCCTGTGGTTCTGATCTCGCGTTACGGCATCCGAGCGACACAGGAGGACTACCGCGTCCTGGAAGTAAACGGAAGGCCGGTGCAGGTTCTGCGGCTTTACGGCATGGTGCTGGAAACTGCGCTGCCTCTTCTATCTCTGGTGGTCGGCCGGATTAAGGCTCCGGAGTGGAATATCGACCCCGACGTTAATTCTGGCGTTGATCAAATATCTCATTATCGAAGGCAGCTTGTTAAGCGTGAACTAGATGATTTCTTCGAGACGCGGAGAAACATCCTCTCAGAGGAACTCAAGTACAGCACAGATCGAGCGGCAAGATTCCGGCGCATGACTGAATTACGGAGCATTGAGGAAGGCAGCAGGAAAGCTCGCGAGCAGCACGATGGATCCCAGTGGCACCTTAAGCGTCGCAAAGCGGCAGCACAAGGGCATAGGGCCGATCTTGTAACGATGCCGCGGACCGACTTCCTCGATTTATTCGAAGGTTCAGTGGAGCAGTTCGAGAGAGTTGGAGCGCTCCCCGATGGTTTTTCGACTCTCAGCAACCAAGGTTTTACATTAGGCAATATGCTGGCTAATAGCTTCCAAGAAAAAAACCGCCAGCACGGATTCCCGTTTAAGGGCTTATTCGACCGCAAAGCATTGGATTATAAAGAGTTATGTGCGGAATCCGAGGCTTTGATCAGAGACGTCACAGAGCGGCTCAATGTGTCCGGAATCGCGGAGATTGAGCTGCTTCCCCTTGAGTTCGGAAAAGACAAAGAAAGTGGAAGATCTTATTTTTCCATTGAAGTGATTGTAAATCGCGGTGAGCTTATTCGCCGTGCTGATGAACGATTCGCGATGACAGCATTCTCCGATCAAGAGGCTGAGTTCTTTGCGGCGATGCATGATGGCTGTCCTAATGACCTTGACCTCGACGCTCACAGAGAGAGGCTCATGCAGCTTTATGCCTTAGCCGTACGCGCTACATGGCCGCATGTCACCCACAACCTTGATTGGTTCATCCTGGGCTTCCTTAAGGGCGTCTGCTGCGCACTCGCTAGCATACTTGGTTTTGACCAAGAGCCAGGGGCGCCACAGATCAGCCCGAGTGTGGGTCGACGGCAGGTGCTTCGTCAATCCATTCAATGCAAGCCGCTTGGAATTGATAGAACTCGGTTCAAGCTGCGATTTCGATGTTATCAGCAGGCGGGGCACGAACCTCTGGGGCGACCAGACGCGTGATTCACCTGTTGGAAAGCTTCTATACGTCGCCCGGGACTGGTGGCCCGCCCGGGGGGGATTAGGTTCGGGGGGGGATTAGGTTCGGGGATTAGGTTCCAGGTGATTGGAGAAGATAGAAGGAACAATCCCAAGATAGGTTCCAAGATAGGTTCCAGGTGAATGGAGAAGGATGGAGAGGACCGGGGAAGAAATTGGTGACCCACCCCGTCAGAAACGACTGCAACTCGTCCCCAGATCGGTTTCGAATCGTGCGGCGACGCTTGTTGGGAGTTACGAAGACAGCCTTTGAAGGGCTTTTTCGTCAGAAAATCGGCATCGCGGATACACCTCTCCTCGGAGCGTGTACTGAGACACGGGTAAAGCTAGCGAGCAGACCGCTGAAAGCGCCTATCCGGCCACAAATGGCAGGGCCGGCGGGAAGCTCCCTGCTGGGAACCGCGCCAACCGGTCTCCGGATCGAAGCTTTGCGGATGCATCGCGGAAGGCCGCCACAAACCACGCATAGGCAGCCCAGAGCTCCTGACGCACCCCCTTGCTCACCGCATGGAACAACGGCGCCGGTGACTTCTTCGGCCGCGCCGGCCGATCGAAGGGATGCTGTCCTCGTACCTTCGAGGCTCCCATTACCTGACTTCCCGAGCGCTGGCGGCGGAGCGCCGCCTCCGCTTCGATGTCGGCAATCATCTCGACGACGAGCTGACGACGGACCTCGTCACTGAGATGCCTCCAGCAAGGCAACGGCGAGAGGACCAGGATCTCACGCGCCGCGTATTTCATGCGATCGAATTTCTCTCCCCGGCGCCGGGCGGCGTACTCCTGCGTCTGGTCGAACCAGGTACCCACCGCGGGCTCGCCCGTCAGCAAGGAATGCGCGCAGTGCACTCCCGGCCACTGATCCACCCTCTCCACCAAATTCTCTTTG
>JBKPTH010000111.1:0-12533 GCA_046765915.1 Acidobacteriota bacterium | reverse complement strand
TCTCTACATTGGGTCTGCTGCTGCTCGTGCTGGCGGCGGCCTGTCAGCGCTCCACGCCGCCGCCGGCGCCGGACGCCGTGGCGCGGATCGGCGAGTCCGAGGTGCGGTACTCCGAGTTCGAGAGCTATCTGGACCGCACCGTCGGCGACGGCGTGCTCGGCAGCGACGTGCTCTCCGAGCTGTTCGACCAGTTCCTCGACGAACGGCTGCTGGCGCGGGTCGCCGCCGACCGCAAGCTCGTGCGGCAGACCGGCGGCGCGGCCGGATCGCGCCGCGCCATCGAGGCCCTGCTCGAGCACGACCTGCCGCGGGAGCCCGCCGCCGTGGAAGTCGCCGGCTACTACCAGGCGCACCGCGGCGAGTTCTCGCGCCCGGAGCGCGTGCGCGTGCGGCAGATCCTCACCGAGGACCGCTCGACGGCGGAGCGGGCGCTGCGCGAGATCGCCGCCGGGACCGCGTTCGACGAAGTGGCGCGGCGGCTGTCTCGGGACCCGAGCGCGGCCGCCGGCGGCGATCAGGGGGAGCTCGCACGGGCCGACCTCCCGCCCGCCTTCGCGGACGTCATCTTCGCGCTGCAGCCGGGCGAGGTGAGCGGCCTGGTGCCGGCCGAGTATGGCTTCCACATCTTCCAGGTCACCGAGCGCCAGCCCGCCGAAGTCGTGCCGCTGGCGCAGGCGCGCGGCGAGATCGTCGCCAAGCTGCGCCAGGCGCGCGCCGACCGCCTCCTCAAGTCACTGGTCCAGCAAGCCAGAACCCGTTACAATGTCGTGGTTTACGAGCGGAATCTGCCGTTCGGATACGCCGGCTCTTATAAGGAACCCCATGCGCAGAACACTGGTTAGCCTCGCCCTTCTCTGCACCCTCTGTCCGGCCCTCCAGGCCGAAGTGCTCAACCGCATCGTGCTGCGCGTCAACGACCGCATCGCGACGCTGCTCGACTACCGCCAGCGCCGCGAAGAGATGGTGCGGGAGATCCTGCGCCGCGAGCAGGATCCGGACGAGCGCCAGCGGCTCCTCGGCCAGGCCGGGGAGCTCGTGTTCGCCGACATGTTCCGCGAGCTGCTCCTGGAGTCGCGGGCCGATCAGCTCGCCGTCGAGGTCAGCGACGCGCAGGTCGACGCCGCCGTCGCCCAGCTCCGGGAGAGCTACAACATCAAGACCGACCAGGAGTTCGCGGCCGCCCTGGCGCAGTCCGGCCTGACCGAGCAGCAGCTCCGGGCGCAGCTCCGCAACACCCTGCGCATCCGGGATACGCAGGGCCGCGAGGTGCAGAGCCGCGTCAAGGTGGACGAGGAGGACCTCCGCCGCTACTACCGCAAGAACCTCGAGCAGTTCCGTCAGCCGGAGCAGGTGCAGCTCAACGAGATCGTGGTGCTCGACGAGGACGGCGCCCCGGCCGAGGAGCGGCCCCGCATCGCCGCCGAGATCCGCGCCAAGGTGACGGCCGGCACGGCGCTGGCCGACGCCGTCGCCGACTACGCGGAGAAGGGCGTGACGAGCAACGTCATCGAGCTCGGCTGGGTGTCGCCCGGCGACCTCGACAAGAACCTCGAGACCGCCGTCTGGAAGCTGCCGAAGGGCGCGGTGAGCGAGCCCGTCGCGGCGCGCGGCGGGCTCCACCTGGTGCAGGTGATCGATCGCCGCGAGTCGCGCATTCCGCCCTTCTCCGAGGTTCAGCCGGCGATCCAGCAGCGCGAGGAGGATCGCGTCTTCCGCGACGAGATCGCGAAGTACATGGTGGAGCTGGAGAAGAAGTCGCTCATCGTGGCCAACCCGCCGGAGGAGGCGGCCGGCTTCCGCCGCCAGCTCGCGGCCGCCCCCGCCCAAGAGGACATCGAAGGGCTGGGTGCCGCGCCGCCGCCTTCCGCGGGCGCTCCGGCGCCGGTGATCGATCCCACGAAGCCCGGCGCCCTGCCCACGCCGAAGCCGATCGACGTCACGGTGCCGGAGATCCCCCCGCCGGCACCGCCACCCCCGCCGCCGGCGGACTGAAAAGGACGTAAAGGATAACAAGGACATCAAAGGACAAGGTCACCCCTGTCCTTGCTGTCCTTGGAATCCTTTGGGTCCTTTCGCCGGATATTACGCCTTATTTTTACTCTCATCGATCAGCTCGCGGACTTTCTTGTGGTTCTCAGTGGAAAAAAATGGACAAAAGTGGAGTGAACTGTTAGGATTCCACCCCAGACAGCAGTCTCGTGAGGGCGGAGTCCAATGTTCCGTGGAAGTGCTTCGACGAAGATCGATGACAAGGGTCGCCTCAAGATCCCGAGCGACTTCCGGCGCCTGCTGGAGGAGCGTTACGGTCCCGATCTCTTCGTCACCTCGGTGAAGGGCGAATCGGCGCTGCTCTATCCGCTGCCGGTGTGGGAGGAGATCGAGCAGCGCCTGGCGGCGATGCCGTCGACCGATCCCACCAAGCTTCGCTTTCTGGAGCGGGCCAACTATTTCGGCCAGCAGGTGCGGCTGGACGTGCAGGGGCGGATCCTGGTGCCGCAGATCCTGCGCGAGAGCGCGGTGATCGAAGGCGACGTGGTGGTGAGCGGCCAGCTCAACCATCTCACGGTGTGGAACCACGAGCGCTTCGCCAGGCGGTTGCAGGAGCAGCCCTTTACCGACGAGGACTTCCATGCCCTCAGCCTGCAGGGAATCTGAGCCGGCGGCTGGAGCATGTGTGGAGGGAGGCGGAACGAGCCCTTGGCGGTCCAGCATCTGCCCGTCCTGGTCGCGGAGACCCTCGAATGGCTGGCGCCCCGGCGCGGCGGCTGGTTCGTCGACGCCACGGTGGGCCTCGGCGGGCACGCCGAGGCGCTGCTGGAAGCGTCGCCCGGCGTTCGCCTCGTCGGCATCGACCGCGACGCCGAAGCGCTCGAGCGGGCGGCGCGGCGGCTCGAGCGCTTCGGCGACCGCGTGCGCCTGGTGCGCGCCAACTTCCACTTTCTCGAGGCTGCGTTGGCGGACTCGGGCGTCCGCGCCGTCGCGGGCGTGCTGGCCGACCTCGGAGTTTCCTCTTTGCAGCTCGAGACGCCGGCCCGGGGCTTCAGCTTCCGCCTCGACGGCCCGCTCGACATGCGGATGGGGATGAGCGACGTGACCGCAGCGGATCTGGTCAATACGACCGCGGAGGGAGAGTTGGAAAGAATCATCAGGGATTACGGGGAGGAGCGACAGGCGCGGCGCATCGCCCGGGCCATCGTGCGGGCGCGGGAGGAGAAGCCCCTCGAGACCACGGGCGAGCTCAAGCGCCTGGTCGACCGCGCGAAGGGGCCGCGCGCCGCGCGCGAGGAGCGGATCGATCCGGCGACGCGGGTCTTCCAGGCCCTGCGCATCGCGGTCAACCAGGAGCTGGCGGGCCTGGCGCGTTTCATCGAGGAGGCGGTCAACATGCTGGAGACCGACGGCCGGCTGGTCGTCATCTCGTATCACAGCCTGGAGGACCGCATCGTCAAGAACTCCGTGCGCGACCTGGCGCGGGGGGAGATCGATCCGGTGACCGGCCGCTCGCGGTCGGAGAGCCAGTTGATCGAGGTGCTGACCCGCAAGCCGGTGCGGCCGAGCGAGGAAGAGGTGGCGTTCAATCCGCGGGCGCGTTCCGCCCGGCTGCGCGCCGCCCGGAGGCTGTAGATCCCTTGCGCAGCGCGTACGCCTTCACCCGCCCGGTGGTCAACTCGTATCTCGTGCGCGAGCGCGACCGGCGCCGCCTGCGCGAGCTGGCCCTGGTCTTGCTGGTCGTCGTCTGCCTCGGCGGGGGGCTGCTGGCGTACACCTGGATTCATCTCGAAGTGACGCGCACCGGGTATCGTATCGACAGGCTGGAGCGGGATCTGACGGAGCGCTCGCGGCAGGAGCGCCAGCTCCGCCTGGAGGCCGCCTACCTCGCGAGCCCGTCGCAGATCGAGCGGCGGGCGCGGGAAGAGCTGAGCATGCAGGCGCCGGCCCTGGAGCAGGTGGTGTTCTGGGAGGAGCTGCCGTGAAGCGCCTCGCCGTGGTCGCCGGCCTGGTCGCCGTGTGGGTGCTGCTCATCGCGGCCCGCCTCTATCACCTGCAGGTGGTGCGCTACGAGCATTACGTGGGCAAGGCCGAGCGGCAGCAGCAGCGCGTCGTCACCCTCGATCCGCCGCGCGGCACGATCTACGACGCGCAGGGCCGCGAGCTGGCGGTCTCCGTGCAGGTCGACTCCGCCTACGCCGTGCCGCCGGAGATCGAAGACGCGGCCGCAGCGGCGCGCGCCCTCGCCGGCGCGGTGCCCGGTCTCGACGCCCGCAAACTGGCGCGCCAGCTCGCGGCCGACCGCGAGTTCGTCTGGGTGGCGCGCAAGCTCGATCCGCCGGTGGCGGAGAAGGTCCGCCGGCTGGGGATCAAAGGCCTCTACTTCCTGCCGGAGAGCAAGCGCTACTACCCCATGGGCGAGCTCGCCGCGCAGGTGCTCGGCTGGGTGGGGACCGACAACCACGGGCTCGCCGGCCTGGAGCTGGTCTACGACTCCGAGGTCGCCGGCAAGCCGGGAAAGCGGACGGTGCTGCGCGACGCCCGCCGCGGCACCGTCGTGTCGCCCGATCTCTCCTTCGCCGAGCCGGAGCCCGGGCACGACCTGCACCTGACGCTCGACGCCGCGGTCCAGCACATCGTCGAGCGCGAGCTGGCCGAGGCGGTCGCCAAGCGCGGCGCGAAGAGAGGGAGCGCCATCTTCCTCGATCCCGCGACCGGCGGCGTGCTGGCGATGGCCAACGTTCCCGCCTTCGACCCCAACGACTTCGGCCGTTATCCGCCGAGCCGCTGGCGCAACGCGGCGATCATGGACGTCTACGAGCCGGGATCGACCTTCAAGATGGTCACGGCGGCGGCGGCTTTGGAGTCCGGCGTGGTGCACCCCGAGGACGAGTTCGACTGCGAGATGGGCGGCATCACCCTGCTCGGCATCCGCATCCACGACCACAAGCCGTTCGGCCGCCTGACCTTCGCCGAGGTGATCGCTAGGTCGAGCAACGTCGGCGTCATCAAGGCGGCCCTGCTGGTGGGCAACGAGCGGCTGTACCGCACCATCCGCGGCTTCGGCTTCGGCCAGCTCACCGGCGTCGATCTGCCCGGCGAGAGCGCCGGCATCCTGCATCCGCTGGAGAGCTGGGGGCCGCTCGCCAAGGCCTACATCGCCTTCGGGCAGGGCGTTTCGGTGACGCCCCTGCAGCTCGCCGCCGCCGCCGGCGCCGTCGCCGACGGCGGCGAGCTGCTGCGCCCGCACGTGGTGGCGGCGGTCTCCCGCGGCGAGACGCGGGTGCCGAAATTCGACCGGCCGCCGGTCGTCGGCCGGCCGATCTCCGCCGCCACCGCCCTGCAGCTCCAGGCGCTGCTCGAAGGCGTGGTGACCGGGGGCACGGGGCGCGGCGCCGCGGTGGCCGGCTACCGGGTCGCCGGCAAGACGGGCACGGCGCAGATCCCGGTGCGCGGCGGTTACCTGCGCAACGGCTTCCTGCCGAGCTTCGTCGGCTTCGCTCCCGCCGATCGGCCGGTGCTGGTGGGCGTGGTGGCGATCGCCGAGCCCCAGGGCTTCGAGTATCACGGCGGCCAGGTGGCGGCGCCCGTCTTCGGCGCCATCGCCCGGCAGGTGCTGCTCTACCGCGGAGTGCACCCGGAGCGCGAGCGGCCGGCGTTCTGGCCGGGGCAGATGGTGCTGGCGAGCCAGCCGGCGGCCGCGCCCCCTGCCGCGTTCGCCGTCGACGACGTGCCGACCGACGGCGATGATCGCGCGCTCGAGGCCGGTCCGGATCCCGTGCTCTGGCGCGGACCTGTTTCTCCCGGCGTCGGACCGCCCGCACCCACGGGCGACACGGGCAAGACCGGCGCCGAGAGCGATCATTCTTCCCCGGAAGGAGGTCGCTCTCATGCGTCTTTCTGAGCTCGTGCGCGGTCTCTCCATCCTGGGCGACGCCGGCACGGACCCCGAGATAAAAGGAGTGGCGCACGACTCGCGGACGGCCGCGCCCGGCGATCTCTTCGTGGCGCTGCCCGGCCAGCGCTTCGACGGCCGCGCCTTCGCGGCGCAGGCGGTGGCGCGGGGAGCCGTGGCCGTCGTCGGGCCCGAGCCGGGCGGCGCCACCGCGGGGCTGAGCGTTCCGTGGCTGGTGACCGCCGAGCCGCGCGCCGTCCTCGGTCCGCTCGCGGCACGGGTCTACGGCCACCCCGACGCGGAGCTGATCCTCGCCGGCGTCACCGGCACGAACGGCAAGTCGACGGTCGCCACCCTGATCGCGGCGATCCTCGACGCGGCGGGCCGGCCGGCGGGGTTCCTCGGCACCCTGGGTTACCGCTTCGGCTCGCGGACGTACGCGGGCGGACATACGACGCCCGAGGCTTCCGACCTGTTCCGAACCCTGCGCAGGATACGGGACGACGGCGCCGCGGCGGTGGCCATGGAGGTCTCCTCGCACGCCCTCGACATGGGACGGGTGGCCGGCGTCTCCTTCGACGCCGCGGTGTTCACCAACCTCACCCGCGATCACCTCGATTATCACCACGATCTGGAGGATTACTTCGCGGCCAAGCGCAAGCTGTTCGATCACTTGAAGCCGGGCGGCCGGGCGGCGGTGAACCTGGACGACCCCTACGGCCGGCGGCTCGTCAAGCTGCCGGGCGCGCTGACGTTCGGCGAGGGCGGCGACGTCGCGGCCCGCGAAGTGGAGCTGTCGACGGCCGGTATCCGCGGCATTCTCTCGACGCCGCGCGGCGAGCTGCCGTTCTCTTCGGCGCTCCTCGGGCGCTACAACCTGTCGAACCTGCTGGCGGCCGCGGCCGCGGCGGAGGCGCTGGAGCTGCCGCACGCCGCGGTGGCGGCCGCCTTCGCCGCCCAGCGCCCGGTGCCGGGCCGGATGGAGCCGGTGGACCGCGGCCAGCCGTTCCCGGTCTTCGTCGACTACGCCCACACCGACGCCGCGCTGGCGGCGGCCCTGCGCTCGGCGCGCGAGGTGGTGGGCGGCGGCCGGGTGGCGGTGGTCTTCGGCTGCGGCGGCGACCGCGACCGCGGCAAGCGGCCGTTGATGGGCAAGGTGGCCGGCGAGCTGGCGGACCTGGTCATCGCCACCTCGGACAATCCGCGCAGCGAGGATCCGCTCGCCATCCTCGCCGCCGTCGAGCAGGGGCTCGCGGCGAGCGGCAATACAGGCTACCGCCTGGTGCCGGACCGCCGCGAGGCGATCCGCGAAGCCATCGCCGCCGCGCAGCCCGGCTGGGCCGTGCTGGTGGCCGGCAAGGGGCACGAGCGGGAGCAGATCGTCGGCGACAAGAAGCTGCCGTTCTCCGATCTGGAGGAGATCGGCAAGGCCCTGGAGGAGCGCTTTGGCTCGGCTGTCGGTCGATGAGGCGGCGCGCGCGGTCGGCGGCCGGATCTTGGCCGGCGAGGCGGGCGCCATGATCGAGGGCGCGGCGATCGATTCGCGCGCCGTGCGCGGCGGCGAGCTGTTCTTCGCCTTCGCCGGCGAGCGCACGGACGGCCACCGCTTCGTCCCCGACGCGCTGGCGCGCGGCGCCGCGGCGGCCATGGTGCAGGAAGACCTGCCGGCGCCGCCGCGGGGCGCGATGATCCGCGTGCCCGACACCTTCCAGGCCCTGCACGACCTGGCGCGCCACGTGCGGACGCGCGTGCCGGAGAAGCTCGCCGGCATCACCGGCTCGGCCGGCAAGACCACCACCAAGGAGCTGCTGGCGGCGATGCTCGCCCGCCGCTTCCGCGTCGCCTGGACGAAGGGCAACCTGAACAACCTCTACGGCTTTCCGCTGTCGCTGCTCAACGTGCCGGACGGCACCGAGTGGATGGTGGCCGAGATGGGGATGTCGACGCCGGGCGAGCTGCGGCAGCTCTCGCTGCTCGGCCGGCCGGACGTCGCGCTGTTCACCGTCGTGCGGCCCGTGCACCTGGAGTTCTTCGACAGCGTGCAGGCGATCGCCGAGGCGAAATCCGAGCTGCTGGCGGGCCTCGCGCCGGACGGCTTCATCGTCGCCAACGCCGACGACCCGGAAGTGGTGCGGATCGCTTCGCGCCACGGCGCCCGCGTGGTCTGGTACGGCGTGCGCGCGGAGAGGGCCGACGTCAAGGCGCGCGATCTCGCACCCGAGCCGGACGGCGGTATCGGCAGCCGCTTCGTATTGGAAGCCGGAGGCGACGCGGTCGAGGTGCGCCTGCCGCTCCATGGCCTCTACAACGTGGAGAACTGCCTGGCGGCGGCGGCCTGCGCCTGGGCGCTCGGCCTGCCGCTGGCGGAGATCGCCGCGGCGGTGCGCGAGGTCAAGCCGGCGGCCATGCGCGGCGTCGTGCATCGGACGGCGGCGGGCTTCACGCTGATCGACGACTCCTACAACTCCAACCCCGACGCCCTCGGCAAGGCACTGGACGGCGCGGCGCTGCTGCCGGGAACCCGGCGCGTCGCCGTGCTCGGCGACATGCGGGAGCTGGGGCCGGAGGGACCGCGCTTCCACCGCGAGGCCGGCGAACAGGCCGGCCGGCTCGGGTTCTCGCCGGTCGTCGGCGTCGGCGAGCTGTCGCGCGAATTGACAGCCGGCGCCGAATCCGCCGGCGCCGCCGCCGTCTGGCTGGCGGACGCCGCCGCCGCCGCCGACTGGGCGGCGAAGGAGGTGCGGCCCGGGGATCTGGTGCTGGTCAAGGCGTCGCGCGGCGTCGGTCTGGAGAAGGTCGTCCAGCGGTTGCTGGGGCAAGCGGAGGAGGGAGCTCACTGATGCTCTACTGGCTCCTCTATCCGCTGCGCGACGTGGTGCCGGCGTTCAACGTCTTCCGCTACATCACCTTCCGGGTGGCGGCGGCGGTGGTCACGGCCCTGCTCCTCTCCTGGCTCTTCGGGCCGTGGTTCATCCGCACGCTGCGCCGCCTCTCGGTCGGCCAGAACATCCGCGATGTCGGCCCGCAGGCCCACCAGGTGAAAGCGGGCACGCCGACGATGGGCGGCCTGCTGATCCTCTTCGCCGTCCTGGTGCCGACGCTGCTCTGGGGCGCGCTCGACAACGCCTACGTGTGGCTGGTGATGCTGGTCACCCTCGCCTTCGGCGCCATCGGCTTCGCCGACGACTACATCAAGGTGAGGAAGCGGCGCAACCTCGGCCTGACGGCGCGCACCAAGTTCCTGCTGCAGGCCCTGGCGGCGACGGCGTTCGGCCTGGCGCTGCTCTTCCTGCCCGCCGGCTACGGCTTCAATCCGACGCTCGCCTTTCCTTTCATCAAGCGGCTGGTGCTGCACCTGGGCTACGTCTACATCCCCTTCGTCGCGCTCGTCCTCGTGGCGTCCTCGAACACGGTGAACCTGACGGACGGCCTGGACGGCCTCGCCATCGGCGCCACCACCGTGGCCGCCGCCACCTACGCCGTCTTCACCTACATCGCGGGCAACCGGGTGATCGCCAACTACCTGCAGATCTCCGCCGGCTACGTTCCCAGGGTCGGCGAGGTGGCGGTCTTCTGCGGCGCGCTGGTCGGCGCCGGCCTCGGCTTCCTCTGGTACAACTCGCACCCCGCCGAGGTCTTCATGGGCGACGTCGGCTCGCTCTCCCTGGGCGCCGCGATCGGCAGCGTCGCCGTCCTCTCCAAGCAGGAGATCCTGCTGGTGGTGGTCGGCGGCCTGTTCGTGCTGGAAGGCCTCTCGGTCATCATCCAGGTGGCCTCGTTCAAGCTGCGGGGCAAGCGGGTGTTCCGCATGGCTCCGCTCCACCACCACTTCGAGCTCTCGGGATGGGCGGAGCCCAAGGTCATCGTCCGCTTCTGGCTCCTGTCGATCCTCTTCGCGCTCATCTCCCTCTCGACGCTGAAGCTGCGATGAACGCACTCTGGGGAGACCGCCGCCTCGAGCGGGTGCTGGTGTACGGGCTGGGGCTCTCCGGCCGCGCCGCGGCGCGCCTGCTGCTCGCCCGCGGCGCCGCCGTCCTGGCGGTGGACGACCAAGAGATCGACGCAGGCGACCTCGCGGGCCGCATCGCGCTGCTGCCGGCGGGAACGGCGGAGCCGCCGGCGGGCGTCGACGCGGTGGTGGTGTCGCCCGGCGTGCCTCTCCACCGGCCGCTCCTCGCCGCGGCGCGGCGGCGGGGCTTGCCCGTGATCGCCGAGGTCGAGCTGGCCTTCCCCTTCCTCAACGGTCCGGTGGTGGCGATCACCGGCAGCAACGGCAAGAGCACCACCACCGCTCTCACGGGAGCCATGCTGCGCGAGGCCGGCTTCACCGTCGAGGTCTGCGGCAACATCGGCGAGCCGCTGGCGGACAAGGTGGCGGGGCCGCCGGGACGCGTCTTCGTCGTCGAGCTGTCGAGCTTCCAGATCGAGGGCATCGCCACCTTCAAGCCGCGGGCGGCGGCGCTGCTCAACCTGTCGCAGGACCACCTCGACCGCTACCCGAGCATGGCGGAGTACGGCGCCGCCAAGAAGCGGCTGTTCCAGGGCATGGACGCCGACGGCATCGCCGTGCTCAACGCCGACGATCCCGGCACCGTCGAGGTCACGACGCGCGCCAAGCGGCGGTTCTTCTCGCGCCTGAACCCGGTCGCCGACGGCTGCTGGGCGCGCGGGGACGGCCGCGTCATCGAGGCGCCGTCGGACGCCGAGCTGTTCGCCGCCTCGGAGGTGCCGCTCGCCGGCGTGCAGAACCTGGAGAACGCCATGGCGGCGGCCCTGCTGGCGCGGGCCATGGGCGCCGAGCCGGCGGCGATCCGCGCCGCCCTCGCGGGCTTCACCGGGCTGCCCCATCGCCTGCAGCGGGTGGGGGAGCGCGGCGGCGTCACCTTCTACGACGACTCCAAGGGCACCAACCCCGGCGCCACGCTGAAGGCCATCGAGGGCTTCGCCGACGGCTCGGTCCATCTCATCCTCGGCGGCCGCAACAAGGAGGCGGACCTCGCGGCGCTGACGCCGATGGTCCGCCGCAAGGCGCGCCGCGCCTATCTCATCGGCGAGGCCGCCCGCGACTTCGAGCGCGCCCTGGACAGGGCCGTGCCCTATGAGATGTCGGAGACCCTGGACCGCGCGGTGCGCTCGGCCGCCGGCCAGGCCCAGGCGGGCGAGGCGGTGGTGCTCTCGCCGGCGTGCGCCAGCTTCGATCAGTTCAGGAACTTCGTGCACCGCGGCCAGGTCTTCCAGGAGCTGGTGCGGGGCATCGTCGGAGGGCCGGATGGCGAAGAAGCTGGCGTTTGACAAGGTGCTCTTCACCACCGTCGTGCTGCTGATTTTCTTCGGCCTGGTGATGGTGTACTCGGCGAGCTCGGCGCTGGCGCGCGACCATACGCCGAACCACTTCCTCGTCAAGCAGGCGGTGGCCGCCGGGGTCGGCCTCACGTTCATGGCCTGGCTGATGCACGTCGACTACCGCCGCCTGCGCTCGCCGCTGGTGGTCTACTCGCTGCTCTTCGCCGCGCTCGCCTTGCTGGTGGGCGTGCTCTTCTCGCCGCAGCTCAACGCCACCCGGCGCTGGTTCTTCGTCGGCGGGGTCTCCGTCCAGCCTTCCGAGCTGGCGAAGCTGGCGCTCATCCCCTTCCTCGCCTACCAGATCGAGAAGAAGGAGGAGCGCGTCAACGAGCTGTCGTTCCTGCTGCCAGCGGGTTTCTTCACCGCGCTCGCCGCGGCCCTCATCCTGCTCGAGCCCGACATGGGGACGGCGGTGCTGCTCGGCGCCACCTTCTTCCTCATGATCTTCCTCGCCGGCCTCCGCTGGCGCTACATCCTGGCGGCGCTCGCCGTCGTGCCGCCGCTCCTCGGCCTGCTGGTGATGATGGAGCCCTACCGGCGGCAGCGGCTCTTCGCCTTCCTCGATCCGGAGAAGGATCCGCTCGGCACCGGCTTCCAGGCGCTGCAGTCGCTGATCGCCGTCGGCTCGGGCGGCGTCTTCGGCCTCGGACCGGGCAGGAGCGTGCAGAAGCTGTTTTTCCTGCCGCATCCGGAGTCGGACTTCATCTTCTCGATCGTCGCCGAGGAGCTGGGGCTGATCGGCGCGCTGCTGGTGGTGCTCGGCTTCTGCCTGCTCGCCTGGCGCGGCCTGCGCGCCGGCGCCAAGGCACCGGACGTCTTCGGCCGTTACCTCGGCTGGGGCCTGACGGGCGTGCTCGTGATGCAGGCGCTGATCAACGTCAGCGTCACCGTCGCGCTGCTGCCCACGAAAGGCATCCCCCTGCCGTTCATCTCCTATGGCGGCTCGTCGCTGGTGGTGACCCTGTGCATCTGCGGCGTCCTCCTCAACCTCTCGCAGCACGCATGAGCGGAACGATGCGATGGCCTCGACCCCACCAGCTCCCCTGCACGTCCTGCTCGCCGGCGGCGGCACGGGCGGCCACGTCTTCCCGGCGCTGGCCGTGGCGGAGGAGCTGCGGGCGAGGGGGTGGCGCGTGAGCTTCGCCGGCGGCGCGGGCGGGCTGGAGGAGCGCCTGGCGGGCGAGCGCGGGCTGCCCTTCCATCCGTTGCCGGCGCGGCCGCTGGTGGGCAGGGGAGCGCTCGACAAGGCGCGGGCGCTGGCGACGCTGGCGCGCTCGTCGGCCGCGGCCGCGAAGCTGATCCGCGG
>JBKPTH010000110.1:0-62427 GCA_046765915.1 Acidobacteriota bacterium | reverse complement strand
GCTCTCCGCGCCATCCTCTGCTCGGTCTTACCGCCCCGCGCCCAATGCTCGAGGGTCGCTCGTTCCTCTGGACTCAACACGATTCTCGCTGCCGGTCGCATACTGGCTATTATAGCGCCAATTAGCGCCGCTAAGCACTAGTTCCGGCCCTACGTGGCCGCCGTTTTCGTTCCGCGTACCAACAGACGGCGGCCACGTAGGGCCGCCGCTACGACCGCTTCTTTCCTGTCAGGGGAGTGAGGGCTTCGAAGGGCAGACCGCCGAAAAAATCACAGACTCCTGGGGCTCACTCTTTCCGCAGCAGCGCCTTGTACGTCCGCAGATGGCGGAAGGCGGCCTCGGGCTCGCCGAGCTGTTCATAGAGGCCGGAGAGGTTGTAGTGCGCGTCGGCGTAGGAGGGATCTCTCGCCAGCGCGGCCTCGTACGCCGCCACGGCTTCCCGCAGGCGGCCGAGGTCCTGCAGGGCCACGCCGAGGTTGTAGGCCGCCGTGGCATCGTCGGGCAGCGATCCCAGGGCGAGGCGATAGTGCCGCTCGGCCGCTGCCGTATCCCCGCGCTCGTGGAAAAGACGGCCGAGGTTCAGGTGGGCATCGGAGAGGGAAGGCTCGATCTCGAGCGCCCGGGCGTAGGCTGCCATCGCCTCTTCCGGCGACTCTTCCTCGAGCGCACAGCCGAGCTCGTACCAGGCCGCGGCATCCTCGGGCGAGGGGAGCTCATCCGGTACCGTGTGCAGGGGCAGAGTCGCGGCCTCCCGCGCCAGCTCGGAGAGCTCGAAGTCGAAGAGCCCCTGGCCGGACTCCGGATTCCACACATCGCGGCCGTCGCGCACGACGACGTGGTGCCCCTGGGCGGAGATGCGGACGCCGGTGAGGGGCCGGTCCCCGGGGAGCTGCTCGCGCAGGTTCTGCAGCGCGATGCGCACCCGCCGCCGCGGCACGCGGGCGGCGAGGAGCCCCTTGGCCGTGCGCAGCAGCACGAGGTCCTGGAACGAGAAGCAATACTCGCCTCGCGGTCCCTGCCGGGGAGAGAGGAAACCGGCCCGGACGTAGGAACGGACCTGCGCGGCCGAGAGACCGAGCAGGTTGGCGACGTCCTGGGTCGAATAGCCCGCGGGCGACCCCGCGGGCTCCGTCTCGCGCGGCCGGCTGAGAGCGGAGGAGCGGTTCATCGCTCCCAGTGTACTCCGGTCGGCTCAACTCTTCGAGGTCCTTCTCCTCCTGGGCTCCTTGCCGCCGGCGGGCACCGCGGTGCGGGGAGACGGCCGGGCCGGCTTGCGCTCGGCGAGCGAGATCGGCCGCGGCAGTGAATCCGCTGTGGGCGGCGCGGCGAGGCTCGCCTTGAGCGCCGCCATGAGATCGATGATCTGCGTCCGCGGCTGCTGCGCGGGCGCGGCGGTGATCTCCTCGCCCTGCACCTTGCGCTCGATGAGCTCGCGCACCTGCCGGCGCTGCTTGTCCTCGTAGGCCTGCGGCCGGAACTCCTCGCTGGCGATCTGCTCGACGAGCTGGACGGCGAGCTGGAGCTCCGGCTCGCGGATCTCGGCCGGGCCGATCGGCACCTGCGAGAACGGGCGCAGCTCGTCGGAGTAGCGGAGCTGCTGCATGATCAGCCCGCCCTCGAACGGCCGCAGCAGCACGAACTGATCCTTGCCGCGCGCCACGTAGCGCGCCAGCGCCGCCCGCCGCGTGCGCTTCATCGCCTCGGCGAGCAGGCGGTACGGCCGCTCGCCGCCGCGGTCCGGCCCCAGGTAGTACGACCTCTCGTAGTAGATCGGGTCCACCTGCTCGAGCGGCACGAATTCGGCGATCTCCACCGCGTTCGTCGGCTCGGGGATCAAAGCCTTGAGCTCGTCTTCCGTAAACAGAACATATTGTCCCCTGGAGTATTCATAACCTTTCACGATGTTCTCCCGTTCCACGACTTCGTCGTCGAGCGGACAAACATATTGTTGCCGCAATCGAGAACCGCACTTCTTGTGCAACATGTTGAATTGAATTCCGGCCGAGCTTTCGCCCGTAGAATAAAGCTTTACGGGGATCGTCACGAGGCCGAAAGAAACCATTCCGGAGGCGAAGGGCTTGGCGTTCATAAGGCGTAATATAGCATTCGCCGGGCGCGCGGGAGCGGATTTTACATAAAGAATGTACCGCGCCTTCGAGCGGCTCTGAATCAGTCTGCTTTTAACCTTTCCAAACGATATCGGTGGCGTGAAAAGAGAAGAGAAGCTGTCTGCGACGAACGTGGAGGAGGTCCGCGCCGAGCTGACGCGGCTGGGCGCGCCGCGGGCCGCGGTGGATGCCGCGGCCGTCGGGCTGATGAAGCCGCAGACGCGCGAGCGGCCGTTCAGCAGGGCGGGCTGGATCTTCGAGCTCAAATACGACGGCTTCCGCATGCTGGCGGCGGGCGGCGCCGGCGAGGCGCGCCTGCGCTACCGCGGCGGCGCCGAGGCCACGCGAGTCTTTCCGGAGCTCGTCCGCGCCGTCGCCGCGCTGCCGTTCCGCGCCGTGATCCTCGACGGCGAGGCCGTGGTGCTCGACGGGGAGGGGCGGCCGAGCTTTCAGCGTCTCCAGCGGCGAGGGCTGCGCACCCGCGCCATCGATGCGGCTCGCGCCGCCGTGGACTCGCCGGCGACGCTCGTCGTCTTCGATCTCCTCGCCTGCGAAGGGTTCGATCTGCGGTCTCTCCCGCTCGCGGCGCGCAAGTCGCTGCTCCGCCGCGTCCTGCCGGAGAAAGGCCCGCTCCTCTTCGCCGAGGACGTTCCCGAGCGCGGGGAAGATCTCTACGCGGCCGTGCTTCGCATGGGCCTGGAGGGGATCGTCGCCAAGCGCGCGCAGTCGCCGTACAGGGCAGGATATTCCGCGAACTGGCTCAAGGTGCGCGTCGACAGGACCGCCGACTTCGCCGTCGTCGGATTCAATCCCGTGCACCATGGCTTCAGCAAGCTTCACCTGGCGTTGGCGGACGGCGCCGGCGGCTGGACCTACGCCGGCACGGTGGGCACCGGCTTCAGCCGCCAGGATTTCGCCGAGATCGCCGCCCGCCTGGAGCCGGCCGGCCGCGCGGACGCGCAGGGCGCAGTCCGGGTCGAACCGCGCCTGGTGGTCGAGGTCCGCTACAAGGAGTGGACCGAAGGCGGGCACCTGCGCCACCCTGTCTTCCTGCGCGTGCGCGACGACAAGACGGTCGAGGAGTGTCTACGGCCGGGCTAGGCGGAAAACAAAACGGCCCGCGGACGCCTTCGCGCCGCGGGCCGATGAGGCGACCTTGAGGTCCGTTACGGCACGCAGGCCGTCACGGTGACGTCGTCGAGGAACCAGCCGTCGTCGGTGACCGAGCAGTCGGTGATCGTCGTGAAGCCGATGCGGACCGACTGGCCGGCGCAGCCGCCGCTGCCGCCCGTCGCGAGGTTGCAGGCCGCGTCGAGGTTCACGGTCGTATTGGTGAAGCTGCTCGAGATGCCGGTGAACACCGAAGCGCCGGCGGAGCCCGCGGGCGGGCACGAGGCGCTGATCGTGCCGTTGTAGGCGGTGCCGCTGAGGATCGCCGTGGCGGGCACGTAGAAGTAGTTCGTGCCGTTGACGGAGACCGTCAGCGTGCCGCCGTCGAAGCCGCTCTCGAAGGCCCGGCGGTGCCAGAAGGACAACCGCGTGGTATTCGAGCCGGCGGGCACGGCGATGCCGGACGCGCCGTTCGGCTGGGCGAAGTTGAAGTTGTTGCTGGTGTAGTTGTCGGTGCAGGCAAGGCCGCCGTAGCGGAAGATGTTCGCGCCGCTGTGGGCGGTGCAGGCCTGTACGCCGCGCCAGCTCGTGGTGCCGCCGCTGCCGCCGAAGGTGCTCGTCGTAAAGCCGGCGAGGCCGGTATCGCTGTCGAAGCTCTTGCTATAGAGCGTCGTCGTGGTGCAGCCGCTGCAGGCCGAGGTGGTCGCCGAGACCTGCGCCGAGTTGGCCGATTCGCAGGTGGCGCTGTTGGCGGACCGCACGACGTAGAAGTAGGTCGTGTTGCAGGTCAGGCCGGTGTCGTTGAAAGAGGTCCCGGTGACGTTGCCGACCTGGGTGTAGGGTCCGCCGCTGGTGGTGGAGCGCAGGACGTGGTACTCGGTGGCGCCGGAGACCGCGCCCCACGACACCGTGGAGGTGGTCTGCCCGGTCCCCGTGGCGCTCACGCCGGTCGGCACGGCGGGCGGCGTGCAGCCGCCGCCGCCCGTCTCCTGCACGGCGGCGGTCCAGATCTCCTCCCGGGCGCCGCCGCGGCGGTCGGTCCAGGAGGGGAAGAAGGTGCCGGCGTAGCCGCTGAGGCTGTTGTAGTCGCCGTACTGGTTGCCCGAGTCGGCGCCGGCCACGGTCTCGTCGGTCTGCGCCGTCGTCACCTTGAACGCCGCGCTCCAGGTGGCGCCGTCGTCGGTGGAGGTCTGATACCAGACGTCCGTCTTCTTGCGGCCGGCGTCGTTGACGGTGTCGTAGTAGATGATCGAGACGCGGCCGGTGGTCTCATCCACCACCATGGCGGGGTTGAACTGATCGTTGAGCGACGCCTGGTTGTTGATGCTCACCGGCGCCGACCAGGTGGCGCCGCCGTCGCTCGAGCGGGTGAACTTGATGCGGGTCTTGCAGGTGGAGGAGACGTTGGAGCCCGGCTCGTTGGCGGCGCTGGTGCAGCCGGTGGCGCCCGACAGGTCGTTCCAGGCGGCGTAGACCATGTTCTTCGTCGCCGTGCGGTAAGCCCCGCCGGTGACGTAGATCAGCATGCGGCGGCTGTTGAACGACGGCACGCCGATGTCGAACGAATCGAAGGTGGTGGTGATGATCACCGGCGTGCCGTAGCTGACGCCGCCGTTGGTCGACTTGGCGACCAGCACCCGGCGGTTGCCGGTGGCCGGCCAGAAGACGAAGACGTCGCCGAAGCTGTTGCTCTTGACGTCGCAACCGATGGCGGTGCCCGTGGACTCGGCGCCGCTGATCTGCAGCGGCGTGCCCCAGGAGCCGCCGGGCCCGGTGCGCCGGTTGACGAACTGCGGCGCGCCGTTGTGCCAGCAGGCGTAGATGTTGTTCTGGAACGACGAGCTGGCGCTATGGTCCGTCCAGATCATCTGCTTGTCGGCGCTGGACTGGGTGCCGGAGAAGGTGTTGTCGAACGTCCAGGTGGCGCCGCCGTTGGTGGACTTGTAGGCCCGCATCTTGAGCACGGTGCCGGCCGAGTTGATGCCGATGGTCGTCGACCAGGCCGCGCCGTCGCTCGTCCAGTCGACGGTGGGGTCGGAGTGGAAGGAGTCGCCCGTCTGCAGCGGCAGGCTGGTCTGCCCCCAGGTGGCGCCGCCGTCGGAGGAGAAGAACTGCGCCTGCTGGCCGCTGCCGCCGATGTTGTTCGAGGCGCCGATGACCTGCAGATTGTTCCAATAGTTGACGCGGATGTCCGACTCGCTGCGCGGGATCGTCTGCGCTCCCGAGATGCGCAGGTTGACGCCGCCCGAGGTCTTCACCGCGTGCGGCGGCACGTCCGCTTCGGGACGGCCGGGCCGCAGGTCCGGATGGCTCTCCATCCATTCGGCGACCTCCTTGAGCACCAGCGGGTAGCCGCCCGTCGGATCCATAGGCGAGTACTCCATGTCGGGATGCGCCTTGCGCCAGGCGACCCGCAGCCAGGCCGGCACGCGGATCTTGTCGTAGGCCTCGTCGGGGCGGAGCAGCGAGAAATCCTGATTGGCGCGGATCAGCTTCGCCAGCGCGCTGCCGGCCGGCGCGTGCGCCTCGGCGAGCTGCTCGCCGAGCGTCGGCCAGCCGTCGGGGCGCGCCGCGGAAGCTCCCGCGGCGGTCAACATCGACAATCCAAACGTCAGCAGCATCGTGACAGCCACTTTTCTCATCTCAATGTCCTTCCTGAAAAGTTCAAGAGGAATGCCGGAGATAGCACAATTCTATTGGTGCGCGCAGGGTGGAGAAACGAGCCCCCTCTCCAAGGGAGAGGGGGCGGGAAACCGGGAGCGCGCGGGTCTTACGGCGTGCAGGCCGTGACGCTCACGTCGTCGAGGAACCAGCCGTCGCCGGTGACGCCGCAATCCGTGATCGACGTGAAGCCGATGCGGACGTTGCGTCCGGCGCAACCGGTGGACGTGCCGGTGGCGGTGTTGCAGGCGGCGTCGAGGTCTACCACGGTGTTGACGAAGGTGGACTGAGTGCCGGTGAAGATCGATGCGCCCGCGGAGCCGGCCGGCGGGCAGTCAGGGGCCACGGTGCCGTTGTAGGTGGCACCCGAGAGGATGGCCGAAGCCGGCACGTAGAAGTAGTTGGTGCCGTCGACGGACACCGTCAGCGTACCGCCGTCGAAGCCGGTCTCGAACGCCCGGCGGTGCCAGAAGGACAGCCGCGAGGTGTTGGAGCCGGCGGGCACGGCGATGCCGGTGGCGCCGTTGGGCTGCGCGAAGGTGAAGCGGTTGTTGCCGTAGTTGTCCGTGCAGCTCAGGTTGCTGCCGAAGCGGAAGATCCTAGTGCCGCCGTGGGCCGTGCAGGTCTGCACGCCGCGCCAATCCACCGTGCTGCCGCCGGCGACGAAGGTGCCGGTGGTGAAGCCGGCGAGGCCGGTGTCCGCCTCGAAGCTCTTGGAGTAGAGCGTCGTCGTGGTGCAGCCGGTGCAGGCCGAGGTGGTGGCCGAGGCCTGGGCCGAGTTGGCCGACTCGCAGGTCGGGCTGTTGGCGGCGCGCACGACGTAGAAGTAGGTCGTGTTGCAGGTCAGGCCGGTGTCGTTGAACGAGGTGCCGGTGACGCTGCCGACCTGGGTGTAGGGTCCGCCCGAAGTCGTGGAGCGGAGGACGTGGTACTCGGTGGCGCCGGCGACGGCGCCCCAGGAGACGGTGGCGGTCGTCTGGCCGGTGGCCGTGGCGGTGACGCCGGTCGGCACTCCGGGCGGCGTGCAGCCGCCGCCGCCGCTCGTCGGCACCACGGACTGGCAGGTGGACGGCGCCGAGCCGCAGGCCTCGTTGCCGCTCGGGTGGGCGACGACCTGGTAGAAGTAGGTGGTGCCGTTGGCCACGCCGGAATCGACGAACGAGGTGCCGGTACGGTCGTTGCCGACCTTGACGAAGCCGTTGTTGCAGCCCAGCTCGTTGCGGTAGACGTCGAACACCCCGGTGCCGGAGAAATTCACCGTCACCTGGTTGTTGCCCGCCGTCAGGCTCGTCGCCGGCGCGGCGGGTGCCGAGCAGCCGGCGAAGCAGGTGTTGGCGCCGCTGTCGGTGGTGCAGGCGATGCCGTGGCGGTTGAACGCCGCGAAGAGGTTGCAGGAGTGCGGCGTGCCGTTCGCCAGGTTGCCGTCATCGTCGTCGACGGCGCGCATGGTCTTCCACCAGGAGCCGGTGTTGCAGCCGTTGCTGGTGAAGGTGCCGCCGGTGGTGCAGGCGAAGGCCACCGTGGCGGTGCTGCGGGAGAGGTACCAGAGGCGGTCGGTGGTGGTCCAGGCCGAGCCGGTGCCGGGGTTCGGCAGGTCGCGGTTGGCGAGGTCCCAGATGGCCTCGGAAGCCACGTAGGATTCGCAGTGGACCTCGCGGCCGCAGGGACCGCCGCCGGTGCCGCAGTGCACCTGGGTGAAGTTGCTCACCGTGGCCGGCGTGTGGGAGGAATGCTTGTTCCAGTCGATGTCGCGCACGCCGGTGCAGGCCGTGCAGGCGTCGCCGTAGCCGCCGCAGTTGCTGGTGAGGAAGCCGGGGCCGATGCAGGAGTCGTGGAGCTGCAGCGCCGCGCTGACGTCGCCGTAGGCTTCACCGGTGCCGGTGGCGGCGGTGCCGTCGTTGCTGTCCAGGCCGTGGCCCCACTCGTGCAGCGAGACGGCCGCGAGCTCGCCGGTGTTGCGGCAGCCGCCGCCGGACTTGAAGAAGTTCAGCGTCGAGCCGTTCCAGTAGGCGTTGCAGGTCTGGTTCAGGTTGACGTTGACGGTGAGCTGGCCGTTGAGCCAGGTGTTCGAGGGCAGCCAGCCGCGGCCGACCTCTTTGATGCGGTTGACGTGGTAGAACTGGTTGCGCGAGGCGTGGGTGTTGCCAGCGCCGCCGTGGCCCGGGGTGGTGCAGTCGGTGCCGGTGGAGGTGCCGAAGACGATGTTGCCGCTGCCGTCCGCGGCCTGCGAGATCGAGCCGCAGGTGTCGACGATGCGCACGAACTGGCCGTTGAGCGTCGAGCTGGCGCCCGCAGCGCTGAACACGCCGGCAGAGTTGGCGAAGCCGCCGGTCGAGAGGTTGGTGAAGGGCATCGCCCGCACGGTTTCGGCGCCGACCGTCGGCGAGATCAGATACACGCCGCCCGTCGCCTGCGCGTAGTCGTTGACGTCCTGGAGCTCGAGCAGCTCGCCGCTGAAAGCGTCCACCCGCGCCCGCCAGGTCCCCATGACGCCGTCGCGGTGGAAGGTGAGCTGCCAGACCTTGGCGACGTCGCGCCCCTTGCCGAATTCGAAGCCCTCGGGACGGCCGTGGTCGACGGCCGCGGCCGGCAGCAGGTGCAGGCTACCCGCGTCGAGGAGCTTGTCGCCGGCTTGCAGGCCGCCGATGTAGCCCTCGACCACCGCTTGCGCCTGCTCGCGGCTCAGCCTGGTCGGCGGCACGCTCTTGCCGGCGCTCGGCAGGTTCTCGGTGCCGAACTGGATCACGTTGCCGTGGTTGACGCGGAAGACGGCCCGCGCGCCTTCGACCGGCAGGCCGCCGAGGACGACGTCGTAATCCACGAACCAGACATGATCGCTCGGTTGGCCGGAGCGGCCCTGGTTGAGCACCAGGGTCGAAGGGTTGATGCCGAGCAGCGCCGCCACGCGCGGCATGAAGCCGCGGGCCACGGCGTCGAGCGTCGAGAGGTCCACGGCGGTCCTGCCGCCGAGCGCGCCGGCGATGTCCTGGTTGGTCAGGCCATTGCCGCGCCCCGGAATCCATGGGATCCCGGCGCCCTCGGCCAGCGACACCTGGCCGTTCCGCCGGTCCACCACCGCCTTCCACTCGCCGTTGGCGCCGAGGCGGAAAGCCGCCCAACCGTTTCTCAGGCCCGGCGACAGCTCGCTCTGGGCGTCGTCGAACGCCTCGACGGGCTCCGATACCACGAGCCTTTCATGGGTGAACGAGAGCGAAGACAGGACGTCGTTGCCCTGCTTCGCCACTTGGGCTTGTGCTGGTCCGGCGACGAGGGCGCTGCAGACGAGCGCCAGCATCATCAACGTCAAGACACGGGATCTGACCATGGCTTGTCCCCCCTCCATTTGGGGACTCACACAGACGGAGGTACCGCACCTCCGAGCGCAAAACGAGCCTGGGAGAACGCCTCCCGGACTCGACGGTATACGCCCGAACGACTCTCTTGCGGCTGCTATACTCCAAGCCCCGAGCAATGTCGCAGGTTCGCTTCTGTTGCTGTCGTCGTCGAATCCGCTATGTGCAAAGTGGTCACAAAGAATCAAGGTGCCGATGAGGCTGAAAAGCGATCCTCGCCGCGATCGCGGGCGGCGGCGGCCGCGCTCGGTGTCGCGGTCTTTCTCCTGGCGTTCGCCGCCGCTGCGCCGCCGGCGAAACGGACGCCGCCCAACCTCGTCCTGATCACCCTCGACACCACCCGGGCCGACCACCTGGGGGCCTGGGGTTATCGCGACGCCCGCACCCCGAACCTCGACGCCCTGGCGGCCCGGGGCACCCGCTTCGCGCGCTGCGATACGGCGGCGCCCATCACCCTGCCCAGCCACGCGACGCTCCTCACCGGCCTCTTCCCGCCGCGCCACGGCGTGCGCGACAATGGCACCTTCGTCCTGGCGCCGAAGGTGGAGACCGTGGCCGAACGGCTGGCCGCGCGCGGCTACGACACGGCGGCGGTGGTCTCGGCCGTGGTGCTGGCCCGCCGGCAGGGGCTCGACCAGGGCTTCCGCATCTACGACGACGATCTGGAGGAGGGTTACGCCGCCGGCACCGTGGTGGCCGAGCGCCGGGCCGAGGAGACGACGGCCGCGGCGCTGGGAATTCTCGGCAAGCTCCGCCCGCCGTACTTCCTCTGGGTTCATTACTTCGATCCTCACGAGGAGTACCGGCCGCCGTCCCGCTTCGCCGACGCCAGCCGGGGAGCCCACCGGCTCTACGACGGCGAGGTCTCCTATATGGACGAGCAGGTGGGCGAGCTGCTGAAGAAGCTGCCGCCGGAGACGAACGTCGTAGCGGTGGGAGATCACGGCGAGATGCTCGGCGAGCACGGCGAGGCGACGCACGGCCTGCTGCTCTTCCGCGGCGTGCGCCGGGTGCCCCTCATCCTCGCCGGTCCCGGCGTGCCCGCCGGCCGGGTGAGCGACTGCCTGGTGCGCACCGCCGACGTGACGCCGACGCTGCTCGCCCTGGCCGGCGCGGAGGCCCCGGCGCGGCTCGACGGCGCCTCCCTCCTGCCGGTCCCCGGCGGCAGGGCCTGCTCCCGGCAGACCTACACCGAGACCTTCCTGCCGTTCTTCTCCTACAAGTGGTATCCCCTGCGCTCTCTCGGCGGCGACCGTTTTCTCTTTCTCAAGGCGCCGAAGAGCAGCCTCTACGATCTCGCCGCCGACCCGGGAGAGGCGCGCGATCTGGCGCCGGGCCAGCCGGCGGCGGTCCGCACCTGGGGGGATCGGCTGGCGGCGTTCCTGCGCGGGCTGGGCGAGTCGCTCGACGTACCCGTGAAGCCCGAGAACGTCCTCTCCGAGGAGCAGCGCCGGCAGCTCGTCAGCCTGGGGTATCTCGGCGGCGTGGCCGAGGGACCGGTCACCGCCAGCCTGCCGGATCCCCGGGCGATGACGGGCGTCGCCCAGGAGCTCCGGCGCGCCACCACAGCCGTGCAGGAAGGGCGTTGCGGCGAGGCGCTGCCGGCGCTCCAGGCCATCGTCAAGCGGGACCCGCACGACTTCCCGGCGTTGAGCCTGGCGGGCTTCTGCCTGCGCCAGGCCGGGCGCACCGAGTCGGCGCTCGCCCTCTTCCAGCGCGCCGCGAAGGAGAACGACCTCAGCGCCGTGCCGGTGGCGGACGCCGCCAGTTGTCTGCTGGCCCTCGGGCGCAAGCCGGAGGCCGAGCGCGAGTTCCGCCGCGCCCTCGCCCTCGATCCGGCGCAATCCATGGCGGCGGCCAACCTCGCCCGCCTGCTGCGCCAGCGGGGGGACCGCAAGGAGGCCCAGGAGGTGCTCGAAGACGCGTTGCGGGCCGGCGCCCGCCAGAGCGACGTCTATCTGGAGCGCGGCCTGGTGCGGGCCGAGAACGGCGGCGTCGAGGCCGCGCTCGGCGACTTCCGGGAAGCCGCGCGCCGCGATCCGCGCAATCCGGTGCCGGTGGAGAACGCGGCGCAGGCCGCCTTCCAGCTCGGCCGCCACCGCGAGTCGGTGCAGCTCTACGAGCAGCTCCTGCGGCTCCAACCCGGCCGCTCCGACCTGTGGAAGACCACCGGCGCCATCTATCTCTATAATCTGGACGAACCCGTCGAAGCCCTGCGCTGCTTCCGCCGCGCCCTCGCCCTCGAATCCGATCCCGCCGAGCGTGCGCGGCTGGAGGATCTCATCCACGACCTCGACGGCTGACCCGAGCCCTGAATCGGAGGTTGCCCCTTGGCGAAAGAATTCCTGCGGAAGATCCCGCTGTTCCGCGAGTTGGAGGAGGGGCAGCTCCTGTATCTGGCCGGGCTGCTCAAAGAGGAGCGCCATCCCGCCTACGAGCTCATCTTCCGCGAAGGCGAGCCGGTCGATGCGTTGTACGTCGTCCGCGACGGCTTGCTGACCGTCTACCGCGACGAGACCGGCCAGCCGCAGCAGGTGCTGGCACGGCTGGAGGAGGGCGGGTTCTTCGCCGAGATGGGATTGCTCAACGACAAGTCCCGGCGCTACGCCACCGCGCGCACGGCGGCGCCCACCGCGCTGCTGCGGCTCGACAAGGCCGATCTCTTCCAGGTGCTCGCCGCCAACCCGGGGCTGGAGCTGAAGCTGCGCGCCGAGATCATCCGGCGCCACGGCATGAACGTCTCGGCGCTGCTCGCCATCGCCGGGCAGCGGGACGTGCGCATCCGCCTGGGAGTGCCGGCCGTCCTCGAGCTGGAGGATGGCATTCGGCTGCCGGTCACTCTGGAGAACCTGTCGCTCGGCGGCGTGGGCCTCTCCGGCGTCCCGGCCGGCTGGCAGACCGGCCACCTGGTGAAGTTCCGGCTCGGCCTGCCCGAGGAGCCGCCCATCCTGGACGTCAGCGGCAGCATCACCTGGCGCGAGGGAGAGACCGTGGGCATCGCCTTCGGCCCCGAAGCGGCCGGCAACGCCGCCCTCATCCAGCGGGTTCTGCGGCAGTTCCTGGATGCCCGGCGGTAAACAGTCCGGCGCCTACTGCGCGTAGCCCAGAGCCCGGAGCTGCTCCCGCACCTCGGCATTCATCCTGCCATCGGCGGGCTTCAGTGCTCCGGCTCGCGGCCGGTCGGCGGCGCGCAGGCGGGTGGCCAGATAGCCGGTCCGCACCGGCCGGCCGGAGGCCAGGTCCCGCCGCTCGCCGGGATCGCTCCGGCGGTCATACAGATCCCGATCGGAGCGGGGCGACCGCGTGTCGATGAACCGCCAGGCCGGCGTGGTCACCGAAGCCGCGCGGACGCCGAACTCGTCGAGCCAGGAGAAGGCCTCCTCGTCGTCATCGGGCGCGCCGGCGCCGCCGCGGATCCAGGGCAGCAGGCTGCGGCCTTCCACGGCCGCCGGCACCGGCAGGCCCAGCGCCGCGAGGATAGTCGGCATGACGTCGGCGTGCTGGGCCTGCCGCTCGACGACCGTGCCTGTCCCCAAGCCGGGAATCCGCAGGATCAGCGGCACGTCCAGCATCTCCGCGTGCAGGGTCTGGCCGTGCTCCCAGCCGCCATGGTCGAGGAACTCCTCGCCGTGGTCGGAGACGAAGACGATCAGAGTGTCCTGCCAGAGGCCGCGCCGCACCAGCAGGTCGAGCAGGTCGCCGAAGGCCGCGTCGTTGGCGGCGATCTCGGCGTCGTAGAGGGCCAGCAGGTCGCGGCGCAGCGCGGGGGTCGGCGCGAGCTTTCCCAGATGGAGGCGCTTGATCAGCCGCATCTTGGTGAGCTCCTCGTCCACGCCGGGGGCGAAGCGCTGCCGGAAGGGAGGCTGCGGCGCGTAGGGCGCGTGCGGCTCCACGGTATGGAGGTAGAGGAAGAAGGGCGTCCGGCCGTCCCAGCCGTCCAGCCACGCGGCGGCCTGGGCGTTGACGTCCGGGGCCCAGTGGTGCCTGCGCGGCAGCAGCCGGTAGGTCTCGAACCCTTGCGCGAAGCCGAAGCCGCGAGCCACATTGCCGTTCGTCACGAAGCCGGCGGTGCGGAAGCCATGGTCGTGCAGCGCTTCCGCCAAGGTGACCGCCTGGCTGGTGAGGGCGTGCCGCCGCCGGTGCAGGCCGTGAGTGCGGGGCAGCAGGCCGGTGAGGATGGTGGCCGTGGAAGGGCGGGTCCACGAGGACTGGGCCACGACGTGACGGAAGAGCGTCGCGTGCCGGGCGAAGGCATCGATCCGCGGCGTCACCGGCTTCCTGTAGCCGTAGCAGCCGACGTGGTCCGCCCGCAGCGTATCGACGAGATAGAGGATGACGTTCCGCGGCCGGCCGGCCGGCGCGGGGGTTCGCAGAGCGGCCGGAGCTGCGGCTTGCCCCGCGGTGCGCTCCTGGATCGCCGCCGGCTTGAGCGCGGTGATGAGGGGCCGGCGCAGCAGCAGGCCCTCACCGCCGGAATCTCCGGGGATGGCCGTCAACGAGATCCGCACCGGCTCCGCTCCCGCGCCATCCAGCTCCACCGTCTCGGCCCTGCCGCGCGGTGTGAGCCGGGCCACTTCCCGCTCCTCGCCTCCCTCCGGCTGCACGGTGACCCGCAGCTCGCCGGGCCGGCCGTCGCGCGAGCGCAAGTCCTCGATCGACAAGGCCGCGTCCGGCGGCAGGCGCAGATAGGAGCTGACCCGCCAGCCGAAGGGGAGCGCCAGCCGGCCGCCGGCGGCGCGCACCCGCGACCGTTCGTCGACGCCGGTGCCGAAGCGGAGGGACTCCCACGCGACGGCCAGCCGGCGGTGGTCGTCTTCGGCCCCGGGCAATTCGGCGGGCGAACGGGTCCAGGCATAACGCAGGACGAGGCGGTTCATCCCCGCCCGCAGATCCCGCTTCGGCAGGACGATGCCGTCCGCTTCACTGCCCGCGCCGGTCAGGTCCGAGATCCGGCCCGCCGGCTCGCCGTTGAGGATCAGCGAGACCGTCTGGGCCGGAGCGCCGGGAAACTGGTAGGGCTCGCCGTGCAGGCTCAGCGGTACGTCGCGCGGCGCGGCGAGGAAGAACTCGATCTCCGACTCGGGACCGTCGCTCCAGACGAACGTGCGGACGCCGTCCCTCTCGTCCTGCGACCAGCCGCGCCGCAGCAGCTCGCGGGCCTCCGGGGTGCCCAGATCCACCAGCCCCGGCTCCCTCGCCGTCTCCGCGAGATCGAGCTCGGCCGCCAGATCGAGGAGAGTCTGGCGCGGCGCTTCGGATTGGTTCCCCTTGCACCCCGTCAGGATGCCGAAAAGAAGGGATACGACGACCCAGCGATTGAAGAAAGAACTGCTCATGGATGGAGGGGCAGTGTATCAGGGTGACGACCGCTTCTTATTCACGGAGCCTTCGGCAACGCATGATGGTCATAGCTGATCACCCGCGTGATCTTCCACGCGCCGTCCTTCTCCTGCCAGAGGTGGACGAACCTCGCCTCGCCGACCGACTCCTCGCTGTCCCGCCCCGGGTGATAGAAGCGATGAACGCCGATCTCGACCGCTCCATAGCCATGCATGGGATACACCTCGAGCGTTCCGGGAACGAGCACCCGATAGACCTTGCCGCAGATGTTCTGCTTGACGCTCTCGACCAGGCTCTGCCGCGACGTATCGGTCAGGCCGCCGTTGTCGTGGTAGAACTCCAGCTTGTCCGTGAAGAACGAGCCGAACTTCTCCAGGTCGCAGCGGTTGAAGGCATCGAAGACCTGGCCGTCCAACGACGCGATGGTGCGAAACAGCTCGTCCTGGGGTGCCGCCGGCACGGACTGAGCACCTGCAGAACCGGTGAATAGAAAGATGAGAGATAGGAACCGCAGCGTTTTCATAGCCGGTCCTACGTGACCTGGCTGCGGAAGTTTCGTTGGAGGATCCGTCATGAAATTGGGAGCGGTGCCGCAGAACCCGATCGAGAGGATCGTCAACGCGCTGGGCCTGAGCCCGCAGCCGCTGCTGGAGACCCACATCGCCATGCTGCTGGCCCGCGCGGTGATGGAAGGCTCACGGCTGGGCGTCTACGAGGCGCTGGCGGACGGGCCGCTCACCGCGGCCGAGATCGCCGAGCGCTGCGGCGGCCATCCGCGCGCCACGCGCAAGCTGCTGGATGCGCTCGCCGGCTGCGAGTACCTCGGCTACGCGGACGGCCGCTACTCGCTCACGCCGATGGCGCGCAAGTGGCTGCTCCCGGGCTCTCCGCAGTCGCTCCACGACAAGATGCTGCTGCAGTTCGTCGAATGGGATTTCATCGCGCACACCGGCGAGTACGTGCGCACCGGCAAGCCCATCGAGCTGCACACCTCGATCTCGCAGGAGGAGTGGGGCCTCTACCAGCGCGGCATGCGCTCGGCCGCGTCCACCTGGGCGCCGGAGGTGGCGCGGCGGACGCCGGTGCCGAAGGGCGCCAGGGACATGCTGGACATCGGCGGCTCGCACGGCTTCCTCTCGGTGGCGATCTGCCGGCGGCATCCCGGCCTGCGCTCGGTGGTGCTCGACCTCTCGGAAGCGATCGAGCACGCGGCGCCGATCCTCGGCCGCGAGGGGATGGGGGAGCGCGTCACCCACCGCGCCGGCAACGCGCTCGTCGACGATCTCGGCACGGAGGAGTGGGACGTCGTCTTCATCGCCAACCTCGTCCACCACTTCGACGACGCCACCAACCGCGAGCTGGCGAAGAAGGTGGCCCGCGCCCTGCGGCCCGGCGGCGTCTTCGTCATCCAGGAGCTGATCCGCCCGCACTCGCCGCGGGAGGCCGGCCAGATCGGCGCGCTCCTCGACCTCTACTTCGCCCTCACCAGCGAAGCCGGCACCTGGTCGTTCAAGGAGATGGCGGACTGGCAGCGCGACGCGGGCTTGAGGCCGCTGAAGCCGATCAAGTTCGTGACCGTGCCGGGGAACGGCCAGCAGGCCGCGGTGAAGGAAAAATAGAATGGGTGTTGGGCTCGGACCTACCGCGAAATCATCCCGATCATTCCGAGCCACGTCTCGACCAGCTCGGGCCATCCCGTGATCGGAGACTCCGTGCGGCGCAGCCCGAACGCATGCCCGCCCTTCACATACAGATGCATTTCCGCGGGAGCTCCGGCTTTCCTGAGCGCCGCATAGTAGACGAGCGAGTTCTCCACCGGATCATCCTCCGCCTGCAGCAAGAACGTCGGCGGCGTTTGTTTGCTGACCTGAAGATCCGGATTCAGCGCGAAACCCGTCTCGGGGACCGCGAGATGACCCGGATAGAGAGCCACCGCAAAATCCGGGCGGCAGCTTTCTTTGTCGGCCGCATCCACGGCCGGATAGAGACGCTTCTCGAAGTGCGTGCTCATCGCGGCGGCCATATGCCCGCCCGCCGAAAAGCCGAGCACGCCGATCCGGTGCGGATCGATATGCCACTCCGCGGCGTGGAAGCGCACCAGCCCCACCGTCCTCTGCGCGTCTTCCAACGCCGTCACACAATCCCGATACGGGCCCGATTTCACGCACGACACGCGGTATTTCAGCAGCACGCACGTAACGCCCTTGGACGTCAGCCAGTCACAGGCCTCCGTGCCCTCGAGATCGATGGCCAGCACGTTGTAGCCCCCGCCCGGGAACACGACCACCGCCGCGCCCGTGTTGCTTCCCGGTGGCGAATAGACCGTCATCGTCGGTTGCGAGACTCTGTCGACATAGACCCACGGCCTGCCGGCAACGAGCCGTTTGCTACCCGCGGCGTCCACAACCGTCCCGGACACCTCGGGCCCCTTGACTGGCTGTGCGTCAGGGACAACGCCCGGCCATATCGGCACTTGCGTATGGCCCGGCGATGGCTGCCAGGCCGTCTGCGCAGCGCCGGGAACCGCAAACGGGAACAGCAGCGAGAGAGCCACACTCGCCCACGCCTCACGTCGCATCACGCCCCTCATCTCCTCGCACCTCGTAACGAAGCGCCACCATGCCGCTCTTGTAGGCTTTGACCTCCGCCAGATGGAGGGCGACGTCTCTGTCGAGCTTATCGAAGAATGGGATCCCATCGCCGATCAAGATCGGCAGGATCGAATAACGAACTTCGTCCGCCAGCCCGAGACGAAGGCATTCGCCGGAGACGACACCGCCGCCAACAAACCAGATGGCGCGGAACGCGGGCCGCAGTCGCTCATTCACGAGCTGCGCGAGATCGCCCGAGTAGAATTCGACGGTATCCCGGGTTCTCGGCAGATCGCGATGAGTGAGGACGAAGGTGGGTTTGTCGCCGTAGGACCACCCGAACCCTTGGGCTTCGAAATTCAACGCGGTCTCATAGGTTCGGGACCCCATGACGTAGCAGTCGATCGTCTTGAGGAACGCTTCGACGGCTCCTGCGTCCAGGGTGTCCCCGCCGGCGAATTCGTCTGAGGTTTCGAGCCAGTCGACACTCCCATCCTTGCGAGCGATGAAGCCGTCGAGGCTCGCCACCATATGGATCGTCACGCGAGAATCAGTGTTTGCCATCGCCGCCCGAGGCTATTTCACTTTCGTAACCTTGCCCTCTGCGATAACCGTCCATGGCCCACCGTCGACCGACACCTCGGCCTGGTAAATATAGAACGTCAGCGACACTTGCACCTCGGTGTATCTGAGTTTGGCCGGGCTTCGAGCTGCGAATCGTCGGTGCCTAGGTTACGTTGCTCTCAAACCTCAGCTCCGGGTTATACCGCGCCTTCCGCAGGTAAGAAAGCACCTCGCGGGCAAGCTCCTCGGTGACCTCCTCCTGCTCCGCGGCTCGCCGGAAGACGGTGAGCGCGGCAATCGCCTCCCGGTGGATCGCGTGTGCCCGGAAGATCGGCGTCATGTGCCGGGCGAGGTTCTTCACCTGCTCGGTGCGGCCCAAGCCGGCATAGAGAACGGACATCTCCAGGGAGACGAGCGCCACGTCGTAGGCCATGTCGCGGGAGGCAAACTCTCCACGAACCCGGGAGAGGAGAGCGATGCCTTCCTCGACATCCCCGAGTCCTGCGGTGATGCGCCCCTCCGTCCACATGAGCCGCACTCGGTTCAGCTCACCGCCGGCGCTCAGAAGGTATGCGCGGGTTTGCGGCAGGAGTGCTACGGCCTCCTCGAAGTGCTCAAGACCGCTCAAGGTATGCGCGAGATTGTGCCAGATGCGGAGGAGAAGTCGCGCCTCTATCTCCGGCGAGGCCGTCTCCTTCACCTGCCGGAGGAGCGCGGCCGCTTCTTCGAGGTCTCCCATCTCCTCCAGGAGCTTGGCCTTGCTCACCATGACCTGGACGCGGAACGTGGAACCGCTTGCGAGGAGCCATGCGCGCTCAAGGAGGCGCTTCGCCTCATCGAACTGTCGTTGGGCTCGGCGCAGGGACGCCTTGAGCGCGAAGATGATGCCTTCTTCGATTCCGTCCACTATCCCGGCTCCAACCTTCCATAACTCGTCGGCTGAGGCGAGGGCGCCTTCGGCTCCATCAAGATCGCCTCGGGCGCGCAGGGCGTTGCCGAGGTGCGCCCAGGCTAGTCCTCGCAGCTTGGAGCGCATGCCTTCGCCGTCCTCGGCACAGTCTGCGGCGACAAGTGCGAGCTCGCAGAGTGTCGCCCCTTTCACCGGGTCCTCCTCGCAGAGGCGCTGGCTCTCCTTGCATAAGAGGTCGCAGACCGCCCACTGCGCTTCCGGGGGAGCGCCACGGAGCGCCTCTATCTGTTTTTTTTGCGGCAGCATCTTGATCCGGGTCCACAGTGCCTCAGCCGCTCGCCGCTCGGCCCCTCGATCTCTCGCAGAAGGGGCCGGATTGTCAATCTTCGTGGGCGGGTCGTCTTTCCTCCGTTCCTCCTGAAGAATGACCACCAGCTTACTCAACAGCACTGCGGTTTGATTCGTCGCCGCCACGTCGGCACTGAGTTGCGTCGCCAGGGCGGAGACGGTCATGGGTGAGGGTCCTGTCTCGCCGGTGTCCTTCCCGTCGGGAATCCGGCAATGGGTGAGGAGCCAGTCAACGAACCAGCGCCCGAAGTCGAGGGCGATCCATCGGAACCGCATGGCAGATAGGAGGCGCTCCAGAGTCGCGACATCCGGCGTGCTCTTCCCGCTCTCATACTCCGAGATCGACCCTGGCTTCACTCCCGACTCCCGGGCGAGGTCGGATTGCGTCCAGTCGAGGGCTTCCCGAAGGACCGCGATCACCCTGCCAATATGAATGGGTTCGTCGGTCTTCCGCCGCTTCTTCACTCGTGCCATGTCCTTACCTCACGGCCGTCGTGATGCATGCACATTCCTCTATGCGCCCCCGGAGCATCTCCAGAACAACGAACTTTGGTCTTCACACTTTGGTCTTCACACAGATGGTGCCTTGAAGCGAAAAGAGCGCGCCTCCCCGCTACTTGACCCTTTTGGCCCATACACTGTACCTTCTGACGGATCAATTATCCGTCCTTTTGAGCACCTTGTATAGGAGGGCGGAAATCCGGCCGCCGTGGTGGCGCCGGCCCTGGCCGCCTGGAAAGGAGCACCGCATGATCCTTCCGCGCCGCCGCGCAGCGCCCCTCCTCCTCGTGCTTCTCCTCATTGCCGGACCGCTTGCCGCCGCGGCTCATCGGCCGTGCGAGGTATCGCTATCCCGACTCACTGTTACTGGACTCCTATCCGAGGCGTGGGATCTCATGAACCGGATCTTGGGTCGGGCAGGCAGCTCCACCTTCCCGTTTGAGAAGGAGGGCGGCTCCGGTGACCCGTTCGGCAATCCGAAGCCGACATCGCAGCCGCCGTCAAACAGCACCTCATCTGAGTCGCCAGGGAACTGACACCAGGGCGAGGGAAGAGCACCTTCTATAGGAGGGCGGAAGCCCGGCCGCCGTGGTGGCGCCGGCCCTGGCCGCCTGGAAAGGAGCACCGCATGATCCTTCCGCGCCGCCGTGCAGCGCCCCTCCTGCTCGCTCTTCTTCTCATTGCGGAACCGCTTGCCGCCGCAGCTCATCGGCCGCGCGAGGTATCGCTATCCCGACTCACCGTTACTGGACTCCTCTCCGAGGCATGGGTTCTCGTGAGCCGAATCTTGGGGCGGGCAGGCACCCCCACCTTCCCGTTTGAGAAGGAGGGCAGCTCCAGCGATCCATTCGGCAATCCGAAGCCGACCTCGCAGCCCGGAGACAGCAGGTACTTGTCCCCTTCAACGGATACGTAGTCCCGACACTTTTTCTCTGTTTGCGGCTTCACCTCGCCTTCCTACAATCGCCGCATGGTCTTGCCTTTGGCCGATCGGGACGGGATACCCGCGGGGAGGGGTGATTCTCACCCAGCGTCGGAGCGCTTGGAGCGCTTCATGCGCGGCACGCTGCCATGGGCCGAGGCGCCCGGCATCGTCCGCCACCTTTTGACCGGCTGCTCAGAATGCGTCGCGGTGACTCGTTCTTTCTGGAAACTCGGGGACGTGCTGAGCGAGCAGAGGAGACGGGCGGCCTCAGAGGCACGGGGACACAGAGTGCCCTTGCGAGTGCGACTGAGGCGGAGGGGGACGCTGTGACCGAAGAGGAGGCCGCCGCGCAGGCGGAGCTGCACCAGATCGTCGAGGAGCTGGACAGCATCCGCACCCGGCTCGTAGACCTGCACGCCAGGCTCCCCATATCGGCCGAGGAAACCGCGATGCTCGTAGGCGAGGTAGAGATGGACTTCGCTACCGAGGTGCGCTCTGTCATCGAGTGCGTTCTTAACGACAACATCCAACCGGCGATCCGGGACCTCGCGGCTGCGGCATCCTGCAAGAAACAAGATCGGTCTAAGTCGGAACGGTGAAAGTCGTCGCATCGGGCCGGCGGCGCCGCTCTGCAAGTCCGGGGCGGAGGGTCTCCTCTTCGGCGCGGAGAGCTCCCGCTCATGAGCGGAAAGCTCCCCCTCGAAAACGCAGAGCTCCCCCTCGCTTGCGGAGACTCCCCCCACGTGAGCGGAGAGGTGCCACTCGCTTGCGGAGCTTTCCCGCTCGCTGGGGGGGACGGCGCGCACGCGAGCGGTGACTTCCCGCAGGTGAGCGGAGGTTTCCCCCAAGTTTGCGCGCGATGCGCGCACATGAGCGGAGAGCTCCCCCTCGTGTGCGGAGAGTTTCCGCTCGTGAGGGGGAAGCCTCCGCACGCGAGCGGAACATGCCCCCTCGCTACGCACACGTCTCCGCTCGCGGTACGGAGGCCCGCCCCAGCTTGGGGGCTCTTTCCGCTTGCGTGGGGGCCTTCTCCGCTACCGAGGGGGAGCTTTGCGTTACCGAGGGGCATGCTCAGCTCACGAGCGGAAACTCTCCGCTCGTCAGGGGGACATCTCCGCTCACGTGCGGAAACTCTCCGCTCACCAGGGGACGTCTCCGCTCGCGAGCGGAAAGCGTCCGCTGGCTGGGGGCAGATCTCCGCTCCTGAGGGGCCATCGGCCGCGAAGTGGCGCAAATCTCATGGGTGAGAGTCGGGATCCCCTGAAACCCGGCGAGCTCCGGGCCGTATCAGGGGAAGGGGTGAGGCTTGCCTCTCGTCGCAGGTTGGAATCCGGCGGGCCGGTCCGCCGGTTGTAGCGTCGGGTCTTTCGGTCCCCTCTACTCAAATGATCCCAAGGAGTGTCCTCATGTCCAAAGTCCTGTTTCTCGCCGCCCTCGGCGTGGCCATCCTGGTGAGCGGCGCCCCGGCGAAGGCGGACGCGCCCGCGGCCAGGCCGGCGAATCCGCTGCTCGCCCCGTGGAGCGGTCCGTATGGCGGCGTGCCGCCTTTCGACGCCATCCGCGTCGAGCAGTTCAAGCCGGCGCTCGAAGCCGCCATGGCCGAGCAGCTCGAGGAGATCGACGCGATCACCGCCAATCCGGCGAAGCCCGATTTCGAGAACACCATCGCCGCCCTGGAGCGGGCGGGCCGGACCCTGAACCGGGTCGGGGCCATCTACGGCGTCTTCAGCTCGACGATGTCGACGCCCGACTTCCAGGCCGTCGAGAGCGAGATGGCGCCCAAGCTCGCGGCCTTCGGCGATCAGATCACGCAGAACGAGAAGCTCTTCGCCCGCGTCGCCGCCATCTACGACGCACGCGAGTCGCTGCACCTCACCCCCGAGCAGCAGCGCCTCGTCTGGCTCGACTATACCGGTCTCGTGCGGTCGGGCGCCAAGCTCGACAAAGCGGCCAAGGAGCGGCTGTCGGCGATCAACCAGCGCCTCGCCACCCTCTACACGAGCTTCAGCCAGAACCTCCTCGCCGACGAGACGGACCACGCGCTGGTGCTGGAGAAGGAGGTGGATCTCGCGGGTCTGCCCGATGCGATCAAGCAGGCCGCAGCGGCGGCGGCCGAAGCGCGCGGCCAGAAGGGTAAGTGGGCCATCCTCAACACCCGCTCGAGCATGGATCCGTTCCTCACCTACTCGGAGCGCCGCGACCTGCGCGAGAAGGTCTGGCGCACCTACTACAGCCGCGGCGACAACGGCGATGCCCACGACAACAACAAGATCATCACCGAGATCCTCAAGCTGCGCGCCGAGCGGGCGCGGCTCCTCGGCTATCCGACCCATGCTCATTGGCGGGTCGAGAACACCATGGCCAAGACGCCCGAGCAGGCGATGGAGCTGATGGAGGCGGTGTGGAAGCCCGCCGTCGCGCGCGCCCATGAGGAGGTCGCCGACATGCAGGCCATCGCCGACAAGGAAGGCGCGAAGATCACCATCGATCCCTGGGACTACCGCTACTACGCCGAGAAGGTGCGCAAGGCGAAGTACGACCTCGATCAGAACGCCGTGATGCCGTACCTGCAGCTCGAGAAGCTGCGCGAGGGGATGTTCTGGGTCGCCGGCGAGCTCTTCGGCTTCCGGTTCACCCAGGTCCACGACGTGCCGGTGGCGAATCCCGACATCCGCGTCTGGAAGGTGACCGATCCGGCGGGCCAGCTCGTGGGCCTGTGGTACTTCGACCCGTACGCCCGTCCCGGCAAGGGCTCCGGCGCCTGGATGAACGCCTACCGCAACCAGGAGCGGTTCGACGGCGAGGTGAAGACCATCGTCTCCAACAACACCAACTTCGTGAAGGGCAAGCCGGGCGAGCCGATCCTCATCAGTTGGGACGACGCCACGGGCCTCTTCCACGAGTTCGGCCACGCGCTGCACGGCCTGGCCTCGTCGGTGAGCTACCCGTCGGTCTCCGGCACGTCGGTGCCGAACGACTACGCGGAATTCCCCTCCCAGTTGCTCGAGCACTGGCTGTCGACGCCCGAAGTGCTCAACCGTTTCGCGCTGCATTACCAGACCGGCAAGCCGGTGCCCCGGGAGCTGATCGACCGGATCGAGCGCTCCGCGACGTTCAACCAGGGGTTCCTGACCGTCGAATACCTGGCGGGCGCCCTGGTGGACATGAAGCTGCACCTCGCCGCGACGCCGGACAAGGACATCGATCCCGACGCCTTCGAGCGCCAGGCGCTGGCCGAGCTCGGCATGCCGAAGGAGATCGTGATGCGGCACCGTACGCCGCAGTTCGGCCACATCTTCGCCGGCGACGGCTACTCGGCGGGCTATTACAGCTACCTGTGGTCGGACACCCTCTCGGCCGACGCCTGGCAGGCCTTCCTGGAGGCGGGCGGCCCGTATGACAAGGCGATGGCGAAGCGCCTGCGCGATAACGTCTTCGCGGTGGGGAATACCGTCGATCCCGCCGAAGGCTACCGCGCCTTCCGCGGCCACGATCCCGGCATCGCGGCGCTGATGCGCGAGCGCGGCCTGCCGGTGCCCGCGGCGGCGGCGGCGGCGGAGCCCGCGCCCGTCCATCCGTAATGCAGGAGAGGCCCGCCCCCGCGGGCGGGCCTCGTCCCGGTCTTCCGCGTCCGTCCGGCGACCCGGACAGGTGGCGCATCTCCGATCTCGCCGTGGTGAGGTGGTGGGCGAGGAAAGGAGGTCGCCATGTTGAACGTCAAGGCTCTGGCTTCGGCATTCGCTGTCACCTCAGCGGTCGCTTTCTGCTTCTACATCGCTTATGGGCTGATGATCCCCGACGGCTTTCAGTCCGCACCGGCATGGGCGCCGCTGGTGCCGAACTTCCGCTGGATCAGTGCCGGCCGTTTCCTGCTCGGGTTCAGCGGCGCTCTCTTGCTCGGGGCGCTCGCCGGCTTCCTGGCGGGCACGCTGAACAATTACTTCCAGCGGTTCTGGGCCATGTCGCACTGAGGGACGGCCGAAGTACGTCAGGAAGTGACCGGCGCCGAGGCGAGCAGGTCCTGTAGCCGTGCCGGCTCCACGGGCTTGGTCAGATGATGATCGAACCCCGCCTCGCGGGAGCGGCGGCGGTCCTCGTCCTGGCCGTATCCGGTCACGGCCACCAGCATCACGCGGTCCCAGCCGGGAAGCTCCCGCAGCCGCTGCGCCACCTCGAAGCCGCTCATGCCCGGCAAACCGATGTCGAGCAGCGCCGCGTCCGGCCGGAACTCCGCCGCCACGCCGAGGGCGTCCGGCCCGTCGTAGGCGATCCGCACCTCGTGGCCCCAGAGCTCCAGCAGGACGGTCATGATCTCGGCGGCGTCGCGGTTGTCGTCGATCACCAAGACGCGCCGCGGACCGGCGTGCTGAAGCGGCGCGGCATCCGAGCCCGGCGGGACCTCCCGCGGCAGGTCGAGGAGCGGCAAGCGCACGGCGAGCTCGCTGCCGCAGCCGAGGCCCGCGCTGTACGCCTCGACCGAGCCGCCGTGCATCTCGACGAGCCGGCGCACCAGGGCCAGGCCGATGCCCAGGCCGCCCTCGACGCGTTCCGGCGAGCGGTCCCCCTGGGTGAAGAGATCGAAGATCCGGGGCAGCAGCTCGGCCGGTATGCCGAGGCCCGTATCCCTCACCCGGATGGCCACCTGCCTGCCTTCGCGGTCGGCCGACAGCAGGATCGTGCCGCCCTCGGGCGTGTACTTGGCCGCGTTGTTCAGCAGGTTGACCAGGATCTGCGACAGCCGGGTCGGATCGCCTTCGATCCGCAGCGGCTCGGCGGGGAGCTGGATCTCGAGCGCATGCTTGCGGGCCTCGATCAGGGGCCGGCAGGAGTCGACGGCGCTCTCCACCACCGGCGCCAGATCCAGGGGCTCTTTCTGCAGGACGATCTTGCCGCTGGTGATCCGGCTCACGTCCAGCAGGTCCTCCACCAGCCGGGTGAGGTGGGTGACCTGACGGTCGATGACGGTGCCGTACCACTCCCGCATGGAGTCGCTCAGGCCGCCCATCTGCATGAGGCTGACGGCGCTGCGGATGGGTGCCAGGGGGTTGCGCAGCTCGTGGGCCAGCGTGGCCAGGAACTCGTTGGTCTGGCGCTGGGCCTCCTCGAGGTCGCGCAGCCGCCGGCGCAGGAGGGATAGCTCGCTGTCTTCGTCGAACGCCACAAGCTGGGCTTGCTGGCGGGTCATGGAGGAGAGCGTGATGCAAGTTTGGGACCTGTAGGGGCGGCCCCTACAGGTCTGGGGTCATCGCGCCGGTACCCGGTTCCCCTTGGCGTCGTAGGCGAAGCGGTCGAAGCGGGCCTCGCGCAGGTCGTGATAGCGGTCGAACGACAGGGTGCCCGTCAGGCCCTGCACCTGGATCCCCTCCAGCGTCCGGCGGATCGCCTCGCCGGTCACCGGCTTGCCGGCCTTCTGCAGCGCCTCGACGGCGCTCAGCACGACCATGTAGGACTCATAGGCCTTGATCGCGACGAGGTCGGGGTCCTTGCCCGTCTTCTCGCGGTAGAACGCGGCGAACCGGCGGCTCGCCGCCGACTTGCCTTCGCTGGGGAGCAGCAGGCGCACACGCGTCTTGGCGTCGCCCGCCGCTTCCAGGAACGGCGGCTGGGCGAAGTTGTCGAGGCCCAGGAATACCCCCTTGAAACCGCCGTCGACGGCCTGTTTGACGAAGCGGCCGGCCTGCTCGCCGACGAGCGCGACGAAGCAGGCTTGGGGAGACCGGGCCCGCAGCCGCGCCACGGCATCCGCGAAGTCCGTGGCGTCGTCCTTCACGGCGATGACGGCGTCCTCGGGCAGGCTGCCGCCCTGGGTGCGATAGGTGCCGAAGATGGAGTCCCTGAGCCCCGCCGCCCAGTCGCTCTGATCGTGGACGATGGCCGCTGCTCCCAGTCCCTGTTCCAGCGCCCACCTGGCGAGAGCGGTGGCCGAGACGGAGTCCGACGGTACGACGCGAAAGAACCAGGCTCCCTTGCCGCGCGTCAGCCGGGGATGGGTGTCGATGCCGGAGACGATGGGGACCTTGTCGCGGGCCGCCTGATCCTCCAGCTTCAGCGCCAGGGCGTTGCCGGTGACCTCGACGAGCGCCACCACCTTGTCCTCGTTGACCAGCCGGCGATACACGCGCTCGGTCTGCAAATCCCGGAGCTGCGAATCGCCGTAGACCACCTTGAGCGCCGGCCGGCGCTGCCGGCGGGCCTCTTGCTGGGCCAGAGTGTAGACGACCCGCTGGGTGGCGCCGAGCGATTCGTACTCTCGGGAGAGGGGGATGATCGCCCCCACCTTGACGGCGGATTCCTCGCCGGCCGGCTTGCCGGCGTCGCTCTGATCGCCGACGCAGGCCGCGAGGGAGCTGCCCAGGAGGAGGAGGAAGACGGTGCGTCGCCAGATCATAGAGGTTCCTTCCCAAGTCCCGCGCCATGGGTGGTGGTCGTATAACGCCTGCGGGCCGGCCGGGTCAAGACCCCGGCCGGCGCCGCGAGACGGTTTACAGGCTTACAGCGAGTTGAGGAAGGTGCCGATCTGGTTCTGCTGCGTGGTGCTCAGGTTGATGTAGTTCTGGATGACCGGCTCGGCCTCGTTGGTGTGGCGCAGGATGGCGTTGAAGCGGGTGACGTTGAACAGGTCGTGCATGAAGCGGGCGCGGGTGCGCAGGCCCCATAGCGGCGGCGTGGTCAGCTTGTTGCGCGACGCGGCGCCGCCGTTCTGCACGATGCCGTCGCCGGTGCCCACGTCGTGCAGCAGGAAGTCGCTGTAGGGATGGATGATCTTGTCGCCGAGGGCGGCGGTGACGATGAACTTGCCGTTGTTGAACGAGGTGCCCACCGGCGCGGTGGTGATCGACGTCCGGTGGCAATTGGCGCAGCCGATCGAGACGAACAGGTTCGAGCCGGCGATGGCGTCCGAGGTGCCGGCGAGCGCAGTGTCGCGCGGCGGCGCCTTGGTGGAGCGCATGAAGCGGGCGAAGGCCTCGACGTCGGGGCCGAAGGGAGCCGAGGGGGTCGCCGCGTCCTCGGGATCCGCCACGGTGTCGAACGCCGCGACGGAGTTGCCCAGCGAGGTGTTCTCGGTGGGCTGCAGCGGGCTGGTGATCCCCATCTCGTTGAGGTAGGCGTCGGCGGAGAAGGAGAGCAGACTGCCCTGCTGGCCCTTCCAGCCGAAGCGGCCGACCCGCGTCACGCCCGGAGCCTCGGCGATGGGCACGTTGATGATCTGGCCCTGCATGCCGGCGGGCTGGCTGTTGCGGATGGTGGTGAACGTGCTGTCAGCGATCGCCTCGACGAAGCCGTCGCCCAGCGTGTTGCGCGACGAGCGGTCGGTGACGATGTTGTCCAAGGTGGTCAGGCGCTCCTGGATCCGGGCGTCGATCGCCCGGTCGTTGATCAGCGAGCCGCCCGGCGCGTTGACGAAGTTGCCGAAGACGTCCAGGTGGCCCGCCCGCAGCTCGGTGATCTGGCTGGTGGCGCCGCTCACCGGGTTCTGATGGCACTCGCGACAGGATTGTGCGTTGTAGACCGGGCCCAGACCGTCGTCGATCACCTCGAACTCGTCGAAGGAGTCACGGTCCAGGTCGAACTGCGTCTGGGTCGTGAACCCGTTGGTGAGGTTGTCGAACCCGGCCGGCGCTTCCGTCGCCGCGTACGCCAGCGGTACGGCCAACGCCACGATCGCCAGGAGGACCCCCTCGGACACCCTGAGACGCTTCATCCATTTTGAGCTGAATCCCTTCATCTGCTTCCTCCTTGAAGGAAAAAGGAACCGACGCTCGGAAGGGCTGTGGACCCCACCCCCCGGGGCCCGCATCCGAAACTCCGGTCCCGGATCCACAGGCACAAAAATCCCTTCCAAACCCACCCGGACACGCGGGTGAATAGAGCTATCGCCGAGAGAAGCGGGACTGTCAGCCGGGGCCGATCAGCCGTAAAACCCTGGAGTAGATGCCCCTATCCATTGACAGTGCGCAACCCGGGCGAAACCGAGCCGCCTGGGGAAAATCTTTTTATCTCCGGATCAGATCACCATACCGCGGCGTCCGGCCCTCCTCCCAGGGGCGGTAACGGTTGCAGAAATCGATGCGCTCGCCGAGCGGCGGATGGGAGGAGCGCCAGAGCTTGTAGAGCAACGCGGGCCGCGGATTGCTCAGGTTTTCCTGCTGCAGCTTGACGAAGGCGGTGGCGCAGTCGTGATTGTCGCGCGTGATCTCCAGGCCGAAGCGGTCCGCCTCGTGCTCGTTGTGCCGGGCGAAGGCGAGGACGGCGGGCGACAGCGCGAAGGCGACGAGGCTGAAGAGCAGGGCGATCAGCGGCAGGGACGCGACGTCCGCCAGCTCCGAGAAGCCGAAGCGGTCCCGGAAGCGCGCGATCAAGCCGCCGGCCGAACGGTGGATCACCCATAGGCCGAGCAGGGCGAGGGCGGTTCCCAGGGCGATGACCTGATACGTGTGGCCGAGCACGTAATGACCCATCTCGTGACCCATGACGAACAGCACCTCCCGCGGCGTCAGCTTGGCCAGGATGGTGTCCCAGAGGACGATGCGCTTGGTGTTCAGGAAGCCGGTGACGTAGGCGTTGACCGTCCTGGTGTCGACGCTCTTGTTGACCTCGAAGACGCGGCTGCCCTCGATGCCGGCGCGGCCGGCGAGATCCAGGATCTGCGTTTCCAGGGCTTTGTCCTTCATCGGCCCGAAGTCGTTGAACAGCGGCTCGATCCAGATCGGGGTGACGAAGAGGAGGAAGGCGAGCAGGGGAGCGGTGGCGAGGCCGGTGTAGAGCCACCAGCGCCGCGGGCTCTTGCGCAGCAGCCAGTAGGGAAACCAGAGGACGGCGGTGGTGAAGACGCAACCGATGCCCAAGGCCGTGAAGGCGTCGCTCCACCATTTGGCGGCGGTCTGATCGGAAAGGCCGTAGGCGTGCTCGCGGACGAAGCCTTCATAGAACGCCAGCGGCAGATCGAGGACGAAGGTGACCAGGGTGAAGAGGATGCCGTAGACGGCGATGGTGAGAAAGCGCCGGCGCCCGATCCTGCCGGCGGCGTCGCGCAGCCGGGCCGAGAAGCCGGTGAAGAGCAGCAGGCAGGGTACGGCGAACCCCCAGAGCGTGCCGATCGCCCACAGCACGTTGCCGCTGCGGTAGTAGCGCATGGCCTTCTCGCCGGGCGGCGGCACCGGCACGGGCGGCGACGGTGCGCCCGGCGATGCCGGCGCCGTGCTCGCCGCCGGCGCGGCGGGCGCTTTTCCGGCCGGCTGGGCGGCGAGCGGCGAGGCCGAGAGGAGGCAAAAGACGAGGATCAGGGCGGCGAGAATGGCGTGGCGCATCGAGCTCCTCCAGTTCCTCCCCCTCGGCGCGCGGCATTGACGCTGCCGCGCCGGTCCTTTAAGATCATAGCAATCCTCTTCGCCAGGGCTATCCGACGATGATCGCCGACGAGTGGTTGAAACAGGTTCTGCGCAAGCTTCCGGACGCCAAACGCGCGGAGTATCTGCCGTTCCTCAACGACGCGGCCGATAAATTCGCCATCGACAAGCCGCTGCGCGCCGCCGGCTTCATCGCGCAGACGGCGCACGAATCCGCCGAATACAGCCGTTTCATCGAAAACCTGAACTACTCGGCGCAGGGCCTGCTGAACACCTGGCCGAAGAAATTCACCGCCGAGCGGGCGGCGGCCTACGCGCGCCAGCCCGACCGCATCGCCAGCTACGTCTACGCCGATCGCATGGGGAACGGCGACGAGGCGAGCGGCGACGGCTGGCGCTATCGCGGCCGGGGCGTCATCCAGCTCACCGGCAAGTCCCTCTACCAGGCCTGCGGCAGCGGCCTGGGCATCGATCTGGTGGCGTCGCCCGAGCTGCTCGAACAGCCGCATTTCGCCTTCCTCTCGGCGGCCTGGTTCTGGGACAGCCGCAAGTTGAACGATCTGGCGGACCGGGACGATTTCGTCGGCCTCACCAGGGCCATCAACGGCGGCACCAACGGCCTGGAAGACCGGCAGGCCTACTACAAGCTCGCCAAGGCCGCGTTGGGAATCGTTTGACGGGCCGTCAGCGCACGCGGAGGCGCGTGTAGACGTGGCAGTCGACGAAGCGGCCGTCCTTGAAGGCGGCGCGCCGCATCGTCGCCTCGTACCGGTAGCCTGACTTCTCGAGCACCCGGCGCGACGGCGGATTGGTGTCGAAGACCCAGGCCTCCAGGCGTTCGAAGGGGAAGCGTTCGAAGGCGTAGGCGGTGAAATGCCGCAGGGCCTCGGTGGCGAGGCCGCGCCCCCAGAAGGCCTCGCCCAGCCAGTAGCCGATCTCGGCGGTGAAGCGGGAGACGTCCGCCATCGGTTGCAGGCCCACGGCGCCGATGGCCTCGCCCGCGTGCTCGATGGCGAGGTCGAGCGGCGGCTCCGGAGCGGCGCGGCAACGGCCGATCCACTCCCGCGCGTGCTGCAGCGTGTACGGATGGGGAAACCGGTCGCGCAGGTTGATCCAGACGCGACGGTTGTTGGCGTGGCGGGCGAGGGCCTCGGCGTCGTCGTCGCTCCAGTGGCGCAGCACGAGCCTCTCGGTTTCGATTCTCATCGGCTGAAATTCTATCCGGGCTTGCCGCCGGCCGGAGGAGCCGCTAACATGCGGGTCTATCCTGCTGGCAATCCCGGGAGGCGAAGGCTCAAGGGAGATACGATCATGAGCGCAGCCGGGTCCCGTTTTCTCGCCGTCACCCTCCTCGCCGCATGGCTGCCGGCCCCCGGCGTTCCGGCTCTCGCGCAGGGTGCCGGAGAAGTCGACGGCCACGTGCAGGACACCCAGGGACAGCCGTTGCCGGGGGTCAGCGTCAAGCTGCTCAAGGCGGGGAAGGCGGCCAACCAGCAGACCTCCGATGGGCAAGGCGACTTCCGGTTCAAGGGTCTCGCCTCCGGCGTCTACGCCGCGGCGGCGTCGCGCGACGGCTACGCCGAGGTGACCTGCCCGGGAGTGCGCGTCATGGCCGGTCTGACCCGCCATGTGGCGATCAAGCTCATGCCGGCCAAGGGCGAGCAGCCGTCGTCCTGCGAAACCGTGGCGGAAAACGGCTAGAGACCGCGGCGTTCACAGAGGCGGCGCGGGCACCGGCCGCGACTCGAGCTGCCGGCACGCCTCGCCGGCGCAGGAGCTCAAGGCGCGGGCCAGCGCCGCGAGGTCGTTCAGCCATTTCCGTGGCACCCGGTTGCGCAGGTTGACGAGCTCGTCCGGATCCTGCCGCAGGTCGTAGACCTCGCGTTCGCCGGTGCCGTACTCCACGAGCTTGAAGCCCGTAGTGCGCAAGCCCGCGTGGGCGGGGTAGGCGGCGCTCGCCTTCTCGTCCTGGAGGTCCGGCGGCTCGAGGGTCTTGTCGGCCTTGGGCGGCGCCGGCGGAAACGCGAACTGCTCGAGCAGCGCGACCTGTCGCCATCCTGCCGGCGTCTGGCCGTGGAAGAGCGGCGCGAGCGAGCGGCCGTCCGGCTCCACGGCGAGCTTCGCGCCGGCGAGCTCGGCGAGCGTCGGCGCGAGATCCACGCTCGACGTCAGGGCGGACGAGGCGGCGCCGGCCGGCACGCCGGGACCGCGCACCAGGAGCGGCACGCGGACGTCCGCTTCATACGGCGTGTACTTGCCGGGCTCCAGCCGGTGCTGGCCCATGTGAAAACCGTTGTCCGAGGTGAAGAGGATGTAGGTGCCGGCGAGCTGGCCGGTCTCCTGGAGCGCCTTCACCAGCGCCGCCACGGCTTCGTCCACCGCCTGCAGGGACCGCATCTGCTTGCGGTAGAGGGCGTCGATGGTGGCGATCTGGCCGGCCGTGAGGCGCTGCGAGGCGCGGATGCGCGCCGGCTTGTCGCGCACGTCCGCCTCGTCGAACGACGGCGTGCGGGGCGCCTGCAGGTCCGCGAAGAGGCCGGCGTGGCGCCGCGCCGGCGTGGACGGCTTGTGCGGCGCGTAGGTGGCGAGGTAGAGGAAGAACGGCTGGCCGCCCGCCGCCGCGCCGCGCACGAAGGCCGTCGCCTTGCCGGCCAGCACGTCCGTCATGTACGCCTCGGCGCCGTTGCCGTACTTCACCGTCTTGCCGTTCTCGTTGAGCGTGTAGTTGTAGGACGCGTAGGGGCTACCATGGACGGGGCTCGCCCATTCGTCCCAGCCTGGAGGTACGAAGGTCGCGCCCTCCGCGCCGGGATAGCCGTTGAGATACTTGCCGAAGAGGGCCGTGCGATAGCCGGCGGCGTGGAGCGCGGTGGCGAGGGTCGCCTCCTCGTGCCGCAGCTCGTCGAACCGCTCATAACCTCCGTCGGGAGGAAAGTTCGTGTAGACCTTGTGGTTGTGGGGATAGAGGCCGGTGAGGATCGTGGCGCGCGACGGGCAGCAGAGCGACAGCGGCACGACGTGCTGGGTGAACGTCATGCCCTGGCGCGCGATCAGATTGCGCGTGCGCGGCATGTGTTCGATGGAGGCCAGGTCCTGATCGTCGGTCAGGATGAGGATGATGTTCGGATGAGGCGCGGCAGCCTTGGAGGGCGCTACGCCGCCGAGAGCGCAGAGAGGGAGCAGGGCGAGGATGGGGAACAGCAGACGGCGGACTGCGATCATGGACGCAGTCTATCCCATCACAGCATAAAAAAGCGCGGTGTTTCTCCCAATGTAGAGACGCCCTGCGGGCGTCTCCGAGGCGGCGAGGATCGTCCTTGGTCACGGTCGGTCCGCGGGCGCGGTGACGTTCTGGAGGCCAGCCGCCGGACGATGGCCATAGATCGGCGGTGTTCGCCGATCCGGAGACGCCCGCAGGGAGACGCCTGCAAGGCGTCTCTACATTGGGGACAACCCTTCGATCAGTGCACCGGCTCCAAAACCAGCCGTCCCGCCACTTCCTTCTTCTCCAGCCGGTCGTGGGCCCGCGCCGCCTCGTGGAGCGGCAGCACGTCCGACACCCAGGAGCGCAGGGCGCCGGTCTCGACGAGGCGCAGGGCCTCGTGCAGCTCGGCCTGGGTGGTGGCGTAGGCGCCCAGGATCTCCAGCTCCTTGACGATGATGAGACCGGGGTTGAGATTCACGATTCCGGTCTCCAGGTTGCCGACGGTGACCAGGCGTCCGCCGGCGGCGAGACTCTTGAGCGTCTGGGCGAAGGTGAGGCTGCCGACGATCTCCAGGGCGAGATCGGCGCCGTGGCCGCCGGTGCGCTTCCGGACCTCAGTGGAAAAATCCAGGTCGGGGCTGACGATCACCTCGTGGGCCCCCGCTTCATAGAGGACTTCCTCCTTGCCGGCGCTGGAGGTGACGGCGATCACCCGGCCGCCGTCGTGGCGGGCGAGCTGTACCGCCTGCATGCCGACGCCGCCGGAGGCGCCGGTGATCAGCACGGTCTCGCCCGCGATCAGCCGGCCACGCGTGCGCAGGCAGTGCACGGCCGTGCCGGTGGTGCAGCAGGTGACGGCGGCCACCGGCCACGGAACCGACGCCGGCACGCGGCCGAGCCCCGCCACCGGCGCCGCCATGTACGCCGCGTAGCCGCCCGGGATCTCCTCGCCGAAGAAGCGCGTGTCCGTCTTGCACAGGCTGTTGCGCTCGGCCTGGCAATGCGCGCAGCCGCCGCAGGAGAGGCGCTGCAACGTCGCCGCCCGGTCGCCGACCGCCCAGCCCTCGACGCCGGGGCCCACCGCGATCACCTCGCCGGCCGCCTCGTGCCCGAGGATCGCCGGCACGTGGGTGCGCGGCAGGTTGCCCCGGCGGTTGATCACGTCGTGATAGCAGACGCCGCAGGCTTCGACGCGCAGCAGCACCTCGCCGAAGCCCGGCGAGGGATCGGTGACGGTCTCGTGCCGCAGGTTGTCGGGGGATCCGAAGGCTCTGAGGACGATGGCTTCCATGGGGTGCTCCTAACCAATCAGACGGTCGCGCAGACCGTCGGAGTCGATACGGCGGATGGCGCGCAGGTGCTCGGGAGAAGGCGCCGGTGTGACATGTAAAGGATCGGCTGTTGCGAATTGAAAACCGGTGCGCTCGGCGATCCTCTCCGCGTCCGCCCAGGAGTGGCGGGCGACGAGCGACGCGCCGTCCGCGCCCAGCTCGAAGACGCCGAGATCGGTGAGCAGCCGCGTGCGCCGGCCGGGATCGCTGGTGGAGGCGACCTGGACCTTGGGCACGAGATTGCGCCGGCTCTGACGGCCGAGGACGATCACCGGCTTGGCGATCCACTTGCGCAGCGTGGCCGCGCCGGCCACGCCGGGGAACTTCACCTTCGGCCGCGCGAGCGGACCGGCGGCCGAGAGGTTGGTGTCGCCCGTGCCGTCCACCTCGGCGGCGCCGAAGAACATGACGTCGACGCGGCCCCGCCGGGCGTGATCGAAAAGGTCGGGGATCGTCACTTCTCCCGAGCGCCCATCCAGGTAGCCGAGGTCCTCGGAGCAGGCGTGCAGCTTCGGGATCTCCGGATCGAGGGCGCCGACGCACGCGAGATAGGTCAGACGCGGCGCGTGCGTGGCCTTGGCCACCGCGATGGCGAGGATGGCGAGAGGCGAGGCCACGCCCGTCGCCACCACGGCGCCGTCCTCGATCTCGCGCGCCATGGCGGCGACGACGGTCTCGGCGGGCGTCGCTGCCGCAAGCGCGCTCACGCCGCCTCCTCGGCCAGCTCGGCCTGGCGGCGGGAGGAGCGGATGACGCCCTCCAGGTACTCGGCTTCGCGGCCCTGCTCGGCGAGCGCGAGGTAGCTCTCCAGATGCGCGGCGTCGGCGGGGTAGAGGCCGAGGCAGCCGGTGGGGTAGGCGCCCATGGGCTCCTCGACGATCATGTCCACCATGAAGCCGGGGATCGTGGCGCGGGACACGCGGGTGACGCGCTCCTCGGCGGTGGCGATCACCCGGCGGGCGGCGCCGGCGAGCAGGAGGTCCGTCGTGGGGTCCTCGATCCACAGGTTGCCGTCCGCATCCGCGGCGCGGGCATGGATCAAGGCGACGTCAGGATGGAAGGCGCGCTCGACCGGCACCGCCGCGCCGGTAAAAGGATCGATGACCCGCGGCAAGGGATCGAGCCGCGAGAGGGCCGAAGCGTCGGCGTCCGGTACCGGCAGGAAGGGAAGGCCCATGCTCGCGGCGCGGAAGCGCTGGACGACGCGGTAGCCGTCGTGCTCGGCCCAATCGAGAGTCCCTACCTCGATGGCGCGTTTCAGACAGGGCATGGGACGTACCTTGCTGTCGAGCGAGATGGCCGCGAAGAGGAACTCCACCTTGCTCGCGGAGCCCGCCGCTACCAGGATCTCGGCGGGCAGGGGATTCGGCAGCGAGACGACGTGCAGACCGCGCCGGCCCTGGCGCACCAGCTCGAAGACCAGCGCCATGGGAGCGCGGCCGAGCATGAAGCCGCCCGGCGCCACCGAAGCGCTGTCCGGCACCGACGCGATAGCCTCGTCAAGCTCCACCCAGCGCGCCCGCTTCATGACGCCCGCCTCTGTTCCAGCACCGGCCGGAACTTGTAGCCATAGACGAGATAGCCGTGCGGCCCCTTCTCCTGCAGCCGCCGCGTCACCATCTCGACCGGCATGCCGATCTCGACCTCGTCCGCCTCCACGTCGGTGAGCTGCGCCGTGACGCGTATGCCTTCCTCCAGCTCCACCAAGGCCACGACGTAAGGAGCGGCGAACCCCTGAGGAGCCTGCGCCACCTCGGCGAAGGAGTACACGGTGCCCCGGCCCGAAAAGCGATACGTCTCGAGCGTCCGGCCCTTGCATTCGCCGCAAGCGCCGCGCGGCGGGAACTGCACGGCGCCGCAGGCCGTACAGCGCTGGCCCTCCAGCCGGTAGTAGGCGGGGGTCAGGCGGTGGTAGCGGGGGAGGTCCATGGCGTTATACCTCTTGAAAGGTCCTGCCCTGCGAAGCCCTCACTCCCCTGGCCCCTCTCTCCCAGAGGGAGAGAGGGGAACAAGAAAAGAAAAGGTTTCTTTGGAGTTTCATCTTGCTGTTTTCTGTCTTTCTCCCTCCTCTCCCTCTGGGAGAGGAGGGCCGGGGAGGTGAGGGCTTCGCAGGGCATATCGGCTCCTTTCATCCTCACCCCTCCAACACATGCGTCACCGCAATCGACCCATGTCCACCGATCGACTGCGTGAGGGCCACCCGCGCCCCCGGCACCTGGTTCGCTCCGGCCTCGCCGCGGAGCTGCGCGGCGGCTTCGACGATTTGGTAGGCGCCGCTCGCTCCCACCGGATGCCCCCGCGCCTTCAGGCCGCCGAAGGTGGAGACGGGCACGCAGCCGCCCGGCGAGAAACAGCCGTGCGCGGCCCGGCGCAGCGCATCGCCGCGCGGCGCGAAGCCGCAGGCCTCCAGCGACAGCGCGGTGATGATGGTGAAGGCGTCGTGCGCCTCGAAGAAGTCCATGTCCGTGGGCGCGAAGCCGCTCGCCGCGAAAGCCTTCTCGGCGGACTGCCTGGCGGCGCCCAGGGTGAGGATGTCGGCGCGGCCGGCGAGGCCGATCGTGTCCGTGGCCGCCGCGACGCCGGCGATGCGCACCGGCCGGTGATCCGGCTTCAGGAAATCCCGCGAGCAGATCACCACCGCCGCGGCGCCGTCGCACACCGGTGCGGCGTCGAGCACGCCGATCGGCGAGGCCACCAGCGGCGAGCGGGCGAACTGCTCGGCGGAGATCGGCTCGCGGAACATGGCGTTGGGGTTCGCCACGGCGTTCTTGTGGGCGTTGACGGCGAACGGCGCGAAGTCCTCGCGGCCGGCGCCGGTCTCGTGCATGTAGCGCCGCATCATCAGGGCGGACAGGGCCACGAAGGAGAAGCCGTGGCTCGCCTCGTAATCGTTGTCCGAGGCGGTGGCGAGGCCGGCGGTGATCTGCTCGGAGACGGCGTCGGTCATCTTCTCGACCGCCACCGCCACCGCCACGTCGTGGATGCCCGCCGCCACCGAGAGAGCCGCGGCGCGCACCACGGCGCCGCCCGAAGCGCACGCCGCCTCCACCTTCCACGCCTCGGCGGGAAGCAGATCGGCGGCATCGGCGAGCAGCGCCCCGAGGTTCTCCTGGCCGTTGACGCAGCCGCCCAGCATGTTGCCCACGAATACGGCGTCCACCGTCTCGACGCCCGCGTCGTCCAGCGCGGCGCGGATGGCCGAGGCGCCGAGCTCGCGCAGTCCCAATCCCCAGTGCTCGCCGACCGGGGTCTGCCCGGTGCCGATGATGAACGCGTCTCTCATGATCTGCGGATCTTTCCCCGAAGCCGGAGGTATTGGCCGTAGCCGTCGACGAGACGGCGGCGGTCGAGATAGTCGAGAACGGCCGGCCCGCGCCGGCGCTCCTCGATGCGCGCGGTGACGCGGAAACAGAAGGCGTCGCTCCCCGCGCCCGAGCCGTAGGAGCAGAAGAAGATGCGGTCGCCCGGCTTCGCCACGTCGAGCACGGCGGCGAGGCCGAGCAGCGACGAGCCGGCGTAGGCGTTGCCCATGCGCGGCGCCACGAGGCCGACGCGAATCTGCTCGCGCGTGAATCCCAGCTCGGCCGCCGCCCGCTCGACGAACTTCGGCACCGGCTGGTGGAACACGGCGTGCGCGAAGTCCTTCGGTTCCAGGCCCACCTCGGCGAGGAGCTTGCGCGACGCCGCGAGCGTGTGGCGGAAGTACGAAGGCTCGCCGGTGAAACGGCCGCCGTGCTCGGGGTAGTGCGCCGTCTCGCGGCGGAAGAAGTCCGGCGTGTCGGTGACGTGCGAGACCGAGGCCTCGACGACCGCCAGGGCCTCCGAGCCATCGCCGAAGAGATAGGCCGCGCCGCCGCAGCCAGCCGTGTATTCGAGGGCGTCGCCCGGCTTCGACTGCGCCGTATCCATGCCGATGGCGAGCGCCGCCTCCACCATGCCCGAGCCCACGAAGGCCACGGCGGCCTGCATGGCCTCGCTGCCGGCCTTGCAGGCGAACTCCATGTCCGCGGCCACCACGTGCGGAGTGATCCCCAGCGCCTCGGCCACGATCGTCGCCGAGGGCTTGACGGCGTACGGCTTCGATTCCGTGCCCACCCACACGGCGCCGATAGAATCCGGATCGGTCCCCGCGCGATCGAGGGCCGTCCTCGCCGCCTCGATGGCCATGGTCACCACGTCCTCGTCCGGCCCGGGAACCGACTTCTCGGCCACGGCCGGAGCAGCGGCGCCGCGAGGGCGCCAGGCGGCCGAGATGTCCTCCGTGCGCACCCGCAGGCGCGGCACATAGGCGCCATACCCGGCGATCCCCACTTCGCGGTTCGGTCTCATGCGGAAAAATCCTCTGGAATTGCGGACACCGGATCTGTAGGGGCGGCCCTATGTGGCCGCCCTGGGTGGGGGCGGCATTGCCGAGGCCTCGGGGTTACAGGGCGGCCACATAGGGCCGCCCCTACAGATCTGTTCGATTTCACGCGGCCTTCTCCTTGCTGCGGGCGCGGGCCTTCGCCGGGGCGGGCTTCCTCGCCGGCCTCTTCGCCTTCGCGACCACCAGGCCGCCGAAGAAGAGGTCCTGCATCTCGCGAGCGAGCTGATCGGCCTTGATCTTCCCCTCCGGCCGGAACCACTTGTAGATCCAGAGGATCATGCCGAGGAACGAGAAGGCGGCCACCCGCGGCTCGACCTTGCGGATGCGTCCCTCCCGCATCGCCTCCGCGAAAGACGACTCAAGGAAGTGGACGTAGCGCTTCTTGCGGGCGTTGATCTGCGCCCGGGCGGCGCCGGTGAGTGTCTCGTGCTCGTGGAGGATGATGGTGACCTCCTTGCTCCACCCCTCGGTCACCAGGTGGATGTTCTTCTCCATGCAGGCTTTAAGGCGCTCGACGGGATCTGCGATGGTGAGGACCGGCAGCAGGACGCGCTCCTCGAAGATGTCCATGCCGTAGTTCTGGATCTCCAGCAGCAGGTCCTCCTTGCTGCGGATGTAGTAGTAGAGCCCGGCCTTGGTGAGCCCGCACGCGTCGGCGATGTCCTGCACCGACGCCGCCTCATACCCCTTCTCGCAGATCAGCCGAGCCGCGGTCTCCAGCACCCCCCGGTGCCGTTCGCGGTGGACGTCCGATCCCACTTCCGGCGCTCGCGCCAAGGAAAGCCTCCTAGATGCCGACCGCTCGGTAGAATTCTACCGAGTGGTCGGTAGTGTAGGGAGGCGATGTGGGGCTGTCAAGGGGTATCCTGGGAGCGCCGGCGTCCCGCCGGCATACTTTTTGGGGGGGAGATCTCGCCGCGATTCAGGCGACCAGAGCAGCGCTCTCGCGGTCCACGGCTTGGAGCGTCCGCTGAATCGCCTCGACCTCGCTGGCCTCGAAGAACGGTTCGCCACATTGGGTACAGACCCAAGCAGGAATCGCGTCCCAGACGATGTGGTAGCCCTTGCGGTCGATGCTGAACGGTGCCGTCGAGCGCACCATGCGGCCCTTGCAATGAAGGCAGTCCATAGTCAAAGCCTCTTTCTGAAATCCCGGGACCACTGTTCGGGGTCCGGCCGATAGGCCGTAATGACCGCCAAGTACTCGTCCTTCGGAGAGCAGACGACATGAATCGGAAAGGCGTCGTCAGAGAAGCCGATCAGAAGGCAGCTATGTCCTCGTGGATCCGTGGGGTAGTCCTCAATGACCTCTCCTGCCATGAGCACAACCTCGACCTCGCCCGGTGTGATCATCCGCTCGGGATGGGACATCTGGCGAATTGCATGCGGAAGAAAGAGAATCCTACGGCGAGCTACTTCCCGCACTCGGGTCAGGACTTCCGCGTCCTCCACGGCGAGTACTCTACCAGGGTTCCGGGTGAGCGTTGCTAGGCGCGCCGGCGAAGTCCTGCACGGGCGCGGCCTCATACCCTTCTCGCAGATCATCCTGGGAGCGCCGGCGTCCCCGCCGGCAGCATGATAGGATTCAGATGTGGAGGAAACGCTCCTCTTCCGGATTCTTCGGGGTCAGTCCGACGCGAACATCCGCTTTGACGACCTTCGCAAGCTGTTGAAGGATCTGGGCTTTCAAGAGCGTATCCGAGGCAGCCACCATGTCTTCGTGCGGCCTGGAGTCGAGCAGCTCATCAACCTTCAGAAAGAAGGAAGCAAGGCGAAGCCGTACCAGGTTCGGCAGGTCAGGTCCGTGATCCTTCGGTATCGGCTGGGGAGCCAAGACTGATGCACAAGTACGAGGTCATCATCTTCTGGAGCGAAGAGGATCAGGTGTTCATCGCCGAGGTGCCGGAGCTCCCCGGCTGTGCCGCTCACGGCGACTCGTCGGAGAGCGCGCTGGCAAGTTGTGAGGAGGCCATCGAGCTCTGGCTTGACACGGCGAAGGAATTTGGAAGGCCCATCCCTGAACCGAAGGGAAGGCGTCTCCTTCTTGCATGACCAGCAGTAGTGGGCCGGACGGAGGAAAGATGTGGATGACGAACGTTTGATCTCCCAGCAGGCGTCCTCTGACTCCGGAGGTGCCTCCTTCCTGAAGCGTGTCGAGGCGTTGAAGCAGCGCCATGGCGGCGGCGTGAGCGCCTTCGAGTTCCCGCGCCTCGATTTCGTGCCCGCTGAGCCCTTCGCGCGAAATAGAGCAGGAGGCAGGCCGTGTTCCATACACGCCTTGAGGCGCTCGACGGGATCTGCGATATTGAGGACCGAGGACCGGCAACAGGACGCGCTCCTCGAAAGATGTCCATGCCGTAGTTCATGATCTCCAGCGGCAGATTCTCCTCGCTGCGGATGTAGTAGTAGAGCCCGGCCTTGGTGAGCCCGCACGCATCGGCAATGTCCTGCACAGACGCCGCCTCGTATCCCTTCTCGCAGATCAGGCGAGCCGCGGTCTCCAGCACCCCCCGGTGCCGTTCGCGGTGGACGTCTGATCTGACTTCTGGGGCACGGGCCACGGGATCCTTACCGAATTGACGGGCCACTCGATAGCATTCTACCGAGTGGTCGGTAGTGTAGGGAGGCACTGAGGAACTGTCAAGTGGAGTTCTGGGAGCGCTGGCATCCTTGCCGATCAGAAGCGCCCGCTGGATCGCCCGACCTCCGTACCTCGAAGAACGGCTCGCTGCACTGGGTGCAGACCCGGTGCGGCTGACTTATGCTAGAATTACGCCGTTGGTTGAGAGGATCTGCTGATGGAGGGCAAGTCATGCTACAAACACAGGAGTTGCGCATCCGTGGTAAATTTACAGGATATCGTCGTGATGCTATCTTTAGGCTTTCAAATGGGCAGGTCTGGCGGCAGCGTCGCTATAAATACAAGTACAAGTATTCCTATCGACCCATGGCTAAGCTTAGTATTGACGGTGGGCGTGCGTTCTTGGAAATCAATGGGATGGAAGAGCCGATCGAGGTGGTGCGAGTGTCCTTAGTGGAGGATGGCCCGATCGTATCAGACTTTCACGGGTTCAATGGTGGTGCTACTTTCGAATTTCAAAACGGGCATATATGGAAGCAAGCCGAGTATAAATACGTGTATCACTATGCCTATCGTCCAGAGGCGCTGGTCGTTGATGGCCCCCATGGAACTATCCTTTATGTTGATGGGATGAGTGATACAGTACCAGTGCGCAGGGTTTAAGGAGTAGTTAAAGTTGGATGCGACGGACTGCTCTTTTAGTGGCAGTATATCCGGCAGCGGTAGACTCGGCTAGAGGTACTCGAGACGTGAGAGGACGCCGCCGCAGCGGGAAGGCAGCAAGGCAAAAGCGCCGCTCGCGGGAGGGAGCGCTCGGGCAACTTGGGGTCAACCTAGTCGAGAAGCTCGTAACCCAAATGGGCTCGCGCTGGAATGCCGCGGGGCCGCTTGAGGTCGGGATCGACGGCTATGTCGAGCTGTTCCGGCCGGTCACCGGAGAGCCGACAGGCCTGCACCTCAGCGTGCAAAGCAAGGCGGTTACTCAGTTCTCGGGCGATGCAACTACGGTGCGTTTCCCGTGCCGGCGTGCCGATATCGAATACTGGCTCTCGACTTCGCCTCCGGTGATCCTCGTGGTCTCCAATCCGGCAGCCGAAGAGGCCTATTGGCTATCCATCAAGGACTACTTCGGGTCTGACGCTCACAAAGGCGAGACAACTGCCAGGTTCGACCGCCGCACCCAGAGGCTCAACTCCAGTTCCTATGACGCGCTCCTCAGCGTCGCAACACCACCGAGACATCAGCCCGTCCGCTCTCCACTCGCGGCGCAAGAGATGCTGTATAGCAACTTGGTGCCTTTGGAGCGGTGTCCGTCGACAATCTATGTTGCGGTGGCCACTATCAAGTCCTATGGCGAGGCCCGAAGTCGTCTCGCGCAGTCCCCGGGCCAATATCCACCTCCCTGGGCCCTTCGAGAAGGCATGGTCTTCACCTTTGATGACCCGTCGGAGAGTTTGATCACTCAGGTCGCGGACCTCGGAACACTAGAGGAGCATTCGGCGAGCAACTGGAGTGAGAGCGCCGGCGACGATGAGCGACGCCTCTTCGTTGAACTCTTGAACTCGGCGCTCAAGGATCATCTTGGCAAGCGGGGCGTGCGCTACTTCTCCGATGACCATATATTCGCGTTTAAGTGCGCTCCGGAGGGAGCGCCGCGAAAGCACAGGTTCAGCAACCTGCACCACGAGAGTACGATAACGGTGGTGAGCAGCTATGAGACGAGGGCCAAGGATGGGCGCGTGTTCCCGTTTCCTGCGGCACATGGCGTTCGCCGGCAGCTTTCGGAGGTTGGCCGGTCGGTGGTTCCTTGAGATCGAGCCCACCTACCGTTTTACGACTGATGGCTTTGCGAAGTATCGCTTTCACGAACAACAGCTCTCCGGCATCAAGCGGCTTGAAGGGAACAGGGCCGTGCTGAGCCAGGTGTTGCTCTGGGCTGATGTGTTACGAGGTCGACAGACGCTCTTCAACCTCGACAAATCGTTGCTGGGCTTCGGGGTGCCGCTCGCATTCCCTCTGGACCGCGGCATCCCTGATTCAGAGTGGTCTCTCCCTACACCCGCGGACGAGAATATGCCCGAGGATGACCAACTCGAGCTGTGGCCTGATGAGGTCCATGCGTGAATCTCACTTATCTTGAAGAGCCCTTTCTCCAGTTCGCCGACGGGGAACACATTGATATTCGTGCTGGCATTACTGAATCTGGCGCCCTCGATCGCGACTCCCAGGCTCTTCCGCGTCCTATCCGGGTAGGAATCGTTGGCACGACGGAGACAGCCGATAGAGTACGGCAGTGGGTAGAGGGCTGTGCGGCTGGAGTCAGCTCGACGGCCGAACGCCTCCGGGAACTTAGGCCTGACTTTCCGGGCATGACGCGTGCTCTCTTCGGTACCGAACTCGAGTTCACTACGGGTGCAACCCGTTGCGTGTCGGCCAGAGAAATCTCGCGGGCAATCCAGGGACCTGCACTATCTGCCGCGCTCTTTTATGAGCATGCGCGCGACGTTTCGGATGGTGGCAAGACCGATGTCTTGGTCATCGCGCCGCCATCTGAAGTCTTCGACGACATCGGGAGTCCTGTGGATGGAAGCCGCTCTCTGGACAAGGAGGCGCCTCCTACCGAGGCGACAACGGACTCAAGCTTCCATGATCTCTTCAAGGCACACAGCCTCACGCTCTCCGTTCCGTGCCAGGTCATAAGGCCACGCACGTATGTGCCGGGGCCGGCCGCTAAGGGATCGGGCGCTGGCGGTATCCAAGACGAAGCGACCCGAGCGTGGAATTTTCACACCGCGCTCTATTACAAGGCTGGAGGTGTTCCGTGGCGTCTGGTGCGTGACCCAGCGGCTCTCACGGCCCTGTTTGTTGGGGTTAGCTTCTTTCGGGGCGTGGATGGCTCGGCGCTGCTTACGAGTGTTGCGCAAGTCTTTGACGAGCGAGGCGATGGAGTGGTCGTCCAAGGCGCGAGTCCGTACGTCAAGGAGGATCGGAGTCCCCACCTCGCGCCTGCGGATGCACAGGGTCTGTTGCTTGATGCGGTCCGGACCTATCGGCGAGAGCACCGCACCTCGCCTGCCCGCATCGTGATCCATAAGACTTCGTACTTCGACGATGGAGAAGATGAGGGTTTCAAGGCTGCGGCGGATGAAGAGAGAATTGAGGTTCTCGAGCTCGTCAACTTGCGCCGAAGCGGCATCCGCCTCCTTCGGACGGGCACTTTCCCGGTGCTGCGGGGCACTGTGTTCACGATTGACGAGAAGGGTGGCGTCGTCTACCTCCGCGGCAGCGTCCCACAGTACCAGACTTATCCTGGGATGTACCTTCCCGCGGGCATCGAGTTCAATCGGCGTCGCGGCGAGAGTAGTGTTCTCGCGCTTGCTTCGGAGCTGCTTAGTCTGTCGAAGCTCAACTTCAACACCACGCAGTTCGACGGCGGCCACCCGATTACCGTGAGAGCCTCGAGACTAGTGGGAAGCATACTGAGACACGCCGATCCAGCAAGGGCTGGACATGTCAGATTCCGCTTCTTTACATAGTGGTCGATACGCCGCGATACCACTCTCCCGCGGATTGAGTCTGAAAACGCCGAGTCGAAATCCATAGTCAAAGTCGCGGCGCTATTGCGACCGCTAGCTAGGAGGTGGCGATAGAGCGAGCGGTACTGGATCGCTCGGCGAGGAGGTCTTGGAGGTTGCAAGGGAAGACGGTGCCAGATCCTATGAGGGCCCTTCCCGAGAGGGAGCCTGGTCGGCGGGGGGAGGTGAGGAGAGCGGGCGGTGCAGGGCGTCCGGAAAGTTTTTGATCTGGAGGTTGACCATAGAACGATAGTGGCAGGCTTCCGGCACGCTGTCGAGGCTGCTAAGCAGATCTGCCTCCAACGGCGTACTGGCTGTGTTCCCAGGCTGCGGTATGAACCCGTAGCAGAGAGGAAACAGCGATCACTTCGGCGCCACTCCGCGGCTTCGGAGCGCCGCCGAAGCCCTCGGCGTTGCCCCAGCCCTTCGGTACGCCACCGAAGCTTACAATGGCCTACCGAAGCATCGGTGGCGCTCCGATCCCTCGGTGGGCCACCGATGCTTACAACGGCGCTCCGATCCTTCGGTACGCCACCGAAGCTTACGACGGCCCACCGAAGCATCGGTGGCGCTCCGATCCTTCGGTGGGCCACCGAAGCTTACGATGGAAATCCGATCCTTCGGTGGGATTTCTGCAAGTGCCAGCACGTGCTAGCATGGTGCCGTAAACGATTGTCGGGAGGCGACTTGCCGAGCTTGAGCATCCGCAAACTGGACGACGAGACCTATGATCGCCTGCGGATTCGGGCGATTGAGCACGGGGTGTCGATGGAAGAGGAGGTCCGTCAGATCCTGAAGCGAGCCGTTGCTCCGCCGGAGCGCCTGGGCGATCTCTTCCTGAAGGTGTTCGGTCCCGACAGGGGAGGGGACCTGGAGTTGCCCCCGCGCGAGCCGCATGAGCCGGTGGGTCTCGAGTAGCTCGCAACGCCCACGCCCATGATCATCGTCGATACGAACGTCGTGGCGGAAATGATGAAGCCGTCGCCGACGCCTGCGGTTGTAGCCTGGCTGAACGACCAGGATGCGTCAGCGCTGTTCCTGACCACGATCACCATCGGCGAGATCGGCTATGGCCTGGAGGTGCTGCCCAAGGGCAGGCGCAGGCTGCAGTTGGAACAGGGCTTCGACCGGGTGCTCGCCGAGGCTTTCTCGGGCCGCGTCCTGGTCTTTGACGAAGAGGCTGCCCGTCATTACGGGGTGGTGATGGGAAGGCGCAAGGAGATCGGCTGCCCGCTCAGCGTGCCGGACGGCCAGATCGCGGCGATCGCCAGGGCGAAGGGCGCCGCGGTGGCTACCCGCAACGTCTGGGATTTTGGTGAGTGCGGAGTGGAGATCATCAACCCGTTCGAGCCGCCGCATGAGAACCGTCCCTCTCTATAGGACGAAAACTTTGATAGAACCGACGCAGCAACGCTTCGAAGAAGCTCTCGCCCTCTTGAGATCCCGGGTCGAAGACCATTATGGGATCAACGTTCGCTCTGTGGACGTCGCCGCTCCCTTCAGCGGCGACCTCGACGGCCAGGAGATCCGGCTCGATCCTGAGTTCGGCGTCGAGCTCATGGTCTTCAACCTGGTCCACCTCTTCGGGCACACTGTGCAGTGGAACTTGCTGGGAAGAGTTCCAGACATCGGAACGAAGCCTCCGGGCCAGTACTCCGCCGCGGACCTCGAGGAAGTCACGAGCTATGAAAGAGACGCCTCACGGTACGGCCAGGAGCTCCTCCACGAAACAGGCATCCGGGACCTCGACCAATGGCTGGCGGATCTCTCCGCGAGCGACATCACCTATCTCGAGCACTACTACACGACCGGCATCAAAGGCTCGCTCGCCGACTTCCGGAAGACCGGCCAGCCCCTTCTCGTCCCCCTGCGTATCCCCGAGTTCAAGCCGCAGCGCCTCAGCTTCCGCACCGACGGCGTGGTCATTTAGGTTGACCCGGCTGCGCTATCCTCGCCCCTATGCGCGTCGGGGTCCTCTCCGATACCCACGGACTCTTGAGACCGTGGGTCCTGGAGCTCCTAACCATGCCGGCGACGTGGGAGGTGTGGAGATCCTTGACCGGCTCCGCGAGATCGCGCCGGTCGATGCCGTGCGCGGGAACACGGACTCGGGGCCGGAGGCCGAGGGGTTGCCACTCACCCTGGACGGAGAGCTGGCCGGCCTTCCTTTTCGGATGGTCCACCGCCGAGAGGATGTGGATCCCGCTTGGCTGAAGAGCTCTCGCCTCGTCGTCTTCGGACACAGCCATCGGCCGGAGCTCGAATGGCGCGGCGGCTGTCTTCTCCTGAATCCCGGCGCGTGCGGACCGCGGCGCTTTTCCCTTCCTCTCACGCTCGCCGTGCTCACCGTTGCGGACGGACGGCTGGTGCCCGAGATTCTCGCGGTGGAGTAGCGGGCCGTGTCTACGGTCGGTTGCTCTCCAACCGCACCTGGTTTAGAATTTTCCGGTTCCCAGCACTTCATGAGGAAGCTCGGTTGGAACCTGTGAGGATAGGCTGCTATCGGCTCGATGAACGGCTTGGCGCCGGCGGCATGGGGGTGGTGTACCGGGCTTATGACGAGCGCCTGGACCGCTGGGTGGCCCTCAAGCTGCTGCGCTCGGGCAAGGGAGCTGGCCCGCAGCAGCGCGAGCGGTTCCGCCGCGAGGCGCGGGCGAGCGCGCGGCTCAATCATCCCAACGTCGTTCAGATCTTCGACATCATCGAGGCGGACGAGCACGATGCGATCGTCATGGAGCTCGTCCCCGGCGAGACCCTGGCGCACCGGCTGCGCACGGGACCTCTGGCCGCGCCCCAGGCCCTGACGCTGGCGCGCGAGATCGCCGACGCCCTCGCCGCGGCGCACGAGCAGGGGATCGTCCACCGCGATCTCAAGACGGAAAACGTCGTCATCGCCCCGGCCGGACGCGCCAAGATCCTCGACTTCGGGATCGCCAAGCGGCTTCAGCCCAGCTCGGCGGAGGAATCGCTGACCGCCGTCGGCGTGGTCATGGGCACCTGCCGCGCCATGGCTCCCGAGCAGGCGCAAGGCCGCGAGGTCGATGCCCGCTCCGATCTCTTCTCCTTCGGCACCCTGCTCTACGAGGCCGTCACCGCGATCTCGCCGTTCCAGGCGGCCGACGAGGGGGCGACGCTGCGGCGGATCTGTTGCGACCGCCAGATACCGGCCCGGCAGCGCAACGAAGCGGTCCCCGAGAGCCTTTCGCGGCTGATCGACTGGCTGCTCGAAAAAGATCCGGCATCCCGGCCGCAGAGTGCGCGCGACGTGGCGGAAGCCCTGGAGGCCATCGCCTCCGGCGCCTTCTCCATCCCGTCCCGCGCGCGGCAGGAGGCCGCGACCCTGGCCACCGGCATTCAGCGCAGGAAGGCCCGGACCGCCGAGCGCCGCCTAGTCACGGTGGTGCGCTGCGGCCTGACGGACGCCGCGGGCCGGCCGCTCGATCCCGAGGAGCTGTTCGAGCAGTTGCCCGAGCTCCAGGGCCTCGCCGCGGAAGTCGTCGCCGGCTTCGGGGGTCACTGCGACGCCATGCTGGGCCACGACCTCCTGGCCTGGTTCGGCTATCCCCAGGCGCACGAGGATGACGCCCGCCGGGCCGTCCATGCGGCCCTGGAGCTGGCGGAGCGGATCGGACGATCCGGCACGACGGCTGCGAAGATCGGCATCCACACGGGACCGATGATCGTCTCGCGGGGCACGGAAGGGTCGGGCGACGATCTCAGGGTCGGCGAGATCCCCGGCATCGCCGCCGCGCTCCGGCAGGCGGCCACGACGGGCTCCGTCCTGCTCAGCGACGCCACGCACGAGCTGGTGGCGACTTTCTTCGAGTGCCGCCGGCTCGATCCGGTCGCCGCGCCGGGTGATGATGCCCGGCCGGTCGGCGTCCATCACGTGGTGGCGGACCGCCGGCTCCATAGCCGGCTCGACAGCACCGGCGAGCAGGGGCTGACGCCCTTCGTCGGGCGCGCCCACGACGTCGAGCTGCTGCGGGAGCGCTGGCGGCTGACGCGGGAAGGCCACGGGCAGGCCGTGCTCGTCTGCGGCGAGGCCGGGATGGGCAAGTCCCGCTTGTTGCACCAGCTCCGCCTGGAGCTGGATGCCGAGGTGCCGAGCTGGTTGGCGTGCCACTGCTCGCCGTACCACGGCAACAGCGCGCTGTTCCCGATGGTCGAGCTGCTCGAGCGGTGGATCGGAACGGGTTCCGCGGCCGAGCGCCTCGGCCGGCTCGAGGAGCTGCTCGGCCAACATGGGCTCTCCGTCCCGGAGAACGCCCCGCTGTTCGCCGCCCTGCTCTCCTTGCCGGCGGAGGAGCGCTACCCTCCCCTGTATCTCAGCCCGGAGGGGCAGCGCAAGAGGACGCTGGAGGCGCTGCTGGCGCTGTTAATCGAGCAGGCGGAGCGGCAACCTGCGCTCCTCGTGGTCGAGGACCTTCACTGGATCGATCCCTCGACCCTGGAACTGCTGGGCATGCTCATCGCGCAGGCGCCGGCCGCGCCGCTGCTGCTCGTCCTGACCTTCCGGCCGGAGTTCCAGCCTCCGTGGGGACAGCGGCCGTTGACGCAGCTCACCCTGACGCCTCTCAGCCGGGGTCAGGTCGAGATGATGGTCGACCGTTTGGCGGGGGGCAAGAGCCTCCCGGCAGCGGTCCGGGACCAGGTCATCGAGAGGACGGACGGCCTGCCGCTGTTCGTCGAGGAGATGACCAAGATGGTCCTGGAGGCGGGGCTGGCGGCCCGCTCGCCGGGCATCCCGACCACGCTCGACGGGTGGCTGATGACGCGGCTCGACCGCCTCGAGACCGCCCGGGAGGTGGCCCAGTGGGCGGCGGCTCTCGGACGCGAGCTTTCCTACGAGCTGCTGAGCGCCGTGATCCCCCTCGCCGAAGACGCGCTGTTGCGCGAGCTGAACCGGCTGGTCGAGGCCGAGATCCTCTACCGCCGGGGAGCGCCGCCGCGAGTCCGCTACCGCTTCAAGCACGCGCTCCTCCGCGATGCGGCGTACAGCTCTCTGGTGCGCAGCAGCCGGCAGAGGTTCCATCGGCGGATCGCCGAGGTGATGGAGGAGCAATTCCCCGCCATCGCCGAGAGCCAGCCGGAGCTCCTGGCGCATCACCTGACCGAGGCCGGGCTGCACGAGCCGGCGATCACCTTCTGGCAACGGGCGGGAGAGAGGGCGATGCGGTCCTCGGCCAACCAGGAGGCGGTCGGCCATCTCACCCGCGCCCTGGAGGTGCTGGCGGACCTGCCGGAAGGCCCCGGACGCGACGAGCGGGAGATCGCGATCCAGATCGCCATGGGGATCGCCCAGGGCCAGGCCCACAGTTACTCCTCGCCCCAGGTGAAGCTGGCCTATGCCAGGATCTTCGAGCTCTGCAGCCGGATCGGCCAGACCTCACAGCTCTTCACCGCCCTGCGCGGGCTCTGGATGTCCGCCGCCATCAGCGGCACCTACGAGCAGTCGCTCGCGATGGCCCATCAGATGCAGGATCTCGCCCGGGTCACCGGAGACGAGCGGCAGCGGCTGGTCGCCCATGCCTCGGCCGGGGTCGCCCATCTCAACCTCGGCCATTTCCTCGAGAGCCGGAGGGACCTGGAGGCAGTGGTCGAGCAGTGCGCTCCGGACCGCGCCTTCTCCGACGCGCATCTTCCCGGCGCCGACGATCCGCTCGTCGAAGCGCTCTACCACCTCGGCTGGACGCTCTGGCACCTGGGCTACGCCGACTCGGCCCTGGAGCGGGCCAGCCAGGCCGTGACGCTCGCGCAACGGCTTTCCATCCCCTTCACGCTCTTTGCCGCCACCTTCTTCGAGACCTTTCTGCGGGCGTTCCGGCGAGAGCCGGCCGAGGTCCTCGCCAAGGCCGACCTCCTGCTGCGGATGGCGTCCGAGCAGGACCTTGCGATGGCTCAGCCGCTCGGTCTGTTCCTTCGCGGCTGGGTCCTCGCCGAGCAAGGCCAGGCCGAGGAAGGAATCGCCCAGATGTGCGAAGGGCTGGCGATCCGGCGGCGCCAGGGGTTCCGCGCCCAGATGCCGCAAGAGCTGGCCATCCTGGGGGATCGTTACCGCCGCGAGGGAAGGGTTGAGGAGGGACTCGCCATCGTCGCGGAAGGGCTCTCCGTCTGCGCCGAAGGCCAGGCTGGCTTTACCGCCGAGCTGCTTCGGATCAAGGGGGAATTGCTCGCCGTAGCGGGCGCGCCGCAGCCGGAGGTCGAAGAGCACTTGCGGAGCGCTCTCGATCTCGCCCGCCGGCAGGGCGCGAAGGCGCAGGGGCTGCGCGCCGCCACGAGCCTCGCCCGCTTCTGGGCGCGCGAGGGCCGGCGGGACGCGGCCCGGGCGCTGCTGTCCCCGATCTATGAGTGGTTTACCGAAGGTCTGGACACGGCCGACCTGCGCGAGGCTCGCGCTCTGCTCGGCGAGTTGAGCTGAGCCGGTCCCCGGCCCGGCGGATGGCGCCAGGTCATGGCTTCATCACTCCGATCTGCTGGAGCACCGCCGTCTGCTGATCAAAGGGCAGAACGGGCCACGTCTCGATCGTGCAGTTGTCGCTCAGGCCCGGGGCCATCAACTGCAGGAGCTCCTCGCCGGAGGCTACGTTCAACAGGACGAAGCCGCCTCGTTTGCTGGTGAAAGCGCCGCTCGCCACCGCGGCGCCGGAAGCGAAGATCCGGTTGAGCTGGTCGTGCGTCTGCGTGACGGCTTGCTGAAATCGCCGGGGTTCGACGATGGTGTCGAACACCTCGAAGACGACGAGCACCTGCATGCGTCCCTGCCTGGACGGCGCCGCGCCGGCTCCGGCGCCGGGGCCGGCGGCGGTCCCGGGGCTCGCCGGCTGGCTGGCGTTCGCGGGCGGGGACGGCCAGCGGCTCGTCGGTCTCGGCGCGCCGGCCTGCGGCTGCATTCCATGCCCGGTTTGAGAGATCCAGCCGGCGCCCGCGGTCATCATGTCCAGAGGCATTCGCATCATCTTTCCGAGCAGGTTCAGCAACTGGTCCATAGCGGTTTCCTCCCAACGGTCGAGCGGATCGGCGCCAGGCGTCGGCGGCCCTAGTGAGGCATCGGGCCCCAGCCGGTTTGCGGATTCTGCGGCGTCACCGGTCCCCAGCCTGCCGTGGCTGCCGCCGTCGCGGACGTCGAAGTCGGGGAGACGCGCGTTGCCGCCGCCGGCTGCGATTGACCGCCGCCTCCGGAGGCCTGCCCGGACTCGGGAGCCGCGCCGGGAACGAAGCTCTCCATCAAGTCGATCGCCCTCTCCTGCAAGTCGCAGGCTGTCCTCAGCGCTCCGATCGGTATCATGGAAGCGGTCCGTATCATCGTCGCGGCCACTTCGGACATGGCGCTGATCGCGGTCCATTGCTTCACGGTGTCGTCGTCTGCCATGGCGGCCTCCTTCTCGGCGCGGTCCTACCTGCCCCCGGCAGGGGAGAGCCGCAGCACGTACAGGTTCGACAACGTCGGTGGATCGACGCTAACCCCGGCGTTGACGGAGAGCATTCCCTGCGCGGCGGCGAAGCTCCCGGTGCCGCCGGCGAACGGTCCGAAGCCGACCAGGTTGAGGATCGGCCCCGGGAACCCCCAAAAGTGGGTGCTGAACCCCCGCCCCTCGGCGATGTTGGCCGTCGTGATCGTGCCGAGCTCCTTGCCCTTGGGATCGAAGAAGGCGATGGCGGTGTCCTCGGTGTACCAGGGGAGCGGCGACAGCCTGTTGTCCGACGCCGGCGGGTCGGACGGATTGAGGGTGAAGCGGATGTGGGTGGTCAGCCGGCCGGCGATCCAATCCTCGACGGCGTACCGGGGGCGCACCGACTTGCCGTCGTGGCCCAGGCCGTACTCTACGCGGACGGGGCGCAAGACCTCCGTCACCCAGGCGCCCGTGACCGTGCCGTCGGGCTGGATGTCCTGGCGGATCGGGGTCGGGATGGCGGGATCGGGCGCGCTGAGGAACGTCAGGTACGTGGATCCCGCGAACGGGCTCGTGGCCCCCAGGCTCGCCGCCGATGCACTCTTGAGGACGGACGGCGGCTCGCCGGCCGGCTGCCCGGACTCGGAGGCCAGGACGCGGACCAGCATCTCGAAGGCGAGCCCGTCCGGCGGCGTGATGCGGCCGTTGAGCACGAACGAGCCCTGGACGTTCTCGAACACGCCCGTGCCCTGCAGGATCGTGCCGCAGGCGCCGAGCCAGATCCGGTCCTCGCCGGCCGGATAGGTGCATCCGTCGCCGAACCCTTGGAAAGCGTTCTTGCCGTCCTCGTCGAGCCGGAATTCGACGTCCATCATGTTGAAGCGTTGCGAGGCGCGGGCATCGAACAGAGTCGGCAGCGGCTGCCTGGCCGGCAGGGCGAATTCGTCGTCGGGAGCGAGCACCCAGCGCAGGGACATGCCGGACCGGCTCGACCCGAGAGCCGCAGCTCCCCGCAGCACGCCGTTGACGACCGTCGTCTTGATGCTCAGGGGCTGAGCCTGGCCGAAGATCTGCAGGCCGGTGATCTCCGACGGGTTCGAGCTGCCCGGCAGCGGCAGCGCGACGTTCCTGGCGTCCCGCCGGGGGGTGACGAACGTATCGAGGTAGAGCGAGCTCTCGAGGAGGTCCTCCACGGCGCTCTGGTAATACTGCAGCCCGGGGGGCAGCGAAGGTTGCTGGCTGGAGGATGTCGCCACCTGGAGCCTCCTTGTCAATCGTTCCGCCGGGAGCGGAATCTGCCGGTCGGATCGGCGAGCTCGAAGACGTATAGGATGGAGCTCAAGTGCGGCACGAAGGTGCCGACTCCCAGGTTGATCTGGAAGCCTTGAGCGCCGGCGAACGCTCCCTCCCCGCCGTTGACGGGCCCGAACCCGGAGAACATCTGGGTGCCCATCTCTGCCGGCACGCCGTCGAGCGGTGTCAGGAAGGCGCGGATCTCGTCGGTCTCGATGGCGAGCGTACCGACGTTCCGGTTGCCGTCCTGGAGATGGAACTGCTCGACATCGTAGGAGGCCGAAGGATCGTCCGGCATGTTGCCGCTGCCGCTCGTGGGCGAGAACTGCACCTTGAGGGGGTGGTCGCCGGCGATGGAGCCGATCTGATAGCGGCTGGCGAGCCCCTGCGGCCCGCGCGCGGAAAACGTCGCCTCGCAAAGCCGGATCTTCTCGTTGGCGGTCAACGAGCTGGGCTGGCCGGCGGGGGTCATCGTGACGTGCGTCGAGGTCACCGTGGGAACGAAGGTGCTGAAGTAGAGGAACGTCGAGCTCCGCGGCAAGCCCCGGATGGGCCGGAGGGCGGCAAGCGGCGCCGTGGTGTAGAGAGCGCCGGGGTTCACGATCATGACGAGAAGGTTGAGCTGAAAATCGTCCGGCGGGCTGAACAGGCCGTTGAAGGCGAACATCCCGGTGCGGTTGGCCAGCGCTCCCGTCCCCGAGGTGATGACGCCGTTGGTGGCGATGCGGGTGACCTGTTTTCCCGGCTGATGGATCGGATACGTGCGGCCGGTGCCGAAGCCCTTGACGCGATCGCCGCCCTGGCCGATGGCAAACTCGGCGTCGGTGACCGCGAAGCGCTGCGAGTCGGCCGGGTCGAACGGCGTCGGCGGCACCGGGCGGCCGGCGACGAACGAGAAGTCCTGCGGCATCGGCGACCAGCGGAGCTCAAACGGTCCGGCCTCGGCGCCGACGGCGTTGGCGGTGCGGAATCCCCGCCTGCCGCCGAGCTCGCCCGGGGCGATGTCGAAGGGATGCGCGGCGCCCCGGAACACGACTTCGGTCAGCCTGCCGTTCTGATAGGAGGGCTGATTGGGGCGGGCCGGATCGGGGAGCGCCAGCAGATTGAAATAGGCGAGCCGGTCCAGGGCCTGCTGCCAGCTTTGCATGTCGTTTGCCATGGCATCTCCGCCTTGCAGCTCGCCGTTCACTTGTAGGGATCGATTCCACTGACCAGGTCGGCGACGTAGAGGAGCCCGCGGTAGTGCAGGAGCGTGTAGAAGATCCCTTTGATCTCCTGCGGGCTGCGGGGGACGTCCTGGCTGCCGTCGCGGGGTCTCGTCAGCGCGACCAGGTCGGCTATGTCCTTGGGGCTCCGGGGAAAGTAGAGCGCCGTGCCGTCGTTCCAGGCTTTCGCGATGCGGTCGGCCGCGGCCTGGCCGAACTTGAGGACGGTTTGCTGATGGCTCTTCCGGAGCGCCGTCTCGTAATCCCGGTAGAGCCACAGGAAGGCCCACAACTGGATCACCTCGGAGTTGAGCTCCTGGGCGCGCCGGATCGCGTTTTCGTTGAACACGGACGGGGCGATCGTATAAGGACGGTAGACGGGCTCGCCGGCGAAGTTGGTCGGGTGAGCCTGCTCGGCGGCCGTGCCGTCGCGAGGCACCAGCAGGGGCACGTAGTACTGGAACTCGATGGTGGCGTTGCCGGCGGTCTCGAAGAGACGCTGCAGCGCGAAGCTCTTCTCCGCGTCGCCGAGGTTGCTTTCGGCGATGGCGAGCTCGCACAGCGCGTAGGTGAGCGCGTCCGCGACCTGCAGCCAGGCTTTGAGGACGAAGATCACGACGTCGTAGATGACCTGGAAGGCGGTGAACGGATAGAGGCTCAACAGGGTCGTGATCTCGCCCGCGTTTTCACGCAGCATTTGCAGGACGCGCAGCGGGTTCCCTGATTCGAGGGCCTTGACGAAGGGCCATGGAAAGCGCTGGATGATCTGCCGGGCTTCCCAGGCGAGGAGCTCGCCGATCGGGAAATTCATCTTCGGCTGGGTCTCGCCGGCGAGCCACTTGTCGTAGACGTACTCCATCGATCCCCAGTAGCGCCGAGAGGCTTCGGCGAGCCATTGGAAGTCGCCCATGCCCAGCGCCAGGACGCCGCCCACGATGCCGTGGAAGTCCTCCCATACCGCCCCCAGCGGTCCCTCCACGGCCATATAGACGAAGCCGAAGCGGATCAAGGAGTCGGATTCGGCGCGCTGCCGGCCCTCCAGCACGCCGAAACTGCTGCCGGTATCGAGGAGCTCGCTGAGACCGATCCAGAGCTCGTAGGCCGCTCTGTGGATCGCCGGGACGTCCTTGAACGCCGCAACCGCGGCATCCAGGCCGATGAACAGAGGCAGGGCCGCCGTCGCCGTGGTCTGGTTGATGACGGTCTCCGCGAGGAGGTGGTTCGACGAGGGGCCGGTCATCCCTCCGGCCGCGTTGCGCACCGCCTGCAGAACGTAATCCGTCGAGCACTTCGCGGCGCCCAGGGTGCGGTCGGCGACCCGTCCGGAGACCCGTTCGGCGAACGCCCCGGGGAGGCCGAACGCTCCTCCCGTGGCCTGCACCGCCCGTTCGGTCAGGCGCGCGGTGGCGCCGAACATGCCGTTGACCGCCGCCAGGCCCAGGTTCGGGAACACCACGAACGGCGCCAGCAGGAGGTCGTTGGTTCTGCGCCAGGCCGCGGCGAGCCCGCTCGTGTCTGTGCCCAAAGAAGCCCCCCAGACGGGAGTGGTCACATTCCTTATCCGTGAGCGAAAGGTCTGCTCGGCTCGCCGGAAGAATACCTGCCGCGAAGGCGAATGCGCAAGTGAAGTAAATCGAAATTAGATCTGAAAGACCGGCCCGCACGCACCGGCTCCTATTTTAGCGCGCCTGCGGTCTGCTGCCGGGTGGAACGCGATGTGCAAAACCTGGCGCCGCCATGGTGCTCACGAAGCGAAGGCTGATCCTCGGCGTGCTCGCCGTCCCTCTCCTGATCTTCCTCTACCGCTTTTTCACTGTCTATACCGTCCGTTCCGGCGAGTGCCGTCCGCGGCCGATCGACCCGACCCTTCGTCTGGTGACGCGCGACGAGCACGGCACACTCGTCAGCTTTCCGGAGCGGATCGGCTTTCCGCCGCAGCGCCGGCCTCTCGTCGTGATGACCTACAACATCGCGGGCCACGACGAGCTGATCGACGGCGATCACGTGCGGCAGATCGCCGCCGCGATCCGGCGCCTCCATCCGGACATCGTGGCTTTGCAGGAGGTACATCGCAAGACGTGGCAGGCGCGCTTTCGCGATCAGCTCGCGGAGCTGGAGTCGCGCACCGGCTTCCACGGTTATTTCGCCCCGAGCTATGTCCAGTGGGGCGGCGGGTATGGCAACGCGATCCTCACACGCGGCCGGCTCGTGCGGGCGGAAGCGCATTCGCTGCCCTGCATCGGAGAGCCGCGGGCGCTCCTCGAGGCGACGATCCGCATCGACGGAGCCACGGTCAGCTTCTACGTCACGCACCTGACGACGTGGGGTCGTCTCAACTCGAAGATCCGCGCGGAGCAACTCCACTGCCTCGCGCGGGAGGTCCGCACCAGCCGCTATCCATACATCCTCGCGGGCGACTTCAACACTCCTCCGCATTCGCCGGAGATGGAGACGTTCCGCCGCGAGAATGCCGCGCAACTCGCCACGGAGGCGATAGGTCCGACGTTTCCGCAATGGAACGAGCAGATCGATTACATTTTCGCCGACTATGGTTGGCAGGTCCGCGCCTCGCGTGCCTGGCCGATCGAGGTCTCGGACCACTTGCCGGTGACGGCGGAGCTGATGTGGGAGCCGGTCACTCTCCGCCGAAGCACTCCCTGACGGGCCGGCAGCGCAGCCCCGGCTGTTTCTGGGCCACGCTTGCCATCTCGCTCGTCAGGGTGACCGCCACGCTGTCGGCCGGCAGGTCGCAGCAGAGCTCGCGGGGGCCGCACGCGGGGCCGTCGCCGCAGCGGCATTCGCAGGTGGCGGGATCGATCTGACCCGAGCAGCAGGTGCCTTCCTGACAGAGGGAGAACGGCGGCGCGCACTGGCCGTCGCTGACGCATCGCGTCGGCTTGCCGAAGCAGCGGCCGGGCGGCGCGAACGGGCGCGCGAGGTGCTGCCCCTTGGCGAGGTCGGGCGGCTTCGGCGGCTCTCCCGCGGGAGTGCGCGAGCAGCCGGCGAGGGCGAGGGTGAGCAGGAGAGCGAGTCGGTGGCGCATGGTTTTCAATTCGTCGGGCGGAGAGCACCCGCCCATACGTGATGGTGCTTGGTCGTCGAGGTCTGGTCCGTACACCCTTCGCGCGAGTCGCCCCAGGTGCCGACGATGTCGATGGGGGTGGTATCGGCGAACTGGAAGACGCCGCTCAGGTATTCGCCGAAGTAGCCCGAGCAGAGGATCTGGCAGGGGTGGAAGAACGCGCCGATATCGGGATCTTTCGGCGTGTCGGAATCCTCGCGGCGGGCGGCCGTCAGATTGAACGGTCCGGCGAAGGTCACGCCGCCGTCCTTGCTCACCGCGGCTTCGACGATGGTGCGGGCGCGCATCTCGTCGGTGACGGAGATCCTCCCTTTGTAGGGCTGCGCATACCAGATGACCCCGACGCGCGGATCCACCGTGCCATCCGGGACCTTGCCTGTGAACACCGCGGGCTTGGACTCCCAGAGGCCGGCGCGGCTCGCCACGGTCTCCATGTCGTTCGCCTTCGCCAGCGCGTCGATCTCCCGGCCGGCGATCGTCGAGCCGCAACTGTCGAGGTCGCCCCGGTGATGGCGGGCGTCGCACGTATCGGCCTTGGGCAGACGGTAGAGGATCACCTTTTCCCGATGCGCTTCGTCCGGCAGCGTCCCGGCCTGTACCTGGAGGTCGGCGACGATCGCCACCTTCGGGCCGTCGGGCACCGCGCCTTGAGGCCCGAGCAGCACGAAGGAGTCCTCGAAGGTCTTGCCGTTGTCGCGCGACCGGCTGAGCAGGAGGAAGAAGGGGCCGTCGAGCCGTCCAGGGCCGCGCTGGGCGACGCTGACGTAGAGCACGATGTTGGGCACGTCGGGGTCCTTGCTGCTCCAGGCCGCGAGCCACGGATCGCCGTGGCGCGCTCCCACGCCTCGCCGGACGAGCGCCGGGGAGACCGGGAGCTGCTCTTGCCGCAGCCAATCGCCGCCGAATTGGTCCGAGCGCGCCCAGCCGTCGAGCGTCGGGCGCTGCGGCTGGAACGTGAAGCAACTGCTGCCGGCATCGGCCACGGCGAGCGTGTCATCGTTGTAGCCCACGAGATAGCGCGCGAGAGGCTCATCCTCCTTCCGATCCGCGGTCAGATCGATGCGCACCATCGCGGTCTCGCTCTGCGCGAAGCCGCGATGCGCGCCCGCCGAATCGCTCGGTGGAGACGAGACGGGAAAGTCGACCGACTTCGTGCCGCGACACCCGACGAGCACGAAGGCCAGAGAGATAGCGGCCACCGCCATCTTCAGGTTCGCGGCAGGCAGATCCCTCATGTCCGGCAGGCTCGCGATCATGGAGCCCTCCAAAGTCGACCGCGAACCTATTCTACTCCTCCTGAAATCGGCCGCCGCGACGCGGTGAAGATCCTTTCGCATATCCCGGCCGGTGGTACGATCCGGCGGCGCCGAAGCTGATGCTCCAAGTGCCGGAACGGACGGACCCTACGATGTCGCTCTCCGCGCTCAGGCGCCGGCTTTTCGCCATCCCGTTACGCGCCGCGTCTTTTGACGAGCTCGGTTTCGCGCCGTGCGACGCGGAAATGCGCGGCCGTCTGGAGCAGGTCCTGGAGACCTTCATCCACGGCTTCAACCTGTGCCTCTCGATCGGCGATCCTGGCGAGCTGGCCGCCGCGCTGCGCGACCGGTTCGACGCCCACCACGTGGGCTTCGCTTTCGAGGGCGCCGGCATGTACTACGCGCTGCTCGATCTCCTGATGCCCTGGCGGCCGAGCCGGCTGCGCGCCTTTCTCGAAGGGCCCGGCCGCGATCACGACACCATCGTTGCCGTGGGCGCCGGATTCGCCGTCGCGCGGCTGCCCTGGGGGCGCCGGCTCTGGCCGTGGTATTCCGGCAGGCTGGACCCGCTCATCACCTGGTGCCTTCCCGACGGCTACGGCTTTCACGAGGGCATGGTGCATCCGGATCGCTACATCGCCGGCCGGGCCGAGCCGCCCGCCGCGTTGCCTGGTTTCGCGCGCCAGCTCTTCGACTCCGGACTCGGGCGCAGCCTGTGGTGGAGCCAGTGCGCGTCGCCGCGGCGCATCCGGCAGGCGATCGACGCCTTCCCCGCGCCGCGCCGGCCGGAGATGTGGTGCGGCCTCGGCGTGGCCGCCTCGTACGCCGGAGGCGCCGGAGACGAGGCGCTCCGTGCGCTGCGCGAGCTGGCCGGCCCCTGCCAGGCTGACTTTCTCTCCGGCGTGCCGTTCGCCGCCCGCATGCGCCAGAAGGGCGGCAACCCGTCGCCGGTGACCGACCGCGCTTGCGAGCTCCTGCTCTCCCGCAATCCCGACGACGCGAGCGACTGGCTCATGGCGACCCTCCAGCGGATCCTGGCGGACGAAAGCCCCGGGCGGGAGGCTCGTCTCCGCGATAGCTATCTCCTCGTCCGCCGGCGGCTGGTCGAAGACCTGCGCCGCTGAGCACTCGAGAGGTGTTCCAAATCTGGAACGAGCTCGGGTGCGCCGGGTTCCAGAAATGGAACCCGCGGCCGAAGCCATTCGATGGCGATCCTTTATTTTGAATCACTTGCGGCTCTTCTCGAGCCTGGTCCGGACTCTGCACTTCAGGGAGTGCGGCGCGGCGAGTAAATATCGGTTTGGATCGGATCGGCCGGAGGAAGATCGATGCTCCGTACAGGCTGGAAGAGACTTGTCGTCTTGGGAATCATGGTCCTCGGCAGCGGTGGTGCGGGCGCCGCCGGCGAGAGGCCCGCCCAGTTGCTGGTGACGACCACGCCAGCCTTCTTCAACCCCGCGATCGGGCAGTCAGCCCAGATCCGGCTGTCGGCCTCGCGGCCGGGCAAGGTGACGGTCGAGATCCTCGACCGCGACCGGTTCGTGGTGCGCACTCTCGGCCCGGTGCCGATCGACAAGGAAACGGTCGCGCGATGGGATGGCAAGGACAACGTGGGTGAAGTGGTCCCCGATGAGGCGTATGCCGTCCGCGCCCGCCTTGTCAGCGACGGCAGCGCGCTCGTGTACGACCCGGGAAGGGACTTCCAACCGCGGCCGATCAGCATCGACGATACGGTGTACTCACGCGTCGACGGTGTGCTGAGCTACCGCCTCGAGCGCCCGTCGAGAGTCCATATCCAGGCCGGCCAGGCGCGGCCTGCCGCCAGCGGCCCTGCCCAGGGCCCTGTGCTGCGTACCGTCGTGGATCGCGCTCCGCGCGCCGGTGGCGCGGTGATCGAGTCCTGGAACGGCATGGACGAGTCTGGAAAGGTCTACATCCCCGATCTTCAGCACTTCGTCGTTGCCGCACTGGCGGTGCCGTTGCCGGAGAGCTCCCTGATCACGGTCGGCAATCGCCGCGCAAGCTTCACCGAGTACGCGCGCCGTCATCGCGCGGAGACGTTCACGCGGCCGCGGAAGCTCGCGGCGACGGCGCACGCCCATCACCAAGGGCTCAACGCCTTCGAGGATCGCAGCCCGCGGCTCGCTCTTCGACCCGCCAAGGGCGCCGATTCTCCGGTCTGGGCGAGCGGCACCGGCGAGGGTCTGGCGTTCTCCATCCAGCTCGATGAGGACACCGCGCCTTTCTTCCTGAGCCAGCCCAACTCCCTCGAGGTCTTCTTCGACGTGGATCGCGTCTCGCGCGTTGAATGTCGGGCGAATCCTTGTCGCGTCCGTTTGCCGGCCTCACAAGTTCCACGCGGTCGCCACCGCCTCGGCGTCAACTGGTCGTCCGAGCTCGGACCCGTGGGCGTCGCCGTTCGCTGGGTGGAGAAGCCATGAGCAGAGGAATGCGCTACCTCGTATTGATCCTCGGATGCTGGGCGGCGCTGCTCGCAGTGCCGGAGAGTGCGGAGGCCACCAATGTCGGCGGCAGCCTGACCGTGAACACCACGTGGACGGCGGCCGCCAGCCCCTACATCGTCACTTCTGACGTGACGGTCGTGGCCGGGGTGACACTGACGGTCGAGCCCGGTGTAACGATCAAATTCGACCAGTACTGTCGCCTCGTCATCTATGGGACGCTGACCGCCATCGGCACTCCAACCCAATCGATCGTCTTCACCTCTAATCAGACGACGACGCCGACTGCGGGCTATTGGCGCGCCCTTGTCTTCGTGCCGGGCTCTTCGGCGAGCCGGCTTTCCTATGTCACCGCGAGCTACGGAGGCCAGAACCACTGGGCAAGCGGTTATTCGACCGTCTACGTGGATGGCAGCTCGCCGAGCTTCGACCACCTGACAATCACCGACTCGGCCACCAGCGGTATGCGGGTGCTTGCCAGTGGGGCCTCTCCGACGGTGACGGACTCCGCCATCCGCACCAGCGCGTGGTCGGGCCTGCGTGTGGATTCGCCCGCCGCGGTGACCTTGACCAACTCGGTGCTCGCCGACAACGCGGGTTACGCGATGGAGGCGTGGGCAGGGTCCAACTTGCTGGGTCTCACCGGCTTGACGGTGACCGGCAATGGGGGCGGTGCGAAGAACGGCGTGGCCCACTACGGCGGCACGATCACCGGCGCCGAGACCTGGCGGTCGGGCATCGAATGGCACCTTCTCGCAGACCTGCAGGTCGCAGCGTCGGCCAACTCTCCTGGCTCGCTGACGATCCAGGCAGGCACTGGGGTGAAGATGGGCCCATCCATTCGGATCGTGATCTACGGCACGCTGACCGCCATCGGCACCGCAGAACAGCCGATCGTCTTCACCTCTAATCAGACGAC
>JBKPTH010000109.1:0-36279 GCA_046765915.1 Acidobacteriota bacterium | reverse complement strand
CTGCTGCACGTCGCCGGCCTGGGCCTCCGAGCCGGCGGCGGCCGCAGCGGCGTCCGCCTTCGCCTCGGCGGCGGCCTTGGCGAGAGGGGGCTCGGGGGGGACGGCTTCGCCCGCCGGCTTGTCGTCCTGCTCGCTCATGCGCGGACCTCGACGCCGGCCGCGGCGGCCTTCGGCTTCGCCACCGTCATGCGGTCGATTTTGCGCTGCAGGTGGAGGAGGCCCCAGAGGAGGGCTTCCGGGCGCGGCGGGCAGCCGGGGACGTAGACGTCCACCGGGATCACCCGATCGACGCCCTGCGTCACCGCGTACGTCCGGTAGGGGCCGCCGCAGGTCGCGCAGGCCCCCATGGCGATGGCCCACTTCGGCTCCGGCATCTGGTCCCAGAGCCGGCGCACGATGGGCGCCATCTTCTCCGTCACCGTGCCGGCGACGATCATCAGGTCGCTCTGGCGCGGCGTGGCGCGGAAGACCTCGGCGCCGAAGCGCGACATGTCATGCCGGGGATCGAGCACCGCCATCATCTCGATGGCGCAGCAGGCGAGCCCGAACTGCATCGGCCAGATGGCCGAGCGCCGCGCCCAGTTGAAGATCTTGTCGTAGGTCGTGGTGAGGACGTTCGCCTCGGCCGAGTCCATCAAACCCAACGCAGAGCCCCCCGGTTCCAGATATAGACGTACCCCGTGATCAGGATGGCGAGGAAGACCGCCATTTCGATGAATCCGAAGAGCGCCAGCCGGTCGAACATCACCGCCCAGGGAAACAGGAAGATCGTCTCGACGTCGAAGACGACGAAGAGGACGGCGATGAGGTAGTAGCGGATCGAGAAGCGATGGTCGTGGGCGAAGCTCTCGGGCTCGTTGCCGCACTCGTAGGGGTCCAGGTTGGTGGTCGGCGAGGCGCGGTGGCGCAACAGGCGAGCGGCGAGCAGGCTGACCGCCAGGAAACCGATGGAGATCAGCGTGAATACGAAGATGGGGAGGTAGCTCGTCATGGTTGAGCGCCGTCACCTACCTATACAGCCTGAGACTCCTTTCGTTGACGCGGGGCGTATTCTTACCCGCCCCTCGGGGCCTGTCAAGGAAACGAGAGCGGCGCGGATTGACACCGGCGATGCCCTAAGCAAGGATGGCGCCGTGCCTGAAGGAGGCCATTATCTCCGCTCGGTTCGAAGAGCTCCGCCAGCACCGCGCCGCCCTGATCATCGCCCACCCCGGCCATGAGCTGCGGGTCCACCGCTGGCTCGAGCTGTCGAAGCCTCTCGTCTGCGTGCTGACCGACGGCTCGGGTCATGCGGACCGCTCCCGCCTCGCCTCCACGACGGCGGTCCTGGAGCGGACGGGCGCCAGGCCAGGACCGGTCTACGGCCGGCTCACGGATCGGTCCCTCTATAGAGCGATTCTGGGCGGCGACGTGGTCCTCTTCAGCTCCCTGGCCGACGAGATTTCCCTGGCCCTAGACGCCGCGGGCGTGGACTGCGTGGTGGGCGACGCCGTCGAGGGCTTCAACCCCGGACATGACGTCTGCCGGCTGTTGATCAACGCTGCCTCATTGCGGCTCGAGCAGCAGGGACGTCGCGTGGAGAGCTTCGAGTTCCCGCTGGAGGCGGCGCCTCAGGAGTGCCTCGCTGAAGACCTCTCCTCCGCCATCGTCCTCGAGCTCGACGAGGATGCTCTGCGGCGCAAGCTGGAGGCGGCACGGGCCTACTCGGAGCTGGCGGGCGAAGTGGAGAAGGCGTTCGCCGTCCATGGCTGGGAACCCTTCCGCGTCGAGTGCCTGCGGCCGGTCCGCTACGGCCTGGAGATCGGCGATCGCTTCCAGCATCCGCCCTACTACGAAAGCTACGGGGAGAAGCAGGTGGCGGCGGGGATCTACCGGGAGGTGATCCGGTTCCGGGAACACATCGCTCCCCTGGCGGCGAGCCTCAGCCGTATGTCCCACGTGGGAGCTTGACCGTTTGCGGATCCTGCTGACCAACACCTCGCTGATTCATCGGGCCGGCTCCGAGCTCTACCTCTATGAGCTGGCCGTCCGGCTGCTGGAGCGCGGGCACTCCCTGGTAGCCTTCAGCCCCCGGCTCGGCCCGCTGGCGGAGGAGATGCGCAAGGCCACCATCCCGGTGGTCGATCGGCTCGACGCCATCGGCGAGCCCCCGGACTTGATTCACGGCCAACACCATGTTGAAACCCTGACCGCCCTCCTCCACTTTCCGGGGATCCCGGCCGTATTCGTCTGCCATGGCTGGCTCCCCTGGGAGGAGGACCCGCCGCGGTTTCCCCGCATCCTGCGTTACGTGGCCGTCGACCATACGGTGCGAGAGCGTCTGGTTTCCGAGAAGGGGATTCCGCCGGAGATGGTCGACGTGGTGCTCAACTTCGTGGACCTCGAACGATTCCAGCCTCGCGCTTCCCTGCCGCCTGCGCCGCGGCGGGCGCTGGTCTTCAGCAACCAGGCTCACGAGGGGACCCACCTGCCGGCGGTGCGCGAGGCATGCTCGCGGTTCGGCATCGAGGTGGACGTAGCCGGGATCGCCTCCGGCCAGTCTGTGACCGAGCCCGAGAAGCTGCTCCCCGCCTACGATCTCGTCTTCGCCAAAGGCCGTGCCGCCCTCGAAGCCCTGGCGGTGGGAACGGCGGTGGTGCTCTGCGATGCATCAGGCGTGGGACCGTTGGTCACCAGCGAGGACCTGGATCGTCTGCGGCCGCTGAACTTCGGCATCCGGACGCTGCGTCATCCGGTGGCGGCCGACTGCCTGGCGAGCCAGATCGAGCGGTACGATCCTGCGGACGCCTCCGAGGTGTCGCGGCGCATCCGTGCCTCGGCGGGCATCGAGGAGGCGGTGGACCGCATGGTCGAGATCTACGACCGCGTCCTCGCCGAGCACCGGGAGCGGGGGGACCTGTCCGCAGCCGACGAGAGCCGGGCCGCGGCCGCTTACCTTCACTGGCTGAATCCTTTTCTCAAGGACCGGCTTCATCTGCTCCAGGAACGGGAGGACCTGAGAGCGGAGCTCGAGGCCCGTCGCCTGCAGGCGGAGCGCCTCGAGGAGGAAGGGACCTCTCTCCTCGCCGGGCGCGACAGCCTCGCCGCCGAAGCGGGGATGCTCCGCGGCGCGGCGGGAAGCCTCCGTGACGAAGCCGCTCACCTGCACCGGGAGATCGCGACGCTGCGCCAGACCGCGACGTGGCGTCTGCGCGAACGGCTCCTCGGCCTCACTCCTCTGCGCAAAACCTATCGCTTTCTCCGCCGCTCCGAGAGCCGCGAGAGACACGCTGGGACCGCGGCTGGAGCAGACCTCCCTGCGCCGCGAAACCCGCCGAGGGAAACCGCGGCTTCGCGGCCAGGAGAGTCTGTGACCTTGGAGAAGAAGGCCCGGCGGATGGAGGCCGAAGGCGGCTTTCTCGGCGTGCCGCTCGAAGAGTTCGAGACCGAGGGCCGGCTGCAGCTTCTCGCCTTGTTACGGCACGGGCTGCGACCGGACTCCAAGCTGCTCGACATCGGCTGCGGCTGCCTGCGTGGCGGCTATTGGCTCATCCGCTTCCTGCAGCCGGGATGCTACTGCGGGATCGAGCCGCGGCAAGATCGGCTGCAGCTCGGCCTGGGTCATCTCTTCGCGCCCGCGGAACTGGCAGACAAGCAGCCGCGCTTCGATCACAATCCGGAATTCGACTCCTCGGTCTTCGGCGAGCGGTTCGACTTCTTCTTGGCCCGCTCGATCTGGACGCACGCCTCCAAACCGCAGATCGCCCGCATGCTCGACGCCTTCCGGCGAGACACCCATTCGGCGGCGAAATTCTTGGCGTCCTACGTCCCGCCCGAGCCGCCGCACCGTCCGGAGCTCATGGGAGAAGCATGGATCGGAACGGGCCTCGAGTCCAACGTGCCGGGCATCGCGTACCACAGCTTCGAGTGGATCGAGCGCGAATGCCGGGCGCGCGGCCTCGAGGTCCACGAGACCGGCCAGGATGACTACGGCGGGCAGAGATGGCTCCTGGTCCGCCGCGCGGAAGCACGCCTGCCGGGCACACCGATCCTGCCTCTTCGACGCGCATCCGATTGACACCCGCGGTGGCCGCTACTCCAGGCTCACCTGGCTGGGCGTGCGACCGTCCGTGACCGCCGTCCCCACCCAGGTTCCGCCCCGCGCGCCGTCCACACGCACGCTCCAGACGCCAGCCGGAACGTCGGGAAGGGTGACCAGGCCGGCGGAGACGGTCCATCGGCTCCGGATGTCGCCTCCCGGCTCCACCTGAAGGAAGAGACCGCCGCCCGGCAGAGTGAGAGTGAGACTGCCCGCGGCGCCGGCTTCCATGAGAGCCGGCACGCGCACCGTGAGAGGTGCCGCGTGGGAGAGAATGACTCCCGGCGCCGAGCCCGGCACTTCCGCAGTAATCCACTTCGGGGCCGCTCCGGGCGCGCTCACGAGGAGGTTCCAGTTGCCCGCAGGCAACTGCTCGAAGTGCACGAAGCCGCGGCCGGTAGGGATCCGCGTGTCGGTGAGGACCTTGCGGCCCGAGGAATCGAAGGCGCTCACCGTGGCGAACCTGGGGACGGCGCCCGATTCGAGGTGCACGGCGAGGGTCAGCCCGCCGGCGGCGGCGAGGCGCAGCAACACCGGTCCGGACGGCGCGCCCGGCGCCACCTCCGCCGGCTGCTCGGCGGGCGCGTACCCGTCCTTCCGCGCCGACACGAGATAGCGGCCCGCCGTCAGGTGAGCTACGACGAAGCTCCCCGCGGCATCCGTGGTCACGGTGATCAGCGAGCCTTTCTCGCCGGAGCCAAGAAGCTTATAGACGTAGACTAGGGCGTCTTTCAGCGCCTTGCCGGTCGCGGCCGAAACCACGGTGCCGGAGAGGGGCGCCGCCTCGAGCTCCAGGACCATCTCGCGGTCCGAGGTGAGATCCAGGTCCTCGAGGTGGGAAAGGGCCCGGGCGGGGTCGAGAACGTCGAGCCGGTAGTGACCCGGATCGAGACCATCGATGTTGAAGGACCCGTCATAGGCCGAGAGGACGGAGCGCTCCCCGGTCACGTCCAGGCCCGTCAGTGAGACATGAGCAGAGGCAATGGGCTCTCCGGAGTAGAGCAGGCGGCCTGAGAAGCGCAGGCCGCCGCCGAGCTTCAGGTCGCGTTCCACCTGCCGGGTGCCGGGCTCGACGGTGACCGTTACCTCGGCCCGCCGGCGGCCCCCGGCGAGCTCCGCCCGGATTCGCCAGTCCCCCGGGGAAAGGTGGCGGATCGCGTAGCGGCCCTTGCCGTCGACGGCGCCGGCTTTGGCCTGCCCGTCTTCCCGCCGCGCCTCGATCGCGACCTCGGCCAGCTCCTCCGGTTGCAGGCCGAGGATCCGCCCCACCACCGAGGTTCCCCGGCCGAGAGCCACCTCGACGCCTTCGAGAGGCTCCGGACCCACCTTGAGGCCCGTGACTTCGCCTGGGGCGAACCCGTCGCGGGTCGCCGTCAAGTGGTAGCTCCCCTCCTCTGAAACGACGACTCCGAACCGGCCATCCTCTCCGCTCACGGCTGCACGAGCCGCCCGCGCGCGTGGGTCCTCGGAGCGGATCTCCACCCGCGCTCCCGCCACGGGGTCGCCGGCCTCGTCCACCGTGCGGCCGGAGACGCTCAAGCCGTCTTCGAGGAAGACGTCCACCGCGTTGACTCCGGGCTCGACGCGGATCTCCTGAATCCGCTCCCGATAATCGGGATGGCTCGCGTAGAGGCCCTGGGAGCCCGGCGACAGCCCGAGGAGCCGGTAGAGGCCGTCGGCGCCGGAGGTGGCCTCGATCGTTCCGGCGCGGAGCCGCGCGCCGCTCACCGGCTTACCCCGCGGATCGAGCACCCGTCCTTTGACGATCGCACCGCGCCGCAGGAGGAGGCGCACGTCCTTCACCTCCCCGGCTGGCGGCAGCTCCAGGGTCCTGGGCTCGCCCGGCAGGAAGCCGTCGGCCGAGGCAGAGAGCTCCACTCCGCCCGGCGCCAGCTCTTCGAACGAAAACTCTCCCCCGACGCCGGTCTCCGATGATCTCGAGCCGCCGCCGCGCCGGGGCTCCAGGCCGACGGTGCCGGCGGGCGGACCGAGCCATCGCAGGTCCACCCGAGCGCCCGCTACCGGCTTGCCCTCTTCGTCCACCAGGCTCCCCGAGAGGCGGCTGGCTGCTTCCAGGACCACTGCCACAGGTGCCGCCGAAGGAGCCTCCACCCCCAGGACCCAGGCCGGCAGATAACCCGGCCGCGAGGCCAGGAGGTGCACAGGCCGCCCCGGCCGAAGGTCCAGCAGCACGAACCGGCCGTCCAGGCCGGCGACGGCATCGGGCGGCTTCTCCCGCAACCGATCCTCCTCGCCGCGGGCAGTCCGCTGCGTCCCTGGCCGAACCCGCACCTCCGCGCCCACCAGCGGGCCACCTCGGGCGTCGGTCACGCGGCCCTCGATGAGGGCTCCGGGCCTGAGCACCAGGGTTCCCAGGTCGGCGAGCCGGTCCGGTGGCAGCTCGCCGACGGGCACGGCCAGCCGGGCGAAGCCCTCCCGCGTCAAGGCCACCTCATAGACGGTCCCGGGACGCAGCCGCGCCAACTCGAAGCGGCCGGAGGCGTCGCTGAGGGCTCGGCTCGAGCCCCCAGCCGGCGGCGGGCCTTCCGGCTTCCCGGTAGCCGCCAAGGCCTCCACCGCGACACCGGCCAGTGGGGATCCGGCCTCGTTTACCACCCGCCCCTTCGCCGAAACCGCTGACTGGAGAGCCAGAGCCGGTCCACGGCCGGCCGCCGCGTCCGCGGGGCTGATCTGGTCCCCTCCGGGAAGGAACCCCGTGGCGTCCGCCCAGACCCAGAAGCGCTCATGGCCGCCGGCGGGGAGGGAGTACTCGCCGCCCGGCCCGCTGATCACGAAGGCCCCCGGATCGGGACTGAGCCAGACCATGGCCCCAGCGAGCCCTCGGCGGTCGCCGGCTGCGACCACACGGCCGCGGAGGCTGGCGCCGGCGCGAAGCTCGAGGCGCGTGGCCTCGCCTCGAGGGGAAAGCTCCGGAAGCTCGACCTTCCAGCCTCGGCCGCCGTCACCCTGGAGGAAAAGCGGCACCGCACCGGCGGAGCCCCCTGCCAAGGACAGGCGTCCCTTCTCGTCGCTCACCGCCACCGGCCAGCCGTGCTCCGCCAGGGTTACCGCCACCTTGGCGAGCGGAACACCGGCTTCGTCGCGAAGCTCGATCCTCCGCGTCCCCGACGGCCGCGGGAGGTCTAGACGACCGGAGTCTTGGACCCGGGCGGTCGCCACCTGGACGCTGCCGGCGGTGAAGGCCTGGAGCTCCAGCTCCTCACCCGGCAGCCGCGCCAGTGCGGCCCGGCCATTGTCGTCGCTGCGGCTCAGGCGTATCTCCACCCGCCAGCCACCGCCGGCCACCTTCCCCAGGAGCTTCGGCGTGGCGCTGCTTCCGGTCACCCAGACACCGCCGGCGGGCCGGCCGTCCGCGTCCCGCACCACTATCCGGGCTCCGGCGTCGCGCGAGAGCCGGACCGGCGGCAGATCGAGCGGACCCGATACTGGAAGGGGCATGTAGCCCATGGGGACGAACCCTGGAGCCCGGATCACCACCTTCCACATTCCCGCGCGCGGAGCCGGCAGGCAGTAGCGTCCGCCGGCCCCGAGATCAACGCTCGCCGCCGGCTCCGGCGCAGGGCGCCCCGCGAGGATCCCGAGGCTCCAGGCGCGGTCGCTCTCCAGGGGAAGGAGCTGCGCCTGGGATGCCGGCGGGAGGGCGGTGCCGTCCACTCCGCCGGCCGTGCCGCAGACCGGCAGGGACGCGGACGCCCCGCTCGCCATCAGGGGGAGGCTCAGGATCAGGGGGATCAGCAGTTGCGCCAACATCGCGTATTGACAGTTTAGGAAGGTAGTGTATAAACTGTCAAGTATAAGTAGTCTGGGTGCAGGGGCGATCGATTCTGACCCGCCAAGGAGGCAAACCATGAGAACGAAGTATCTGTGGTTACAGGCCGCAGTCCTGGCCGTGGGGTTCGTGGTCTTGGCCAGCCCGGCTCCGCTGTCCGCCATCGACACCTGCACGCCCAACTGCAACTGCGAGGTCAGTTGCAGCACCTCGTGCACCGTGAGCGGTTGTTGGGGCACACCGCCTGACCGCGAGTGCGAGGTCTTCGCGACGAATTGCGGCGAGTTCGGCGTCTGCGACACCTCGTCGTCCTGCGTGGGTAGTCCCGTCGGCTGCCCGGCCCAGGTGTGTACGACGAGCATCAACGGCACCAGCGGCAACGACACCCTCAACGGCGGCTCGGCCCGGGAGTGCATCTACGGCCTCGGCGGCAACGACACTATCGACGGCTACGCCGGCGACGACACGATCTATTGTGGCGCCGGGACCGATACCGCCTACGGCGATTCGGGCAACGACTGCCTCTACGGTGAAGGTGACGGCGACTATCTCGATGGGGAGTCGGGCTACGATCTCGCCGACGGAGGCACCGGCACCGATACCTGCTATGCGGAGATCACGGCGAGTTGTCCCTGAGCTCGGTTCGGTCTGACCCTGTCTGAGTGAGATGGGAGGAGGCGCCGCCCCTCCCCTCCCTCCCGCCCAGCGCCTCACGAGAGCTGCGGCTCAAGCACGCCGGGCTCGAACAGCTCCGCGGTCTCAATCCCCTTCGCCTGCACGAGGACGCGGATCTCCTCGCCCATCCCCTCGCCGTCGAGCAAAGCCATGGCCTGCTGCCGCGTCTCGGCGTCCGCGCCCTGGATCTCTTCGAAGAGACCGCAGGCGGTGAGCCACAAGGCTTGACGGGTGAGCGCCACGGTCCGCAGCCCCCCCACCTCGCCGGCACGGATGAGAGTCGTGAAATCGACGTGCGCCGTCAGATCCTGCTCCCCCACTTTCACGAAGGGATTCCGATGGACCCGCTGGCGGCTGTAGCAGGCGAGCGTGCCGTTGAAGCGGATGCGGGGATCGAGGAGCCGCTCGCGCTCGAAGCCGTAGTCGCAGGTCACCAGGAGACCTCGCCCGAGCCGCCGGGCCAGCTCGCGGTAGAGCGGCCCCCATGCCGGCGAGAGATCCGCGACCTGACACGGCTGGAGGGAGACGTCTGGATTCCGCAGCAGGTCCAGCAGAGCCGGATTCGAGACCTCACCCTCTCGCCAGGCGAACCCGCCTTCCTCATCCAGATCGACCCAGAGCTCGCCCACCGTCCCGTCCGCCCGGCCGATCAGCCGGTGGACGGGCAGTGCGTCGAACAGCTCGTAGGAGAAGATCAGCCCCTCGATCTCCCCGTCCCCGACCTCCTCAAGGCTGCGGACCTGCTCCACCCCCGCCGGCACCGGCCGCGCGATGCGGTCCCAGGCGCGGATCCGCCGGCCGAGGGTCCTCTCCAACAGCGCGGAGACCACGCTTTCCAGGTGTTCTCCGGTCCCATATCCCGCCTCGAACAACTCCGCCGAGGCCTTGCCGAGCGCCAGATCGAGCCGCTCCAGCAGCCGCGCCGTGACCCGTCCGAACAACGGCGACAGCGCGGAGCCGGTGACGTAGTCTCCCTCCTCGCCGATGGGAAGGGCCGGTTGGCTGTAGTAGCCGTCCTCGCCGTAAAGAGCCTCCTCCATGAAGGCGGCGAAGGGGATGGGGCCTTGGGCGCGGATGAGGTTTTGGAGGCGCGGAACGGGAAACACGATTCAGGGGATCAACGCCGATCCCGGATAATCGTCTCCGAAACCGGCTCGCCTCGCACCACGACGCCGCGGAGACCCTTTGGCTTCCCTCCTCCCCATTCGATCAAGCCCTTGCGAGCTAATTCTTCAAGGGCCTGTCGCTCCGCGCTGGCTGGATTCGAGTCGCCGACTGGCTCATCCTTCTCTGTCATTGGAACCTCCTGGGGGATTCTACAAACTAGCGTGCGACGACGGTAAACGGCCCCAATCTCCGGGAGGCGCGCTCCAGAGGTATTCGTTCCAAAGAACGTTCGATCTCTCGACGATCATAGCCCAGCCGTCGCAGGAACTTCCAAGGATTCCGATCGGGCGGCGTATCGAAGACGTCGATCAGGACGACTCGCCTGCCGGCACTGCGGCAGCGCTCGATGTCGTCCCTCAACCTCTCGATACCTTCATCGGCAGGGTATCGGCTGGCCAGATAGGTCAGCGAAATTTGCGGGACGGCCTTCGCCGGCCGCGACAACCTCAGCAGCATCTCGGGCTCGTCGAAGCCTGGATACACCACGAGACAGGCCCCTCGTACCTCCTTTTCGAGCAGAGCCATCCGCTCCCGCCGCGGGTAGAAAACGCGATGCGCGCTCACATCGACGAGATTCCAGAGCAGCCCTGAAGCGCTTAGAACGATGAAGACGCCGGCGCGGCCTCGTCTGAGGGGGATTCTCGCGGCGAGGGCTCCGAAGGCGGGAGCCATCTGGAAGTAGAACTGGTCGTCCGAGTTGTTCCAGAAGAATCCGAAGCCGAGGATCGCCACGAGCCAGGCGCTCGTGATCAACAGGATGCCTCGATTGGCGGAATTCGACGGCTCGCGGAGCGCCGTCCTCAGTCCGTAGAGCAGAGCGGCGGACGCGGCGAGGAAAGCCATGACACCCAGGACGACTCCGAGCGACGGCGGCTGGCGATCACGTACGGCAGCGGCGGCAGGGCTGAGATCGACCAGCGAGCTCGCCGTGCCATAAAAGGCTCGCAGGACGGACTCCGCCAGTCCCCTCCAGGAACCGATCAGACCATACGCTTCATGAACGCGCGTCGGCTGCCGGCCGCCGCTGTAACTGCTGAGCCAGGAGAGAAAGGCGGGCGCATCCTGCGAACGCAGCCACGCCATGAGGAGGATCGGTCCGGCGACAAGGACGGCGCCGAGCCCGACCCCGGAGGCGCTGCGCACAGCTAGACGCGATTCGCGCCGCAAGAAATGCCAGACCACCAGCGCCGCCGCCACGGCCGCGCCGAGGATCAGGTTCGAGATGAAGGCGAGAGCCGCGCAGCCCGTCACCAGTCCGACCGTTAAGGCGCGACCGGAGGAGGGCCGCTCGAGATAGAGGAGGGCGGTCCACGCCATCGCGACGACGAAGGGCATCTGGATCATGTGAATTTCGTCCGAGACCCACAGACGAAGGAAGGCCGACGAAAAGGCCAGCCAGGCCGTGGCGTGATTGGCCGCCCAGCGCGATGCCGCCAGCCGCGGCGCCACGCCGAAGCGGAACAATCCCGCGGCCAAGCCGCCGGAGAGCACGCTGAGGAGCTTGAGGATGTCGACCGGCTCGCGGGCGGAGCCGTGGCGCATCCAGAAGCTCTGCCACCACGCGCCGAGCGGCTCGAAGAGGAGGTGATTCGGATTAAGGCGCCAAGTCCCCGCCGCGAAATCGAGGCTGTGGCCGAGCCCGTCGTTAGAGACGAAGCCGATCGGAATCGTGAACAGGATCAGAACGGGTACGGCGAACCACAGGAGAGCGTCGAGGCGGTCTGCCACCGAGGTCTTAATCGGTGGACTCCTGCTCCTCGAGAATCCGCTCCAGCTCGGCCACGGCCTGGAAATCTTTGGGTCGCCCAGCGGCTCTCTTGGCCTGAATCAACTTCCGGAGGCCCAGAACAGAGCAGTCAAATCCGAAGATCGGGACAGTATCCGAGTGAGATAGCAGGTCATAGTAGGTTCCTCCGCCGACGATCTCACCGAGGAGGTCAAAATCACCGGCGTCGGTTGTCAACGTGAAATTCAGACCGCGGTAGATCGTCTCCGCATCCCACAGGAAAGGCAGGCCAGGAGGAGCACCCCGGAGATAGGGCTGGAGAGGGGCCAGAGCCCTCACCAGGCGCTCGAGGTTCTGGGGAGTTCTGGCATAGACGACATCGAGGTCTTCGGTCAACAGGGCCGATCCATGAAGGATGGCGGCAACTCCGCCAATGATGATGAACTCGACTCTTGCACCATCCAGGACGCGCAGCAGACGCTCATAGTCCGTCACCGCCTAGTCCTCGCCTCCCTCCCCGCCCGGCGTAGCTCTTCTGCAAAGCGCTGAAGCGCCATCAGTTTCCGGACCCGCTCGTCCGGCGTGAGTTTCAGGTTCTCGCGAATGAGCGTGACATCTATATCCTTCTTGTAGGCTTCGATCACAGGGTCAGGTAACAGATCGTCGGCGCGAACAGACATCGGAGGTCTCCTCCCTCGCCTATCCTATCCAGATCCGCCCCGCCTGCTACAATCCGCCTCCAAATGCCCCAGGTCCAGGTACTTCCGACCACCGACCGGCTGCTGCGCCTAGTCGACGCCATGGCCGGCCAGCCGGTCGCCATGCTGGTGGACCTGGTGGCGGACGTGTTCGTCACCGGCACGCCCAAGCGGATCAGCCGCGAGGCGCCCGTCCTCATCCTCTCCTATCAGGGCGAGAGGCTGACGCCGGGCGGCGGCGCCAACGCCGTGGCCAACGTCGCCGCCCTCGGCGGACGGCCGCTGCCCCTCGGCGTCGTCGGAGACGACCCCCACGGCCGCGGGCTGCTCGCCGACCTGGAAGGCCGCGGCATCGAGACCGCCGGTATCCTGGTGCGGCCAGGATACAGAACGCCCACCAAGGTCCGCATCCTGGGCGGCGCCAGGCATGCCATCAAGCAGCAGATCGTGCGCTATGACATCGAAGAGACGCTCACCTTGACGGAGGAGGAGCGCGGCCGCTTCTCCACCCTGCTGGAGAGCTGGGCGGGCCAGGCGCGGGTGGCGATCCTCTCGGATTACGGCTACGGCGCCGTCGAGCCGCGGATGCTTCCCCAGGTGCGCGCGGCGCTCGGCGGGGACGCGACGCTGCTCGCCGACAGCCGCTTTCGCCTGGGAGACTTCGCCGGGCTCGACGGCGCCACGCCGAACGAGGAGGAGGCCGAGGCCCTGCTCGGCTCGTCGATCAACGACGATGCGGATCGCCTGGAGAAGGCCGGCCGGCGGCTGCGCGAGCGGCTGGGCGCCCGCTTCCTGCTGATCACCCGCGGCAGCCGCGGGATGAGCCTGTTCCGTCCCGACGTCTCCGCCCACCTGCCGGTCTCGGGCACGGACCAGGTGGCGGACGTGACGGGCGCCGGCGATACGGTAATCGGCGCCTTCGCCCTCGCTCTCGCGGCCGGCGCCCTCCCCCTGGAGGCGGCCCTGCTCGCCAACTACGCCGGCGGCGTGGTGGTGATGAAGATGGGCACCGCCACCTGCTCTCCCGAAGAGCTCCGGCGGGCCATCGCGACCGATCCCCGCCCGCTGGAGGAGCTGCGGTGGGGCTGATCCTGACCCTGCCCGAGCTCCGCCGCCGCGTCGCGGAGCTCACGGCCAAGGGGAAGAAGATCGCCTTCGCCAACGGCCACTTCGACGTGCTCCACGTGGGGCATCTCCGTTATCTGCGGGCGGCCCGCGCCGAGGGGGACGCCCTGGTGGTGGGTATCAACGACGACGCCTCGGTGGCGCGCCTCAAGGGTCCGGGCCGTCCCATCGTGCCCGCCGCCGAGCGGGCCGAGCTGCTGGCCGCGCTGGAACCGGTGGACTTCGTCGTCGTCTTCGAGGGTGACACCCCGGCCCCCCTGCTGGCCGACCTGCGGCCGGACATCCACTGCAAGGGCACGGATTACGGCGCTCCCGAAAGGGTTCCTGAGTACGAGATCGTCCGCGCCTACGGCGGCCGCACCGTGCTGGTGGGCGATCCCAAGGACCACGCGACAAGCGATCTGATCGCCAAAATCAAGGCCTTGCCGTGAGGATCCTCATCGTCCGCACCAGCGCGCTCGGCGACGTCGTCCACGCCCTGCCGGTGCTCACGGCGCTGCGCCGCCATCTGCCCGCGGCGCGGATCGCCTGGGTGGTCGAGGAGGCCATGGCTCCAGTCCTCGCGGGGCATCCGGACCTCGACGAGCTGCTGGTCGTTCGCCTCCGCCGCTGGCGCCGGCTCTCCGTTCAGGGCCTGCGCGAGCTGGGCGGCTTCCTCTCGGCGCTGGAGGGCTACGCGCCGGAGGTGGTGCTGGACCTGATGGGAAACCACAAGGCGGGCGTCATCTCCGCCCTTACGCTGGCGGACCGGCGGATCGGCCCGGCCCGCAAGCACCGGCGCGAGCCGTCGAGCGCGGTGTGGATCAGCCAGCCGGTCGTCCCCCGGGGGACGCACGCGGTGGACCGCATGCTGTCGCTGCTCGACGCGCTCGGCCTGCCCGCGGAACCGGCGGACTTCGGCGGGGCGAAGCTGTTCCGCGAGGAGCCCGCCGCGGCGCGGGCGTGGCTCGTGGCGCACCCAGAGCCGTTCGTCCTCCTCCATCCGGGCGCCGGCTGGGCGAACAAGCGGTACCCGCCGGAGTGGTGGGGCCAGGCGGCGCGGCTCCTCCAGGCGCAGACGGGTCTGCCGACCTGGGTGGCCGCGGCGCAGGGGGAAGAGGATCTCGCCGGGAGGGTTGAAGCGTCCGGCGGCGGCGCCGTCCGGACGGTGCCCGCTCCGGATCTGCCGACGCTCGCCGCCCTCATCCGCCGGGCGCGCCTGATGCTGGGAGGCGACTCCGGACCCACCCATCTCGCCCACGCGCTGGGGACGCCGGTGCTGATGCTGATGGGCCCCACGGATCCCGAGCGCCATGGCCCCTACGCCGCTTCCGACCGCGCCCTCTACAAAAGGCTGCCGTGCAGCTTCTGCTATCAGCGCCTCGAGGAAGCCAAGGCCTGCCTGCTGGAGATCCCGCCCCGCCGCGTCGCCGAGCGGGCGGCGGAGCTGCTGGGCGGCGCATAGCTACATTTCCATAAGCCCCTGCGTTGACCCCCCTTCCCGACGGCTGGTAAACTGTTTGACGGTTTCAGACAGTTTTTCATCGAGGTGATCTGTATGGCAGCGCCCCCGGAAGTAGCGCGCCGATCCATGGCCCAGCAGGCTCCCGACAAGCTGGGCGAGCTGCTGATCCGCACTGGGCGGATCAATCAGGCGCAGCTCAACGAGGCGCTCGCTCTGCAGAAGGACCAGGGAGGACGGCTCGGCACCTGCCTGGTCAAGCTCGGCTACCTCAGCGAGAAACAGCTCGTCGAGTCCCTGTCGCAGCACTTCAAGGTCTCCTCCGTCGACCTCAACGGCATGGACATCGACGAGGCGGTGATCAAGATCATCCCCGCCGACATCTCCCGCAAGTACACGATCCTGCCGGTGACCAAGGCCGGCGCCACGATCACCGTGGCGATGATCGATCCCACCAACGTCTTCGCGATGGACGACGTGAAGTTCATGACCGGCTACAAGGTGGAGCCGGTGGTGGCTTCCGAGACGGCGATCCGCGCCGCCATCGACCGCTACTACGGCTCGACGCACGCCATCGAGCTGAAGAAGGTCATGGAGGACCTCTCGGAGGAGTCGGGCAGCGACCTCGAGGTGTTGGAGGAGGAGGAGGAGCTCGATCTCGCGGCGCTGGAAGAGGAGTCCGAGCAGGCGCCGGTGGTCAAGCTGGTCAACCTGATCCTCACCGACGCCATCAAGCGCGGCGCCTCGGACATCCACATCGAGCCCTACGAGAAGGAGTACCGGGTCCGCTACCGCATCGACGGCATCCTCTACGAGATGATGCATCCCCCCCTCAAGCTCAAGGAGGCGATCACCAGCCGCTGCAAGATCATGTCGAAGCTCGACATCGCCGAGAAGCGGCTGCCGCAGGACGGCCGCATCAAGATCAAGACCAAGATCTCCGGCCGGGTGAAGGACCTCGACTACCGTGTCTCCGTGCTGCCGACGCTGTTCGGCGAGAAGATCGTCATGCGCTTGCTCGACAAGGACAAGCTCATGCTCGACATGGCGAAGCTGGGCCTGGAGCCTGAGCCGCTGCGCAAGTTCGAGCAGGCGATCCTCAAGCCGTACGGCATGGTGCTGGTCACCGGGCCCACGGGCTCCGGCAAGACCAACACCCTCTACTCGGCCCTGCAGCGCATCAACACTCCCGAGGTCAACATCATCACCGCCGAGGATCCCGTCGAGTTCAACCTCGCCGGCATCAACCAGGTGCAGACGCGCGAGCAGATCGGCCTGAACTTCGCGGCGGCGCTGCGCTCCTTCCTGCGCCAGGACCCGAACATCATCCTGGTCGGCGAGATCCGCGACTTCGAGACGGCCGAGGTGGCGATCAAGGCCGCCATGACCGGCCACCTCGTGCTCTCGACGTTGCACACCAACGACGCTCCGTCCTCCATCAGCCGCCTGATGAACATGGGCATCGAGCCCTTCCTCGTCGCCACCTCGGTGCACATGATCGCGGCGCAGCGGCTGGTGCGCCGCATCTGCACCTTCTGCAAGGAGCCGCTGGAGGTGCCGCCCGCGGCGCTGACGCAGATCGGCTTCTCCGAGCACGAGGCGCGCACCCTGAAGCTCTTCCGCGGCCGCGGCTGCGACCGCTGCAGCAACACCGGCTACAAAGGCCGCATCGGCCTCTACGAGGTGCTGGAGGTCGACGACGAGATGCGCGAGATGGTGCTCTCCGGCGGCAGCGCCTTCGAGCTGCGCCAGAAGGCCGTCCAGAACGGCATGATGACCCTGCGCGGCAGCGGCCTGCAGAAGATCCGCGACGGCGTCACCACCATCGACGAGGTGGTGCGCGAGACGGTGCTGTAGGCCGCTTCAGGCCCGCGCCACGGCGACAACGCGAACCGGCGTTTCTGCACCCGAGACGGCCAGCGCCGAGGCGCCCAGCAGCACCCACGAGATCCACACCAGGTCCGCCAACAGCAGGTGAACCACCTGCAGCCAGATCGGCGCCAGGAGCAGCACGTTCATCGCTCCCGCCAGGATCTGCAGGATGACCAGCCCGCTCGCCCATGACGCGAAGCGCGCCGTCTCCGGCGCCCGCCCCGTCTGCAGCAGCTTCAGGGAGATCACGAGGACGATCACCGCGCAGGCGACGGCGATGGCAGGATGAAAGACCCGCAGACGGATCAGCAGGTGCGCCGTCGGTGAGAGATCCTGCTCGAGAGCATGGGCGAGCGACGACGCCGGGAACAGGGTATCTCCCAAAGCCGCCACAGCGCCGCTGACGCCGGAGACCAGCAGTCCGCAGGCCGCGAGGACGAAACTGCCGCCGAGCAGGCCGCGAAGGCGGAAGGGCAGACCGCCGCTGGCGAAGCGGGCCGTCAAGGTCAGCGCGGCCAGGAGCAGGAAGGTGTTGACGAGGTGGGTGGCCATGAACATCGCCCGCGCCACCGACTTGTTGTCGGCCACCAGCTCGAAGAGCACCAGAGCCGCGCCCACGGCGGCCTCGCCGAGCATGAAGATCAGAGAGAAGACCGCCGCCTTGCGCGCGGCGTGGCCGCGCGGCCGGCCGCGGAAGGCCAGGACGACGAGGCCCGCGACGAGCAGTATCGCGACGCCGCTGGTGGCCCGATGGGAAAATTCGATCAGCGTCTCGATCCTGGGAGACCGCGGAAGGACTTCGCCGTTGCACAGAGGCCAGTGCCGGCCACAGCCCGCGCCCGAGCCCGTGGCCCTGACGATCGTTCCCCACAGGATGACGGCGACGTTGCAGGCGAGGGTGAGCCAGGCGTAGCGGGCGAAGCGGTCCATGCAAGCCGCATGATAGCGGCACCGCAGAAGGAGATGAAAGGACTCAAGGGACGGCAAGGACGGGGGCTGTTCGGTGTCCTTGCTGTCCCCGCCGTCCCTGTCGTCCCTCACACCAGCGGCTCGGTGCCGATCACCGCCCGCACGCCCCAGTTGAACGCCTCCTCGTTGAGCGGGATCATCGCGCACTTCTCCTTCAGCGCCTGACGGATGGCGGTGAGGAACGTCTCCCGCGGCAAGAGCTCCGTCGCCGCCTGCAGAGCCCCCAGGGCGACGACGTTCTTCACCACCGCCTTGCCGAGGCCGGCCGCGATCTCGGTGAACGGCACGCCATGGACGCGGACCCCCGGCGCCAGCGCCGGCACGTCGCGGATCACCGAGCTGTCGTAGAGCACCGTACCGCCGCGCACGACCTTGGGGCCGAACTTGGCGAGGCTGGGCGCGTTGAACGCCACCAGCACGTGGGGGTTGGGCGAGGCCGGCGAGAGGACCTCGTCCTCGGCCACGTGCACGTCCGCGTAGGAGGTGCCGCCGCGCGACTCCGGGCCATAGCTCGGGATGTGCGTCGCATCGAAGCCCTCGTTGATCGCCGCCCGGGTGATCAGCATGGCGGCAGTCTGCGCGCCGTCGCCGCCCGCTCCGGCGAGCTTGAGGGCGATGTCCCGCGGCGCCACGTGGCGGGGAAACTCGCCGCAGAAGCGCGGCACGGGCTCGCCGGCGCCGCCGACCGCGGACAGGATCCGCTCGGCGTCGAAGCTCGGCCGCGGATGCACCGGCTGCGGCTCGGCCGCCACGTCCTTCTTCACTCCCAGGGGGAACACCGCCGTCATGCTCTCCTTCACCCAGCGCTCCGTCGCCTCCGGCGTGAGACCGAGGTGCGTGGGGCACTCGGCCAGCACTTCGACGAAGGCGAAGCCGCGGTTCTCCGCCTGGAGCTGGAGCGCCTTCTTGATCGCCTTCTTCGCCCGCGTGCGCTGCTTCGGATCGTAGAGAGCCACGCGCTCCACGTAGACCGGCGCGTCGAGGCCGGCGATCAGCTCCGCCATCTTGATCGGCTGGCCCATGATCGGCTCGCGCCCGTAGGGCGAGGTGGTCGTCTTCTGGCCCATCAGGGTCGTCGGGGCCATCTGGCCGCCGGTCATGCCGTAGATGGCGTTGTTGATGAAGAGGACGGTGATCGGGATGCCGAGCTGCGCGGCGCTCACGATCTCGGCGAGTCCGATGGAGGCGAGGTCGCCGTCTCCCTGGTAGCTGATGACGATCGAATCCGGGTTGGCCAGCTTGTGGCCGAGGGCCACCGCCGGCGCCCGGCCGTGCGCCGCCTGCGTGTTGCCGACGTCGAAGTAGTAGTAGAGGAAGACGCTGCAGCCGACGGGCGAGACGGCGACCGTGCGGTCCTGGATGCCGAGCTCGTCGATGGCCTCGGCCAGGAACTTGTGCGCCAGGCCGTGGCCGCATCCCGGGCAGTAGTGGGTCGAATGTCCCTTCAGACCCTCGCCGTGGGCATGGCGTTCGAAACGGTCGTAGAACACGGTGGCGCTCATACCGGGACCTCCTCGCCAGCGCAGACGCGCTCGATGATCTCCTGCTGCTGCGGCAGGACGCCGCCGAGATGGCGCACGCCCTCGATGACCGGCAGGTGGAAGACGCCGGAGCGCGAGAGGGCGAGCCGCAGCTCGTCCTCGAGCTGGCCCTCGCTCGCCTCCACGACGACGAACCGCCGGATGTGCCCGAGGTGAGGCTGGAGCAGGCGGATGGGGAACGGCCACAGCGTGATCGGCCGGAAGAGCCCCACTCTCGCCCCCTCGCGGCGCAGCACCTCGACGGCGCCCTTCGCCATCCGCGCCGGCGTGTTGCAGGCCACCACCACCGTATCGGCGTCCTCGACCTGGAAGAGGTCGGCGCGCTGCTCGCTCGCCGCCATCCGTTCGTACTTGGCGAGCAGGCGATGGTTGTGCGCCTCGAGGTCCGTCTCGCTGAGATAGATCGAGCAGATCAGGTTCCGCCGGTGCTCGCGGTCTCCCCAGACGGCCCAGGCCGGCAGGCCCGGCTTCACCAGGTACGGCGGCAGGGCGACCTTGCCCGTCATCTGACCGAGGTAGCCGTCGCCAAGGACGATGACCGGGTTGCGGTACTTGAACGTCAGCTCGAAGGCGAGCATCGTCAGGTCGAGCATCTCCTGCGGCGTCGAGGGAGCGAGGACGATGGCGTGCGTGTTGCCGTGGCCGAGGCCGCGGCAGGCGAGCTTGATGTCCGTCTGCTCGGGCGCGATGTTGCCGAGCCCCGGACCGGCGCGCATGACGTTGACGAAGACGCCCGGGACCTCGGCGCCGATCATGTAGGAGAGCCCCTCCAGCATCAGGCTGAAGCCCGGGCCCGAGGTGAACGTCATCGCCCGCAGGCCGGCGCCGCCGCAGCCGTAGATGTGGTTGACGGTGGCGACCTCGGAGACGGCCTGGAGGAACGCTCCGTCGAGCTTCGGCAGCAGCTTCGCCATCAGCTCGGCCCCCTCGGTGGACGGCGTGATGGGGTAACCGAAGAAGTGGCGGCAGCCGGCGAGGAGGGCGCCGATCGCCGCCGCATAATTGCCCTTGACGACGAGCGGCTCGACCGGCGGCAGCGGCACGATCTCGTCGGGAATGTCCCGCGGCATCGGCGCCGTCGTGTGCCGCTCGCCGAACAGCTCGGCGGGATCGATCAGCTCGGCGCTCTCCGGCTGCGGCATGAGCCCGTACGGCTCGGGGCAGGCGGTGATGCACAGCCCGCAGCCGTTGCACGCTTCGAGGTCGAGGATGATGGGAATGAGGCCGGTGGCGGCGTTGATCTCGCCGCCGAGCGAGATGCAGTGCTTGGGGCAGGAGTCGATGCACCGGCCGCAGCCCTTGCAGTACTCCGGGAAAAGGAATGGCTTCGGCCGTTCCGTGAGCTGCTGGACCATGGGATGTCCCCCCTTCGGAAGCCATTCTGGAGGACCGGCCGCGGCGCGCACCACGTGCGAGCGGTGGGGGAGCTCCGCGTCGAAGGGTTGCCGGCGGACCGCCCCAACGGGTTGGCTTCACACGTGGCGCTTGATGACGCCCGCCAACCGGCCGATCCCCTCTTCGATCATCTCCGGCGTGCAATAGGAGAAATTGAGCCGCAGCGTGCGCTCTCCGCCGCCGCAGGGATGGAAGGCGTTGCCGGGGATGAAGGCGACCTTCTCTTTCAGGGCCTCCTGGAACAGCTCGGCCGAATTGATCCCGTCGGGCAGAGTCACCCAGAGGAAGAGTCCGCCGTGCGGATGCGTCCACTCGACGTTCGGCGGGAAGTGGCGCTCGAGGGCGGCGAGCATCGCGTCCCGGCGCTCGCCGTAGAGCTCGCGGATGCGCCGCACGTGGCGGTCGAGGAAACCGCCGCGGGCTGTCTCGTAGGCCACCATCTGAGTGAAGGTGCTGGTATGGAGGTCCGCTCCCTGCTTCATCTGGACGAGCCGCGCCATGATCTCCTCGGGCGCCACCACCCAGCCGACGCGCAGCCCGGGCGCCAGCGTCTTGGACAAGGTGCCCAGGTAGAGGACGCCGCCGCGGAAGGGCCGCTCGCCGTTGCAGCAGCCGTGGACCTCGGCGTCGAGCTGCACCAGGGGCGGCAGGTGCTCGCCCTCGTAACGGAGCTGGCCGTAGGGATCGTCCTCCACGATCGGCACGCCGTAATGGCCGGCGAGCTCCACCAGCCGCCGCCGCCGCGGCAGGCTCAGGGTGACGCCGCCGGGGTTCTGGAAGTTGGGCAGCACGTAGAGGAATTTCGGTCCGGCGCGCAGCGCGTCCTCCAGCAGGTCCACCCTCATCCCCTCATCGTCGATGGGAACCGTGAGGTACCGCGCCTGATAGGAGGTGAAGGCCTGGAGGGCGCCGAGGTAGGTGGGCTGCTCCGTGAGCACGCGGTCTCCCGCGTTCAGGAAGAGCTTGCCGACGAGGTCCAGCGCCTGCTGGGCTCCCGAGGTGATGAGGACGTTGTCGGGCGTCACCTGGATGCCGTAGCGCCCCATGTGCCGCACGAGCATCTCGCGCAGCGGCAGATAGCCTTCGGTGGGACCGTACTGGAGGGCGGTGCGGCCGTGCGCTTCGATCACCCGGTCGGCGGCGGCCTCGAGCTCGGCGAGCGGGAACACCTCGGGAGCGGGCAGCCCGCCGCCGAAGGAGATGATCTCCGGATCGGCGGCGACCTTGAGCAGCTCGCGGATGGCGGAGCTGGTCATGCCTTGCGTGCGCAGGGCGAAACGGTCGCTCCATGGCATCTCGGCCGGCGCGACGGCTGGCGCGAAGAGTTTCTTCGGCCGCCGCCGCAGGCGCACCGGACCCTTGGTGCGAATCGACTTCGTAGCTCCCGGCGTACGTGTCCCGCGATCTCGTTCCATGTGGATTCCTTTCGAAGGCCGCAGGGATTCTGGCCACGAGATCGCATCGCGCACCACGCGCCAAAGGGTTGCGCCGATCCTGCCCGCTGGGGTTGGGCACGGCGACTACGACGTCATGCCCCGCCGCCGCACCGCCAGATTCCTCCGCCACTCCTCCTCTTTCCGCTTCTTCGAGGCCGCCCACGAGCAGATGGGGCACGCCTCGAGGTCGTGATAGAGCGCCGGACAGTGCTCGCGCCCGAAGTAGATGGTCTGCAGGTGGACCTTGCCCCAGCTCTCCTCGGGGAAGACCTGCTTCAGATCGCGCTCGGTGGTCTCGACGTTCCTGCCGCTCGACAGGCCCCAGCGGGCGGCGAGGCGGTGGATGTGGGTGTCCACCGGGAAGGCCGGCAGGCCGAACGCCTGGTTCAGCACCACGGAGGCGGTCTTGTGGCCGACGCCGGGGAACTCCTCCAGCTCCTCCAGGGTCCGCGGCACCTCGCCGCCGTGCTTCTCCACCAGGATCTCGGAGAGCCGCTTGAGGTTCTTCGCCTTGGCCTGCGTCAGCCCGATGCGGCGGATGAGGGACTGGATCTCCTCCACCGGCAGCGCCGCCATCTTCTCCGGCGTCGCGGCGCGGGCGAAGAGGGCGGGCGTCACCGTGTTGACCAGCTTGTCCGTGGTCTGGGCGGAGAGGACGACGGCGACCAGCAGCGTGAAGGGATCCGCGTGTTGCAGGGGGACGTCGACGGTGGGATACAGCTCGTCGAGGATCCCGGCGATGCGGTGCGCCTTCTCTCGTCTCGTCATGCGGGCGCCGAGCGGTGCAGGAGAGTGCCGAGGCCGATCAACGTGAGCGCGCAGGCCACCGCGAGGGCCCCGGCCACCAGGAAGCCGAGGCGGGCGTTGGAGGGCACCTGGGAGAGGCCGAGGATGCCGAAGCCGCAGGCGATGGCCGCGGCGTCGGCGGCGATGGCCGGTCCCGCCTCGGCGACGGCCTCGAGCGCGGCGTTGCGGCCGCCTCCCAGCCGCTGGAAGACCTCGTAGAAGTGGATGCCGTAGTCGATGCCGACCCCCAGGGTGATGGAGCAGAACATCGAGGTCGCGACGCCGAGCGGAATGCCCGTCCAGCCCATGGCGCCCAGCATCCAGGCGACGGCCACGGACGAGGGGAGGGCGATGAGCAGCCCCACCTTCCACGAGCGGTAGAGCAGGGTCACCACCAGCCAGGCTCCGAGCTGGGCGAGCGGCAGGGAGAAGACCTGGGTGCGCACGATGGCGGGGATCATCGCCTGGCTCACCGCCACGTCGCCGGCGAAGCCGACGCGGACTCCCAAGGGCTCCAAGCGCGCGCGCGCATAGCGCCTCACCGTTGTCATCAGGGTTGCCACCTGACGGTAATCCGGGTCCTTCAGGAAGAGGGTGATCACGCCGCGCCGGCGGGCGTCGTCGATCACCTCCCGGCGCCGCGCCTCTCCCCGCACCTCGTCGAACTTCTGGATCAGCGAAGCGACCGCGGCCGGCGTATCGGGAATCCTCATCCACTGGCGCTCGCGGGCGTGGTACAGGAAGGAAACGGTGGTGAGCTGGGCATGAGGACCGAGGACTCCGCCCACCCGCGGCTGGCGGCGCAGGAAGGCCTCGAATCCGCCGACCGCCCGTAAGGTAGGCGGATCTAGGAGCGGCTCCGTCCCTCGCGAGCCCGAGAGATCGAGATGGACGAGCAGCAGGTGCGTGCCGTTGAAAAGCTGGTTGACCCGCCCGGTGGCGGTGCGGAACGGGCTGCCGGGCGCGAAGCCGCCGAGCCACGAGTCCTGCACCCGCAGGCGGAAGATGCCGAGGCTCACCAGGAGCGTAGCCAGAGCGAGGGCGACGAGCGTGCGCCGCGGCGAGCCGTAGAGAGGCGCGAAGAAGCGGCGGAAGCGGTCGGAGGGCTCGACGCCGCGGCTCGCCGGCCGCCGCAGGAGGCGGGGCGGCAGCAGCGCCAGCGACGCCGGTCCCACCATCAGCGACCAGAAGAGGCAGAACAGCAGCCCGAATCCGGCGAAGGCGCCGAAGCTGCGTACCGCTACCAGGGGTGAGGAGAGAAAAGAGAGAAACCCGATGATGGTCGTCACCGTGGCCAGCACGACGGGCCGGCTCATCTGGGAGAGCAGCAGACGCACCGCGGCGCAATGGTCCGCGCCCCTGTCGTGCTCCGCTTCCAGGATCTGCTGGTAGCGCCAGAAGAGGTGGATCTCGTCGGCAAGCGCTAGGGTGGTCAGGATGACCGGCAGCACCGCCGTGGTGAGGTATGCGGGCACGCCCAGCCATCCCATGACGCCGAAGGTGAAGATCTGGGCGGCCGCGAGCTGGACCATGCCCAGCAGCACGCCGGCCATCCGCCGGCAACCCAGCCAGAGGACGAAGCCGATGATGACGATCGACAGCGGCAGGAGCAAGGCCAGATCCTGGAGGATGTGGGTGCCGAGCAGCGATTCGGCCACCGGCGCGCCCACCACCAGGATGCGGTTGCCCGGCGACTCGAACCGCCGGCTGACCTCGGCGATGCGGCGGCAGAGAGCCACCCGGTCGGCCGCGGCAGCGTTCACGTCCTCGGGCCGGTCGAGGACGTTGGGAGCGCCGACCAGGACGGCCACCGCGCTACGGTCCTTCGACACCAGCGTGCCGCGCAGGATCTCGATCGCCTCCAGGTCTTCGCGGAAGAGAGCCATCTCCGCTGGCGTCCGCGGCACCACGTCGAGAAACGGCCGGAAGTCGAGCGTGCCGGGATAGACGCGGTCGCGCTTCTCCGTGGCCAGGCTGGTGACGCCGCCGCGGGGGACCCCCTCGACCTTCTCCAGCGCCGCCGTCAGGTCGCGCAGGCGGCGGAGCGTCTCGAAGTTGAAGATGCCGTCCCGCCTCGCCGTGTCGAGGACGACGACGATCGGATCGCGCAGCCCGAAGTGCCGGCGCACCTCGGCGTCGAAGCGCACCGCCGGATCGCCGGGAGGCACCAGGGCGTGGCCGTCGGTGCGGAGCTGCAGCCGCGGGAGGCCGGGAGCCGCCAAGGCCACGAGCGCGGCGAAGATGGCGAGGGTCCGCCGTGGATGGTCGATCGACCAGTAGGCCAAACGGTCGAAGCCGAAGGCGGAGCTGAAGAGCGCGGTGATCCGGGAGGCGCGGGTCAAAGCGCGGAGATCTTTACATATCCCTGCTTCGCTAGTACCGCGGCGGTCCGCCGCCGGTGGAATCGGGATTCGCCTTGGCCTGGGTCTTCTTGACGGCGCTCAGGATGCCGATGCCGATGAGGCAGATGACGCCGACGGCGATCCAGTGCGTGGGCATACCCGCCAGGTGAGCCCCCAGGGCGAGACCGATGACGAGGATGATGAAGCCGATCAGGTATACGCCGAACGAGGATGACATGCGTGTTCCTCCGAGACGTCAGGTGAACAGACCGGCGCCACGGCCGGCTGGCTTGTTGCGGAGGATTCAAAAGGCGGGCCAACCGGAGCCCGCTCAGGCCCGGCTGTCCCAGAGGACGTCGGAGATGCCGCGCTTGAGGTTCTCGTATCGCGCCATGACGAAGAGGGCGTCCGACAGCCGGTTGAGGTATTTCACGACGAGGGGGCCGACAGCCTCCTGCCGTGACAGCGCGATCGTCCGGCGCTCGGCCCGGCGGCACACGGTGCGGGCCACGTGGAGCTGCGCCGAGCCCGGCGAGCCGCCCGGCAGGATGAAGTTCTCCAGCGGCGGGAGCTCCGCCGAGAGGTCGTCCATCAGCCGCTCCAGAGCCTCCACGTGCCGCTCCTCGATGACCGGCACGGGCCTCGCCGCCTTGTCTTCCTCCAGGATGCAGAGGTCGGAGCCGAGATTGAACAGGTCGTTTTGGACCCGCGTCAGCGTCTCGGTCAGGCGAGGATGGAGCCCAAGAGCGAGGGCCACCCCAATCGCCGAGCTCAGCTCGTCCACCGTGCCGTAGGCCTCGATGCGAGGCGAGTCCTTGGGCACCCGCTGGCCGCCGCCGAGGCCGGTGGTGCCATCGTCTCCCGTACGCGTATAGACCTTGGTGATGCGCGGCATGGCGAGGTGTACCGTACCCGAGGCGGCGAAATAAGGGTAGTACCCGCAAAAGAGGGTAAAAATGAGGGTATTATTCAGCCCTCTGCAACCTGGCTGGAGCGAATCCATGACGACCCTGGACCATCGGCGTTCGGCACTGGGGATCGCGACGCCGAAGGTGCGTGCAGATCGGACGTCCTTGCCGCCTCGGAGACGACCCGCCGTTGTACACCTTCGAACCGTTATCGCACAGCGACTGGGTCGTCTCTACGGACCCTCCGAGACACCGCCAGAGATAGAGGTTACGGAGGCGTTGGAAGATTTTGCGATGCCCCCACAATCGCCATCCTTTGCCATCGCGACACGGTACCGTAGAGACGCCCCAGTCGATAAACGACACCATCGGGGAGGCCACTGGGACGGCGGGGCGTCTCCGCAGCGGCGATGTCGCTCCGGTCCTCCACGACCTCCCGGCGTCGCGATCCCAGCGCTGAGATGTGTATAAGAGGATGGGCTCGCGCCCGGGGCTACATGCTTGGCCCCTCTGGGGCCGTCTCAGATGAGCAGCTATCCCCAGAGGATCCGGAAGGATCCGCACCATGATGTCCTTCCGCTCCAACTACCTCTCCAATCTCAGCCTTCCCCTCAGCTCCGTCTGGCTGCTGACTGACATCGCCGAGGCCAAAGGGCGGCAGGGTCTCCTTACCCGTTCACCCGAGAACTTGACCTCTCTTCGCCAGACCGCCCTGATCCAGAGCGTCGAATCCTCCAACCGCATTGAAGGCGTCACGGTGGCGCCGGAGCGGCTGCGGCCTCTCGTGCTGGAGGATGCCCGCCCGCAGGACCGCTCCGAGGAGGAAATCCAGGGCTATCGCCGGGCCTTGGAGCTGATCCACGCCGAAGCCCAGAGTCTCGCGATCACGCCCGAGCTGCTCCAGCGTCTGCACGCCACGATCCAGGAAGGTAGCGGGGATGCCGGACAGTGGAAGAGAGTGAGCAACGAGATCATCGAGCTGCGGGAGGGAGCGGCGCCCATCGTCCGGTTCCGTCCGGTGGGCGTGGCGGAGACGCCCGCGGCCGTCGATGAGCTCTGTCTGCTCTACCGCCATGCCCTCAATCAGGACCTGGCTCCGCCTCTCGTCGCTGTCGCTGCGCTGGTGTTGGATTTCCTCTGTATCCACCCCTTCCGCGACGGCAACGGGCGCATCTCGAGGCTCCTTACTCTCCTCGCCCTCTACCAGAACGACTTCGAGGTCGGCCGCTACATCAGCCTGGAGCGTCTCGTCGAAGAAGCCGGGACGGAATATTATGAGGTGCTCCACCTCAGCTCGCAGGGATGGCACGAGGGACGGCACGATCTACTCCCCTGGCTCAACTACTTCCTGACGATCTTGAAAAGAGCCTACAGGGAGTGGGAGAAGGCTTCGGAGGCTGAAGGATAGGGACCAGTAGGAGCGCGCCGCGCCGCTTCCAACGCGCTCGGCATCAGCGGCGGCGCATAGCGTCGTCCGCTGCATGCCGTGGTTAGCCATCGTCGTTCGGTCCTGCACGACCGACCGTGGCGAGTACCCGCTCACGCAGCCTACTCGCGAGCTCGTCAATCCGCGAGTACACAATGAAATTGAAATCTTTAACATCAAACTGAATTGCACCAGGGTCACCAGAATACGCCAAGTGGATCACCTCTTTGCGCAGGCTATGAGCGACGCCGAGCTCGTAGTAGCAATTCGGCCGCGCTTCGGTGAGATCAGCCACAACGAAGCGGGCGGCCTGGATGTTCCTGTAAATACGCTCGGTGATGCAACCATTAAAATGCTGCTCATCTACTCGTTCGCATCGATAGCCAAGCTCGACGACTGTTGGCTTGACAGCCTTCTCGTAGAAGTCTGCTAGAACCGGGTTCTTTGAGAAGGACATTATCGCGAAACACAACAGGGGGTCGCTGGTGTCTTCGGGCCCGACAAGACGGCTGAGGTCTTGTTGAAGCGCAGCGAGGAAGCCGACGATTTCCTTGCCCCTTGGAGTCGTTGAGATGCTGGACATCGTGGTGCCGAAGTCGATGCCGAGGACGGGCATTGCATCGGGTGGTCTCTTTGTCTCGGTCCCGACTAGCGCCTCGACAAGACTTGGGAGATGTTCCCGAAGCAGGCCCGCCAGTCGCGGGCCGTCAACAAACACAACCCCCCTACGCCTAAGATCCTGCAGATGTATGGAATAGGACTCAACGACTCTTTGGCTCAGCGGATACGGTGTCACAAGGACCACTTGAGACGGCAGATGAGTCGTCCCATCGACGCTGCGAATCGGCTCTTCAAGTCCCAATCTGAGCTGATGAACCAATGTCAGGAATGAAGTTTGGCCAGACACCTTCGCGCTTGGACGGAATCGTTTCACCTGTACGGCGGTGACCTCCGTCTGGCCGAAGTCGTCCTGCCGCCAGCAGACAAGGTCTTTGCCCATCTCGTGGGGTCCATGAACTAGGTCGACGCGGGTATACCCAAGGCTCTCGAATAGAGGCGCGATCACGCGCTCCAACAGGTCACGCTCAGAGAGCGACTGAAGCCGGTCGACCAGACCCTGTTCAATCATCTAGAACGATCCATATGGCTAACCGTTGTTAGCTCAGCGGCGGAACCGCGCAGTATGCGGTTTCCGTCCGCTGTAGGTCGCTGGGTTGGGGCGGTTTTCGGGGTTATCCGGTTCATGGCTGTTGCCTCGCCTCATGCGTTTCAAACAGGAATGTTGCCAGAGCTGTGGCGCAACTCGCAGCTAACCGTGCATGCCTGGATGACAAACCTTTAGCTTTCCCGCTCTTCCCATGGCCCGTGCCGTACAGATTTCTGAGCTCCGCAATACCCTGGGAAATCTGGCCGAGATTGCTTAGAACCCTCTTAATAATTTCGGCTCCTTTAGCACTGTCCGGAATATCCTCTGGCACTAGGCGAAGAACCCCCCGCGCCTCCTTAACGAGCCGAGTTATGTCCCAAGAGGACTCAGGCTGGATGCCATAATCAGCAAGAATTGTTTTGCAGGTTGTTTCCAGAAGTTCCTTTGCTGTCCCTATAGCGAGCTCCGGATCATCGTCTATTGATGAGCGAATACGATCGATCTGTTGGCGCAGGACATGAACATCTAGCGCTTGAGCTGCCGAAGAAAGGTCCTCAATCGTGGGATTGCTATTAGTTGGTAGGAGCTTACTGTTGGCATACTGAAAACCGTCGCGCTCAAGGCATCTCGTGAGTACAGACAAAGTCCGGCCCAGCTCTTCGCTGTTATCTCCCCATGACGGGGCCTTGATTCTCTCCTCTAGCTCTAGCAGGACGTTCTCGTACACTCGAAGAACCTTACGTACATCACGCCATGACGAAAAATCTACCGCATGATAGTACTGCTCTACTAGCGATCGTCGTTGCCCAGATTCAGGCGAAACGTAGTCGGCGGCAAACGGAACGTCAGCAGCATCAAACTCCTGGGAGATCTGGCGAAGCGTCGAGCCAACGAAGTACTCGCGGAACTCGATTCGTGTCTTCTTGCTGATCAACTCACGCTTCGCCATGGCTGTATCTATCCCGCTTATACCGCCGAACCTTCGCTTGATCTTCTCCGCTTAGCCAACGGACCCTCTGAAAAAGGTAGTCACAAATAGCCAGGGGTGCATACTACTCTGCTGCAAGCACTTGAATCATGGTAAGGCGCCGACGGTCCCCACGTCAAGAAATAAGGGCGGCTGGAATATGGCGGTAAGGCTTCGGCCTTCAATGCGAGGTCGCAGGAAGTAAGTGCCTACATCTACGGATTTTAGGCCACTGCGAAGGACGGGTCGCCGCAGTGCATATGACTCTCTGCGAGGGCGCGACATGCAGTCATAAGGACTCGATCGGGCTCTGGCTCTTGATTCTTCCTTTGACTTGGGAAAAGGCTGCACGACCGCAATGTTATCCAGGATTCGCTGGCCTTCCGCCGAACGGGCCTCCAGGGCCACGATCAACACCCCTGATGGGGGTAGTGCTCGCGAGTCTCATGCCACTGCATTCGGGCTCTCCGTTCAGCACTGAAGCGGGCGTTTTCCTCTCGGGCGCATGAGTTGCCCCTCCGCCGGCGGAGATCTTCGCCTAGAGGACAGGAGAGCCTCTCCCCCTTAAGCGCAGAGTCTCTCCCCGCGAGCAGCAAGCCTCCTCCCGCCAGAGCAGGCCTTCCCGCCTGAAGCGAGGACTTCCCCCTGGACAGCGGAGACTTCCCCCTGAGCGGCAGGGACGTCCCCCTCGAACGCGGAGCCTTTCCGCTCGGGAGCGGAGACTTCCCCCACGCCAACGCAGAGGTCCCCCGCCTGAGCGGAGACTTCCCCCACGCCAACGCAGACGTCCCCCGCCTGAGTGGAGACTCCCTCCTTGGGAGCGGAGACTTTCCGCTCATGAGGGGGCATGCTCCGCTCGCGAACGGAGACTCCGCGCTCCGTCGCGCACACTCTCCGCTCAATGAGCGCAGACGTGCCCCTCGTGAGCGGAGACTTCCCGCTCATGAGCGGAGATCTTCCGCCACGGAGCGGAGCGTCCCCCCTCGTCAGCGGAACGTGCCCCCTCATGAGCGGAACGTACCCCCTCATGAGCGGAACGTCTCCGCACGCTGTACGAAGTGTCCCCCTCGCCTGGGGGCTGTCTCCGCTTGCAAGGGGGCCTTCGCCCCCACCGAAGGGGAGCTCTGCGTTCTGGCGGGGGAAAGCCCAGTTGATGAGCGGAAGCTCTCCGCTCGCCAGCGGGACATCGCCGCTCGCGAGCGGGAACCCACAGTTCTGCGGGGGAAGGTGCCGGCGAGGACGCCGGCGCTCCCAGGGATCGCCTTTGTGCCTGGCCGCCGTTTCCCGCACCGCGGCGGCGGATAGACTCCTGCGGTGCCCTTCCTCCCCGGCCTCTACCTCACGTTCCTCGCCTTTCTTCTCGCCCGTGCCCTTCGGCGGTGGTGGGATCCGATCCCCTTTCGCGTCTGGGCGGTGTTCGCGGCCGTTCTCCTCATCCTCTTCGGGCCAGCGCTTTTCCTAGGAAAGATTCTTCTCCCCGCTGACATCCTTCCGGGCATCGTTCCTGAGGAGGAGGTGGGGAAACCCCTGGAAGGCAACGTCCTCCAGCGCGACCTGGTGACGCAGATCGTCCCCTGGCAGGCCCAGGTGCGCCGGGCGCTGCGGGCCGGGGAGTGGCCGATGTGGAACGACCTCGCCGGCGCCGGCATGCCGCTGATGGCAGATCCACAGTCGCAGCTCCTCCAGCCGCTGGTTCTCCTGGCGCTGCCGCTCCCCTTGCCGCAGGCGGTCGCGGTGACGGCGGGGCTGCGTGTGCTGATCGCGCTGGCTTTCTTCTTCCTGCTGCTCCGGCGTCAAGGGCTTTCCGAAGAAGCCTCCCTGTTCGGCAGCCTCGCCTTCGGTCTCGGCGGGTTTCTCCTGCTCTGGCTGAGCTGGCCGATCGGCAACTCGCCGGCGCTGCTGCCGCTCGTGCTCTACGCCCTGGCGATGACGGACGTGCGCGGCGCCCGCCGGGACTTCCTACTGCTCACCGCGGCGATCGCGGCGCTGCTGGCCGGCGGGCATCCCGAGACGATTCTGTACGTCGTGGCGGTCGGGGGGCTCTTCGCGCTGTCCCGGCTTCTCCGCCCGTCTCTGCCGGATCGCCCGCGGCTCCTGGCGCGCTGGGCTATCGCCGGATTGATCGCCTTCGGACTCACCGCGCCGGTGTTGGTGCCCGCGATGCGCTTTCTTCCCCAGACCCACCGCGCCCACCTGGTGGAGCTGCGCAACGAACGGCTGGAGGAAGGCTCAACTCTGGCGGGCTGGCAGACACCGCAGGAACGGCGCGGGACCTTCGAGGGACTCGAAAAACGGTTGGTGCCGGTCTTCGCGCCGAACGCCTTCGGCAACAGCCGCTGGGGCGACTACTGGGGAGAGGCCAACACCAACGAGGACGCCAGCGGTTTCGTGGGCGGCGCCGTCCTGCTGGCCGCTCTGCTCGCCCTCTTTCCCACCGCGCGCCGCTTCCCCCAGGAAAGGCTCTTCCTCGCGTTGGCGGCCGCCAGCTTGGTGATCTCGCTTCGCGTTCCAGGGATTCCGCGCATCCTCTCGGCCATACCGCTGCTCAACCAGTCGATCAGCGCCCACCGGCGCCTGCTCCTGGTGGCCGCCTTCTCGCTGGCCTATGCCGGCGCCTGCGCGGTGGAACGCTGGCGGCGCGGCGAGGGGCCGAGCCGCGGCGCGATCGCATCTTGCGCCGCCATCCTCCTGGGCCTCATCGCCTGGGGCTATCTCCTCTCGCCGGAGGTGCAGGCGCTGCTCCACTTGCGCTGGTTCTGGATGGGGCTGCAGCTCGCGACGGTCGCCGCGGCGGCGGCAATCCTGCTCCTGCGAAGATCTCCTCGACTCGTATGGATCCTCTGCGCCCTCCTCGCCTGCGAGCTCCTCGTCATCCACCAGCCCGCCAACCCGTCGCTGCCGCGCAACCGCTTCTATCCGGTCCTGCCTTCGATCGGCTTCCTGCAGGCCCACGTCGGCGGCTTCCGTATCGCCGGTCTCGGCGACCAGATGCTGCCCAACTCCGCCGCGGTCTACGGCCTCGCGGACATCCGGATCTCCAACCCGTTCAAACCCTTCGCCTACGCGCGGGCCCTGGCGCCGGTGAGCGCCTCGATCCGCGCCACGGAACATCGGCTGACCAAGGCCGAGCATCCGCTCTATGAGCTCCTCGGGGTGCGCTACGTCGTCGCGCCGCCGAAGACGAAGTCCACTGCCGGCTGGCGCGCCGTCTTCCGCGACCACGCCGCGCGGATCTTCGAGCGCGAGAAGGTCCTGCCCCGACTCTTTCTGATACCCGTGCGCCAGGAGGAGTCGGCGGTGGCGATGCTCGTCCTCGAGCCGGCCCACGTCCGCGTCCGCGTGCTCCTGGGCGAGGACCGGCTCCTCGCTTCGAGCATCTACCAGGACGGCGGATGGACCCTGCTGCTCGACGCCCTGCCCCATCCCGTCACGACGGCGAACGGCCCGTTCGTCGCCGCCCGGCTGCCCGCCGGCGAGCACCGGGTGGACCTCGTCTATCGGGCGCCAGGACTGATCCTCGGGCTCACCCTCGCGGCGGCCGCCCTGGTCGGGCTGGTCCTGAATTCGGTCCCCGTTCAGCCGAGAAAGGAGTGAATTTGGAGGCAGATGGAGAATTTGTAACGCTCCCCCTCCCTTGTCGCCTAAAATAGATGCTGGTCGACATTCTTCCCGGCGAGCGTTTCTGGCGGTCCATCATCCGAATCCGCGGTCTTCAAGGGGAAAAGGAGGTCTCTATGAAGCGAACGCCCTGGATACTCCTCTGCAGTGCGCTCGCGCTCACCCTGCCGGCAGGAGCGTCCACCTTCCTGGCGATCAGCCAGGACGAGCTGGTCCGCCAGGCCGAGTCGGTGGTGCAGGGCCGGGTCATCGAGGTGGTCTCGTTCTGGAACCGCGAGGGGACGGCCATCATGACCGAGGCGATGTTCGAGGCGGAGGACACCTTGCTCGGCCCGGACCGCTCGCACGTGCGCCTCGTCACCTTCGGCGGCGAGGTGGGCGGCATGGTGATCGAGGCCCACGGCTTCCCCACCTTCCGCAAGGGCCAGCGGCTGCTGCTCTTCCTGGAGCCGTCCCGCAAGAGCGAGGACGGCGCGCACCGCGTGCTGGCCTACCGCCAGGGCGAGCTCGAGATCCGCAAGGACTCGCGGGGACGCGAGTGGGCGGTCCCCACCTGGGAGGCGGACAACGTCCGCATCCTCAAGGCGGACGGCACGCCGGCGCGTGCGCCGCGGGCGGTGCCGCTCGACGAGCTCAAACGCCAGATCCGTGAAACGGCGGAGCGGGCCGGGAGAATCAAGCCATGAAAGCGCTCAAGCTCGTCAATCCGTCCCTCGCCATCGTCCTGCTGCTGCTCTTCGCCGGCAGCCTCTCCGCCTACGTCACCCTCTCCCCCGCCCGCACCTGGGATTGCGCGCCGGATTACATCGTGGACAACCGCGCCGGCGGCGTCCCTTCGATCACGGACGGCGACGGCGGCGAGACCCGGGTGGTCAATGCCATCACCTCCACCGCCGCCTGGAACGGCGCCGGCTCGGGTCGAGTCATCAAGGCCCACAAGGGCTCGGTCTCCGGCTTTTCGCTGGGGGACGGCATTCCGATGATCAACCTGACGGATCCATTGTCGGCCTGTACCGGCACGTGCCTGGCGGCCACCTTCACCGCCTACTACACCGAGCGCGCCGCCGGCTCCGGCTCGTGGAAGGTCACGGACGCCGACATGGTCACCAACAGCACCGGCTACAACTGGACCTCCCAGGGCGAGGATCCAGGTGGCGTGGGCTGCTCGAGCGAGATCTATATCGAGGGCGTCATGGTCCATGAGGCCGGCCATGGCCTCGGTATGGCCCACACGGCGGTTTCAGGCGCCACGATGTTCGCCTCGGTCTCCTACTGCAATAACAACCCCGCGACCACTGAGACGGACGATGAGAGCGGCCTCAACTCGCTCTACGGCTCGGGCGTCGCCTCTACCTGGGACACCTACACCAACTACATAGGCGCCAGCGGGGTCACCCAGTACCAGCCCTGCGGCACCTACTACTGGGGCAACGCCGGCTACCAGAACGGCTCTTTGCGCGGTCCGGCCGGCGCGGACTTCGACCTCTACCTCTGGCAGTGGAATGGCTCGAGTTGGGTGCAGGTGGCGAGCGCCACGAGCGTCTCGTCGAGCGAGAGCCTCAGCTACAACGGCACCGCCGCTTTTTATCTCTGGGGGATCTACTCCTACAGCGGCAGCGGCACGTATCATTTCTATACGAGCCACCCGTAGATTCGCATCAGACACGTAGGGGCACGGCATGCCTCGTCCCTACCTCTCTACGTCTTCCAACGAACGGACCAGCAGATTCCACAGGCCCTCGACGTGCGCGCGCTCCGTGCGCAGGTTGCCGATCGCCACCCGCAGCGTATAGCGCCCTCGCAGCACCGTGTGGGAGAGGAAGACTGGACCGGCGGCGTTGATTCGCGCCAGCAGCCGCTCGTTGCAGCGGTCCTGCTCCGCGGGCGAGCCCGCAACGCGGGCGCGGAAGCAGACGGTGCTGAACGGCACCGGCGCCGCCAGCTCGAAGCGTGGATCGGCGGCGAGCCGGTCCGCCAGCTCGCGGGCCAGGGCGCAGTGCTCGCGGATGCGCTCGCGCAGGCCCTCGACGCCGAAGGCGCGGATCACCATCCAGAGCTTGAGGGCGCGGAACCGCCGGCCGAGCTGAAAGCCGTAGTCCATCAGGTTCGTCACCTCGCCGTCGTCCGTGCGCAGGTACTCCGGCACCAGCGAGAAGGCGTCCTTGAGCAGCGCCGGATCGCGCACGAAGAGCACCGAGCAGTCCACCGGGGTGAACAGCCATTTGTGGGGATTGACGACGAGGGAATCCGCCCGCTCGAGGCCCGGCATGCGCTGCCGGTACTCGGGGCAGATCGCCGCCGCGCCGGCGTAGGCGGTGTCGACGTGCAGCCAGATCCCCTCGCGCGCGCAGAGGTCGGCGATCTCCGGGATGGGATCGACGCTGGTGGTCGACGTGGTGCCGGCGGTGGCGACGACGGCCATGGGCAGCCGCCCCTCGGCGCGGTCACGGGCGATCGCCGCCGCGAGCGCGGGGAGGGACACGCGGAACTCCTCGTCGGTGGCCACCCGGCGGACGTTCTCCTGGCCGATGCCGAGGACGATGGCCGCCTTGTCGATCGAGGAGTGGGCCTGATCGCTGGCGTAGACGGTGAGCCCCGGCACGGGCCGGCCGGCGAGGCCCTTGACCCGCACCTCCAGCTCCGGCAGCCGGTGGCGGGCGGCGGCGAGGGCCACCAGGCTGCTCGAGGACGCCGTGTCGTTGATGTGGCCCCGCATCTCCGGCGGCAGCTCCATCATCCGCGCCAGCCACTCGCAGACCCGCTCCTCCAGCTCGGTCGCCGCCGGCGACGTGCGCCAGAGCATGGCGTTGACGTTGAGCGCCGCGGCGAGGGTCTCGCCCAGGATGCCGGGGCCGGAGCCGGTGATGGCGAAGTAGGCGAAGAAGCCGGGATGGTTCCAGTGCGTGAGGTTGGGCTCGATCACCCGCAGGTAATCGTCGAGGATGGTCTCGACCGGCTCTGGCTCCTCCGGCGGCGCCACCGGCAGCACCCGCCGCACCTCGCCGGGAGAGACGGCGGGCACCACCGGCCGGTCCCCCACGCCCTCCAGGTAGTCGGCCACCAGGTCGGCCACCCGGTGCATCGCGGAGCGGAACTGGTCGGGAGGGAGGTCTCCGGGCATGAGGGGATAAGACTATAACCTCTCCCGAAGGGCCGTAGCGGCGGGCCTACG
>JBKPTH010000108.1:0-5892 GCA_046765915.1 Acidobacteriota bacterium | reverse complement strand
GCCCACCGACCGGCCGCGCGCGGCGGGCCTGGGGTTCGTCGCCGGCGGGCGGGCGCACCTGCTGCCTCCCGCCCTCGCGGCGGACCTCAAGGCGCTCGCCGACCGCGAGGGAGCGACCCTCTTCATGGTCCTCCTCACGGCGTATCTGACCTTGCTCTACCGCTACACCGGGGAGGAGGACGTGCTGGTGGGCGTCCCCATCGCCAACCGCACGCACAGCGAGATCGAAGGGCTGATCGGCTTCTTCCTCAACACCCTGGTGCTGCGCGCGCCGCTCGCCGGCGGCCTCGGCTTCCGCGACCTGCTGGCGCGGGTGCGGGAGGCGGCCAGCGGCGCCTACGCCCATCAGGACCTGCCGCTGGAGACCGTGCTCCAGGCCATGCAGCCGGACCGCGGCAGCGGCCACGCGCAGCCGTTCTCGGTGATGTTCCAGGTGCAGAACCTGCCGGATCCGCAACTGGAGTTCGCCGGGCTCACCCTGCGGGCCTCGCGCGCCGGCCTGCAGAGCCAACTGGCGACGGAGATCTTCGATCTCTGCCTGGTCCTGGAGCCGGGGGAGGAGGGGATCGCGGCGTGGATGATCTACAACGCCCGGCTGTTCGAGGACGCCACCGTCGAGCGCCTGCTCGGCCAGCTCGAGGTGCTGCTCGCCGCCGCGGCCGCGGCGCCGGAGCGCGCCCTGGACGAGCTGCCGCTCGCCTCCGCCGCGGAGCGGGCGGCGGTCCTCGCCTGGGGCACGGCGGCATCCGTGCCGCCCGCGTTGTCCGTCCACCGCGCTTTCGAGCGGCAGGCCCGCGAGACCCCGGAGGCCGTGGCCCTGGTGGCGGGGGAGGAGGGCGAGGAGCAGGTGAGCTACGGCGAGCTCGACGCCCGGGCCAACCGCCTGGCCCACCACCTGCGGGCGCTGGGAGTGGGGCCGGAGGTGCGGGTGGCGCTCTGCCTCGAGCGCTCGCCCGCGATGATCGCCGGCCTCCTGGCCATCCTCAAGGCGGGCGGCGCCTATGTGCCGCTGGATCCCGCGTATCCCCGCGAGCGCCTGGACTACATCCTGGCGGATACCGCCGCGCCGGTGCTGGTCACCGAGCGGCGCCTGCTCGGCTCCTTCGGCGAGGAGTCCCTCGCGCGCCTGCGCGCCGTCTGCCTGGACGCGGACCGCGCGCCGATCGCGGCGTACCCCGACAGCGCGCCGCAGGATCCGGCGACGGCGGCGGGGCTCGCCTACGTCATCTACACCTCGGGCTCCACGGGCAAGCCCAAGGGGGTGATGGTGCCGCATGGGGCGCTCGCGGGCTTCACCGCGGCGGCGCGCGCGCAGTACTCCATCGGCGCCGCCGACCGCGTCCTGCAGTTCGCCTCGGTCACCTTCGATACCAGCGTCGAGGAGATCTATCCCTGCCTGGCCGCGGGCGGCACCCTGGTGCTGCGCGGCGGCGGCATGCTGCGCTCCAGCGCCGATTTCCTCGCCGCCTGCCGGGCGCGGCAGATCACCCTGCTCGACCTGCCCACCGCCTACTGGCACGGGCTCGCGGCCGATCTGGAGGAGGGGGTGGAGTGGCCGCCCGCCATAAGCCAGGTGATCATCGGCGGCGAGCGGGCGCTGCCGGAGCGCGCCGCGGCCTGGACCCGGCGGCTCGGCCATGAAGCGACCTTGTGGAACACCTACGGTCCCACCGAATGCACGGTCACGGCGACGCTCTGCGACCTGGCGCCGTTCGCGGGCGCCAAGGACGGCCTGCGCGAGGTGCCCATCGGGCGGCCGCTCGCCGGGGACCGCGCCTGGGTGCTCGACGGCCGGCTGGAGCCGGCGCCGGTCGGCGTGCCCGGCGAGCTCTGCCTGGGCGGTGCCGGGGTGGCGCGCGGTTATCTGGATCGGCCGGACCTCACCGCGGAGCGCTTTCTTCCAGATCCCTTCGCGGAGGCGCCCGGCGCCCGCCTCTATCGCACCGGCGACCTGGTGCGCTGGCTCCCCTCCGGCAGCCTGGAGTTCCTCGGCCGCACCGACCGGCAGGTGAAGGTCCGCGGCTTCCGGGTGGAGCTGGGGGAGATCGAAGCGGTCCTCGCCGGGCATCCCGCCGTGCGCGAGGTGGCCGTGCTGGCGCGGGAGGACCAGCCGGGCGAGCGGCGGCTGGTCGCCTACGTCGCGTTCCATCCCGAGTTGCAGGCGGCCGGCGATCTGCGCTCCTTCCTCAAGGAGCGCCTCCCCGAGCACATGGTGCCGGCGGCCTTCGTCACCCTCGACGCCCTGCCGGTCAACGCCAGCGGCAAGATCGACCGCCGGGCGCTGCCGGCCCCGGACGCCTCCCGCCCGGACCTCGCCGCCGCCTACGTCGCCCCCGCCACGCCGGCCGAGGAGGGGGTCGCGGCCATCTGGCGCGAGGTGCTCGGGCTCGCGCGCGTGGGAGCCCACGACGACTTCTACGACCTCGGCGGCCACTCGCTGCTCCTGCCGCAGGTGATGCACCGGCTGCGGCGCGACTTCCAGGTCGAGGTGCCGCTGCGCAGCCTGGCCGAGGAGACGACCGTCGCCGGTCTCGCCCTGACGGTGGAGGAGCTGCTGCTGGAGCAGATCGAGCGCGAGCTGGCCCTGGCGGGCGACGGCGGGCTGGAGGAGAGCGTTGCCGAGCCGGCCTGAGCCTTCGCTGATCGTAGCGGAGCGCGAGCCGGCCCTCTCCGTCTGCCACGCGGCAGGCCCGGACTCCGGGCCCGAGGCCTGCCTGCACCAGCTCTTCGAAGCTCAAGCGGCGCGGATTCCCGATCGGGTGGCGCTCGTCGCCGCGGACGGGCGGCTGACCTACGGCGAGCTGAACGAGCGGGCGAACCGCCTGGCGAACCGCTTGGCGGCGCTGGGGCTCGGCCCGGAGCTCCTGGCCGGCGTGCTGATGGACCGCACGGCGGACCTCATCGTCAGCCTGCTGGCCGTGCTCAAGGCGGGGGGCGCCTACGTGCCGCTCGATCCCGCCTACCCGACCCAGCGCGTGCTGCTGATGCTGGAGACCTCGCGGGCGGCGGTGCTGGTCACCCGGCGCCGCCTCGCCGCCGCGCTCGGAGACGATCTGCCGGCGGCGGTGCGGACGGTGTTCCTCGATCCCGGATGGGAGAGAGAACCGGCGGAGCAAGGGGACCTCCGGCGGCGCACCGCGCTGCCGGACAATCTCGCCTACGTGATCTTCACCTCCGGCTCGACCGGAGTGCCGAAAGGGGTGGCGATCGAGCACCGCAACGCCGTCTCGATGGTCCGCTGGGCGCGCGCGGCGTACTCGCCCGAGGAATACGCGGGCGTGCTGGCCTCCACCTCGATCTGCTTCGACATGTCGGTCTTCGAGATCTTCGCCACGCTGGCCGAAGGGGGGAAGATCGTCCTCGCCGAGAACGCCCTGGCGCTGCCGCGCCTGCCGGCGCGGGAAGAGGTGGTGCTGGTCGACACGGTGCCGTCGGCGATGGCCGAGCTGCTGCGCGGCGGCGATCTGCCGGCGTCGATCCGGACGGTGAACCTGGGCGGCGAAGCGCTCAAGGGAGCGCTGGCGCAGAGCATCTACGCCAGGCTGCCCGGCGTCGAACGGGTGCTCAACCTCTACGGTCCGTCGGAGGACACGACCTTCTCGACCTGGTCGGTCGTCCCCCCCGGCGCCGAGCGCCCGCTGATCGGCCGGCCGTTGACGGGCAAGTCGGCTCACGTGCTCGACGACCAGATGCGGCCGGCGCCGGCCGGCACCCCCGGAGCGCTCTACATGGGGGGCGAGGGCGTGGCCCGCGGCTATCTGCGCCGGCCGGAGCTGACGGCGGAGCGGTTCGTCCCCAATCCCTATGGAGCGCCGGGCTCGCGGTTGTACCAGGTGGGCGACCTGGTGCGGCTGCTGCCCGAGGGGGAGCTGGACTTCCTGGGCCGGCTGGACCATCAGGTGAAGGTGCGCGGCTTCCGCATCGAGCTGGGGGAGATCGAGTCGGCGCTGGTGCGCCACCCGCTGGTGCGCGACGCGGCCGTCCTCGCCCTGCCCGAGCCGGACGGCGCGGGCAACCGCCTGGTCGCCTACGTCGAGGCGGACGACGCCGCCGGGCTGGCGCGGGAGCTGCGGGCCTTCCTCAAAGGGAGCCTGCCGGACTACATGGTGCCCTCGGCGTTCGTGCGGCTGGACAGGCTGCCGCTGACGCCGAACGGCAAGATCGACCGCCGGGCGCTGGCGTCGCTGCCGCCGCCCGAGGATGCCGGTGGAACGGAGGAGATCCGCCCGCCGCGCACTCCCACGGAGGAGGTCCTGGCCGGCATCTGGAGCGAGGTCTTCGGCCGGACGGTGGGGATCGACGACAGCTTCTTCGACCTCGGGGGCCATTCGCTGCTCGCCGCCCGCGTGGTGGCGCGCGTGCAGGCGGCGCTCGGGCTCGACCTGCCGCCGTCCGCGGTGCTGGAGGCGTTCACCGTCGCCGCCCTGGCGGCGCGGGTGGAGAGCGCCGGCGCCGCCTCTCCCTCTCTGCCGCCGATCGCGCCGCGGCCGCGGCACGCGGCGGGCGAGCCGCTGTCGCCGGTGCAGCGGCGGCTGTGGTTCCTCGAACGGCTGGTGCCGGGGACGACGGCGAACAACATCCCCATCGTGATGCGGCTGGAGGGACCGCTGGCGCCGGCCGTGCTGGAGCGCGCCCTGGAGGAGATCGCCGCCCGCCACGAGGCCCTGCGCACGACGATCGGGATCGGGCCGGACGGCGAGCCGCGCCAGATCGCCGCGCCGCCCGCGCCCCTGCGGCTGCCGGTCGTCGACCTCTCGGCGCTGCCGCCGGCGGACCGGCGAGAGGAGCGCGCGCGGCGGGCGCGGGCGGAGGCCCGCCGGCCCCTCCTCCCCAGCCCGGGCGCGCTCTGGCGCTGCCTGCTCCTCCGCGTGGCGGAGCGGGAGCACGACCTGCTGATCACCTTCCACCACGTCGTCGCCGACGGCGAGTCGGTGCGGGTGCTCGAGCGCGAGCTGGCGGCGCTCTACGCCGCCTTCCTCGCCGGCGAGCCGTCGCCGCTCGCCCCGTTGCCGGTACAGCCGGCCGACGTCGCCGCCTGGGAGCGCGAGGAGCTGACCCGGGAGGCCCTGGCGCCCCATCTCGCCTGGTTCCGCGAGCATCTGGCGGGGATGCCGGCGGGGCTCGACCTGCCAACGGATCTGCCGCGGCCGCCGGAGCGGAGCTGGCGCGGCGCGAGCCGGACCCTGGAGCTGCCGCCGGCCCTTGCCCGCGCGGTGCGCGACCTCGCGCGCCGGCGGGGCGCCACGGTGTACATGGTCCTCCTCGCCTCCTGGGCGGCGCTGCTGCGGCGGGTCACCCGGCAGGACGACGTGGTCGTCGGCACGGTGCTCGCCCACCGCGGCCGGCCGGAGCTGGAGGGGCTGATCGGCTTCTTCGCCCACAACCTGCCGCTGCGCGTCGAGCGCCCCGGGGATGCCGCGTTCGGCGACCTGCTCGCCTGCGTCCGCGCCGGCGCGCTCGGCCTCCAGGCGCACCAGGACCTGCCCCTCGAGCCGCTGGCGGAGACGCTGCGGCCGGGGCGGGCCTCCTCCGCCGAGCCGCTGTTCCAGGCCTTCTTCGCCTTCCATGACAACCCCGGCGGGCGGCGGCTCGCGCCCGGCCTGACCGCGACCTGGAGGGAGGAGGATTACGGCGCGGCGCAGTTCGACCTCCTCCTCGACCTGCAGGACCGCGGGGAGGAGCTCGCCGGGCGCCTCGTCGGCAACGCCGACCTCTTCACCCCGGCGGCCGTCGCGCGCCTGGCCCGCGGCTGGACGGCGCTCCTCGCCGACGCGGTGGCGCGGCCGGAGGCGCCGGTCTCGGCCCTCGCCCTGATCGAGCCGGGGGAGCGGCACGCGCAGCTCGTCGAGCAGGGCCGCGCCGCGAGCCCGCCGGCCTGGGACGGCTCGGTGC
>JBKPTH010000107.1:0-36071 GCA_046765915.1 Acidobacteriota bacterium | reverse complement strand
GTGCTGCTGGCCGCCGCCGCCGGCGCCTCCCTGTTGTGGCTGCGCCACCCGCGCGGCGCGGCGCCGGAGAGCGCCGCGGCAGCGGTGCCGGCGCGCACGAAGATGGCGGTGCTCCACTTCTTCAACCTCACCGGCGATCCGAAGCTCGACTGGCTGCGCACGGGCCTGACCGAGATGCTGGTGACCGATCTCTCGCAATCGGCGCACCTCGACGTCGTGGGAACGGACCGCCTCTATCAGATCCTCACCGAGCTCGGAGCCCTCACCAACGGCCCCACGTCCTTCGACCTGGTGCAGAAGGTGGCGCGGCGCGCCGCCGTGCAGCAGGTGATCCTGGGCAGCTACGCGCAGGTGGGAGACAACGTCCGCATCTCCTTCCAGATCGAAGACGCGGCAACCGGCAGGATCCTGGCCAGCGACCGGATCCAAGGCAAGGGCGACGAACAGCTCCTATCGCTGGTCGACGAGCTGACCGCCACGGTGCACCGCCACCTGGATCTCGAGACGTCCCCCGCCGCGCCGGCGAGAGTGCACGAGGTGACCACCTCCTCGGCGGAGGCCTTCCGCCTGTTCTCGGAAGCCCGCAACCTCCATTACCAGGGAAAGGAATCCGAGGCGATTCCCCTGCTCGAAAAGGCCGTGGAGCTCGATCCTGGCTTCGCCCTCGCCCTGGTCGATCTGGCGAAGCTCCATACCAATCTCGGCCACGGCGGGCTCGCGGAGAGCTACAGCCGGCGCGCGGTCGAGCAGGCGGAGCGCCTGCCGCTCGACCAGCGCCATTTCGTCCAGGGCCGCTACTACGAGGGAAAGTGGTCGACCTACGGCCGGGCCATCGAGGCCTTCGAGGAGGCTTTGCGCCTCTATCCGGACGACGACCGGTCGCGCAGCGGCCTGGCGGTCGTCGACTCCTACCTGGAGCGCTACGAAAGCGCCCTGCGCGAATACGAAACGCTGCTCGCCGCGGGGAGGACCTCCGCCCTCGCCGCGACCAACGCCGCCAGCGTCGCCGCCGCCCTCGGCCGCTTCGAGCACGGCTACCGGCCGCTGCAGGACCTGGCCGCCCGCGAGCCGGAGAGCTGGCTCGTCCAGGTCGTCCTCGGCTGGCACCTCACCCATTGGGGGAAGCTCGACGAGGCCGTCGCGCCGCTGCGCCGGGCCGCCGCGCTGCGGCCCGGCGACACCTTCGTGAGCCAGGCCGTGTGGCGCCTCGCCGTGATGCGCGAGGACTGGCCGCAGGCGGAGCGCACGGCCGGCGAGATGGCGGGCCGCGACGACCCGTACGCCCGCTGGCGGGGTGCTCTCTCGCACGCCCGCGACGCCCTCTACCGAGGCGCCTCCGGGCAGGCGCTGGGCCATCTCGCCGCGGCGGTGCGCGCCTACCCGCAGCCGGAGGCCTTCACCGCCATGGGGCACTGCTGGACGGCCGATCTCCTGCTCGACCGCGGCGAAGCCGCCCGGGCGCTCGCCCAGGCACAGCGCGCGCAAGAGCTGGCACCGGACGATTGGCCCCAGCTCCAGGGCCTGTTCCTTGCCGCGCAGGCGCAGCAGGCCCTGGACCGGCCGGCGGCGGCGGACGCGATCCTCGCCGAGTTGAAACGGCGGGCGGCCGGCACTCCGAACGCGGTGGAAGAGCGCCAGATCCACCGTCTCGAAGGGCTGCTGGCTCTCGCCCGCGGCAATCCGGCGGACGCCGTCAAGGCCTTGGAACGGGCCGCCTCCCTGCTGCCGCCCCGGGGCATCGAGATCCATTGGCACGTGCAGCCCGATCACGTGCCCATCTGGTTCGCCCTCGGCCAGGCCGAGCTGGCCGCCGGCCACCGCGACCGCGCCTTGCAGTGGTTCGAGAAGGTGGCGGCGAGCGGCGCAGAGCACATCGAGTTCCCCGTCGCCTGGGTCCGCAGCTTCTACTTCCTCGGCAGGATCCACCAGGAGCGCGGCGAGACCGCGGAGGCGCGCCGGAGCTTCGCGCGCTTCCTCGGCTTCTGGCGGAGCGCCGACCTCGACCGGCCGCGGATCGCGGAGGCGCTCGCCGCCTCAGGCGGTGGCGGGAGTTAACCGCGCCGCCATCTCCGCATCCACCCGAGCCTCGCCGGCCGGCGGCACGTAGAGAGTGGACGCCGCCGTCACCCTCGCCGCCGGCAGCTCGGCCAGCGGCACCCGCAGGATCAGCGGCTCGCAGACCGGCAGCATCGCCGCCTCGTAGACGACGCACTCGTGGCCGGAGGGATACCAGGCGCTCAGCACCTCGGCGAGCACCGCCAGCCCGCCGCGGTTCCACAGCGGCTCCTCGCTGTAGGCGGCCTGCCCGATGACGCCGATCTGCCAGAGGATCAGCGGCACCGTAGGCTCCGGCCGATACCGGCGCACCAGGAAGCGGGTGGCCTCGAAGCTCTGGCAACCGTCCTTCAGGGGATCGAGACCGAGGTCGGCGTAGAGGCAGTCCTCGGCGGAGACCCCGGGCAGCATGCGCGCCTCGTGGCCTTCGAGGCGCGCCTGGCGGATCGCCGCGTGGCTGGGGAATGCGCCCACCCCGGGATGACCGTAGAAGGCGGCGCAGACCTCTTCGCCCCGCCGCACCGGCGCCAGGATGCGCTCCACCATCTCGTGATAGGTCTCCATCCGGTTCTTGCCGGGAGCGTAGGAACCGTTGAGCGATTCGGCCCGCGGGTTCAAGCTCGCGATCCACTGCCGGGTGACCGGATCGCCGACGAGATGGAAGAAGCGCTCGGCTTTCTCGATGTGGGCCCGCGCTTCCGCCGTCATCTGCCCACCGACCAGGTAGCCGGTGCCGACGACGACCAGCGAGCCCCTTTCCTCAGCCGGCATACGAGGGGGATATGGTGATGGGCCGCGGGCCGCCATCGCCGAGAAACTCGCAGATGACGCGGAAATCGCCCGTGCGCAGCGCCTCCTTCTCCTCGTCCGAGAGGCCGGCGGCCTCCATCGCGGCTTCAGGGTCGTCCTGATAGCGCTTGAGCTCGTCCGGGTTCAGCGCCAACACGGCGATGAAGTGGGCGAAGCGGATGTCTTCTCCCATGATCGTCTCCCTTCAGGGTCGCGAACTTGTCGCTGGTGTATGGCCATCGTAGGGGACCGCCCAAGGGGCAGTCAAATCGACATGTCTCTACACATCGGCCGCTCCGCTCATCGGCCCATGCACTGCTGCCATTCCGTCCAGGCCTTTTCCGGCGCGGCGCGGATGGCGCGGGTGTCGAACCGGGGCCGCCAGTCTCCGAGGCAGCGGCGGCAGCGCTGGTAGGTGGCTGCCGCTTCATCCCTGGTTTCGCCGAAGTAGCTGACCCGGAACTCGGGCTCCAGACAATCGTTGGTCGCCTTGCGGCTGAGCGCGCGCAAGAGCTTCTCCTCGGCCGCCCACACCCGCGCCGTGCCGTCTCCCGAGGCGGTGACGATGCGGGTTCCGTCGGGGCTCCAGGCGGCGCTCAACACCGGGCCTTGATGACCGCGGAGGACGATGGGCTCGCCGGTGCCGTCGGCCGTCCAGACCCGCGCCGTGCCGTCATCCGAGACCGTCAGGACGTGCTCGCCGTCAGGGCTGAAGGCGGCGCTCCGCACCAGATCTTCATGGCCGCGGAGGACTACGGGCTCGCCCGAGCCGTCGGCCGCCCACACCCGCGACGTGCCGTCGTTCGAGGCGGTGAGGATGCGCCTGCCGTCGGGGCTGAAGGCGGCGCTCCACACCAGATCTTCATGGCCGCGGAGCACCACGGGCTCACCGGAGCCGTCGGCCATCCACACCCGCGCCGTACGGTCTTCCGAGGCCGTGACGACGCGCTTCCCATCGGGGCTGAAGGCGGCGCTCAGCACCTCGCCTTCGTGGCCGCGGAGAATCGCGGGCTTGCCGGAACCGCCGGCCGCCCAGACTCGCGCCGTGCGGTCCCCCGAGGCGGTGACAATGCGGGTCCCGTCAGGGCTGAAGGCCGCGCTCGACACCACCCCTTCATGGCCGCGGAGGATCACGGGCTTGCCCGAGCCGTCGGCCGCCCACACCCGCGCGGTGTGATCCCACGAGGGAATGACGACGCGGGTCCCGTCAGGACTGAAGGCGGCTCTCATCACCGGCGATTGAAAGCCGCGGAGCACCACGGGCTTCCCGGAGCCGTCGGCCGCCCATATCCGCACGGTGTTGTCGTCGGAGGTGGTCAAGACGTGCTTGCCATCCGGGCTGAAGGCGGCGCTCCACACCTCGCGTTCATGGCCGCGGAGGACCACGGGCTCGCCCGAGCCGTCGGCCGCCCACACCCGCGCCAGCTCGTCATGGGAAGAGGTAACGACGCGGGTTCCGTCCGGGCTGAAGGCCGCGTCCGACACCGCTCCTTGTCCTTGCGGGGGACGCAGGACCACGGGCTCGCCCGAGCCGCCGGCCACCCACACTCGCGCCGTGCGGTCGTCCGAGGCGGTGACGATGCGGGTTCCATCGCGGCTGAACGCCGCGCTTCGCACCGGGCCTCCATGACCGCGGAGAACCACGGGCTCGTCCGAGCCGTCGGCCGCCCACACCCGCGCCGTGCCGTCCGGCGAGGCCGTGATCACGCGCTTTCCGTCAGGGCTGAACGCCGCGCTCAACACCTCATCTTTGTGGCCGCGGAGAACCACGGGCTCGCCCGAGCCGTCGGCCGCCCACACCCGCGCCGTGCCGTCCTGGGAGGCGGTGAGGACACGAGCGCCATCCGGGCTGAAGGCCGCGCGCAGCACCCCATTCTGATGACCGCGGAGCACCACGGGCTCGCCTGGGCCGTCGGCTACCCATACCCGCGCCGTTGCGTCGTCCGAGGCGGTGACGATGCGCTTTCCATCGGGGCTGAAGGCGACACTCCTCACCGGGTCCCGATGGCCGTGGAGCACCACGGGCTCGCCCGAGCCGTCGGCCGCCCACACCCGTACCGTGCCGTCGTAGGAGCCGGTGACGATGTGCCTGCCGTCGGGGCTGAAGGCCGCGCTCAAGCCGTCGAGGACCACGGGCTCGCCCGAGCCGTCGGCCGCCCACACCCGCGACGTGCCGTCGTCCGAGGCGGTGAGGATGCGCCTGCCGTCGGGACTGAAGGCCGCGCTCAACACCGAATACGAATCTCGATGGCCGCGGAAGATCACCGGCTCAACCGAGCCGTCGGCCGCCCACAGCCGCGCCGTGCCGTCGGCCGAACCGGTCAAGACCTGCTTGCCGTCGGGGCTGAAGGCCGCGCTCAGCAATCCGCCTTCATGGCCGCGGAGGATCACCGGCTCGCCGGAGCCGTCGGCGGCCCACACGCGCGCGGTGTCATCGAAGGAAGCGGTGACGATGCGGGTTCCATCCGGGCTGAAAGCGGCGCTCATCACCTCGCCCTCGTGGCCGCGGAGGACGGCCTCGGACAAGGGTCTGTCGAGGATGTCCCGCAACGGATAGACGACGTCCGCCGTCTCGCCGGGTTTCGCCACCTCCAGCATGACCAGGAGAGCCCGCGCCGGGTCTCTCTCCACCCATTGCCCCGCCACCGCGACGCGGGCGGTGTCCTGCGCCTTCCGCTTCTCCTCGACGGCTTGCCGCCGCCGCCACTCGGCGACGCCGATGAGCACGCTCTGGACCGCGAAGACCAGCACGGCGATACCCGCCACGAGCCGGAGCCGGTTGCGTTTGCGGGCGAGGCTCTTTTCCGTGAAGCTCGTCTCCAGGCGGTTCAGCTCGCCGGACCGCACCGGAGGCAGGTAGCGCTGCTGCACCAGCGGCAGCCGCGGGTCCTGGTTCCACAGGAGGCCCCGCGCCTCCCGCTTGCCCTTCTCCCGGCACGCCGACTCCCAGGCCGAAGCCGTCCCCCAGAGCTGCCGCACCAGCTCCTGCGAGCCGCTCTCGGCCAGCCAGCCGAGCAGCTTCTCCCAGGCGAGCACCAGGGTGTCGTGGGCCGGCTCGACGTAACCTTCGTCCTTCACCAGCAGGCGGGCCTGCACGTAATCCTCCAGCACCTGCCGCACCCGCGCCTGCTCCTGCGCATCGGCGTACTCCAGCTCCCGCTCCTCCACCCGCCGGCGGGCCAGACGCCCTCCCTCCTGCGCGACCATGCGCAGGAACAGCCGCCGGATGGTCTCCCGGTGCGCCGCGTCGGCGGCCTCGTGCAGCTCGTTGGCCCGGCGGTGGAGCGCCCCCACCACGCCGCCGGCGGCCTGGTAGTCGTCGCGGGTCAGGGCGCGGTCGAGGGCGCCGGTCGCGCGCCGCCGGAGCTGCGCCTGGCGGTACATGTCGGCCAGCGCGAAGGAGAGCAGCGGCAGCCCGCCGGGCATCGCCATCACCTCGTCCACCAGCTCGCCCACCAGGGCCGCGGGCTCGAAGTACAGCGCCTTGAGCTTCGCCGGCTCCTCGATCACCTCGCGGAATTCCTCCGACGTCATCCCCGGCACCAGGTAGCGCGCGGCGGCCAGGAGCTTCCCCAGCTCCGTCGCGGTCCCGAAGCGCGGCTCGAAGTCCGAGCGCAGGGTGATCACCACCTTGACCGGCTCCTCGCCGCTCATCAGCTCCCCCAACCGCTTCAGGAAACCATCCCGGATCTCGCCGTCCGGGCACTGGGTGTACAGCTCCTCGAACTGATCGATGAAGACGAGCTTGCGCCGGCCCGCCGGGGCCTCGGCGAGCTGCCGTTGCGCCTCGTCGAGCTGGCGCCGCGGATCGCCCTGGAGCCGCGGCAGCCGCGCCACGGTCCAGGTCCCGGTCTTTTCCGCCGCCTCCGCGGGAGGATGCTCCAGCCGCGGCAGCACGCCGGCGCGCACCACGCTCGACTTGCCCGTGCCCGAGGACCCCACCACGGCGAGCAGCGGCGGCCGCGCGGGATCGAGGAGCCTGCCAAGGATCTCCTCCACCACGCGCCCGCGGCCGAAGAAGAGCGCCGATTCCTTGCGTCCGTAGGCCTGCAGGCCGAGCCACGGATTGTTGGTGTCGTCGAGCGGCGGGTCCGGCTGAGTCTTCCTCTCGCGGCCGGGGACGAGGAAGAGGAACTCCCCGGTGTTCTCCGCCTTCAAAGGCCAGATGCCCGGCGTCTGCCGCGGTTTGGTTCCCGGAGGCACCAGCTCCTCGAAGATGTACTGGTGCAGCTCGGTGGCGGTCATCACGCCGTCCGGCTCGTGGCTGCCCCGCGTGGAGTCCGCTTCGCCGGCGAGGCCCTTGAGCAGCGCCGCGGCGAAGGGCGAGTGGCCGCCTCCCGCCTCGCCGTCGCGGGTGTTGCGGCGGCCCGGAGCCACGTCCATGGCCGTCTCCTGATGCGAGGCCGAGGTCAGCGCCAGCCAGGCGGTGCCGGCGAGGAAGCGCGCGTACTGGCTGTCGTAGAGCGGCCGGCCCACCGGCACGAAGCTGCGGCTCGACGCCCACCGGAAGCTGCCGGCGAAGCAGCAGTCGAGCACCACCAGCAGATGCTTGCAGGGAAGACGCGAAAGAGCTTTCCGCACCCGCTCCATCGGCAGCCAGGTGGACTCGTCCCCCGGCTGCGCGTCCTGCGGCAGCAGGAAGCCCTCGGGCTCCTCCTGGCCGTCGCCGAGAGCCACGCCATGGCCTGCGTAGTAGAGGACGACGCCGCTCTCGGCATCGACGGCGGCCGGCAGCGTCTCCTCCAGCAGGCGCAGGATCGCCGCGCCGCTCGCCGCGCCGTCCAGCAGCAGATGGGGCGAGCCGTAGCCGTGGTCCCGCTCGAGCGCCGCGGCGATGGCGCGGGCGTCGGCCACGGCGCTCTTGAGACAGGCGATGCCGCTGCCGTAGACGTCGATGCCGATGATGGCGGCTTGCTTGGTGGCGGGCATGGGTCAGTCCTTCCGGGCGACGGGATTCTCTAGGAGAGAAGAACGTAATTTCGGCGCCTGAGTGGACATCGCCGCGGTCACCGGCCCATGCACTGCTGCCACTTCGCCCACGCCTGCTCCGGCGCGGCGCGGACGGAGCGGATATCGGACTGGCGGGTTTTTACACAACGCTGGCAGCGCTTAGAGGTCTCCCTGGCCACAGCCCTGGTCTCGCCGAGAAATCTGAACCGAAACTCGGGCTCGAGACAGGTGGCGGTCGCCGCGCGGATGAGGGCTTGCAGGAGCCTTCCCCCGATCGCATACACCTTCACCGTCACCGTGTCGTCCTGGGATTTGAATTTGGTGACGACGCGGGTGCCGTCGGAGCTGAAGGCGACGTCCTCTGCGTAGTCGATGCTGAGGATCGGCTCGCCGGTGCCATCGGCCGCCATCACCTGCATCTGCTGATAATCGCTTCCCGGAATCGTTCCCGGGTGAGTCAAGACGTATTTGCCGTCCGGGCTGAAGGAGGCGCTCCCAAAAGCGCCTAAATTAGTGAGAGTAATGAGAGCTCTGGGGTTGCCCAAGTCGTCAGCCGCCCCTACCCGTACTGTTCCGTCAAACGAGACCGTCAAGACGCGCTTGCCGTCAGCGCTGAACTCGACGCTCATCAGCAAACCAAGAACTGCGGGCTTCCTGGACCCATCGGCCGGCCCTAACCGCTGGGAGCCGTCTTCCGAGGTGGTCAAGACGTGCTTTCCGTCAGGACTGAAGACGGCGTCCGAAACGGAGTACTCATGGCCGCCAAGGACTACGGGCTTCCCGGAACCATCAGCCGCCCACACCCGTGCCGTCTTGTCGTCGGAGACGGTGACGACGCGCTTTCCGTCGGGGCTGAAGGCGGCGCTCGTCACCTCGTTATCATGGTCACGGAGCACCACGGCCTCGCCGGAACCATCGGCTGTCCACACCCGCACTGTCTTATCTTCGGAGGCGATAACGAGACGGCCGTCAGCGCTAAAGGCCAATGGATCTTGATGGCCGAGGAGGATCACGGGCCTTCCGGAGCCGTCGGCCGGCCCTAACCGCACGGTACCGTCTTTCGAGGTGGTCAAGACGTGCTTCCCGTCAGGACTGAAGGCGGCGCTCTCCACCGGACCTTGATAGCCGCGGAGGATCACGGGCTTTCGGGAGCCGTCGGCCGGCCCTAATCGCACGGTGCCGTCTTCCGAGGTGATCAAGACGTGCTTTCCGTCGGGGCTGAAGGCGGCTCCGCTCATCTCATTGCCGCCAAGGACCACGGGCTTTTTTTCCCTAGAGCCATCGGCCGACCCTAATCGCACGGTGCCGTCTTCCGAGCCGGTCAAGACGTGCGCTCCGTCGGAGCTGAGCTCGATCACATCGTCGCCGAGAACCACGGGCTCGTAGCCATCAACCTTCCACACCCGCGCCGTCCCATCTTCGGAGGCGGTGACGACGCGAGTTCCATCGGGGCTGAAAGCGGCGCTCCACACCGAGTCCTTATGGCCGAGGAGCTTTATGGGCTCGTCGAAGTCGTCGATCGCCCACACCTCTGCGCCGTCGGAGACGGTGACTAAGCGGGTTCCGTCGGGACTGAAGGCGGCTTTCGACGCAAAAGATGTTGGGCCGTCGATGACTTCCACGGGGTTACGATCGATCGCCCACAGCCGTGCCACATTGCCGCCGTCGCGGGTGAAGACGCGAGTTCCGTCGGGGCTGATGGCGGCTTCCCACACCATATATTTTGGGTCGGCGATGACCGCCACGGGCTCACCCACGCGCTTACCCGAGCCGTCGGCCGCCCACACCCGTGCCGTGCCGTCCCCGGAGGCGATGACGATGTGGCTCCCGTGGGGGCTGAAGTCGGCGCTCGACTCCAAGCCCTTGGGGCCCTCGCGGGCCACGAACCCGCCGGAGCCATCGGCAGTCCACACCCATGTTCTTAGGTTGCCAGATACCTCGTTGCCGGAGACGGTAACGATGCGCTTTCCGTCATGGCTGAAGGCAGCACTCTTCACCTCGTCTTGATGGCGGAGCACGGCCTCGGAGAGTGGTCCCGCGAGAGCATCTCGCATCCTTTGGACGGCATACGCCGTCTCGTTGGGCTCGGTCACCTCCAGCAGCACCAGGGCAGCCCGGGTTGGATCCTTCTCCAGCCATTCCCCCGCCACGGAAACGCGGGCGATGTCCTGGGCCTTCACCTTGGCCTGGCGCTCCTGCTCGGCCCTGTCGAGGGAATACCAGGTGGCGCCGGAGAGGGCGAGGATGACCGCCGCCGTGATCCCGGCCACCAGATTGCGCCGGCTCCGCTTGCGTGCCACGCTCCTCTCGGCGAACCTCCTCTCAAGCCCGTTCAGCTCGCCGGCGTGCGCCGGAGTCCTGACGGGACCGCGGGTGCGCAGCCGCGCGAGCCACGACCCCGAGCTCCCCAGGTAACGGTCCTGCACCAGAGGCAACCGCGGGTCCTGGTTCCACAAAAGACCGCTCGCCTTCTTCTCGCTTCCATCTCGGCTTGCGGCTTCCCACGCCGAGGCAGCGCCCCAGAGCTGCCGCACCAGCTCCTGGGAGCCGCTTGCGGCCAGCCAATCGAGCAGCCTGTCCCAGGCTAGAATAAGGGTGTCGTGGGCGGGCTCGACGTAGCCCTCGTCGGCCACGAGCAAGCGGGCCGCGATGTAGTCGTCCAGCACGCGCCGCACCCGCACCTGCTCTTCCGCATCGGCGAACTCCAGCTCCCGATCTTCCACTCGCCGGCGGGCCAGGCGCCCTCCTTCCTGCGCGACCATGCGCAGGAAGAGCCGCCGGATCGTCTCCTGGCGCGCTGGGTCCGCGGCCTCGTACAGCTCGTTGGCGCGGCGATGGAGCGCCCCCACCACGCCGCCCGCCGCCTTGCAGTCGTCGCGGGTAAGGGCGCGGTCGAGGGCGCCTGTCGACCGCCGCCGGAGCTGCGCCTGGCGGTACATCTCGGAAAGGGCGAAGGAGAGCAGCGGCAGCCCTCCGGGCATCGCCATCACCTCATCTACCAGCTCGCCGACCAGCGCCGCGGGCTCGCAATACAGAGCCTTGAGCTTCGCCGGCTCTTCGATGACATCGCGGTACTCCTCCGAGGTCATCGCCCGCACCAGGTAGCGGGCACCGGCGAGCATCTCTCCGAGCGCCGCCGAGGACGCGAGGCGCGGCTCGAAATCCGAACGCACGGTGATCACCACCTTCAGCGGATCGTCGCCAGTCACCAGCTCCCGCAGCCGACGGAGGAAGTCGTCGCGGATCTCCCCGTCGTGGCATTGGGTGTACAGCTCCTCGAACTGGTCGATGAAGAGCAGCTTGCGGCGATCCGCGGGGACCGCGGCGAGCGTCCCGAGAGCCTCCTCGAGCTGCGGCCGCGGATCTCCCTGCAGCCGCGGCAAGCGCGCCACCGTCCAGGCCCCGATCTTGGCTGCCCGCTCCTCGGGCGGGTTCTCCAGCCGCGGCAGCACGCCGGCGCGCACGACGCTCGACTTGCCCGTGCCCGAGGCGCCGACGACGGCCAGGAACGGTGAGCGCGCCGGATCGAGAAGCCGATCGAGGATCTCCTCCACCACCCTCTCGCGGCCGAAGAAGAGAGGCGCGTCCTTGCAGCCGTAGGCTTGCAGGCCCAGCCACGGATTGTTGGCGTCGTCGAGCGGCGGGTCCGGCTGGGTCTTCCTCTCCCGGCCCGGAGCCAGGAAGAGGAACTCCCCTGTGTTCTCCGACTTCAAAGGCCAGATACCCGGCGTCTGCCGCGACCTGGAACCCGGAGGCACCAGCTCCTCGAAGATGTACTGGTGCAGTTCGGTGGCCGTGATCACGCCGTCCGACTCATGGCCGCCCCGCGAGGAATCTGCCTCGCCGGCGAGGCCCTTGAGCAGCGCTGCGGCGAAAGGTGAGTGGCCGTTCTTTGCCTCGCCGTCGCGGGTGTTGCGGCTGCCCGGAATCACGTCCTGCGCCGTCTCCTGGTGCGAGGCCGAAGTCAGCGCCTGCCAGGCCGTGCCGGCGAGGAAGCGCGCGTACTGGCTGTCATAGAGCGGCCGGCCCACCGGCACGAAGCTGCGGCTCGCCGCCCAGCGGAAGCTGCCGGCGAAGCAACAGTCGAGCACCACCAGCAGATGCTTACAGGGAAGACGCGAAAGAGCCTTGCGCACCCGCTCCATGGGCAGCCAGGTGGACTGGTCGCCCGGCCGCGCGTCCTGCGGTAAAAGGAACCCTTCCGGTCCCTCGCTGCCGTCGCCGAGGGCCACGCCGTGCCCTGCATAGTAGAGAACGACGCCGGCCTCGCCATCGACCGCGGCGGGCAGCGTCTCCTCCAGCAGGCGAAGAATCGCCGCGCCGCTCGCCTCGCCGTCCAGCAGCAGATGGGGCGAGCCATAGCCGTGGTCCCGCTCGAGCGCGGCGGCGATGGCGCGGGCGTCGGCCACGGCGCTCTTGAGACAGGCGATGCCGCTGCCGTAGGCGTCGATGCCGATGATGGCGGCGTGCTTGGTGGCAGCGGGCATGGGTCAGTCCCTCCGGTTGTCGGGACTCTCTACTAGAGAAGAACGTAATTCCGGCGCCTGAGTGAACATCGCCGCGGTCACCGGCCCATGCACCGCTGCCACTCCGACCACGCCTTCGCCGGCGCGGCGCGGATGGAACGGAGGTCGAACTTGCGGCGCCAGGGACCGACGCAGCGGCGGCAGCGATCGTAGGCTGCTGCGGCTTCGGCCTTGGGCTCGCCGAGGTAGGTCACGTGGAAGTCGGGCTCAAGACAAGCAGGCGTGGCCTTGCGGGTGAGGGCCTGGAGCATGGTTGCGCCGACTACCCATATGCGCACTGCGTTGTTCTCGGACGTGAGGATGCGCGTGCCGTCGGAACTAAAGTAGGCGTTTTCAACCGAGCTGAAGGTCACGAGATCACCGGAGCCATCGGCCGCCCACAGCCGTGCCGTGCCGTCGTCGGAGACGGTAAGGACGCGCCTGCCGTCGAGGCTGAAGGCAGCCTTGAACACATTGTTGCTATGGCCACGGAGAACCACAGGTTCTCCGGTGCCGTCGGCCGACCATACTCGTGCCGTGCCGTCGGCGGAGGCGGTGACGACGCGAGTTCCATCGGGGCTGAAGGCAACCGTGTTCACGCTGTCGCTATGGCCACGGAGAACCACGGGTTCTCCGGCGCCGTCGGCCGACCACACCCGCGTCATCGTGTCTAAAGAGGCGGTGGCGACACGCCTTCCATCGGGGCTGAAGGCGGCGCTCCACACCTCGAAATCATGGCGGAGAATCATGGGCTCGCCGGACCCATCGGCCGACCACACCCGCACGATTTTGTCTACGGAGGTGGTGAGGACGCGCTTTCCGTCAGGGCTGAAGGCGGCGCTGTTCACCCCACCCTTATGGCCGCGGAGGACCACAGGCTCGCCAGAGCCATCGGCCAACCATACTCGTACGTTGGCATCGCTTGAGGCAGTGACGATGCGGGTTCCATCGGGGCTGAAGGCAGCGCTATCCACCTTGCTGTCGTGGCCAAGGACGACGGGCTTGCCAGACCCGTCGGCCGACCACACCCGCGCCGTGTGATCGGCGGAGGCGGTGACAATGCGCCGGCCGTCGGGGCTGAAGGCGGCGTCCGTCACCCATTCTGTATGGCGGAGGACCACGCGCTCACCCGAGCCGTCGGCGGTCCATACCCGCACTGCGTTCATGTCATGGGAGGAGGTGAGGACGACACGCGTACCGTCAGGGCTGAAATCCTCCACCGTAAGGCCAACTTGGCCACGGGGAACGACGGGCTCGTCATGGACGGGGAGGACGACGGGCTCGCCCGACCCGTCGGTCGCCCACACCCGCGCCGTCGTATCGTGGGAGGCAGTGACGATGCGCTTTCCATCCGGGCTGAATACGGCGCTGCGGACATCCCGGTCATGGCTGCGAAAGACCACGGGCTCGCCGGAGCCATCGGCCGCCCACAGCCGCGCCGTCGCGTCTTCCGAGGCGGTGACGACACGCCGGCCGTCCGGGCTGAAGGCGGCGTTGCGAACAGGGCCTTCATGTCCTGAGAGAACCACGGCTCGGCCAGCGCCGTCGGCTGCCCACACCCCCGCCGTCCCGTCTGCGGAGGCGGTGATGACACGCCCACCATCGGCGCTGAAAGCTGCGCTCAGCAAGCCGCCTTTATGGCCGCGGAGGATTACGGCTCGGCCGGAGCCATCGGCAGGCCACACCCTCGCCGTCTTGTCCCACGAGGCGGTGACGACGTATCGGCCGTCGGGGCTGAAAGCGGCGCTTTTCAAGACGTCCTGATGCCCGCGGAGGACGACGGCCTCGCCAGAGCCGTCAGCCGCCCACACGCGTGCTGTGCCGTCCTCGGAGGCGGTGACGATGCGCCGGCCATCCGGGCTGAAGGCGGCGCTCACTACCGCTTTCAGATGGCCTTGGAGGACGACAGGCTTACCGGAGCCATCGGCCATCCACACCTGTGCCGTGCCGTCGTCGGAGGCGGTGACGACGCGCGTTCCGTCCGGGCTGAAGACGGCACGATTCACCCATCTTTCATGGCCTCGGAGGACCACGGGCTCGCCGGAGCCATCGGCCATCCACACCCGCGCCGTCTTATCGCCGGCGGTGACGACGCGCCTGCCGTCGGGGCTGAAGGCGACGCTCTCCACCACGTTGTCGTGGCCACGTAGGACGATTGGTTCGGCGGAGCCGTCGGCCGCCCACACCCGCGCCGTCTGGTCGCGGGAGGCGGTTGCGACCCGCTTGCCGTCCGGGCTGAAGACGGCATCGACCACCCATTGGGTGTGGCCTCGGAGCACAGCTTCGGAAACCGGCCCCAGGAGCGCCTCTCGCAGCCGGGCTTCGAAATAGACCGTCTCGGCGGGCCTTGCGACTTCCAGCAAGACCAAGGCAGCCCGGGTCGGGTCTCTCTCCAGCAGCTCGCCCGCCACGGCGACGCGAGCAGTGTCTTGGGCCTTCTGTCTGGCGAGCCGCTCCGCGACAGCCGCCGCCTCGGCTTCCCCGCGCTTCTTTTCGGCGTCTTTCTTCGCCTCCCGTTCGGCCGCAGCCGCCTTCTCGGCTCTTTCCTTCGCTCGGCGTTCCGCTATAGCCGACCTATCGGCGACGGCCCTCGCGTCCTCGGCTTCCTTTTGTTTCGCCTGTGCCTTCCCTCGCTCCTGCTCGGCTTCGATGCGGCGAGACTCCGCGATAGCGCTGGCACTCTTCTCGGCCGCCGCCGCCAGCCGTGCCTCCGAAGCCCAATCCAGCGAAATCCACGTGGCGCCCGAAAGGACAAAGATCACCGCCGCGGTGATTCCGGCAAAGAGATTGCGCCGGCTCTGCTTGTGGGACACGCTCCTCTCGGCGAACTTCCTCTCAATCCCATTCAGCTCGCCGGGATGTGCCGGAGTCCCAGCGGGAACGTGGGAACGCAGTCGCGCGAGCCAGGACCCCGAGCTTCCCAGGTAACGGTCCTGCACCAGGGGCAGCCGCGGATCCTGGTTCCACAAAAGCCCGCGTGCCTTCTTCTCGCTTCCGTCTCGGCGCGCGGCTTCCCACGCCGACGCGGCGCCCCAGAGCTGCCGCAGCAACTCCTGCGAGCCGCTTTCGGTCAGCCAGCCGAGCAGCTTCTCCCAGGCGAGCACCAAGGTGTCATGCGCCGGCTCGACGTAGCCGCCGTCGGCCACCAGCAGGCGGGCCGCGACGTATTCGTCCAGCACCTGTCGTACCCGCTCTTGTTCGTCCGGATCGGCGTACTCCAGCTCCCGCTTCTCCACCCGCCGGCGGGCGAGGCGTCCTCCTTCCTGAGAAACCAGTCGCAGGAAGAGCCGCCGGATCGTCTCCCGCCGTGGCGGGTCCGCGGCCGCGGCCTCGTACAGCTCGTTGGCGCGGCGGTGGAGGGCCCCCACGACTCCGCCCGCAGCTTTGTAATCGGCTCGCGTAAGGTCACGGTCGAGAGCACCTGTTTCCCGCCGTCGGAGCTGTGCCTGGCGATACATCTCGGAGAGCGCGAAGGAGAGCAGCGGCAGCCCTCCGGGCATCGCCATTACCTCATCCACCAGCTCGCCCACCAAGGCCGCGGGCTCGAAGTACAGTGCTTTCAGCTTCGCCGGCTCTTCGATGACCTCGCGGAGCTCCTCCGACGTCATCGCCGGCACCGGATAGCGGGCGGGAGCCAGGAGCTCTCCCAGCTCTTCCGAAGCCGCGAGGCGTGGTTCGAAATCTGAACGCAAGGTGAGCACCACCTTGAGCGGATCCTCGCTGTCCATCAGCTTCCGCAGCCGTCGCAGGAAGTCGGCCCTAATCTCGCCGTCCGGGCACTGGGTATACAACTCTTCGAACTGATCGATAAAGAGGAGCTTGCGCTGGCCCGTCGGAGTCTTGGCGAGCTTCTGCAGCGCTTCGTCGAGTTGGGGTCGCGGATCGCTCTGGAGCCGCGGCAGGCGCGCCACTGTCCAGGCTCCGCTCCTCTGTGCCTGTCCTCCCGGCGTCGCCTCGAGCCGCGGCAGCACGCCCGCCCGTACCACGCTCGACTTGCCCGTGCCCGAGGCTCCTACTACAGCTAGCAACGGTGGCCGCGCGGGATCGCGGATGCGGCCGAGGATCTCCGCCACCACCCGTTCGCGGCCGAAGAAGAGAGGTGCGTCCTTGCGGCCGTAGGCTTGCAGTCCCAGCCACGGATTGTGAGCGTCGTTGAGCGGCGGGTCCGGCTGGGTCTTCCTCTCACGGCCTGGAACGAGGAAGAGGAACTCTCCCTTGTTCTCCGGCTTGAGCGGCCAGAGGCCCGGCGTCTGCCTCGAACGCGTGCCCGGAGGCACCATCTCCTCGTAGATGAATTGGTGCAGCTCGGTGGCGGTAATCACGCCGTCGGGCTCGTGCGATCCCCGCGAGGAGTCCGCCTCACCGGCCAAGCCTTTGAAGAGCGCCGCGGCGAAAGGCGAGTGGCCGTTGCTCGCCTCGCCGTCGCGAGTGTTGCGGCATCCCGGGAGCTCGTCCTTGGCCGGTTCCTGGTGCGAAGCCGAGGTCAGCACCTGCCAAGCCGTGCCGGCGAGGAAGCGCGCGTACTGGCTGTCATAGAGCGGCAGAAACATCGGCACGGAGCTGCGGCTCGTCGCCCACCGGAAGCTGCCGGCGAAGCAGCAATCGAGCACCACCAGCAGATGCCTGCAGGGCAGATGAGAGAGAGCTTTCCGCACCCGCTCCATGGACAGCCAGGTGGACATGTCTCCCCGCTGCGCGTCCTGCGGCAGGAGGAATCCCTTCGGCCCCTCCTGCCCGTCGCTGAGCGCCTGGCCATGGCCGGCGTAGTAGAGGACCACCGCGCTTTCGGCCTCGACGGCGGCGGGCAGCGTCTCCTCCAGCAGGCGCAGGATCGCCGTACCGGTGGCCTCTCCATCCAGCAGCAGGTGGGGAGATGCATAGCGGTGGTCCCGCGCCAGAACGTCGGCGAACGCGCGAGCGTCGGCCACCGCGGTCTTCAAAGGGGCGAGCCCTCTCCCGTAGGCGTTGATGCCGATGACGGCGGCGTGCTGGGCGGCGAACATGGTCACTCCCCAATCACCCAGTAACCCCGCCCATCGGCGGTGGTCGCCGCGCGCAGACCCATGCGCCGCGCGGGGGGCGCGTCGTCGATGAGCAGCTTGTGAATGTCGTGCAGCAGGTCGCGGGCTTCGGCGAAATAGCCGTGGCCGAGGAGCGAGACGTCGACGTTCGTCACCTCCACCGTGTCGATGCCGGGGACGACGGTCACCGGCGGCGTGAAGCCCACCCGCGGCGCGTCGTGGAGCAACTCTGAAGAGGCCACCGCCCGGTCTTTGGCGGAGACGTAGAGAGTGGTTCGCTTGGCCAGCTTGCGGTAGGCGGCGGAGAGATCGGCGAACAACTCCTGGTCCACGTCCGGCGCGGCGAGGACGATCTGCCCGAAGGGCACCCGCGCCGCCTGTCCGACCTCGGCCACGATGGTCTGCACGGCCCGCAACAAGCCGCGATTGCCCATGCTGTGAGCGATGACGTGCACTTCTTCGGCGCCGCTCCGGCGGGTGAACTCCAGAAGGAATTGCGCGATGTGCTTCTCGCTCGCCTCGATGGTGGCCTCGTCGGCGGTGTAGCCCGCGAGCCGGGCCCTTGAAGGCCAGGAGAAGAAGGCCGTCGCGCCGGGAACCTGCAGGTCGAAGCCGATCTGCGCCGCCCGCAGCGCCGCGGCCTCGAAGCTCACGTTGTAGCCGTGGATGACGACGAGCCCCATCCGCTGGCCGGCGTCGCGCTCGGCCAGGGCGCGGGAGAGATCGGCCCAGAAGGCTTCGGCGGCCAGCAGGCGGAGCGCGCTCCAGTCCAAGCGCAGCCGGTCGTCGCTGGCGGTGAGCAGCCTTCTCCACCACGCCGAGCCCACCGAGCCGATCTTGTGCGATCTGGGTACGGCCACCCGGCAGGTGCCGTAGTGGAGCTCCGTGTCGCGCTCGCCGGAGAAGCCCTTGCTCGCGTCACCCGCGTCCACCAGCTTCCGGTTGGTGCCGAACCACAGAGGATAGAGCGGAGCTTCGGCCGGCGCGGCGCCCAAGCCCTCGAAGACGCCGCCGCGCACACGCGCCGGCGCCGGAGCGCGCAGCCGCTCCCGCTCGACGTCGAAGATTTCCGGGTCGCGGCTCGCGAAGCGGGGCGTCTGCTCCGCCGCGAGGCCCCGCGCCGCCGCCGCGGTCCGGCCGCGCTCGAAGGCCCCCGCGGGCGCTTCGCCGCGGCCGATCGCCTGATAGAAGCCGGCCCAGAAGCGCGTCGCCGCGTCACCGCCCGGCGTCCCCACGACGCAACGGACGTGGTCGAGCAGGGCGTCGGCGCGCTCGAGAGTGAACCAGGCGTTGAGCAGCACGCATTCGGGGGCGGCTTCGGCTTTCGTGAAGAGCTCCGCGAGCGCCTCGGGAGAGATCTCCGCGCCGTCCAGGATCAGCTCGCCGCCCGGTCCGGCGAAATGAACGATGGCCGGATCGTGCTCCACCAGCGCCGCGAGGAGATCCTCGGTCCGCTCGATTCCGGCGATCTCGACCCGGAGATCTCCTCCCGCATCTCCCCGCTCGAGGTGCTGCCGGATCCGATCGGCTTCCGCATCGGCCTCGCGGCCCGCGAACGACAGAACGAGGACGGTCCCAGTCATCATCATCTCGCCTCCTCGCGCGCCTACCGGCTCACTCCCACCGCCAGGTTGACCACCGCCCAGTCCATATCCGACGCACGCTCCCGAGGCGCGGGCCGGAAGCTCCGCTTGCCCTCGCCCGCGGCGTAGAGCAGGGCGAGCTGCTCGAGCGGGTTGCCGTCGACCGCGCCGGCGGCCCGAGTGGCCTCCTGCTCCAGGAGCTCGAAGTCGGCGCTCACCGGAGTGACCAGGAGCTTGAGCGTGACGTCGCCCCGCTCCGCCCCTTCGCCGAGCGTGGCCGCCCACGGGAAGCCCGCCGGCAGGTGCAGCGACAGACCTTCGAGCATGGCATCGCCGAACTGCGTGTCCTGGCGCAGGTAGTCCTGGGCCAGGCGGACGGTCTCTCCCGGCTCGAGCCGCAGGCCGCCGCGGGAATAGGTGGAGTGCCCGGGCATCGGCATCAAAAGCGCGATCTTGTTGTCGCAGCCGAACTCCACCAGGGTCACCCAGACCGCGGCGTCATGGTTGTTGACGATCTCGAACTCGGCCTTCTCACCCTCGCGGAAGACGAGGGCGCCCGCCTCCGGCACGGCGTCGGCAAAGTCCTTCCGCTCGGGATTCCAGCGCTTGACCCGCAGCAGCACGCGGCCTCTCAAGGGACTCGCCAGGTCCGGGTTGTCGAGCTCGAGGAGCTGGCGGTAGCGCCCGACCCCGGTGAGGTCGTCGAGCAGACCCTGCATCTCCTCGGGGCGATCCTGCCGCAGGTGCACGGCGAGACGCCCGTCGCTTCCCACCGCCGCCCAGGTGCGTTCCTTCAGAGGCCCCAGGCCGGGGCAGAGATCGCCGGGACCGGCGGTCTGCCGGGGCTCCAGGCAGCGGATCAATACATCGGCCTCCTTTTCCTCCTCCACGATCTTGAGAAGGGGAGCGCCGGCCAACGCCGCGGCCAGCCGCGCCCGCGGCTCTTCCGCCGCCTGGATCGCCACTTGCAGACCGGGCTCCGGCAGCTTCTGCTCGCGCAGGAAGGCCCGCAGCCCGGCGGCGAGCTGGTCCGGCTGCCGCGCCTCCACCACGCGCGCCGTGGAGGTCGCCGCGCGCACCGTCTGGATCTCGACGGCCGCCACCTCGTCGCCCGCATCGCGGTGACGGGCGCCGGACGAGCGCACGGTCCACAGCGCGCCCGGCCGCACGCCGTGAGCGGCGCCGCCGCCCAGCTCCACGGTGCCCTTACCCACCGAGAGGACCTGCAGATAGGAAGCCGGCCGGATCTCCTCGGTGCCGAAGAGCAGCTCGTCCATCTTGCCCTCGAGCAGCGGATGCTGGCGCCTGTATTGCGCGGTGAGGGCCGGGGCGATCTGCTCGAAGACGTCGCGCCAGGTGGCGCCCGACTGCATGCGCAGCAGCGCCTGGCCGAGGAAGTAGGTCAGCGCGCCGTGGCAGACCACGCTCTTGCGTTCGGATATCTCCTTGTGCTCGTTGGCATACTCTTCGGCCTGGCAGGCGGCGATCACCACCGCCGAACGCCGGCCCGGCCAACCCGACTTGCTCTTCTCCTCCGCCTCGCCGAGAGCGCGCGTGGCGGCGAAGACTTCCGGCAGCGGTCCGCCGCCGAACATCTCGGCCGGCGAGCGGAGGTCTTCGGGGACCTCGCGGGTCTGCTCGCCGAAGGGATCGCGGGTCACCGAGCCCGAATGGCAACAGTCGAAGATCAGGGTGACGAAGCTCGTCTTCGCGTTCACTCCCTGCACCCACCGATCGATCTCCTCGTCGATGATGTCGAGGTTGGGCTTGTCGCCGCGCCCGCTGTCGTGGGTGACCATCGACTCGATCATGCGGCCCTGCTGGCGGGGGTCCGCCATGCGCGAGCCGTGGCCGGCGTAGAAGAGAACCACGACGTCCTCCTCGCCCACCTTGCCGGCGAGCTCGGCGAGCGCGCCGCGGATCCCCTCCTGCGTCGCCTCCTCGTCGCGCAGCGTGCGGATACTTGCGGCGGGAAACCCGAAGTTATCGGCCAGGAGCGAGCGCATCAGCTCCATGTCGTTGACGCACCCCTTGAGATCGTGTCCAGGAATCTGCGGATACCGGTCGATGCCGATCAACAGCGCGTGGCGTGCGGCGGGCATGGGTTCCCTCCTTCCAGGATGGGACTCCCAAAGTCTCGTCCTAATTGGATTAACGCAATCCTGTCAGAAAAATGGACACGGCGCCAGGACCTCGCCCCAACCCCTCTCCTAAAGGAGAGGGGCTCAAGATCTTTCCCCTTCTCCTTAAGGAGAAGGGGCCAGGGGATGAGGTCGAGCGGGCAACACCGCCGATATACTGCCCGCCATGGAGCGGCGGGCGAAGATCATGGCGACGCTGGGACCGGCGAGCCGTGATGAGGCGGTGCTGCGAGCGTTGATCCGCGCCGGGGTCGACCTCTTCCGCTTGAACCTCTCGCACGGCACGCAGGAGCAGCACCGCGAGACCCTGCGGTGCGTGCGCCGCCTCGCCGGCGAGGAGGGGTGCCATCTGCCGGTGGTGCTCGATCTCATGGGCCCCCGCTACCGCCTCGGCCAGATCTCCGACGAGCCGCGCCTCCTGGCGCCGGACCAGGAGGTCGTGCTCGGCACCGAATCGCCCGGCGTGGACCTCCCCGTCGATCCCGAGATCCTGGAATACATCGAGCCCAACGAGCGGGTGCTCATCGACGGCGGCCTGATCGAGCTGCGGGTGGAGTCGAAGGAAGGCAACCGGATGCGCGCGCGGGTGATCAACGGCGGTCCGGTGAGCACCCGCAAGGGGATCAACCTGCCGGACAGCGCGCTCCCTTTCGAGGTCTCGGAAAAGGACCGCTCGGACATCGCCTTCGCCGTCGCCGAAGGCGCGGACTACCTCGCCGCGAGCTACGTGGGGGAAGGCGCGCACGTCGAGGCCGTGCGGAAGGTGGCGGCGGCGAGCGGCGGGCGCATTCCCATCATCGCCAAGATCGAGCGGCGCACGGCCATCGAGCACCTCGACGAGATCACCGAGGCCGCGGACGGCCTGATGGTGGCGCGCGGCGACCTCGGGGTGGAGGTGCCTCTCTACACGGTTCCCGTCTTGCAGAAGCGGATCGTCGCCACCTGCCGCCTCGCCGGCAAGCCGGTGATCGTGGCGACCCAGATGCTGGAATCGATGATCGAGCAGCCGCGCCCCACCCGCGCCGAGGCGACGGACGTGGCCAACGCCGTCTTCGACGGCGCGGACACCCTGATGCTCTCCGGCGAAACGGCGGCCGGCAAGTACCCCGTGCAGGTGGTCGAGACCATGGCCCAGATCATCCGCGAAGCCGAGGATTACGCACGCGAGGACGCCACTTCGCGCTCCCTCCAGCCCCTCGGCCACGCGCACGCGCGGCGCACCTTCGCCCTCGAAGCCGCCGATTCCGCGCTCGACGGCGAGGAGGCCCTGCAGGTGCCGGACATGGTTTCCGCCGCCGCGGTCTACGCCGCCGAGCAGCTCGCGGTGAGCCGCATCGTCGCCTTCAGCCAGAGCGGTTTCACCGCCCGCCTGGTGGCGCGCTACCGGCCGCACTCGCCGATCATGGCCTTCACTCCCGACGAGCGCGTGGCCCGCCAGCTCCAGCTCGTCTGGGGCGTGCGGCCGTTCGTCGCCGAGTTCCACGTCGGCAGCCTCGAAGACATCGTCCAGGTCGTCGAGCGCCAGCTCCTCGAGGCCCGGCTGGTGCGCCCGGGCGAGCGGATCATCATCCTCATGGGGCACCCCGTGCGCGAACGCCCCCTGACCAACCTGATGCGGGTGCACCGCATCCGGCCACCGGAAGAGAGGCAGCCATGATCCCTCTGCGCGACCACACGGCCCGGCAGACCGGGGCGACGCCGATCGTCACCATCCTGCTGATCGTCGCCAACGTCCTCCTCTTCTTCTTCGAGCTGTCGCTGGGCGAGCGGCTCGAGCCTTTCATGATGTCGGCGGCGTTCGTGCCGGCGCGGCTTTCCGAGGGCGGCCTCTCCCTGGGCGACCTGGGGCTGGGTCTCGAGAGCGGCCTCCTCTCCATGTTCCTGCACGGCGGCTGGGCGCACCTGCTGGGCAACATGCTCTTCCTCTGGATCTTCGGCGACAACGTCGAGGACCGGCTGGGGCGCTTCCGCTTCCTGGTCTTCTACCTCCTCTGCGGCTACGCGGCCACCTTCGCGCACCTGTGGGCCAACCCGGCCTCGCCGGTGCCGGCGGTCGGCGCCAGCGGCGCCATTTCCGGCGTGCTCGGGGCCTACCTCTTCCTCCATCCGCAGGCGCGCATCGACACCCTGGTCTTCTTCGGCTTCTTCGGCCGCATCATCCAGGTGCCGGCCTGGGTCTTCCTGCCGATCTGGTTCCTCATCCAGTTGTTCTCCGGCGTGGCGTCGCTGGGCGCCACCACCGCGCAGGAGGCAGGCGGCGTCGCCTTCTTCGCCCACATCGGCGGTTTCATCGCGGGCCCGATCCTGCTGTTCCTTCTGGGAGGAGGCCGCCGTCCGCGCGAGCGGGAGGCCTTGTATTGAGGCGGCGCCTCGTCCTCGCGGCCGTGCCGGTCCTCCTGCTCGGCCTCGCGGACGCCTGCTGGATCGAGCCGCGGACTCTGCTCTTCCAGGATTTCGTTCGGATCGAGATCCCCGCTCCCAGGCTGCGCATCGCGCATCTCTCGGATCTCCACATCCGGGGAGACACGCCGCTGCTCCGCCGCCTGCTGCGGGAGGTCGCCGCGGCCCGGCCGGACCTCGTCCTCCTCAGCGGCGATCTGATCCACGACCTGCCGGACCCCGAGGACTCGGCGAGGACCGCCGCCGTCGTCGCGGACTTCGTCAGCTCTTTGCGGCGGATCGCGCCGGTGTACGGAGTCCAGGGGCATAGCGAGCATCAAGGAGAGTTGGTCGCGCTGCTCTCGCGCAGTGGCCTCGCGTGGCTGTCCAACGAGGGACGGCGGATCGGTCCGGACGGTAGCATGCTGCTCCTCGGTCTCAACCAGCAGGTGGGCATCGATGCGTGGGCCTGGGCCTGGCCCTCGCCCTTCCGGCCGATCGAGATGGGCGGCCAGCGTTTATACGGCGCGCGCCGCGGCCAGCCCTACCGGAACTTCTACAGCAGCTACGATCCGGCGCCCAAGGATTTAGCCGACGCGGGAGGGCCGCTCGCCTGGAGCGGTTACGAGGTGACCTGCGACGCCTGGATCGACGACGAGGATACCGGCGTCGGCGTCGCCCTCCATAGCCGCTACGTCCTGGGCGAGGACCGGACGATCGAGCTCAGCCGCGACGGCTCGCGATGGGCCCGCGGCGGCCGCTTCACGATCTTCGCCCACGGCTCGGCGCTGAAGGGCCGCAACGACACGGGCGTGCTCCCGGAACCGAAGCGCTGGTACCGCCTCAAGGCGCGGACGGACGTCGAGCCTGGCCGGCTCCGCATGCGCGCCAAGGTCTGGCCGGCCGATGGACCGGAGCCGCAGCGCTGGCAGGCCGACGCCGAGGACCGCACGCCCACGCGCGTCACCGCCGGCACCGTTGCGCTCTGGGCCTCGGGAGGCGGAACAGTCGCATACCGGGACCTTCGCGTCGTGAATCCTGCCGGCCGGATCCTGCTCGACGAGCCGCTCGCTTTGCCCCCTGGCGCAAGCCAGCCGGCGGGCTTCCGCGTCGGCGCGCGTGGAACGCGCCTCGCCCTGGCGCTCGCTCGCAGCCCCAAGGTGCCGCCGGGCACGCCGGCCGTCGTCCTCTCCCACGTGCCGGACGTGGTGCGCGAGGTCTCCTGGCGCGGCCTGGCGGTGGTCCTCGCCGGCCACACCCACGGCGGCCAGGTGCGCATCCCTTTTCTGGGAGCCCTCGCCACGCGCACCTCGATAGGCGCCTACTACGATATGGGACGCTTCGATTTCGCCGCCCCGAACGCGCGCGGGCTGACGACGCTCTACATCAATCCTGGGATAGGGATGTCGGTGCTGCCCGTCCGCTTCGCCTGCCCGCCGCGGTGGGCGCTCGTGGAATTGGGTCGTTAATCCTCGAAGACCTCATCCAGGGACCGAGCCGTTAACACGCGCTCGATCCACGCCAGGAGCCGCTCAGCATCCGCCGATTCAATACGTGCTTGGTCCTCCGGCCGAAGCGAGCCGAACTTGAGCTTCAACTGACGGACCAGAGCGTTGGCCACTCCCTCGCGGCGTCCCTCTCTCAGCCCTTCGTCCTTCCACTCTCTGGTCCAACCTAATACGGTTTCTCGCAGCATCGGTCTGATCTCCTCAAGCTCGAGCATCGCGGGGATCCGCGCTTCCGGGAACCGGCCCGGGAGCAGCGACTCGCGGAGAAACGAGTTGAACGCCCGTCTCAGATCCGCCATCTCCCCGCCGGCCAGGAGCCGAGCCAACCGTCCCACCGGCCGGTTGAGCGCTTCGGGAGTCCTGCTCCGCTCCAACTGGAACAGCAGCGCGGCAAGGTTGTCCGGGTCGACCGGCAGCGGATCGCGCTGCACGTCGACCAACCGGTACGAACCCTTGGACGCCGAGCGCTCGACCCACCGCTCCCCACCATTGTAGACCACCACAGCCACAATGGACGGCTCCGCCGACGGAGAGACCTCCCGGCTCCGCGCCAGAGCCTGACGGAGCAGGCCCTCGTAGACGGAGAGCCGCAGCGCCATCTGCGGATCGGGCTCCGACTGGAATTCCAGCAGCAGATACTGAGGAGGCTCTCCGCGCGGCCCCCGCAATCGCCAGACGAGATCCTGCTCCCGCTTCTCCAGACGGTCGCTGACGTAGACCTCGCTCCGCCTCTCCAGATGGTCTGGAGCCGAACCCTCCAGATGGAGAAATCCGCGCAGCAGATCCTCCACCATTCGAGGGTGCGAGAAGAGCAGCCGGTAACCGCCGTCGTGCCGTTCGGCCATCGGAATACACGTTTCTCCAAGCTATATAAGACGTAAAATCGCCCTCCTTTCTTGCAAACGCCCGTGGAATAAGGGTTTTGAGAGCGCTTTCAGGCCGTCGGCGCCGCCTGACGCCGCTTGCGGATCTCCCGCCGCCAGGTCAGAAAGGCGGGCAGCAGCGTGACCGCCACCAGCGACGTGCAGATGGCGCCGAGGGCGGCCACCTTGCCGGTGGACACCAAGCCAGGATAATGGGAGAAGGTGATCGAGCCGAAGCCTACGGTCGTCGAGATCGCGGCCGTAACTACCGCTTTGCCGGTTTCCTGGAGGCCGTCTGAGAACTCGGCATCGGACCGATCGCGGACGTCGAGGTAGCGGTGCAGCACGTAGATGCCGTAGTCGACCCCGATGCCGATGATCATGGTGGTAACGAAAATGTTGATGAAATTCATCTGGATATCCAGCAGCGACATGCTCCCCATCATCCAGACGATCCCCACGGTGAGCGGAGCCAGCGCCATGAAGGTATGGCGCAGGGTGCGGAAGTCGATCCAGAGCAGGATCGTCACCAGCACGTAGCCGAGGATGCCGGCGATCCAGGCATCTTCCAGGACCTCCCGCCGCACGGTCTGGTTGATGACGTTGGTGCCGGTGAGGATGGCCTTGGGACCGAGCTTCTTCGCCAGCTCGACGGCGCCCGGAGGCGGCTCCCGGCGCCACTGGTTGCCCTGCGGATAGAGGTAGACGGCCCCCTTCCAACCGCGGTCGGTCTTCTTGAGGAAACGGTCGAGGAGAAGCCGGGTCTGCTTCGAGGCGGCGAAGTCCTGGACGCCGATCGGCCCCGAGAGGTTGATCGCCTGGCCGAGCAGCTCGAATCCCGGCGCGAGGGGTTCGACCCGCAGGCCTTCCCGGGCCGCGGCGCCGGCGAAGGTGGCGCGGATGCGGGCCAGGTCGAGGGCTCCGCTGCGCTCCCTTTGCAGCCAGTCGAGGACCGCCCGCTGTTGCTCCGGCGGCGGGATCAGCGAGGTGACGCCGCTGAATCCCTGCAGGACTCCCTGATCGACGAGCTTGCGGCCCCCCTCTCCGGCCTTCGCCGCGAGCTCCACGACCTCTTCCGGCGAATCCCCCGAGAGCAACAGGATCATCGAGCTGAAGCCGGAGCCGAACTTGCGGCTCACCTCGGCCGCGACGTCGTTGCCGCGGTTGCCCTGGGGACGCATGGTCCGCATGCTCTCGTCGAAGCGGAGCCGGAACGCCAGCGCGAGCGCCGCCAGGGTCAACCCAAGCCCGAGCAGCATCGTCACGCGCCGGTGGCGCATGCAGAAGCGGATCAGCACCTGGGAGCCGAAGCTGTGCAGGAAGAGGTTCGGCTCCGTCTTCCGCCGCTCGTGGTGGTCCTCGCTCCAGGCCAGCATGGCGGGCAGGAGCACGAACACGGCCGCGGCGCAGAACAGGATGCCGGTGCCGGTCAGCAGCCCCATCTGGCGCAGGCCGATGAAGTCCGTGAAGGTGAAGGCGTAGAAGGTGGCCGCGGTGGTCAGCGCGCCCATGAGCACGGCGCTGCCGGAAGAGCCGCTCATCTCGATCAGGGCCTTCTCGATGCCCTCCCCCTTGCGGCGCTCCTCCACGTAACGCCCGTAGGAGACGATGACGTAGTCGATGCCGAGGCCGATCAGGAGGGCCGCCACGACGCTCGTCGCCATGCTCAGCGAGCCCACCGCCAGCTTGGCGAAACCGAAGGTGACGAGGATGCCGCAGATCAGCGGCACGAAGGCGTAGGCCAGCGCTCCGAGGCGCCGAAAGGCGAAGAGGAAGAGCAGCAGCACCCCGCCGGCCGAGGTCACGATGTTGACCAGCATGTCGTAGCGGATCAACTTGGTGTCTCCCAGGGCCGTGAGATGCGGCCCGGCCAGGCCGATGGTCGGCTGGGGCGGCCCGCCGGGGCCGGCGATCTCGTCCCAATCGGCCAGGGTCGCGGCGACCGACTGGTCGACGGCGGCCACCATCCGCTCGTTCCACTGGATGTTCTGCGGCGGACGCGCCGGTTCGGCGAGGATCAACAGCATCCGGCGGTCGCGCGCCAGGTAATAGCCGCTCGTCCAATCGACCTGCAGGGTGCCGCGGGAGCTCTCGACGCGGCCGAGGAAGATCTGGGCCAGCCCCAGCGGATCGAGCTTGGCGAGCTGCTTGACCGCCAGGCCCTGCGGCGTGGAGAGCTGGCGCCGCAGCTCTTTCACCCGCTGGCGGATCCCCTGATCGGAGAGCCGCGCCGCCAGCTCGCGCCGGCCCGGCTCGTCCAGGAACAGCACGGACTTCGGAAAGAAAGTCTGCAGCAGCTCCTCCGGATCGCCGATCCGGTGCTCCACGCTCTTGAGCTCCGGCAGGCGCGCGAGGCGGGCCGCCAGCTCGTCGGCGAAAGTCTCGTACGGCTCCGGCACGGCGCCGGCGGGAATGCGGACGGCGACGAGCAGGAAGGTGCCGCTGCCGAAGTCCGCGAGCGACTCGACGTAGGCCTTGACCGAGGGCTCCTTGCGCGGCAGCAGGTTCAGGATGTCGGTATCGAAGGAGAGCCGCAAGGTGAGAATCACCGAAATGGTCACCAGGACGGCGCAGACCGCGAAGACCGTTCGATAACGGCGCCTCGCGTAGAGAGCGAGGCGCTGCAGAGGAGAGAGTGAGGTCAACGAATTTCCCCGCGCAGGAGGAGCCGGCCGAAGCGCACGAAGTACTCGACGCCGGAGTAGACGGTGATCGCCAGTGCCGCCCAGAGGGAGAACGGGGCCAGGCGCGGGAACAGCGCCTCGATCTGGTTGTGGATGATCAGCAGGGCGATCGAGACGATCTGCACGATCGTCTTGATCTTGCCCGAGAGGCCCGCGGGAATGACAATGCTCTCCGCCGCCGCGAAGCCGCGCAGCGAGGTCACCGCGAACTCGCGGGCGATGATCACCACCACCATCCACGCCGGCACCACGCGCGGGGACATCTCGACCAGCGAGATGAAAGCCGCGGAGATGAGGATCTTGTCCGCCGCCGGGTCGAGCAGCGTGCCGAGGCGGGTGACCTGCTTGCGCCGGCGCGCCAGGAAGCCGTCGAGGAAATCCATCGCCGCGGCGAGCAGGAACAGGCCGAGACCCCACCACTCCTTGCCGTCGAACTTGGTGAGCAGCACCACCACCAGCGGCGGCACCAGCAGGATGCGGCAGATCGAGAGCAGGTTGGGCAGGTTGAGCATCGGTTCGCGAGCGCAGGCGGCTGTGCCGGACGGCATTCTATGCCACCGCGACGCGGAGATCCCAGGGACTGGAGCCTATCGCGAGCCGTCGAGAGAGGTGGTCACCAGCAGGCGGTTGTTGGCGCCGCGCGTGAGGTAGGGCTTGCGGCGATTCCCGGCGAGGACCATCGACGAAGCGGAAAGGCCGGCGTCTTCGCCGCGGTAGAGCGCCAGGATGCGCCGCACATACGCCCGGGTCTCGGCATAGGGCGGGATTCCCCCGTGCCGCTCGACGGCCTTGGGACCCGCGTTGTAGGCGGAGAGGGCCAGCTCCACGCGTCCGGCGAAGCGGTCGAGCAACTGGCGCAGGTAGCGGGTGCCGCCGCGCAGGTTCTCATCCGGATCGTAAGGATTCTGTACGTTGAGCAGGGCCGCCGTCGCCGGCATGAGCTGCATGAGGCCCATGGCGCCCTTGTTGGAAAGAGCCTTGAAGTTGTAGCCGGACTCCACCTGGATGACCGCCTTGACCAGCTTGGGGTCCAGGTTCTGCGCGCCGCTATGGCTGGCGATCAGCGGCTCGAGGTCGGCGTCGGGCACGGCGGCGAGCCGCGGCGCCAGGCGCAGCGAGCGCTGGCTGGAGCTCTCGTTGAGGATCACCTTGCGGCCGCTCGGGCCGATGGTGATCTTGACGTCGCCCGCCGCCGCGACCGCGGGGCAGAGACCCAGGAGCGTCCAGGCGACGGCGCGTAGAGCCGTTCTCGTCACGACAGTCCCTTCCTGTTGAAAGCTGCTACAGGGGGACTATCTTAATCAGATAGAGAAAGATTGCAAGGGGTAAATTTTACCGGCCGAGCTGCTCGCGCACCGCCTCCTCGACGGAGGCCAGGGCGTCCGGCAGCTTTTCCGGCTCCTTACCGCCGGCCTGGGCGAAGTCGGGCCGGCCGCCGCCGCCGCCGCCCACGATGGCGGAGAGCCGCTTCACCAGCTCGCCGGCCTTGATCCGCGCCGTCAGGTCCTTGCTCACCGCCGCCACCAGGCTGACGTTGCCGTCGCTGCGGCTGCCGATCACCACCACCCCGGAGCCGAGCTTGGAGCGCAGCGCGTCCGCCATGTCGCGCAGCTCGTCGGCCGGCGCGGACGGCACCTCGCGGGCGAGCACGCGGATGCCCTCCACCAGGATCTCCTCGTCGCCGGCCGGAGACGCCGTGCCCGAGACGAGCTGCATGCGCAGCCGCCGCATCTCCTGCTCCAGCTCGTTCTGGCGCTGGCGGAGCTGCTCCGCCTTCTGGAGCTGCTGGTCGATGTCCCCCGTGCGGATGCCGAGCCGCGCCACCAGCTCGCCGTAGGCCGCGCGCTGGCGGCGCATCTCCTCCAGGGCGAAGGTGCCCGTCAGGGCCTCGATGCGGCGCACGCCGGAGGCGACGCCGCGCTCGGACTCGACGACGAAGAGGCCGATCTCGCCCGTGTTGTGCACGTGGCAGCCGCCGCACAGCTCCAGGCTGAAGCCGGGGACGTTCACCGTGCGCACCCGCTCGCCGTACTTCTCGCCGAAGAGGGCCATGGCGCCGGCGGCGATCGCCTCCTGGTAGCTGCGCGAGACGATCTCCGTGCCCACCGCGCGGCGGATCCACTCGTTGACCAGATCCTCGACCTGCTCGACCTCCTGGCGGAACATGCCGCGGTGATAGGTGAAGTCGAAACGCAGGCGGTCCGGCGCCACCAGCGAGCCGGCCTGCCGCACGCTCTTGCCCAGCACCTGCCGCAGGGCGGCGTGCAGCAGGTGGGTGGCCGTGTGGTTGCGCTGGATGGCCAGCCGCCGCTCGTGGTCCACCCGGAGCTGCACCCTGGTGTGCCGCGAGAGGCCGCCCTCCTCCACCTCGACGAAGTGGAAGAAGACGCCGGAGGTGTCCTTCTGGGTGTCCACCACCCGGGCGAGCCCGCCGTCCCAGACGATCTCCCCGGTGTCGCCCACCTCGCCCCCCGCCTCGGCGTAGAACACTGTCTGGTCGAGGATGACGACGCCTACCTGCCCCTTCTGCAGCGTCGACACGCGCACCGGCGCGCCCTCGCGCCAGGTGGCGAGGCGCACCACCTCGGCCGGCGTGTCGATGAGCTCCGTGCGGTCGTAGCCCTCGAAGTGGGTCTCGGCCAGCTCGGCGTGGCCGCGCAGCACCTCGCGCAGCGCGGAGAGCCGGTTCTGCACCTCGGCCGTCGCCCGGCGCGACTGCTCGCGCTGCGCGTCGAGGGCCTCGTTGAAGCCCGCCTCGTCGATGCGGAAGCGCTCCTCCTCGGCGATCTCGCGGATCACCTCCAGCGGCAGGCCGTAGGTGTCGTAGAGGCGGAAGACCATGGCGCCGGGGAGCAGCGTCGCGCCCTGCGGCCGCAGGCGCTCGATCTCCTCCTGCACCTGGCGGGCGCCGTTGGCGACCGTGGAGAGGAACTTCTCCTCCTCGGCCTTGATGGTGGCCATCGAAGCCTGGCGCGTCGCCGCGAGCTCCAGGTAGTGGGCGCCCATCACCTCGCCGAGCACCGGGACCAGCTTGTGCAGGAACGGCTCTTCGAAGCCCAGGCGCATGCCGTGCCGCACCGCGCGGCGCAGGATGCGGCGCAGCACGTAGCCGCGCCCCTCGTTGCCCGGGATGACGCCGTCGGCGAGCAGGAAGGAGACGGCGCGCAGGTGGTCGGCGATGACGCGCAGCGAGACGTCCTTCTCCGCGTCCTTGCCGTACTTCGTGCCGGCGAGCTCCGCCGCGGCGGCGAGGATCGGCTGGAAGAGATCCGTGTCGTAGTTCGAGTGCACGCCCTGGAGCACGGAGGTGATCCTCTCCAGGCCCATGCCGGTATCGATCGAGGGCTTGGGCAACGGCGAGAGGTTCCCCTGCTCGTCGCGGTCGAACTGCATGAAGACCAGGTTCCAGATCTCGGTGTAGCGGCCGGAGTCCGAGCCCTCCTCGAAAGAAACCTGCGGGAGCTCCGGGTAGAGGTCGACGAAGATCTCGCTGCACGGGCCGCAGGGGCCGGTCTCGCCCATGGCCCAGAAGTTGTCCTTCATGCCACAGCGATGGATGCGTTCAGCGGGCAGGCTCGACAGCTTCAGCCAGAGATCGTAGGCCTCGTCGTCCTCTTCATAGACCGTGGCGAAGAGCCGCTCGGGAGGGATGCCCCAGACGCGCGTCACCAGGTCCCAACCGAAGCGGATGGCGTCCTCCTTGAAGTAGTCGCCGAAGGAGAAGTTGCCCAGCATCTCGAAGAACGTGTGATGGCGCGGGCTGGGACCGACGTTCTCGAGGTCGTTGTGCTTGCCGGAGACGCGCATCACCTTCTGCGCCGAAGCCGCCCGTGGCGATGACGGTTTCCGGGTGCCGAGAAAGACGTCCTTGAACTGCACCATGCCCGCGTTGGTGAACAGCAGGGTCGCGTCCCCCTGCGGCACCAGAGGCGCGCTCGGCACGATCTGATGACCGCGCTCGCGGAAGAATTCGAGAAAGCCTGTGCGAATGTCCGTGCTCTTCATGATTCGTCGTCGAGGTCCAGCCCGTTTCCACGAGCGGTTAAAACGGCAACGATAGCACGGCGGGAGAAGCCCTTGCGGTCGAGGTGGCGGGCGAGAGCGCGCGGATCGCGGCCGCCCTGGCGCTCCCAGCGCTCCGCCGCCGCGCGCGCCGCCGGCAGGTCGTCCTCCGGCGTCAGCTCGGCGAGCGCCTCCTCCGCGATCTCGTCCGCCGCTCCGCGCCGCGACAGCTCGGCGCGCAGCCGCGCCCGTCCCTCGCCGCGCCCTGAACGGGATTCGACGAAGCTGCGCGCCGCGGCGCGATCGTCGAGATAACCCTGCTCCGTCAGCCGGTCGAGCGCCGCGGCGATTTCTTCGTCAGGAAATCCGCGCTGCTGGAGCTTCGCCGCCAGCTCCCGCCGGAAATGCGGCCGGGCGGCGAGGAGCTGGACGGCCTTGTCGTAGCAGGAGGGCGGCAAACCTAATTCTGCTCGATCTCGAACGCCATGTCGCCGCCGCCCAGCAGGTCGCTCTCGCCGGGCATCTGGAGCGACTCCTCCATCTGCTCGCGGGAGATGTCGGCGGTGAACTGGACGCCCTGGATCTTGAGCCGGAACTCGTCCGGATTGGTGGCGCGGCGCAGCGCCTCGTCGAGCGTGATCAGTCCGCTCTTGTAAAGCTGGAAGAGCGACTGATCGAACGTCTGCATGCCGTACTGGCTGGTGCCGAGGGCGATCTGCTCGCGGATGTACTTCGTCTTCTCCTTGTTCTCGATGCACTCGCGGATGTAGGCGGTCGAGATGAGGACCTCGACGGCCGGCACGCGGCCCATGCCGTCGGCGCGCGGCATCAGGCGCATGGAGAGGATGGCCTTGAGCACCTGCGAGAGCTGGATGCGGATCTGCTTCTGATGGTGCGGCGGGAAGACGGAGATGATGCGGTTGACCGTCTCCGTGGCGTCCAGGGTGTGCAGGGTCGAGAACACCAGGTGGCCCGTCTCGGCGGCGAGCAGCGCCGTCTCGATGGTCTCGTAGTCGCGCATCTCGCCCACCAGGATGACGTCGGGGTCCTGGCGCAGGCCGGCGCGCAGCGCGCCGGCGAAGGAGTGGGTGTCGACGTCGATCTCGCGCTGGTTGACGATCGACTTCTTGTCGCGGTGCAGGAACTCGATGGGGTCCTCGACGGTGATGATGTGTTCGGTGCGCGTCGAGTTGATGTAGTCGACCATCGCCGCGAGACTGGTGGACTTGCCGGAGCCGGTGGTGCCGGTGACGAGGATGAGGCCGCGGCGCTCCTCGCAGATGCGCTCCAGCACCGGCGGCAGCATCAGCTCGCGGACGCTCTGGATGCGCGCCGGGATGACGCGCAGCACCAGGCCGACCGCACCCCGCTGCTGGAAGACGTTGCAGCGGAAGCGGCCCAGCCCCGGCACCGAGTAGGCGATGTCGAGCTCGAGCTCCTCCTTGAAGCGCTGCTTCTGGCGCGCGTTCATGATGGAGAACGCCATGGCGATGGTGTCCTCCTGCATCAGGCGCTTGAGCTCGCCCAGCGGCACCAGGTCGCCGTCGATACGGATGACCGGATGGCTCCCCACCTTGAGGTGGAGATCGGAAGCCTTCCGCTCCACCGCGATCTTGAGCAGGTCGTTGATGTTCATGGCGGGAACCTCCGGGTGCTGCGTTTTACGGCTAGAGCGCCTTCGCCTGGGGGACCTCGGCGTAGGCCGGGGACAGCCAGCCGTAGCGGTCCTCGATCTCGCCGCTGGTGATCCCCTTGAACTCGGCGAGGAGGCGGCGCGTGACCTCGCCCGGGCAGGCGCGCCCCACCGGGATGCGGTCGATCGAGCGGATGGGCGTGATCTCGGCCGCCGTGCCGGTGAAGAACGCCTCGTCGGCGGAGTAGAGCAGGCCGCGGGGGACCACCTCCTCGCGCACCGGAATGCCGAGGTCGCGCGCCAGGGTGATGACGGTGTCCCGCGTGATGCCCGAGAGGATCGAAGACGCCACGGGCGGCGTGATCAGCGCGCCGTCCACGACCAGGAAGACGTTCTCGCCCGAGCCCTCGCTGACGAAGCCGCGGGCATCGAGCCCGATGCCTTCCGCGTAGCCGTTGGCGATCGCCTCCATCTTGATGAGCTGGCCGTTGAGATAGATGCCCGTCGCCTTCGCCATCGCCGGCATCGAGTCCGGCGTGACGCGCCGCCACGACGAGACGCAGACGTCGACCCCCTGCTCCGCCTCCTCGCCCAGGTACTTGCCCCAGTTCCACACCGCGATGAACACCTCGACGGGCGAACGCAGGGGGTTGACCCCCAGCGTACCCATGCCGCGGAAGACGATGGGCCGGATGTAGCAGGCCTGCAGCTCGTTGGCGCGGATGGTCTCGCAACAGGCCTCCGCCAGCTCATCGGCGGTGAAGGCGATCGGCATGCGGTAGGCCTTCGCCGAATTCTCCAGACGGTGCAGGTGCTCGGCCAGACGGAAGACCGCCGATCCCTGCCGGGTGTCGTAGCAGCGTATCCCTTCGAACACTCCCGAACCGTAGTGCAGGGCGTGGCTCAGCACGTGAACGGTGGCCTTCTCGAAGTCGATGAGCTGGCCGTTCTTCCAGATCCAACGGATACCGGCAAAGGGATTGGACAAGGCGGCCTCCTTTAGGCGGCGAGCTTGCGAGGTCTTGACGATGCTAGCCGAACGGTCGGGGCGGGTCAATTTGGGATTTTAGATTTTGGATTTTGGATTTTGGATTCCGGAAGGAGATAGCAGGATCAGGGCGGCTCCCACCACCGCGGCCGTCTCCAGGCGCAGGATGCGCTCGCCGAGCCCGAGGGGAATCCAATCGGCGTCGAGGAGGTCGCGGCGCTCCTCGGGCGCCAGGCCACCCTCGGGGCCGACGAGGAGGACGCCGGTCCCCTCGGGATCGGACGTAGGGGCGGGGCTTGTCCCCGCCCGGGCAGGGACAAGCCCCGCCCCTACGTTCAAAGAAATCTCAGGATCGAGAACCCAGCGGTATCCGGAGCCCTCGACAAGCCGCCCGACCTCGCTCCAGGCGTGGGGGCCCGTGATCTCCGGCAGGCGCGAGCGGTGGCACTGCTCCACGGCCGCCGCCGCCACCCGCCGCAGCCGCTCGAGGGTGCCGGCGCCGAAGTCGCGCGGCGCCCGCGTGGTATTCAGGAAGTGGACGGCGAAAACGCCGATCTCGGTCACCTTCTCGACCAGCCACGAGGCCCGCTCCGGCCGGCAGGTGGGCACCAGCAGCGCGAGCTCGAACGCCGGCTCGCGCGGCGGCGCCGGTTCGCCGAGAGCCACCGTGGCGGAGGTGCGGTCCACCCGCGCCACCCTCCCCCAGCGCGCACGGCCCTTGCCGTCGACGATCCGCAGCTCCTCGCCTACCGCCACCCGCCGCGCGCGGAAAAGATGGCGGTAGGACTCGCCGTCGATCCGCACCCCGGGCGCGTCGAAGGCAGCGGGGTCGACGAGGAGGGTGATCAAAGGCTCGTCCCCCAATGTAGAGACGCCCCCGGGGGCGTCTCCGGGGCGGAGAAGACGGATCCTCTTCGCTGACCTGCCCGCGGGCGGATGCGGTTGGCGAAAGGTTGTCGCCGCCTCGGAG
>JBKPTH010000106.1:0-31575 GCA_046765915.1 Acidobacteriota bacterium | reverse complement strand
GCGAGTCGTCTTGGAGTACGTCTCGAAACCCGCCGCCAGAGCCAAAGTCTTCTGGTCGCGCATCCATCTCCTCCTCGGTCAGAGCAAGCCGTTGAGTACAGACCAAAAAACCGTCAGACTTGATCAGAGATTCCCTAGGTTTCCGTCGTCGCATTCTCTCGCCTGCGACCCGCAGCGGGGAAAATGCGAGCTGCAGTTTCTCCCCTGCGGCGTGCAGTGGCGGAAATGCCGGTCGCATTTTGCTCCCTGCGACGTGCAAGGGCGGAAATGCAAGTCGCATTCTGCTCCCTGCTACGCGCAGGGACGGAAATGCACGTTGCATTTGCCTCACTGCGACATGCAGCGGCGGAAATGCGACCTGCATTCTTGCCTGCTGTGACGTTCGTCCGCTGGGCACCGTGCCCGCGCACCCCAGGCTAGTGGAACCCCATCTCCTGCAGAGACTTGGCCTTCAGGACTCGCCGCGACAGTTTCCTCAACTCTTCGGCCGAGGCGATCTGCTCGACTTGGCTCCGAACCTCGTGTGGCAGGCGCCCAAAGCGCGCGGCCATCTGCTCGAGGAGCACCCTTCTGCGTACCTCTAGGGCTGCTTCCCGGCGAGTTTCCCGGATGATGTTGTCTCTCCACTTGACCAGGGTCTCTTCCAACATGGGCGCCTCCTTGAGGTCGATCCCCTCCGGGAGTATAGCGTCCGGAAATCTCCTGCGGACCACCCAAGTGAACCAGGCGTAGACGGTTCGCCGCAGCTCCGCGTCCCCGGAAGGAAGGACGTCGTCCAGCGCCTGGGACAAACCCGGCAGAGCCTCGGGAGCCTCGGTCGTTTCGATGCGAAACAGAGCGGCGGTCCGATTTTCTTTTAGCTCGGGCCGGCTCAGGTCCAGACGGCCCTCGTCGAGGACGAAGTACGTCAGCCGGGGCAGGTAGCGCTGGAGCTCCTTGGGGATCGATGCAAACAGCGATTTCAATCTACGAGGCGCGCGCCAGCGGCCCTTGCCGTTGTACAACACCAGGGGGAATACAGCAGGGAGGAGGTCCTGCGGCCCCAGCTTCTCCTTGCGGACGATCTCCTCCAGCAGCAGGCTCACATAGGTCAGCAAGCGCAGGGCCATGAAGTGGTCGGAGGTGGCCTGAAACTCCAACAGGAGATAAAAGTAGATCCAATCTTTGCCCTCGCCGCACAGCCGTAGGCGCCAGATGACGTCGCTGTGGCGCTCACGCAGGTCGTCGGAGACGAAGCTGTGACTGACCTTTTCGAGGGTGGAAAAGTCGAGCCGCTCGGTCCAATCCTCTCGAAGAAAGCCGCGGATCAGCCCTTCCACCAGGCTGGGATGGGAGAAAAGCCGCTTGTACGCGGCGTCGTGTCCCGGGTGCGCAGTCTTCGCCACGCCTATATAAGTCGGAAAAATGGCCGCTTATCTTGCAGGAACCTGGGAGATAAAAGCGGAAAGGGCGTGAACGGGGCGGTGCAGTATTCAGCATGCCTGGCTAGGACTGCGAGTAGAATGGCTCTTGATGTCGGGAGACTTTAGGTAGGCTGCAGAGCCAAGATGGTACGGTATCCGTTGCTGTTCGATCGTCAGGAACTGGTGGAAGGCAACGGCTTCGTGGCGCGAGTGACGGTCTCCGGACGGGCACTGTTGGTCGAGGAGGAAGGCGAGCACTGGATCGAAGGCGTCAATCCGGGAGGGTTTGCGGCCAGCGGCAAAAGTCCGAGCGAGGTGCTGGCGGAGCTCGGCGCGGCGTTTCGGGCGGTCCTCGTCGATATCGCATCCGATGCTGGAAGCTTCCAGGACTTCTGCCGCGAGGTGCAAAGGTTCTTCGAGGAGACGAACGTGCCTGCGCTGCATGACTGGGAGCAGGCTGTAGAGCGGGTGAAAGCAGGCGAGCTCGATGCCGACTGGCTGAGCAAGAGGCCGGCCGATACCAAGCTCGGTGTCGAAGTCGTGCGAAATTGACACCCCTCCCGCACCCCCAGTACAATCCGCGTCCCTGTGGGGCCGTAGCTCAGTTGGGAGAGCGCTTGAATGGCATTCAAGAGGTCGAGGGTTCGACTCCCTTCGGCTCCACCAATCCTCCTCCAAAAAAGGAAGTTCTAGCCCGACACGCGGCAGCGTCCGCTCAGCGCCTGATCTCGTCGGCCAGCTCGGCGCTCACCAACACGCGGATGCCGTGGCGCAGCAGGGAAGTGAAGTGGCGACGGTTCTCGGTCGCTACGAGCCGCGCGCCGGCCTGCCGCGCGGTCTCGGCGATGTGCGCATCGTAGATCCTGCCGCCTGCCGTTCCCTCTCCCGCGGCAGAGGCCAGGAATTCCTCCCGCCGCTCCGCCGGGAGGTCGTAGACCGAGAAGCGGGGGAAGATCTCCTCTCGCAGGAGCCGCAGAGAGATCTCCGGTTCGAGACGGTATTCTTCCGGCAGGCGGGTCGTCACCGAGTAGAACTCGAGGCAGCAATGCCAGGCGGTTAGCGGACGCTCGATGCGACCGTCCGCGACCGCGTCCATGAGCAGCAGGGCGTGCTGCGAGCTGCTGCCAAAGTCGATGCTTCCGGCGATGAGGACACTGGTATCGAAGAAGGCGCCTGTCAGCCCGGCCACCGGTCCCGCTCCTCTTCGATCAACCGAGCTACGTCGACCTCGGTGCGCTCCCCCTCCGCGGCGCGGGGGCGGACGACCAGGCGCTCGCCGCGCCGGACGAGCTCGGGGCCGGCCACCGACCGGACGAGGCGGATGGCAAAGCCCTCGATCATCATCTCGAGCTCCGTCCCGGCGGCGAGACCGAGCCGCTTGCGCACATCGGCAGGGATGACCACCCGTCCTGCCTTGTCAATGGTTGTGATCATGGACGAAGCATACCATGCTCATGCCGCCCCCATCCCATCTCTCTTCCCGAAGGCGTGGCGGAAGAGGTGCTTCGTCCGACTTGCCACCTGCAATTGCGGTATCATCTGCATATGGCTGCTCAGCACCTGCGCTCTGCCGTGCTCAGTCTCCCCAGGGAGGAACGAGCGGAGCTCGCCCACGACCTTCTCCGCAGCCTCGACGAAGCACGAGATAGCGAGGTCGAAACCGCCTGGCTGCGGGAGATCACGCGCCGCGCCAAGGAGGTTGCCGAAGGAGCCGTACAGGCGGTCGACTGGGAGGCGGCACGCCTCCGCATCGCGCAGCGTCTGGAAGCCCGCCGGCGTGAGGCTTAAGCTCCATCCCGAAGCAGAGGAGGAGATCTTCCAAGACGCCGCTTGGTACGACGAGCAGCGTACCGGCCTCGGTGACGAGTTCCTACAACACGTGGACCGCTGGGTTGGCGTGATCCTGGAAACCCCGCGGGTCTGGCCTCTCTGGTCAGGCGCTCCTCAGAACCCCGTTGCTCCCATCCGACGCGTCGTCCTCGACCGCTTCCCTCACAGCATCGCCTATCAGGTCTTCCCGACGTACGTGTTGGTCCTCGCAGTGGCTCATGACAGCCGGCGGCCGTTCTACTGGCGCAACCGCACATAGGACTGACATGCGGGACGACGGAAGGGCAGGTGTGGGCGCTTTCCTTGAATCCTCCCTCCACCTTGGCTACACTCCCAGGAGTTTCCTGACCGGAGAGCCCCGTGCAGCCAAGGAAAGTCCTCGTCGTCGACGACTCGAAGCTGATGCACAAGATGTATGAGGTGATGCTGCGCCAGTACGCCCTGGTCTATGCTCTGGACGGCCGGCAGGCCCTCGACCGCCTGCGCGAGCATCCCGACATCGATCTCGTGCTGCTCGACGTCAACATGCCCAACATGAACGGGCTGGAGTTTCTCGCCGAGCTGCGCGCCGACGCCTCGCGGACCGACCTCCCCGTCATCATCATCAGCACCGAGGGGCGCGACGAGGACACCGCCCGCGGCCTGGAGGCGGGGGCCACCGCGTATATCAAGAAGCCGTTCCACAGCGAGGAGATCCTGGCCTTGATCGCAGGCCTCCAGACGAAGGGTACCGCCGCTTGAGCGAGCGGAGCATCACGGAGACGCCGAAGAGGAGGCTCGAGGCAGCGGTGGCCGGGCAAGAGTTGATCGCTGAGCTGCGGACGACGCTGGAGCGCGCCGGCGAGCTCATCCGCGTCGTCGAGCAGAACCTGCGGGAGACGGCGGCGCCGGAGAGCGATGAGTCCTCCGCCGACGACCGCGTGGCCGAGCTGGAGCGCCGGCTCGCCACCGCCGAGTCCGACGTCAAGGAGCTGGCCTCGCGCCTGGTCGACTCCGAGCACCAGGGCGGCCGGCTGATGAACCTCTACGTCGCCACCTACCAGCTCCACGCCACCCTCGACCCGGCCGAGGTGCAGGCCACCATCGCCGAGATCGCCATCAACCTGCTGGGCGCCCAGCAGTTCGTGCTGCTGCTGCGCCGCGACGAGGAGGGAGAGGGTTGCGAGATCGCCCTCACCGAGGGCCAGTACAACGGCGCCGCCCCGCCCTACGACGGCGAGACCTACGCCGGCGGCGATCCGATGGTGGACGCCACGCTCAAGGACGGAGTGCTGCGCCTGGGGCCGACGGCGGAGTCGCCGGCCCTCGCCGCGGTGCCGCTGCGGGTGCAGAACGAAATCGTCGGCGCCCTGGTGCTGCTCAAGCTGCTGGACCACAAGCCGATCCTGCGCGCCGAGGACCGCGATCTGCTCGACCTGCTCTCCGCCCACGCCGCCTCGGCGCTGTTCGCGGCGCGTCTCTTCGCCACCAAGGACCGCAAGCTGCGCACGCTGGAGAGCTTGGTGAAGCTGGCGCGGGGGGAGTAGCGAGCCGCACCAACTTTCGAGGACCGCCCCCGCGGCCCGAGATCAAGCCAAGACACGAGATCCATGTCTATCTCCGGCAGCCTCAAGGACGTCTCGGTGGCCGACGTGATGCAGTTCATCCACCTCGGCCGCCGGACCGGCACGCTGCTGCTGACCCGCGGGCCGGAAAAGGCGATGATCGGCTTCCACGGCGGCCGGCTCGTCTCCGCGCAGGCGCCGCGCACCCCCAAGCTGGGCGACCTGCTGGTCTCCTCCGGCATGATCGACCGCCGCATCCTGGATGGCGCCATCCGCGCCCAGAACGAGGAGCTGGAGCGGCGGTCGCTGGGGCAGATCCTCATCTCTTCCGGCTCGATCGACGCCGAGGGATTGCGCCAGGTCATCGCGCAGCAGATCGAGCAGGCGGTCTCCGAGGTGATGGTCTGGGAGACCGGCAACTTCGAGTTCGCCATCGACGATCTGCGGCCGATCGACGACATCGCGCTCTATCCGAGTGACGTCCTGCCGGACGCCGACATCAACACGCAGATGGTGCTGCTCGAAGCGGCGCGGATCTTCGACGAGCGCAACCGCGACGGCACCAATCCCATGGGCGAGGCGCGGCACGGCTATGCGGACGGGGATTCGACGCATCCGGCGTTCCCTGAGGCCAGCGGCATCGCTCTGGCGATCGCCGAGCCGGGCGAGCTCGAGCTGCGCGAGGGCCGGCCCAAGCACGCCGCCGAGCTGCTGCGCCTGCACGTCGTCTCGGCGGACCTGCCCTTCGGCGAGAAGCTGGCCGAAGCGCTGGCGCACGAGGTGGCGGAGGTCGAGATGAAGCCGCTGCCGCGGGCCGGCGTCGTCGCGGCCGGCGAGCCGCCGCCCATCGTCCTCGTAGATCTCCGGCAGGGGAACGTCGATCTGGAGCAGGCCGCGGCGCGGCGGCGCGCCCAGCACCGGGCTTCCTTCATCGCGCTGGTCGATCCCGGTACCTCCTTCACCCGGGTCTATGAGGCGGGCATGCTGGCGGCGCTGCCCGCCGAGGTCGAGGCGGTGGTGGCCTGCGTCGAGAACGTCATCGAGAGCCGGCGCGACCTGGTGCGCGGCGCGGCGCACGCCGAAGCGCAATCCGGCGTGGAGCGGCTGCGGCGGGTCTTCGGGGACCTGCGCTCGGGACTGATCTCCGCCACCGTGGCGCTCAACCTCATGCACATCATCTCGGAGTCGGTCGAGCGCGCCGTGCTCTTCCTGGTCAAGCGCGATCACCTGGTGGCGCTGGGCGCCTTCGGCACCGACCGCTCCGGCAAGCCGCTCGCCGAGCTGACGCGCGGCGTCAAGGTCGCCCTCAGCCTCGACAGCGCTCTCGCCCGCAGCCTCGATACCGGCGAGGTCCAGAACGTCACCTTCGAGGACGCGGATCTGCCCGAACCCTTCCGCTCCATGGTCGGCCGCCCCCGCAACGGCCAGGTGGTGATCTTCCCCGTGCTCGGCGCCCAGCGGGTGATCTCGGTGATCTACACGGACAATGGCGAGCGGGAGCAGCCGATCGAGGACATCGACATCCTGGAGCTCGCCACGGCCCAGGTAGGCATGGCCTTCGAGAACGAGCTGCTGCGCCGGCAGATTTCGCAGACGAAATAAGGTTTACGGCGGGCCTCCGAACGGCCGGGCCGTGTACCCCTCCGGCAGCTCGTAGGCGTCGGCGGGAGCGTCCCGGGTCTCCACCGCGACCAGCTCCTCGCGGGTGCGGAAGCGGCTATTCCCCATCTTGACGTCGGCTTCCTGGAGGACGGGGAAACCATCGATCTGTTCCATCTTGCGCGCCCATTCCGCACCGCCGGGCTGCAGGGCGGCGAGGCTCGCGGCCAGGCGGCCGTACGCTTCATAGGAGGCGATGTCGCGGCTCGCCCAGATGGTGGTGTCGAGATGCAGGCCGGGGTTGGAGAGGTCCACCTTGTACTTGCGGGCGGTCCAGTTGCCGATCTTCTTCGTCTCTTTGGTGGCGGTCACCTGCACCTTGAGCTCAGCTCCCGGCGACGCTATCTGCTGCAGGTCGGCCACCGCCAGCTCGGTATAGGTCTTCTCCGCATGATTGAGGACGTAGAGCTTGCCGCGGTCGAGGCGGAGGATGTACGAGGTGTCTCCCTCCTCCCGCCGCAGCTTGTCGCCGCCGATCCAGATGCGGATCTCGCCCGGCGGCGGCTGGTCCATCTTGAGACCTTCGATGCTGCTGTGGAGGGTCAACAGGCTGTCCGAAAAGGCCGGCGTGGCGAGGAGCAGCAGGAGAAGGAGCAGGCGTGTTGCCATAGGGGCCTCATCATACCGCTTCGCGGCACCATAAAAGGACTCAAAGGACTGCAAGGACCTAAAGGACCGCCGCCCTTCCTTGTCCTTGCTGTCCTTGCCGTCCTTGTTGTCCTTTTGCGTCGCCCCTATGGCGCGGGCGCCGCGTCCTTGCGCCTCACATACACCAGCTTCTCGACCTCCGCCACGACCTCGCCCTTTTCGTCCACCACGTCGACATGGAAGACCGGCTCGACCTTCCCCGCGGCATCGGCGGCGGCGCGGATCTCGTCGACCTTCTCCTGCGGGATGTGGAAGGTGGCGCTAACCGTGCCGCGGCCCGGGCGGCGGAAGCGGATGGTGGCGGACTTGTCCCACACCACGTAGCCGCGCCCCAGCGCCTCGATCAGGATCAGCATGAAGAAGGGATCGCACATCGCATACAGCGAGCCGCCGAAGTGGGTCTTGACGTAGTTGCGGTTCCACCAGCGCAGCCGCATCCGCACCTCGAACGTGCGCAGGTCGGGCGCGGCTTTCACCCGGATGCCCGCACCGAGATAGGGCGGGTAGAGGCTCAGCAGCCTGTAGAGCCAACGGCGCGATGCCATCGTGACGGATTATCGCCGACGCCGCAGGAAATCTCCTTTTTCCGGGTTCCAGGTTCAGAATGGAGAGACCTGGAGATACCCGAAGGAGCCGTCGATGAAAGCAGCCGTCCTCTCGTTCTCGGCCCTCGCCGCCCTGGCCGTCTGCGGAGCCTGGGCCGGTGCGACCAGCGATAACGCTCAGCCGTCCGTCCATCTGCCGTGGAAGGAGGCGGGCCTCAACGAGCGCCAGGCGACCGCTCACCTGCTCAACCGGTTCGCCTTCGGGCCCCGCCCTGGCGAAGTGGACGCCGTGGTCAGGATGGGGCTCGACCGCTGGTTCGAGCGCCAGCTCGTGGCGAACCTCCCGGACAGCCGGGTGGACGAGGACCTCCGCGCCTTGCCGGCCCTGCGCCTCTCCACGCGCGAGATCGCCGCGCGGTATCCGCCGCCGGGCATGGTGCTGTACGAGGCGCGCGAGGCCGGCGTCCTTCCGGCGGACGTCGGCCGCAAGGACCTGAAGGAGCAGGACCGCGCCGCGCTCAAGGACAAGGTGATGGCGTACGCCCGCGAGCAGGGGTACCGCTCGCAGAAGGAGCTGCTGGGCCAGCTCATGACCCAGAAGCTCCTGCGCGCCGTCGAGTCCGAGAACCAGCTCGCCGAGGTGATGACCGATTTCTGGTTCAACCACTTCAACGTCTCGCTGACCGACAAGAAGGCCCGGTCCTTCCTCCTGCCGTACGAGCGCGACACCATCCGGCCTCACGCCCTCGGCCGTTTCCGGGATCTGCTGGAGGCCACGGCGAAGAGCCCGGCCATGCTGCTCTATCTCGACAACGCCCAGTCCTCCGCCGCGGACGGGTCGCCGACGACGATGGAGAAGGAGATCGGCCGCTCGCCGCGCCAGCGCGCCTGGATGGGGGGGCGGGACCGCGGCTTCGGCGGCCGCCCGTTCGGGTCCTTCGCGGATCGCGACCCGCGGATGGAGCAGCCCGAGCGCCGCATGCGTCCGCGGGGCGTCAACGAGAACTACGCCCGCGAGCTGATGGAGCTGCACACCCTCGGCGTGGACGGCGGCTACACCCAGCAGGACGTCGTCGAGGTGGCGCGCGCCTTCACCGGCTGGAGCGTCCTGCCTCCCGGCCGCCGGCGCGAGATGGCGGAGCGGCGCCTCGCCCGCGCCGAGCGGGCCGGCGGCCTCGGCTTCCATACCGAGGGCGACTTCCTCTTCCGCGCCGACCAGCACGACGCGGGAGCGAAGACCATCCTGGGCGTCCGCTTGCCCGCAGGCCGCGGCATCGAGGACGGCGAGGTCGTGCTCGACCTGCTGGCAACGCAGAAGGCGACCGCCCGTCACATCGCCGCCAAGCTCGCCGTCCGCTTCGTCTCCGATCAGCCGCCGCAGCCCCTCGTCGACCGTCTGGCGGAGGTCTACCTGCAGACGGGCGGCGACACTCGGCGGCTGCTGACGGCCCTCGCCGAGTCGCCCGAATTCTGGAGCCGCGAGGCCGTGGGCGCCAAGGTCAAGTCGCCCTTCGAGCTCGCCGCTTCGGCGTTGCGCGCCACGGGCGGCGAGATCGGCGATCCGCGCGAGACCCTGAAGTGGATCGCCCGCATGGGCCAGCCGCTCTACGCCTATCAGGCGCCCACCGGCTACCCCGACCGCGCCGAGGCGTGGGTGAACACCGGCTCGCTGCTCAACCGCATGAACTTCGGCCTCCAGCTCGCGGCCGAACGGGTTCGCGGCGTGGACCTCGACCTGCGGGCCCTGAACGGCGGGCGCGAGCCGGCGTCGCGCGAGGAGGCCCTGTCGATCTATGCCGGTCTCCTCCTGCCGGGCCGGGATCTCGCCTCCACCCTCAAGCTCCTCGGCCCCATGGTCGCCGACCCCAATCTGCCGAAGAAGGTGGACCAGGCGGCTCCCCAGGACGCGGGCAAGAGCGCCAAGGACGCCGATCCGGAGGACGCCATGGTCTTCGGCGATTCCGAGTTGGGACCGTCGCGCTCGATCAAGATCCGCGACAAGCTCGGCGACGCGCCGCAACAGCCGACCGACCGCCGCCCGCCCACGCCGCTCGAACAGGTGGTGGGCGTGATCCTGGGCTCGCCGGAGTTTCAGCGGAGGTAGAAGGAAACCACCATGTTGAACCGCAGACTCTTCCTCAAAGCCGGAGGCGTGGCCCTCGTCACCGTGGGCGTGGGCGGCGGACCCGGATTCCTCGCCCGCGCCGCCCTGGCCGCGACGGGCACCGGCTCGACCTCTTCACGCCGGCGCAAGGTCCTGGTGACGATCTTCCAGCGCGGCGCCATGGACGGCCTCGCCGCCGTGCCGCCGATCGACGCCGCGGAGCTCAAATCCCTGCGCCCACGACTCGCCGCCACCGGCGCCCGCTCGGCGGCGGACGCCGCGCTGCTCGATCTCGAGACCGGCTTCGGGCTCCATCCCGCGCTCGAGCCGCTGCTGCCGTTGTGGAAGGAGAAGCGTCTGGCGATCGTCCACGCCGTGGGCTCGCCGGATCCCACGCGCTCGCACTTCGACGCCCAGGACTTCATGGAGACGGGCACGCCCGGCCGCAAGGGCACGCCCGACGGCTGGCTCAACCGCGCCGTGGGCTTGATGGGGCACGACGGCTCGCCGTTCCGCGCCGTGGCCATGACCCCCGCTCTGCCGCGCTCGCTCTACGGCGACGAGCCGGCGCTGGCGGTCACCAATCTCGCCGATTTCAAGGTTCAACTGCCGGGCGCCGACCGCACGGCGGCGGCCGCCGGCCAGGGCTTCGAGGCCCTCTACGAGCAGACCTTGCAGGGGTTGCTGCGCCACACCGGCGGCGAGACCTTCCGCGCCGTCCACATGCTCTCCGCGGCCGAGATCGAGCGCTATCGTCCGGCCGCCGGCGCCGAGTACCCGCAGACGCCGCTCGGCAACGCCTTGCGCCAGATCGCGCTGCTCATCAAGTCCGACGTGGGTTTGGAGATCGCCTTCGCCGAGTCCGGCGGCTGGGATACCCACGTCCAGCAGACGATCGCCTTCACCCGCCAGGCCCGCGACTTGGCGCAGGCCATCCGCGCCTTCTGGACCGACCTCGGCTCGTATCAGGATCAGGTCCTGCTCACCACGATGACGGAGTTCGGCCGCACCGTGCGCGAGAACGGCTCCGGCGGCACCGACCACGGCCACGGCTCCTGCCTCTTCGTGCTGGGCAATCCGGTGGACGGCGGCAAGGTCCACGGCGTCTTTCCGGCCGGCCTCGAGCCCGGCGCGCTCTACGAGGGCCGCGATCTGCCGGTGACCACGGATTTCCGCTCCGTCTTCTGCGAGCTGGCCGGCAAGCACCTCGGCGTCAAGGACGACGCCCGTCTCTTCCCGGGCTGGACGGGAAAACGGCTGCCGCTGGTGAAGGCGTAGGACGCCGAAACGACAAGGACGAAAGGGACGGCAAGGACAGCAAGGACAAGGAGACCCACGGCACCTGTCCTTGCAGTCCTTGTTGTCCCTTTCGTCCCTTCACCGGCATCGGAGTTAGGATCTGCCGGTGCTGAGGCATTCCGGCCGTTGGGGACTCTTCCTCGTTGCGCTGGCCATGGCAGGCGCTGTTCCCGTATGGGCCGCTGAATACCAGGGCCGCCCTCTCAGCGAAGCTCTCCTTTCCCTGCAACGCCAGGGACTGACCATCGTCTTCACCAGCGAGCTCGTGCGGCCGGAGATGAAGGTCGTCGCCGAGCCCACCGCGCGCGAGCCGCGGCGGATCCTGGACGAGATCCTGGCGCCGCACGGGCTGGCGATCGAGGAGGGGCCCGGCGGCGTCCTGGTGGTCGTCGCGAAGGCGGCTGGCAGCGGCGGTGCCAGGACGACGGTCGAGGAGAAGGTGGCGGCCCTGCCGGTCTTCCGCGACGAGATCGTCGTCCAGCCCAGCCGCGTGTCTCTTCTCAACGAGCAACCGGAATCCTCCCTCTCCCTCAGCCGAGAGGACATCGAAACCCTTCCTCACCTGGGAGGCGACATCTTCCGCACCACCTCCCTGCTGCCCGGCGTCGCGGCCAACGACGTCACCGCCCGCTTCAGCGTCCACGGCGGGCGCCGCGACGAAGTGGCGATCCTCCTCGACGGACAGGAGCTTTACGACGCCTTCCACCTCAAGGACTACGACAGCGCGCTCTCCGTCGTGCCGGCTCGCTCCCTGGCCAGCGCCACGTTGACGACGGGCGCTTATCCGGCGAGCCGCGGCGACCGCATGAGCGGCGTGCTCGACCTGCGCACCGCGGACCCGCCGGCCGGACATCAGTTCGTCCTCGGCCTCAGCGTGTTCGATGCCCTGGCGTCGAGCTCGGGCAGGTTTGCCGAGGACCGAGGGTCCTGGTTGCTCACCGCCCGGCGCGGCTCCCTGATCCTGGCGCGCGACGCCATCGGCGACGAGAACCCGCAATTCTGGGACGTTCTCGGCAAGACCGAGCTGGCGACGGACCGCGGTCTGGTGAGCGCCCGCGTCCTCGCGGCCGGCGACGAGCTCGAGCTCGACAAGGTCGAGGAAGAGAACGTCGAGCGTCTCGAAAACCATTACCGCACCACCTACGGCTGGCTCACGCACCAGGCCATGCCGGGCGAGCGGTTCCTCGTCGAGACGGTCGGATCGTGGGCCGAGATCGACAGGCAGCGAGGGGGAGTAGGAAGCGACGAGGAGGGCAGTTTCGAGCTGCGGGATCATCGCCGCCTCCAGGTCCTGGCGCTGGCGCAGACCTGGAGCCTGCAGCTCGCGCCCCGTCACGCGCTCACCGGGGGATTCGAGGCGCGCCGCTACGACGCCTTCTTCGATTACTCCAACGAGATCGAGCCCGAGATCGTGATCCTCGCTCCTTTCGCCTCTCCCCGCTCGACGGTGCACCGGTTCGACGGATCGCTGCGCGGCGAGCACCTCGGGCTATGGGCCAGCGACCTGCTCTCCTGGCGCGATCGTCTGACGGCCGAGCTGGGCGTCCGCTACGACCGGCACACCGCCACCCACGACGACCTCCTGAGCCCGCGGGTCAACCTCGCCTGGCGTTGGGGAGAGCGCAGCGTAATCCGCGCGGCCTGGGGGAGGTTCTTCCAGAGCCAGCGCCCATACGAGCTGCAGGTGGAGGACGGCGAGAGCGCGCTGCAGACGGCGGAGCGTTCGGAGCATTGGGTCTTCGGCTGCGAGACCCTCCTGACGCCCAGCCGCGCCGGTCTCGAGGCCGTCCGCGTCGAGCTGTTCCGCCGCCGCATCGAGGATCCCCGGCCGCGCTACGAGAGCCTGCTCGAACCGCTGAACTTCTTCCCCGAGATCGAGCCCGATCGGGTCCGCATCGCGCCCAAGCGCAGCACGGCTCAAGGGCTCGAGCTCCTGCTGCGCGGCAGCCGCGGTGCTCGCTTCGACTGGTGGCTCGCCTACTCCTACGCCCGGGCCGAAGACCGGCTGGCGGGCGAGAAGGTGCCGCGCGCTCTCGACCAGCCGCACACGTTGGGCGTCGATCTCAACTACCGGCTCACCAGGCAGTGGAACCTCAACCTTGCTTGGCGCTACCACACCGGCTGGCCGACCACACCCGTCGAGGCACGCTTCGTCGATGATCCTGAAGAGCCGGAAGATCCCGAAGACCCCGAGGATCCGGGAGAGCTGAAAGATCGTCGGCTCGAGGCCGTCTTCGGACCGCTGAACAGCGAGCGCTTCCCGCCGTACCATCGTCTCGATCTGCGGGCCAGCCGCCGCTGGGACCTGCGCGCCGGCCGGCTGACGTTCTTCGTCGATATCCAGAACCTCTACAACCGGCGCAACCTCGCGGGATTCAGCGTCGTCGACCTGGACGAGGATGCCGGCAAGGTGATCCTCGAAGAGGAGCGCTGGCCGGGGATCTTCCCTTCGGCTGGGATCACTTGGGAGTTTTGAGTGCGATCGCGGCCATCTCTGATTGACTCGCAGTCAACTATGTTAATATACTGCTCTGTGCGGTGGGGCTAGAGACGAGAAGGGAGGTGCGGTGCAGGAGTCTCCGAGACCCGTTTGCGTATTCCTGGTGCCGATCGTATGGGATTCGGACCGAAAGCCTCACCCTCCCGTCTTGTGGCGGCTGCTGCAGGATGCGCTGATCAGAAAGTTTGGCGCGGTGACTGGGCCTGAGACTGTTCTCTACTATCGGAAGGCGCAACCGGTTTCCGGAGCGTGGTCGCCGGGCGAAGGAGAGGAGCCCGTCGAAGACCTGAGCCGCAAGTACACAGTGGCGATCACGACCCATCAAATCGACGCATTGCGCGCCCTACTTCGCCGGACGGGCAACACCTTTGATCAGCGTGTCATGTACCTTGAGGTGGCGGGCTATGCGGAGCTTCTGGAGGTGCGGCCTGAGGACGGATTCTTGGAGACATAAGAGTGCCTGTATCGAAACTGAAGGCGAGGTCAACCATGAAGCATATCTATCAGACGATCACCGGCAGGAAGCTTGAGCTTGACGATCTTGAAGAGAAGGAAAGCGCTTTCTTGTCGGCCGTCGAACGCAGGTATACAAAACAACCCGAGTGGTCGAAGTTCGCCTCTTGGTGGACCAAAGAATTCGGCCGCTCTGGTCTTCCTTCGGAATCCGTTTCTTACCGGCTCTGTCAGGATCTAGAGGCCCGTCTGGGGATCGCACAGGGGAAGGTCGCACCGCCTGACTATCGCGACTACCTGGCCGACCTCATTGAAGAGCGCTATGGTTCCCGCTACCGTTTCTGCAAGGAGAGCGGGATCGATCCTGGCCACTTGAGCCGTGTCTTCGCCAGCCGCTCCGAGCTGTCGCTTCAGAGTCTGCAGCGGATTCTGGAGGCACTTCACGCGTCCTTGGTCATCCAGCCCGAGGAAGATCTTTCCGATCGCGTGAGTCCCGAGCGTGCCGCCGAGGCTCTGGCGGCTGCGGCGCTGTAGCACTTATCGGTCATGTTGCTTGAGATTATGTCTCCCATCGCGCGCCAGCTCGCGGAGAAGCTCGATTCATGGGAGCCTGAAGTTTCTCGAAGAGTAGAGACTCTAGTCGCCGAGATCATAGAGCTCGCCGACGCGGGAGCCCTCGATCTCCTGCGCTCCCGCGCGGTCGAACAGGAAGTCCTCGACCTTCTGGATTGAAAGGACCTTACTAGCGTCGTCGGACGACCAGCGTTCCGTCCTCGCTCTTGCCCTCAAGCCCGGCTCCGGGGAGGACCGCGAACGGCGCCCGATCAGCCCGCAGCTCGCCGATGCTGCCGTGCAGCACGATCTTCGCCGCCGAATCCGCGAGCCCCGCGTCCGCATAACGGACGCGCCAACCAGTCTCGCTGGAGACCCAGCCGAGGAATTCCCGCAAGGTGCGGCCCTCGATATCGAAGCCGGGAGAGGCCTCCAGGACCCATTCCCACGCCGGGCCATGGGCGGTCACCTCGCGGCGCTCCGCTCTTCCGTCGTGGTGGAGCACCAGCTCCTGCCCCGCCGGCGTGAGATAGGCGTGGCCACGGTGCTCCGTCCGCACCGAGCCGTCGCGGACCTGGACGGATAGGACTGCCTTCTCGTGATCCGCGATTCGAACGGCAAACTGCGTGCCGATATCCCGCACGGTTCCGACCGGAGTACGGACTTCGATCGCCGCGCGCGGCCCTGCGCCGGTGTCCACGTAGAGCGCGCCGCGTTCCAACTCCAGGGCGGTGGCGGAGGCGAAGCGCAGCCGGGTCTCCGTGTCGAGACGCACGGTGGCGCCGCCGGCCAGCCGCAGAGCAGCCCTGCCATTATCGGTGTGGAGAGCCGCCCCCTGGAGAATCAGCTCTCCCGTGGTGATCGTCCGTGCCTCGTCCGTGTTCGTCTCAAGCTGAACCGGCCCGGTCACCAACTCGACCCGAGCAACCGTGGGCGGCGGCACGCCGGCTGGACCTCGCGGCGCGCGCGATACCCACCACCAGACGAGCCCGACGGCGACGATCAAGGCCGCCGCTAGAGCGAGCACAGCCGTCCGGCGTGGCCGATACGCTGGAGCCGCGTCGCGTCGCCGGACCTGCTCCCGCCACGCGGTGCGCGCGGCGGCGGTGATCGCGTCCAGATCCTCCTGCGGAACCGGCGGCCGAGGCCCTGCCTGCTCCAGCAGTTGGCGCGCGAAGTCCTCGTCTCTGTCTCGTTCATCCATGGTCTGGTTCTTCCACAGTCGGAAGACGCTCCAGGCTTTCATAGCTCGAGCGGAACGCCTGTCGCGCCCGCGTGAGGAGCGACTCGGCGGCCTTAGGCCGCATCTTCAGCCGCCAGGCGATCTCATTGACGGAGAGACCCTCCAGATATTTCCACTCCAGCGCCTGGGCATAGGAGGGCGGCAAGCTGTCGAGCGCCACATGCACCAGATGGGTCCTTTCCCATGTCAGGAGGCCGGCTTCGGGACCGCTTGGGGGTGGCGAACCGAAGCCGGACTCAGGTCCCAGCTCTTCCTCCAACTCGACCTCCAAGGGCGCGCTCTGCCGGCGGCGGAAATGCATCAGGATCTCGTTGCGGCAACAGGCGCAGAGCCAGGTCAGGAGCGCGGCCTCGCCACGGTAGGTGTCGAGCTTCGAGAGAGCCTTGGCCACCGCGGTCTGCACGAGATCCCGGGTGAGCTCGCGATCGCCGTCCAGCCGGGTGAAGGCGAAGCGATAGAGGGCCTTGAAGCAGCGTTCTCCGAACGCTTCGAAGGCGTCCTCTTCTCCCGCGAGCATGCGCTCGACGAGCTGCAGGTCCTCGCTATGCTCCGCCAATGGCTCCGACCGCCTCAGTTCTCGCCCGTCAACCTGCGGCGTAAGGGACCACACCATGTTAGCCGCGCTCCCCTCGACCCAGGCGCCGCTCGTCGGCTGCCTTCTGTATCTCTTGGATGCATGGCGGCGCGGAATCCTTCGCGCCAGAGGGAGCCGAATGTACGGATGTAGATGACTTGCGGGCTTATCGCGGTCGCTTCGCCGGTCCCGTCGTGAAGTAGGCCGTGAAGACCGCCCGCCGCTCGCGCTCGGACGGACCGGCTTCGAAGGGCGCGAGGATGACCGTGCCCTCCGGCTGCCGGAGGAGGACCGGATTGATCGGCCAGCGGCCGGTGCTCTGGGGACAATTCTGGCCGGCGAGGCAGTCCAGGCTGTCGCCGCCGGTCTGCACCTCGAAACGGTATCCCGTATAGCGCGCGCCGGCCGGCAGGGCGATGCGCAGCACGTGGCAATCGGCAGGCAGGCCGGAGGGGATTGTACCGGTCTGCAGTTGCGCGGCGATGTCCGCGCCGCAGCCGGAGCCGCCTCCGGGCTGGATGACCCGTTCGGTCGAGAGGGCGGACTCCCCGGGCGGACATTCGAAGCACGTACGGTCCTTCGAGGTCCGCAGACGCACCGGATCAGCCCGCTGCGGTGGGGGCATAGGTGACACGGGTTCCGGCGGCGAAGCTGGAGCTGACGGTATCGCCGGCGGCGGGAGTGTCGTCGGCTTTGTCCGAGGAGGTTCCGGCGCCGGAGGATTCTCCGGCGGTCGCACGGGAGGTGTGGCAGCCGGCGGTGGGACCGTGGTCGGTTTCGCCGGCGGCTCCGCCGTGGGGGTGGGCTGCGGTTCTGGCGCTGGCGGGGGAGCCGCAGGCGCGGCCGGCGCGGGCTGCGAAGGGATCGGTGCTGGCGCAGGAGCCGGAGGCGCAGAAGGAGCCGGGGGCGTGGGGGCCGGCGCGGCGGTCGGCTCCTCCTGAGTCGGCGGTGCTGGCGCCGGTGGAATTTTGGGTTGAGAAACCGGCGGTGTGGCCGCGGGCGGTGCAGGAACCGGCGCCGGCACGGGGGCCTTCTCCGCGACGACCGACGGCCGTGGAGCCGGTCCCGCCTTGCCGCGGGAGATCTGGACCCGCATCGTGCGCGTGGCCCCGACGACGTTGAACTGCGCGGCTTCCTCCAGCACGATCCGGCCCTTCTCGCGGACGGTGATCTCGGCGAGGTAGGTCATATAGCCCTCGTGGCTTACCTCCAGGTGCCACGAGCCCTCGGCCAGCCCGCCCACGGTCGCCTTGCCGTGCGAATCGGTGAGCACGGCGTCCGGTCCACCTTTGGGATCGACGTCGTTGTACCGCAACGTCACCGTGGCGCCGGCTACGGGAGGGCCCTTCTGGTCCTCGATCCGGATCTCCACGGCCGCCGGGCCGCCCCAGAGCTGCGCTTGGGCCGCTGAGGCGACGAGTAGCAGGAGAGGCGCGATGATCTTCCGCAGGCCGAGTCGCACTCTGGGCCTCCTTTCAGGGAGCCGGACGGAGTAATTCTAACTCCAGTCGGAACGGAGCGCGGGCAGCGCTCAGGCGACGGTGAGGAACTCTGGAGGCGCGAGGAGACCGCGACGGCGGAGAGGTTCAGGACCCTCTCGCTCACAAAGAGCCCTGAGCCTCGGCAAGGTCTCCGCCGCGCGAACCAGGAAGATCCGCTCCGGCGCGGGAGGAACCGCAGCCGTCCATGAAGGCGGTGCTTGACCCGCCCGGGACGCCAATAGTTCGGTCACACCCGCAGCAAGAGCGCGCGCAGTGGGATCGAGGCCGGACGGCGGCGGCACCTTCGACCAGATGAATCCGGCCCGCTGTGCGTCGGCCAGCCACTGCCTCGCCGTCAATGCGTCATAGGCGAGGAGCGCCTTGATCAGATCAAGAATGTCCACGATCCAGATTCCATAGGTCTTCGAACGCGTACCGAGCCTTCAGTTCGCGGCCGGGGATGACGTGCGGCTCGACGAGATCCCAAACTTCGCGCCTATCCCCAACCAGCTTTGAGAGTAGCAGCCGGGCATCCGCGATGTCGACATCATCTCGCCAGGCGCTCAGCTTCATTGCCAGGAGTTGTTGGGGAGCGATTGAGCGCACGATCAGAGGCGCTTGGTCAAACAAGACCTCTCCCGGAGAGAATCCATGAAGGTAGCCCTTCGCGCCCTCGTTCAACCAATCCTGCGGGAGTCCCAATGAATCTGCGACCCTCCGCGCTGCTGATCGGACGGCAGGAGGATCAGACGACTTAACGGCAAAAGCGTCTACATCCTTGGTCGCCTCGCGGGCGTTGTAGAGGAGGACGAGAGCCGCTCCGCCGCCTACGACAATCTCCACAGCCGAGTCTTGGGCGAGTTCTCGTGAGAGCAGCGCGAGCGCTTCGAATATCTTCCCGCGAGAGGAGTCTCATCGGTTCGCTCACCGGGCCAGCTTCCGCAGATACTCCCGCAGCGCCACCGCGTTGTTCCGCTCCGTATCCCGCGCCGCGAAGAGGAGGGTCACCGTCCCCTTCCTGGCCGCGCCGGCGAGCCGCTTCACCGGCTCCGGATTCGCGTCCAGCTCGGCGAAGTATCTCGCCCTGAACTCGTCCCAGCGCGCGTGGTCGTGACCGAACTCCTTCCGCAGCTCGTTCGACGGCGCGACGTCGCGATCCCAGCGCTCCAGCGCGGCGGCGTCTTTCGTCAGGCCTCGCGGCCAGAGGCGGTCGACGAGAATGCGGAGACCGTCTGCGGCGGCGGGAGGATCGTAGACGCGCTTGATGTGGATCGGCATCGGCAGGGATTGTACGAGACCCTGCAACCTTCCGCTCGTCCCTCCGTATTCTGCTGTTGACAGCCAACGACCCTGGTAGTACTATCCGGGTAGTTGACGCGGAGGAGCCGATCATGGAGACATCCCACCACCTCGGAGATCTGCAGCTCGCCATCATGCGGGTGCTGTGGCACCGCGGCGAGGCGACGGTGGCCGAGGTTCACGAGACGCTCGAGCCGGAGCGGGGGCTCGCGCTGACGACGATCGCCACCATGCTGACCAAGATGGAGAAGAAAGGCGTGGTGGACCACCGCGCCGAAGGCCGCCGGTTCATCTTCCGTCCCCAGGTCAGCGAGGAGCAGGTCCGCCGCTCGATGGTGGCCGACCTCACCTCGCAGCTCTTCCGCGGGGACGTCTCCGCACTGGTCAATCACCTGTTGTCCGAGCATGAAATCGACGCGCGCGAGCTGGGCCAGCTCCGCAAGCTGATCGCCGCCCGCGGGCGCGAGGAGGGACGCTGAATGTCCGCCGATCTCTTTCCCCATCAGGTCCTTGCCTGGCTGCTGACCTACCTGCTGCACAGCACTCTCCTGCTGGGCCTCGCCGTGCTCGCCTCGAAGCCGCTCAGCCGCTGGTCGGCGGCGGCCGAAGAGGCGGTGTGGAAGCTGGCCCTGGTGGGCGCTCTCTTCACGGCCTCGCTGCAGCTCGCCGCCGGCTGGGAGCCGGCGGCGGGACGCTGGAATCTCCCGGGCGTGCCGGCGGTGGCGGTGATGGAGGAGGCGCCCGCCGTTCCGGTGCTGCCGGTCGCGTCCATCCGCGAAGAGGCTCTGCGCCCCGAGCCGGCTCTGCCGGTGCCCGCCGCTCCGGCGAGCTCCCTGCTACGGCCTTCTCTCGCGGCGCTGGCTCTCGGAGCCTGGGCGCTGGTCGGCTGTTTCCTGCTCCTCGCCTACGGCCGGTCGCACCTGCGGCTGCGCAACCGGCTGCGGCACCGTCCGCGGGTGGTGGGCGGCACGCTCCTCTCGCGGCTCCGCTCGCTGACGGCGCAGGCCGGGCTCGACGGGGACGTCCGTCTCTCCTGCTCCTCGCGCGTGCCGGTACCGGTGGCGCTCGGCCTGTCGCGGGCGGAGATCTGCCTGCCGCCGCGCGCCCTCGCCGGCCTCAGCGACGATCAGCAGGAGGGGATGCTCGCCCACGAGCTGGCCCACCTGGTGCGGCGCGATCCGCTGTGGCTCGTCATCAGTCACGCCCTGGCCTGCCTCTTCTTCTTCCAGCCGCTCAACTGGGTAGCCCGGCGCCGCCTGCGCGAGATCTCGGAGGTGCTGAGCGACGAGTGGGCGGTGGGCCGCACCGGCCGGCCGCTCTCCCTGGCCGGCTGCCTGGCCGAGGTCGCCGGCTGGTCGGCCGCCGGCCGGGAGCTGCCCGTGCCCGTGATGGCGGACCGGCCGTCGCATCTGGGTCGGCGCATCCGCCGTCTGCTCGACGAGAGCCGCTCGCCGGAGAGCCCGGCGCGCCGGGTCCTGACGGGGGCGGCGATGGTCGTCCTGCTGATCGCCGTCGTCGCCGCCGCGCCGGCCATCTCGGCGGCGCGTCAGGAGGCCCCGGCTCAACCCGAGAGCACGGCCGTCCAGGCAGCTTCCGTGGCGGATGCGTCCGCGACCGCCGAGGCGTCTCCGGCCGCCGAGCCGGGAGAGCACGAGGTGGCCGAGGAGCACGTCGTCGAGAGGCACGTCGTCAAGGAAAGCGACGAAGAAGACGCCGATCTGGATTACGACTTCGATCACGACTTTGACCTGGACCGCGACTTCAACTACGACTTTGACTTCGATTTCGACGCCGGCGATATCGCCGATGCGGCGGCCGATTCGGTGACGGCGGCGCTCGATGCCGTGGACGGCCAGCTCGAGAGTCTCTCGGAGATGCAGCCCCTCTCGGAGGGCGAGCGGGAGAAGCTGGAGCAGGAGATCGAGCGCGCCAACGATCAGATCGAGCGGAACCTCAGACCGCAGATGGAAAAGCTATCGCGTGAGCTGAGCGAGAAGCTCTCGCGCGAGATGCCGACCGCCGAGATGCGGCAGCTCGAAGAGCAGATGCGGCAGCTCGCCGAGCAGATGCGTCCCTCGGCGGAGGAGATGGCCCGCCTGCACGCCCATATCGACGAAGAGGTGCGGAAGCTGCACGCCGAGGGCGAGCTGAACCGGGCAGAGCGCGAGAAGATCCGCGACGAGGCCCGCCGCATGGCGCGGGAGATGCGACCTTCCGAGGAGCAGCGCCAGGCGATGGAGGAGCTGCGCCGGCGGCACCAGGAGCTGAGCCGCCAGTACAGGGACGAGCACCGGTCCGAGATCGAGAAGGCCACGCGCGAGATGCGCGAGCAGATCCAGCAACAGATGCAGGCCGTGCGCGAGGAGCTGCGCCGCAGCACGGAGCAGCGGCGGAAGCTCATGGAGCAGGAACGCCGCGAACGCCAGCGTCAGCGGGAAGAGATGCGCAAGGACCGGGACCACGAGCGCGAAGAGGACGACGCCAAGCCGCCCTCGTAAAAAGGACGACAAAGATTCCAAGGACAGCAAGGACAGGAAGGCTCACCTGTCCTTGCAATCCTTGGAATCCTTTTGGTCCTTTCAGGTTCCCTACTTCCCCCGCACGCTCTTCAGCATCGCCACGAACGCATCGCGCGCCGGCGCCATGGTGGCGTCCGGGCCGGTGGCCTTGAAGAACCATGGGCCGCCCGGCCCTTCCACCACGGCTCCGAACAAGCGCGCGTTGGCTTGGGCCGCCGAGGGACTCATGCCCATCGAGCTGGCTTTCAGATTTCCGTGCACGTCGATCCAGGTCACCTTGTAGCCGTTGGCCTCGAAGGTTTCGGGCGTGGGCTTCTCCGCGGATTCCATCTGCCCGACCCACCGATCGATATTGGCCTCGACCGGGCCGCCGCCGCCCGGCCCGAAGTAGAACACCGCGAAATCGCCGTTGCCGCCCGGTCCCGGGATGACCGCCTGGGCCACGCGCATGTTGGACGAGGGAGGCTGGGACTGCCAGCCCGCGGGAACTGCGAAGTCGATGCTCCCCTCCCCTTGCGCCTGCGGAGAGGACCCGTCCGCCACTACCTCGCCATGTGACGAGATCGGACCCACGGGCGCGCTTTCCGCCGGCGGAGCGGGAGTCGTGGAGCTGGTCTCCGCCGCGGGAGATTCCTGCGGCGCGGCGCTCTGGTCGCCGCGGCAGCCGAGGAGGCACAGCAGCAGAAGAAGGCAAAAGGTGAGGGCGTTACGGATCATCACAGGTCTCCAGGGGGATCGGCGGCGCCAGGCCGCTGCGGGAGATTATCACCCCCTGCCGAGGGCCCGCATGATCTACAATCCACGCCGGAAGCGCTCGGGGGCTGGTGCCTCCTGCGGTCTTCAAAACCGTTGTCCGGCGCCGGTTGCGGCGTCGGGGGTGGGTTCGATTCCCATGCGCTTCCGCCATTCCCCGGATCCGGCGCAACTCTCTGAGCCAGCGATGCGTACCCATAAGCGAGCCCGGGGCGCGCCTTGACACCCCTGTGCCCCGGCCATACGCTTCGAGCCAGTCGGCAACGCACGTTCAACCCGAGGAAACGCCATGGGCCTCAAGGAAGTCCTCACCAAGATGAAGATCGTGGAGGTGGCGCCTGAAGAGGCGGCCGCCGCCTCGGCTGCCGTGGACACAGGCCCGCCGCCTCCAGGATCTCCGGCGGACATCCGCGACCTGATCGGGACCATGCCGGAGCCGCCGGCGATCGACGAGCGCAAGCTCGCCGCCGCCTCCGGGGGCGAGGGCGACGAGATCCCGGATTTCCCCGCCATCTACCGCGCCGCCGGGGTGCACGATCCCGCGCACGGCTACAGCGCCTACAAGGTGCTCGAGATCTTCGCCTCGCCGGGCTTCACGGCCCTCGATACCCGGGCCAAGGCGGCGGCGCTCACCGGGTTCCTGAACATGAATCCCTCCGGGCCGGTGCCGGTCACCGACATCGTCCAGGACGCCGTGCGCCGCGATCAGGCCCTCGACAAGTTCGAGGAGTTCCTGCGCCGCAAGCTGGCCGAACGCTCCGACCAGATCGACAAGGACAATGCCCAGCTCCAAGCGGAGATCGACGAAGTGACCCGCCGCAACCGCGAGAAGATGGAGGCCAACCGTCTCGCCGTCGAGACGGAGCACGCCCGCCTCTCGCGCTGGCTGGTGAGCAAGCGCGCCGAGGAGCGCAAGCTGTTCGACGCCGTCAACCCGTTCGTCGAGGCGAATCCCATCTCGACCGCGGACACGCCCCCGCGCCCGGCGGCGCCCGCTGCCGCCGCGACGGAGGAGCGCCAGAAATAAAGCCGATCGCCGCGCCGTCGCGCGGGCCTTTCGGACATTGAGGAGACCGCCATGTTCGACCGCATCATCCGAGTTTTCAAATCGTGGATCGGCTACTTCATCTCCTTCGCGGAAGATCCCGAGGTGATGCTCCAGGAGTCCATCGAGGAGATGCGCAACACCCTGCCGAGGCTCAACCAGATCCTGGTCACCACCCGCGCCACGGTGATCCGCCTGGAGCAGGAAAAAGAGGAGCTGGGGCGCCGGGAGAAGCAGCTCACCTCCTCGATCAAGGCCGCGCTCACCGAAGGCAGTCCCGAAGCGCGCCGCATCGCCGAGGACGACGCCTCCACCCTGCAGCAGGTGCGGCAGGATCTCGCCGCCACCAACGACCAGCTCACCGCCGCGCAGCACGCCTTCGAGAACGCCCAGATCACGGTCGACGACCTCAAGCAGAAGTTGCGCATCAAGATCGATCAGGCCCGCAAGGCCATCCAGGAGTCGAAGAAGGCCGCGGTGATGAAGCAGGCCGCCTCCGCCCTCGCCGAGCTCGACACCTATGGCGTCGGCGCCACCAACGAGAAATATCTGGAGGAGATCAAGCAGCGCGCCGCCGAGGCCAAGGCTTCGGTCGAAGTGGCCACCGGCGGCCTCGACGTCGAGCGCATCAAGACCGAGCGCAAGGCCCGGCAGCTCCAGGCGCAGAACGTGCTCTCCGAGTTCGAGGTCGAGCTCGGCCTCAAGAAGCCGGACGCCGTCAAGGAAGCCGCGCCGTTCCCGACGCAGCCGACGGCCACGGCTACACCGCAGAAAACTCCGGAGGCGGGGTAGCGTTCTAGATGCCCGAAGCCGCCGCCCCTCCGTCGCCCGCCGTCTTCCTCGACTCGCTCCCGGCGTGGGCCTCGGAGCTGGTCCGCGCCGTCACGGCCAAGCAGTCGAACACGTTCGTGCTGCATGGCGTGCCGGCGGACCTGGTGCCAGTGCGGAATTCCTCCGGGCTGCGTTTCCTCTCGCTCGACGACTTTCTGGAGCAGCAGCTCTTCGCCGGCTGGCCTTCGATCGTCACCTACAACCGCGCCGAGGGGTTGGGCTTCGCCACGCCGGCCGCGCGGAGCCACTTCCAGGAGCGGCTGCGCGGCTACGACACCGTGCACGGCACGAGCTGGTCGGACGGCCTGCCGCGCGACGCCGCCAACTGCTTCGCCCTGCTCGACTCCTACTTCCGCCATTGCGCCGCGCTGCAGCCGGCGCGGCCCGTCGTGCTGCTGCTCCCCTTCGCCGAGACCATCGTGCCGGCGGCCGAGGTCGCCTATCGCACGCCGGAGGACCGCGCCGTGCTGGTCTACCTCCGCAAGTGGTCGCAGGACCCGGTGCTGCTGGCCAAGAACATCGTCGTCGTCCTGGTCACCGAGAGCCTGGCGGAGCTGGACGCGAAGCTCGTGCGCGCCCACGGCACGCGCGAAGTCGAGATCGTGCGGCCGGATCCGGCCGAGCGGCTGACGTATCTGGAAGCCGTGCGCTCGGCCGACTGGTACGCCGGCAAGTCGGATCTGCCCGCGGCGCGCCTCGCCGAGCTGACCGCCGGCATGACGCGGGTGCAGATCGGCCAGCTCCTCGACGGCGCCGACGCCAACGGCGACCGGCTCACGCGCGAGCGGGTGCGGCGGGTGAAGAAGGAGGTCATCGAGACCGAAGGGTTGGGCCTCCTCGAATACATGGAACCCAAGTTCGACCTCTCGATGGTGGCCGGCATGCCGGCGGTGAAGGACCGCCTCCGCCGCGCCTCCCGCGCCATCGCGCGCGGCAATCCGGCCGCCGTGCCGATGGGCTATCTCGTCTGCGGCCCGGTGGGGAGCGCCAAGACCTTCCTCGTCGAGTGTTTCGCCAACGAGATCGGCTTCCCCTGCGTCAAGATGAAGAACTTCCGCTCCATGTGGGTAGGCGCCACCGAGGCCAACCTGGAGCGCATCCTCAAGATCCTCGCCTCGCTCACTCCCGTCGGCGTGATGGTGGACGAGGCCGACGCCGCGCTCGGCAACCGCGAGCAGCAGGGAGATTCCGGCACGCAGAACCGCGTCTTCGCGCAGATCGCCGCCTTCATGGGCGACACGCGCAACCGCGGCAAGATCCTCTGGTTCCTCATCACCGCCCGGCCCGACCTGCTGCCCATCGACCTCAAGCGCCAGGGGCGGGCCGAGGAGCACATCCCGCTCTTCTATCCGGAGACGGCGGCCGAGTACGACGAGATCTACAAGGTGATGCTGAAGAAGCTCGGTCTGAAGACCCAGGTGGCCTCGATCTCCGAAGTCGCCACCGAGGATCAGTACCTCGGCCTCTCGGGCTCGGACCTGGAAGCCGTCCTGGTGCGCGCCACTCTGGAAGCCGAAGCCGCCGAGTCGTCCGAGCTGAAAGCCGAGCACCTGCAGAAGGCCTTCAGCGACTTCATCCCGCCGGCGAACACCCGCGAGCGCGAGATGCAGATCCTCTGCGCCATCCTTGAATGCACCAGCAGAGAGCTGCTCCCCGAGCGCTTCCGCGCGCTCGACCGCGGCGAGGTGCAAGCGCGGATCAACGAGATCAAGCGGGAATTGCGGCTGATCTAGTGAGAAGGGATCGTCATCGTCCCTCTCGAACTCGGCGCGTTGCAGGGAGGGACAGTGACTGCCCCTCCTTACAACGAGAACCGTTAAGGAGGGACGGTGACCGTCCCTTTATGCAACGGCTTGTTGCAAGGAGGGATGGTCATCATCCCTCTTAAACACAAAGCGTTGAACGGAGGGACAATGACCGTCCCTGCTTGCAACGAGAAGCGTTAAGGAGGGATGGTGACCGTCCCCCCATGCAGCGGCACGTTGTAAGGAGGGATGATCATCGTCCCTCTTAAACACGAGGCGTTGTAAGGAGGGACGGTGACTGTCCCCGCTTACAACGAGAAGCGATAGGGAGGGACAATGACTGTCCCTCGATGCAACGGCATGGTGTAAGGAGGGACGGTCATCGTCCCTTTAAAACACGAAGCGTTGCACAGAGGGACAGTGACCGTCCCCGCTTACATCGAGAAGCGATAAGGAGGGATGATGACTGTCCCTCGATGCAATGGCTTGGTGTAAGGAGGGAAGATCATCGTCCCTCTTAAAGGCGAGACGCTTGACGCGGGCAAAGTGATCTTCTCCGCTTACATCGAGAGGCGTTAACGAGGGCCGGTGATCTTCCCTCGGTTCCGCGGTTTGGCGCAGGGAGGGAAGGCCGCTTTCCCGCCCTAAAGCGCCGACCTTGAGTCGATCCAGTCTTCGATCTCGACGTTCAGCGTCTCGTTGCGTCGGCGCAGCACATCGAACCAAGCCCAGGGATCGAGGCCGAGCCGTCGCGCCGCCTCGGAGAGCGAAAGGCGACCTTCTTGGTAGGCGAGGACCACCTCCTCCTCCAGATCGCGCACGACGCCCTCGCGATCCGGCTGCGATGGCGGCGAGGCTCACATTCGCTTCACCACCACCACCGTCGTGTCGTCCTGGTGCTCGCGTCCGCTCAGATGGCGGCGCCAGTCGGTGAAGAGGGCTTCCAGGATCTCGGCGGCGGAGCGCTCGCCGAAGGAGCGGAGGAGCTCGCGCGGATGCTCGTAGCCGTAGAGGTTGTCTCTCTCGTCCGCGGCTTCGAAGAGCCCGTCCGAGCAGAAGACGAGGCTGCTTCCCGGCGGGATCTCGAAGCGTAGATCGGCATAGGTGCGGGGCGGTCCCTGGCCAAGCGGCAGGCCGGGTAGGTCGATCTCTTGGACGCCACCGGCGGCAGCCAGCAGCAGCAGCGGGAAGGGGTGGCCGGCGTTGCTCATCAGCGCCTCGCCGGTGCGGGGATCGAGCCGGACCAGCGCCAGTGAGGTGAAGTGGCGCTGCGAAGCCCGGCGTATCACCCGGTCGACGCCTCCCAGGACCTCGGCGGGGGTTTTCCCCGCCGCGACCAAGCTTGCAAAAGCGGCGGAAGTCATCGACTGGGCGATGGCGCAGGAGTAGCCATGGCAGCCACATCGCCGGCGGCGATCCACAGGCGCCCTTCCTCATCTCTCAGGAAATCGTAGAGATCGCCGCCGGCCTCGGTGGCGAGCAGGGAGCGGGCCGCGATCTCCCACCCCGCGATCTCCGGAAGGCTGGCCGGCAGCAGGCCGCGCTGCATGCGGGCGAGGAGATCCATCTCGTAGCGTACGCGCTGCTCCTCTTCGAGGCGCTTCATGAAGGCGGGCGGTTTGATCCGCTCGAGCTCCGCCTCCTGGGATCGACGCAGGCCGACGAATCCCAGCGCCAGGAAGAGGGCCGGGATTCCCGCCGCGAAGGTGAGGGAGATGGGGAGCCAATGGAGATGCAGCGCGGAAAAGGCCGCGGCTTGGAGCAGGTACGTCGAAAGCGCGGCGGCAAGGCCTGCGGCTACGCCGGCCTGAAGAGAGAGGAAGACCAGAACGCCGCCGGCGATCAACCCCGCGCCGGCTTGCAGCCAAGGGGGTTCGCCAGGTGCGAAAGGAAAGGCGAGGCCGGCACCCACCGCCGCCGCCCAGGGGACCCAGCGCGCCGGAAGAAAACGAGTTGCGAGTCCCATCGCCAGGACGGCGCTGGCGGCGAGGAGAACGCCGTCGTTCATGGGGGTCTGGATGCCGAAGAGGGGAAGCCGAAAACTGTCGTTTTTCGGCCAAGCGTGGGGAAGTTGCGACGCGAGCGCCAGCGCCGCGAGCCGCAGGCCGGCGAGGAACGCTCCCGCGGCGACGCCGTAGAGCAGAGCCCGGCCGCCGCGGGGGCCGAGACGGCCGGTGCGGAGAGCGTCCAGATTTTGAACAAGGCCCGGCTGCAAAGAACGCAGGTACGACTCGGAGGTGGACCAGACGAGAAAGGCCCACAGCGCCAGAAAGGCGGCGCCAATGAGTTGCAAGGCCCCCAACCAGCCCGGATCGGCGAAGAGCGTGGGAACCATCGCCGCCACAAAGACGACGGCAGCCAGGAGACCTCCGTTGACGAATCCGATCCGGCGCCTCCCCAGCAGCAGAAAAAACAGCACGACTACCGCCACGCCACCACACATCACCGGCAAGGCTTGGAGCAGGGCGCTCGCGATCTGGAAGCCCTTGTCGCCCTTGTTCGCGCCGACATCCGTGGGCTTGCGCGCCACTCTCAAGGCGCCGCCGGGCAGCGCGGTCACGACAACGTACTGAGGAGGATCGCTGCCGATGACTGGGTAGGTCACTCCCAGGAGCTTGTCGGCCTCAGAGCGAGTGTATCCGACGTGCACCTTCTCTCCCCTGGCGCCGGCCTGACGCCGGCCAGCCGGACCGAAGCGCTCGCCGAGCCGTAGGAAGAGCCGCGCGAAGCGGGCCTGCTCGGAGGCGGAGAGCATAGGTTCCTTCTCGAGAGATCCCTTGACGATCTCCGCCTGATGGGCCCAGCGAAGGATGACGGGATCTCCGGAGGGGAGGAATCGGATCAGGAGCTCTCGCGCTGAGCCCTCAGTCTTCGGGGGTACTCCTTCCTGCTTGACCTCGATGAGGAGTCCGGCCCCCACAGCGGCCGCGCGGACGGGACCCAATCGGTCTACGACCTCATCGTCGAGTTGCTCCAGGTCCTGGTTCTCCTCCCGCCCGGCGAAGCCTACCCGCGGCTCGGCCGACGGCAGCCGTATTCCCACCCGTTGAGCGAGCTCGCGGTACCGGTTGACGAAGGACTCCCGGCTCGGCAGCTCTCCGGGCAGCCATTCGGGCAGCCAGGCCCGCGCCAGCGCGACGCCGGCCGCGAGCGCCAGCGCCCCCAAGGCGAGGGCGGCGAGAGGACGGATTGTGGATCGCAGAGTCACGTAAGTCATACGCTGACACGAACGGCCAGGTTGCGCCAGGGGCGTCGTCGGCTATGGTTTGGTAGAATGCCCCGCCCGCATAAACCAGGACGACTCTCCGGGGGAACCCGTTCGATATGACCTTGAAGATCCGCTCTCTCTCGCTCGCCTTCCTCATCCTCGCCGCGGCCTCGCCGCTCGCCGCGCAGCAGCCGCCGAACAAGCTAATCATCCTCGGCTTCGACGGCGTCGACGCCAAGCTCACGCAGCGCTGGATGGACGAGGGCAAGCTGCCGAACCTCGCCAGGCTGCGGGCGCAGGGCACATTCACGCCGCTGCGGCCGACGATCCCGTCGCAGACGCCGGTCTCCTGGTCCACCTTCTCGACCGGCCTCAATCCCGGCCGGCACGGCGTCTTCGACTTCCTGAAGCGCAACCCCAAGAACTACAAGCCGAGCTTCGCGGCGGCGGAGCCGGGCAAGGAGGCCTTCCTCTGGGGAGACAAGAACCCCTGGATCCTCGGGCTCGCTGCGGCGCTCCTGGTGGCGGTTCTCTTCCTGCTGATCCTCAAGCTCTTCCGCCTGCGCTGGGCCGTGGCCGCCGCGGTGGCGCTGGTCCTGGGGATCGCCGCCGGCGTCGGCTCCGGTTTCGCCGCGGACAACCTGCTGCCGAAGTCGCGGCCCATCGCCATCAACAATCAGCACGGCGATACCTTCTGGAAGCTGCTTGGCGACTCCGGCAAGCGCGTGACGGTGATGCGTATCCCGGTCACCTTCCCGCCCAAGGCTTTCGAGAAGGGCAAGCTGCTCTCCGGCCTCGGCGTGCCGGACGTCTCGGGCCGCATCGGCAAGCCGTTCTACTTCACCTCGGAGCTCTTCTTCACCCCCAAGGGCGGCGGCGACTTCTCGCTCGAGGTCGTCGAGCTGGTCGACAACAGCGGCACCATCGAGACCGAGATCAAGGGTCCGCCGAACGAGCTGTTCCCGAAAGAGAAGGGAGTCGACTACATCAAGATCCCGATGACCCTGACCGTGGCCGGGAACCGCTCGAACGTCCGCATCCAGGTTTCCGGCAACGACCTCACCCTGAAGCCGGGACAGTGGAGCGACTGGGCGCACTTCACCTTCCCCTTCAACTCGCTCATCAAGCTCAAGGGCATCGGCCGCTTCAAGCTGCTGTCCATCGATCCCGAGGTGCGGCTTTATCTCTCGCCGATCGAGTTCGATCCGGAGAACCTGCCGCCGGGCTTCGATATCACCACGCCGCCGAGCTTCGTCGACGAGCTGACCCACGAGCACGGCCTGTTCAAGACCAAGGGCTGGATGATCGATACCTGGTCGCTGACCAACGGCACGGCCGACGAGCAGACCTTCCTCGACGACGTCAAGATGACGGTGGACAAGGAAAAAGAGATCCTCGACGGCCTGCTCGCCAAGGACGACTGGGACGTGCTGGTGCACTACTTCGAATTCCCCGACCGGGTGCAGCACATGATGTTCCGCTTCTTCGATCCCAAGCACCCGCTCTACACGGCGGAGGGCGCGGCGAAGTGGGGCGGCTCGATCCTCGCCTCCTACCAGGAGATGGACCGCATCGTCGGCGAGGTGATGCGCAAGCGGCCGCAGGCGGCGCTCATGGTGCTCTCCGACCACGGCTTCGCCTCCTTCCGCCGCGGCATGAACTACAACACCTGGCTGGCGAAGAACGGCTTCATGAGCCTCACCGGCGAGGACGCCAAGCGGAAGAACCTCGAGGACCTCTTCGACAAGGGCGACTTCTTCACCAACGTCGACTGGTCGAAGACCAAGGCTTACGCTCTCGGCCTCGGGCAGATCTACATCAATCTCAGGGGCCGCGAGGCGAAGGGGATCGTCAATCCCGGCGCGGACTACCGGCAGGTCGCCGCGCAGATCAAGGCGGGGCTCGAGGCCTTCGTCGACGAGGAGACGGGCGAGCATCCGGTGGCGCACGTCTTCACCCGCGACGAGGCCTACAACGGCGTCTACGATCCGGTGCTGATCCCGGACCTCATCCCCTCCAACAACGAGGGTTACCGCGTCGGCTGGCAGGACAGTCTGGGCGGCATCGGCAAGACGATCGTCGAGCCGAACACCGAGATCTGGAGCGGCGATCACTGTTCGGTCTATCCGCCGCTCGTCCAGGGCATCCTCTTCAGCAACTTCAAGCTGAACGCCCCCACCGGCGCCTACATGGGCGACGTGATGCCGACGATTCTCGACCTGTATAAGGTGAAGCCGACGACGAACCTGGATGGGAAGAGCCTGCTGGTGAAGTAGGGGAGCTGCGGCGGAGCCCAGGGCGAGGCTCCGCCGCTTCCTGTCTCATTGGGGCGTGCCGCCC
>JBKPTH010000105.1:0-10402 GCA_046765915.1 Acidobacteriota bacterium | reverse complement strand
AGAACACCAAGAATCTGCTCTCCATAGCGCCCTACCAGCGGCACCACCATCACCTGACCTCCTGGACCCGTGCCGACTGCCCTTACAACGGTCCTCAGGCCAGCTTACCCCTGTTTGGTTCCGGCTCGGCCGGGTTAGGAGTACAGTACGCTTGGTGCCTGGTACAAAAGCCAAGGGCAATTTGGTCTTTGAGGCAACAGGAGCAGGTCAGGGAACCAGATTTACTCTCGTCGGAGTCGAAGACGAACCTCGACGCGGCAGAGAGATCGTAGTCCGGAACTTGGCTGTGAATTGAAACCCGCAAAGTGTGCCCAACCTGGCTGCTCCAGCGGATCAGAAAACTTCGCTTTCCGGCCGCTGAGCAGCATGCCCGTCGTCCGATCGGTCAGGATCTCGGACGACCGCCGCATCGGTAGGGCAGGATTACCGCGAACTCCAGGTCCGCTATTGCGGTGGGAGGCGTCATAGGGTCGCCCCTGCAGAGAAGACTTATCGAGCTCTACTACTCCAGCTCGAACAGCGGATTGCCCATCTCGACCGGCTGGCCGGGCTGGACGAAGATCTTGCCGATCCGGCCGTCGTGCTCGACGCGGATCTCGTTTTCCATCTTCATGGCTTCGAGCACCAAGCTGCCCTGGCCGGCGGCGACCTCCTGGCCTTCCACGGCGAGCAGGGCCACCACGCGGCCCCGGCATGTAGGCGTTGACCCGCTGGTGCCGCTTCCCCCCCTTGCCGCTATGGGCCTGCGAGGCGAGAAGGGTGAGCGGATCGGCGACCTCCACGGGGCCGGAGCCCTGGGCGGTGCTCACCCAGTAGACGCCGCCGTCCCGCGGATGGACCGCCACCTCGTGCTGCTCGCCGTCGATACGCAGGCTGTGCAGACCGGCGCCGGCGTCGACACGGTAGGTGCGATCGCCGAGGGCTCACCTCGAAGCCGGAGCGGCGCACCCGCACGCGCTCCTCGCGCTCGCCGTGGCGGACGACTAGGTCCATGATCCCCCGCGCAGGCCGCTTTGCCGGCCGGCGGCGCCCCAGCGCGACCGGCGGGAGGCGGCCGATCTCACCGGTCCGGCGGCGGTCTGGTTGGCGCGCTCGTAGTGGGCGAGGGCGGAGGAATGTCCCCCCTCGCGGGGACCGGGTTCTCCCTCACGATTCCCAAGGGCGGCGCGCCGCGGTAGTAGGGCGTTACGCCGGCAGCATCATAGGAGGGCGCGCAACATGCTGCGCCCCTACACCGTCTTTGTCGGGTAGAATGGCTGCTATGAAAGTCCTTAGCGCGAAAGTCATTGACGGCCGCTTGGATGTGCCTGAGGGCAGCCTTGAGGAAGGAGCGACGGTTACCCTTCTGATTCCTGAGGATGAGGATGAAGAGGGTTTCAGGCTCTCTGAGGAGCAACGTGCTTTTCTTGCCGAGTCGATTGCCCAAGCTGAGCGCGGCGAGGGAATCGACGGTTGGCAGCTCCTCGATGAGTTAAAGGACTAAGCTTGCGGCTTCGGCTGCTGGTTGTCCCCAACGCGGAGCGCCAAATTCGCAAGGCAGCCGCATGGTGGCGTGAAAACCGCCCGGCGGCTCGCGAGCTGTTCGACCAGGAGTTGGCTCGCGGTTACGAGCTCATTATGAAGCAACCCGGCATCGGCACCCGAGTATTCGATGTCTCGATTCAAGGGGTCAGGCGCTTTCACCTCCTGCGCATTCATTACCATCTCTACTACCGCGTGAACGAGGATACGCTGGAGATTCTTGCACTATGGCACAAGAGCCGTGGATCAGGGCCTCCAATTTAGCGTTTTGCTGTGCCTACTCCAGCTCGAACAGCGGATTGCCCATCTCGACGGCCTGGCCGGGCTGGACGAAGATCTTGCCGATGCGGCCGTCGTGCTCGGCGCGGATCTCGTTCTCCATCTTCATGGCTTCGAGCACCAGGACGCCCTGGCCGGCGGTGACCTCCTGCCCCTCCTCGGCGAGCAGGGCCACCACGCGGCCGGGCATGTAGGCGTCGACCCGCCGGTGCCGCTTCCCGCCCTTGCCGCCATGGCTCTGCGCGGCGAGGTGAGTGAGGGGATCGGCGACCTCCACGGGGCCGGAGCCCTGGGCGGTGCTCACCCAGTAGACGCCGTCCCCCTGGGCATGGACGGCCACCTCGTGCTGGGCGCCGTCGATGCGCAGGCTGTGCAGGCCGCCGCGGGCGGCGCCGGCGTCGACGTGATAGGTGCGATCGCCGAGGCTCACCTCGAAGCCGTCGCCGGCGCGGCGCACCCGCACGCGCTCCTCGCGTTCGCCGTGGCGGACGATCAGCTCCATGATCCCCCGCGCCTTGCCTCGTGCCGGCCGGCGCCGGCCCAGCGCGAGCGGCGGGAGCCCGCCGAGCTCACCGGACCGGCGGCGGTCTGGTTGGCGCGCTCGTAATGGGCCAGCGCCGCGGCGATCAACGGCAGGTCGGCGGGAGCGCCGTCGGTGGACGGCCGCAGCCCGCCGGCGCCGAGCTTGCGGTCGAGCATGCCGATGTCCAGGCTGCCGCCGCGAAAGTCGGCGTCGGCGAGCAGGGCCTGGAAGAGCGGCGCGGTGGTGCGGATGCCCTCCACCCGCAGCTCCGAGAGGGCCCGCCCCAGCCGCTCCAGCGCGCGCTCGCGGTCGGCGGCCCAGACGATGAGCTTGGCCAGCATGGGATCGTAGTGGATGGACACCTCCGCGCCCTCGTAGACGCCGCTGTCCACCCGCACGCCGGGACCGCCGGGCCAGCGCAGGAACCGGATCTTGCCCGGCGACGGAGCGAAGCCCTGGTAAGGATCCTCGGCATAGAGCCGCACCTCGACGGCGTGCCCGCGCGGCTGGACGTCGTCGAACTGCGGACCGAGAGGCTCGCCTTCGGCGACGCGGATCTGCGCCTGTACGAGATCGATGCCGGTCACCAGCTCGGTCACGGGATGCTCCACCTGCAGCCGGGTGTTCATCTCCAGGAAATAGAAGCTGCCGTCGCGGTCGAGCAGGAACTCGCAGGTGCCGGCGTTGCTGTAGCCCGCGGCGGAGGCGGCGCGCACGGCGGCCTCGCCCATGCGGCGGCGCAGCTCGGGCGTGACCACCGGCGACGGCGCCTCTTCCACCACCTTCTGGTGCCGCCGCTGCAGCGAGCATTCGCGCTCGCCGAGCGAGACCACGCGGCCGTGCAGATCGCCCATCACCTGGATCTCGACGTGGCGCGGATTCTCGATGAATTTCTCCAGGTAAACGGAGTCGTCGCCGAAGCTCGCGCCCGCTTCGGAGCGCGCGGCGCGGTAGGCGCCCGGCAGCTCGGCCGCCGAGGGCACCCTACGCATCCCCTTGCCGCCGCCGCCGGACGCGGCCTTGAGCATCACGGGGTAGCCGATCGTCTCCGCGGCGGCCGCGGCGGATTCGAGGTCGGGCAGCGGGTCCTGGCCCCCCGGCACCACCGGCACGCCGGCCGCGATCATCAGCCGCCGGCTCTCGACCTTGGAGCCCATGGCGTCGATGGCCTCGGGAGAAGGGCCGATGAAAGTGATTCCACCGTCGCGGCACAGCCGGGCGAAGCCGGCGCGCTCGGAGAGAAAGCCGTAGCCGGGATGGATGGCGTCGGCGCCGATCTCCCGCGCCAGCTCGACGATGGCCTCGCCCCGCAGATAGCTCTCGCGCGACGGCGCCGGTCCGATGGGATACGCCTCGTCGGCCAGCAGCACGGGCAATCCCAGGCGGTCCGGCTCGGAATAGATCACCGCGCCGCGGATGCCCATCTCGCGCAGCGCCCGCAGGATGCGCACCGCGATCTCGCCGCGGTTGGCGATGAGGACCTTGCGGATGGGTTTGCGGGGGATGTTCTCGGCCATGGCAGGGTTGCCTATCGTAGCAGGGCTGGTTGGCCACGCGACCTCATCCCCTAACCCCTTCTCCTAAAGGAGAAGGGGAACAATCCGGAGCCCCTCTCCTTTAGTTAGTTAGGCAGCCGTTTCCGCACCTCTTCCAGCCGGCGCCGCAGATCGTAGGCGCTGGCCGGCCGCCGCGAGAGCGAGCGGTGGAGCGCCTCGCGGAAGAACTCCCCGAGATCGGCGGCGTGCTCCGGGCAGACCTGCGCGAAGTCCGGCACCCGGCCGGACTTGACGCGCTCCAGGATCTGGCGGTCCGCGCCGCCGAAGACCTTGCGGCCCAGCAGGGCTTCATAGAGCACGATCGAGAGGCTCCAGAGATCGAACGAGGCGTCCGCCGGCTCCCCCCGCAGCGCCTCGGGAGAGAGGTACGCCAGGGTGCCGGCGAAGCGGAGCCGGGGAGAGAGGCTCGACGCGGGATCGTCCCGCCACACGGCGACGGGCGGCACGACGTCGCGATCTTCGTCGGTCTCGTCGTCCTCGGCTTCCTCCCTTTCGAGCTCCCTCTCGCGGCGCAGCTCGAACATGACGCCGGCGATGCCGAAATCCATCAGCTTGGGAACGCCGTCCCGGGTATAGCCGATGTTGCTCGGCTTGATGTCGCGGTGCAGGATGTCCGCGGCGTGGAGCTGGGCCAGGGCGTCCGCCATGGCGATGCCGAGCTCCACCGTCTCCACCGCCGGCAGCTTGCCCTTGGCGATGCGGTGGGTGAGCGTGCCGCCCTCAAGGATCTCCATCACCAGCATCGGCGTTCCGCGCCAGGTCTCCAGACCGTAGATGGAGGCCAGGTGCGGGTGGGCCACGGCCGCCGCCGTCCGCGCCTCCCGCCGCAGCAGCATGGCCTCCTCGGGGGAGACCCGGCGCAGGGTCTTGATGGCCACGTGGCGGCCGAGCGCCAGGTCGGCGCCGGCGTAGACGATGCCCATGCCGCCGATGCCGATGCGCTGCTCGAAGCGGAACTTGCCGGGCAGCACGTACGGCACGTGCGAGGGCTCCAGGCGCCGGCTGCAGGTGCCACAGAAGACGGTGAAGGAGGAGTGCAGCGCGCCGCACTTGGGACATTCCTTCGCGCACTCGTCGGCGGCTGCCGGCAGGCTGGCCGGCGTCGCGTCCTCGGGCGCCAGCGGGTCGCGCCAGGAGCGCTGCGCCAGCGGCAGCGCCCGTCCCTGCTCCAGCTCCAGCACCCAGGCGGCGCCGCTGGCGATGGTGTGCAGGAGCTGGCGGTCCTCCTTGAGGAAGGGCAGCCCGCTCTTCTTCTCGCCGAGGCCGACCAGACCGAGCAGCGAGCCGTCGCGCGCCAGGATCGGCACGATGAGCCGGAAGCCGCTGTCCACCAGCCAGTGCCGTTCTTTCTCGGGCAGCCGCACCAGGGGGGAGTGGGGATTCTCCAGATCTACCTCCAGGGGATCGCTGGCGTTCGAGATGGTGAGGGCGAGCTGCGACGAGGCGTCCAGCTTCCGCGCCCGGTGCCGCGGATCGATCAGCATGCCGGAGCGGGGATCGAGCACCAGCATGGCGATGCCTTCGAGATGGAGGGCGAGATCGATCTCCTGCGACACCAGGTTGGCCAGGGTGGCGGATTCCTGGATGGAGCGGATGCGCTCGACCAGCAGGGTCAGGATGCGGCGCGCGTCGTACTGCTCGCGGAAGAAGCGCCGGTCGATGGCGTCGAGGAGGCGGCGGTGATAGCGCAGCCCCGCCGCCCCGACGAGGATGATCGAGAGGAGGAGGGGCACGCGGCCGCCGGAGAACAGCCTGTACACCTTTTCGCCGCGGTGGACGTAGGCGTAGGCGATCAGCACGGCGCCGGGAACCACGGTGAGGAGGAGGACGGTGTAGCGGGCGAGGGCGTACTGCAGCGCCCGCCGGGCGATGAGCTTCACGTCGAGCACGTGCTGGACGAGCACGGCATAGGAGATCGTGAACGGCAGGGTCAGGCCCGGCAGCAGGACTCCGACGACGGTGGCCAGCTTGAGCCGGGGATGGCGGAGAGTGAAGTCGCGATAGCCGGGAGCGAACAGCTCGAGCAGGACCTCGGCGAGCATCGGGCCGAAGGTGAGAGCGAGCAGCCAGAGGAAGAGCCGCGCCCGGCGCTGCTCGGCGCGCTGGGCGAAGCGGGCCTTCCAGATCAGCAGGGGGAACGCCGCGCCGGTGAGCGCCAGCACCAGGCTGTAATAGATCCCCTTGCCCCGCTGCGGGATGAAGGCGGCGAGCGCCGCCCCCAGGCCGGAAGCTCCGGGGAGGTGCTGCGCCGCGAAGCGCAGGAGGTTGAGCCCGAAGAGGAGGAGGCCGGCGGCCGCGCTGGCGCGCACCACGAGCTGGATGCGCCGCCGGCTGGGAATCGACGCGGCCGGATGCGGGAAGTCGCGCACGAACGTCCACAGGAAGTACGCCATGAAGGCATCCACCTCCAGGGCATCGGCCAGCGCGAACAGGCCTCCTCCTCCCCCCAGCCGGTGCAGATCGGTGAGCGGCCTGTTGCACCAGGCCGTGGCGGTGACGAGAAAGAAACCGCCGAGCGCCAGCGCGCGAGGATCCTCGCGGCCGCCGAGGAGAAGGAGCGCCGCCGCGGCGGCGAACGCGGCGGCGAACAAGCCATAGAAGGCATAGGGGAAGTAGGGAACGCGGCCGGCGGCGCGCTCGTAGACGAGGCAGAACGCGGCGAGCCCGAGCGCCACCTTGAAGGCGGCCAACGGCGGGATGAGCCGCGTCGCAGGCGGGAGTCTCAGCACACGACGGCCGCTCGTGCGATCAGGCCGGAGGCGACGGCAGGGGCGGACACAGGTCGGTCAACGACACCGCCTGCACCGCCGAGGCGGACTCGAAGACTTCCGCCTGCGTGATCACGGTGGCGCCGGTGCTCGTCGCCTTCTGCGCGGCGAGGCTGCCGATGGCCCGGATGCGCTCGAGGACGTGCACCGCGTCCGTCTCCCAGCGCTGATCGACGACCTGCGGGGTGATCGCGTCGTAATACCAACGGCGCAGCTCCAACGCCGCATCCTGCGAGACGCGGATCGCTCCGGCGCCCTGTCCGAACGCGATCCAGATCTGGGCCATGATTCCCTCCTGGCTATAGGACATGAATTCCTCCTCGGGCATGGGAATGCCCTGTAGGTTGGGACCGCCTTCACACCAGATGACGGGGCGCCGGATCGATCACAACGGAGGACAACAGGCCATCAATGTATGAGTAGAGACGATTCTAAAGCCGGAATTCCCCTTCCGTCAAGTTTGAGAAACCATCGGCGGGCCGCGTGTTTAGACGCGGCGACGCTCAGGCGGCGAGACGGGGGCGCAGCGCCGCGAGACGCGCCTTGAGCTCGCGGGCGCTGGCGGGCCGGCGGGTGATGGTCTTGTGGAGCGCCGAGCGGAAGAAGTCGCCGAGCAGCTCCTCGTGCTCGGGACACGCCTGCGCGAAATCGGGAACGCGGCCGTGGCGGATGCGGTTCATCAACTGGTGCAGGTCGCCGCCGCTGAAGACCTTGCGGCCGAGCAGGCATTCGTAGAGCACGATGGCGAGGCCCCACAGATCGAAAGAGGTGTCGGCCGGCTCACCCGTGAGCGCCTCGGGCGAGAGATAGGCGAGCGTGCCGACGAGCTGCTTGGAGGCGGACTCCGGCGTCAGCGTGTGTTTCCAGGCCGAGGTGGGCGGCAGCAGGGCGGAGTCGCGTTCGAGGTCGGCGGGCGAAGGCACGGCTTCGTCGCGCCGCAGGTCGAACATGACGCGGGCGATGCCGAAGTCCATGAGCTTGGGCACGCCGTCCTTGGTATAGCCGATGTTGCTCGGCTTGATGTCGCGGTGCAGGATGTCCGAGGCGTGGAGATGCTCGAGGGCCTCGGCCATGGCGATGCCGAGCGCCAGGGTCTCGGCCGCGTCGAGCCGCCGCTTCTCGATGCGCTGCGTGAGAGTGCCGCCCTCCAGCAGCTCCATGACCAGCATCGGTGTCCCCTGCCAGGTCTCCATGCCATAGACCGGCGCCAGGTGCGGATGGGAGACCGCCGCCGCCGTGCGCGCCTCGCGCCGCAGCCGCATGGCGTCTTCCGGCGACACCCGCCGGAGGGTCTTCACCGCCACCGGCCGGCCGAGCGACAGGTCGGTGCCGCGGTAGACGACGCCCATGCCGCCGGTGCCGATCCGCCGCTCGAAGCGGAATTTCCCCGGCAGCACGTAGGGGACGTGCGACGGCTCGAGCCGGCGGCTGCAGGAGCTGCAGAAGACCGTATAGGAGGGGAACAGCCGGCCGCAGTTGGGACACTCCTTCGCCAGCTCCGCCGCGGCGGCGGGATCGGGGAAAGGCAGGGCCGCCTCGCCCTCCACCGCCTCCTGCCAGCTCCGCTGCGAGGAGCCCTGCGAGCGGCCGATCTCCATCTCCAGGACCCAGGCGGCGCTGCTGGCGATGGCGCGCAGGAGCTGGCGGTCCTCGCGGAAGAACGGCAGCCCGCTCTTCTTCTCGCCGAGCCCGATCATGCCGAGCAGCGAGCCGTCCCGCGCCAGGATGGGCGCCAGCAGGCGGAAGCCGCTGTCCACCAGCCAGTGCCGCTCCGCCTCCGGCAGCTTGCCGAGCGGCGAGCGCTGATCCTCCAGCTCGACCGCCAGCGGCTCGCTGGCGCTCGCGATGAGCGCCGCGAGGGCCGAGGAGGCGTCCAGGCGGCGGCCCCGGACCTTGGGATCGGCGAGCACTCCCAGGCGGGGCTCGAAGGCCATCAGCGAGACGCTCTCCGGATGCAGCGCGAGGCCGGCCTCGTGCGACAGCAGGTTGGCGAGATCCTCGACGCCGTTGGTGGCGCGGATGCGCTCCACCAGCAGCGTCAGGGTCTGGCGGGCGTCGTACTGCTCGCGGAAGAAGTGCCGGTCGATGGAGTCGAGGAGGGTCTTGCGGTAGCGCAGCGCCGCGAGGCCCACCGCGGCGGCGGAGGCGAGGAGCGGCAGATGAGGGCCGGAGAAGATCTCCTCCAGCCGGCGCTCGCGGTGCTGATAGAGGTAGACGCCGAGGGCGATCAGCGGCACCACGGCGAGCCCCACGGCGGAGTAGCGGGCCAGGCCGTACTGCAGCGCCCGGCGGGCGATCAGCTTGACGTTGAGCACGTGCAGGACGAGGACGCTGTAGCCGGCGGTGAAAGGCACCGAGCAGAAGAGGATGAAAAGCCCGATGTAGACCGGGTAGGGAATCTCCGCCGATCCTCCCAGGGCGTCGGCCGCCGCATCGATCAGGATGTAAATCAGGAAGGGCGCCATGCCGGCGAGCGCGGCCACGAACAGGCGGGCCCGGCGGGCCTCGGGTTGCGGGATCGTCGGGATGCGGGCCAGCAGCAGCGCGAGGGCGAGGATCGCCAGCACGAGGACGATGCCGTAATACCCGTAGCTCGGCTTGGGGGGCGCGAGGCCGCTCAAGGTGATTCCCGGCCGGTCCCAGCTCCGCGCCACGTTGAGCAGCAGCCGGCCCGCCTGCAGGGAAAACAGCGCGATGCCCGCCGCCAGGGACGTCAAGGTCCCGGCCGTGAGGGCTCGCCGCAGGCGGAACGAGGTCAGCGGGGTGGGAAACTCTCCCACGAACCGCCAGAAGAAGTAGGGCAGGAAGGCGTCGGCGTGCAGGCTGCTCAGCAGCAATGCCGCAACGCCCAGGCCGCCGCCGCCGGCGGCCGTCAGGCGCAGCAGGAAACGATTCGAGAAAGGGGTCGCGAGGAGCAGGAAGAAGACGCCCAGGAGGGCCGCGCGGCGGTCTCTGGAGCCGCCGAGGCGCAGCACGGCTCCTCCCGCCGCATAGGCGCACAGCGGCAGGAGGAGGATCGGATGAGGAAGGATCGTGTCGCCGGAGAGATCCGTCGGCGACAGCGTCCCCCAGGCGGCGCCGAGCAGGGCGGCGGCCAGCTTGCAGCCGGCGAGGGCGAGGAGCAGGCGTTCCCAGGACAGGCTCTTCAAGCGATCCCTGACCTCGCCGGCGCCGACGCCTAGCCGCTCGGCGGCTCCGGACAATGGGGGCAGTCCGAAGCCGACGCGGTTTCCACGCTCAGGCAGGCGTCGTCGCAGTCCTTCTTGCTGACATGATTCGCCTTGACCTTCTCCTTGAGATGCCTGCCGATATGCTTGATCCGCTCTTTCATCCTCCAGCCGGCATCCTTGTCCCAGATGTCCTGCGGACTGGTGTCATTGCCCTTCTTCACCTCGCAGATCCAATCGTAATACCGCGTGCGGAGCGCGGATTCCGCCTCGGGCGGGAGCGAGCCGCCGGCTTCCGTGCTGATCAGTTCGATGATCTCCAGCATGATCGCGTCTTGAGTTGGCATGAGTCCTCCCATATTGAAACACAGATTGAGGATGCGGGCGCGCGGTGACTTCAGAGGATGGCCGGCACGCTGAGCTCAGCCCAGAGAACCGGCTCGAAAAGGAGTTCGCTTGACGCAGAATTTTAGAGCACGGGGATGGTACGGTCAACCAAGGGTGCGCATGGCAGGTGCGTTCTGTAGGGGCGGCCCTGTGTGGCCGCCCTCCCCGTCCAGGGCAATTACAAGCAGGGCGGCCACACAG
>JBKPTH010000104.1:0-4788 GCA_046765915.1 Acidobacteriota bacterium | reverse complement strand
CTCGGCCCGCCGAAACTTGTAGCTCCTCTCCAGAACCCAGACCACCTCACACATCACGACATCGGAGACATAGCAGACAGAGTTGGAATCCACGGCCTTCTGGAGGAGCCGTCGGGCTCTCGCCAGTTGGGCCGCATCGTCTTCCACCAGGAATCGCACTAGGACGTTCGTGTCGAGGGCGATCACTCCCCGGCCGCTCCCTGGCGCACAGCCTCCTTCATATCCTCGATCGTCACCCCCTTGACGGCAGGCTTGAAGATGCCGCACAGAGACATCAGATCCTCATTCTCAGGGTGCATTTCAACCACCCCATTCTCCCGGACTACGAAGGAGACCCGATGTCCGGTATCCAAACCGAGAGCGTCTCTGACCTCCTTTGGGATCGTGATCTGACCTTTGCTCGTGACCGTTGCCGTTGCCATCCTTGCCTCCCTGGAGATTCCTTACTCAGTGTAAGGAATCTGCGAGGCGTTGTCAAAACTGGAACCAACCTCGTTTTGCTCGCGCAGGACATGGCAAAGCGGCCGACGGCTCCTTTGAACAAGGTGAGGACCTCGGATCCAGGGAAAATCCTCAGCCCTCGAGCAGTGCGAGGATCTCGGCCGCCGATCCAGCCATCGCGGCCCGTCCGACAAGACGCCTGAGGAGATCCAGATCGCTCGCGCCAGCGAGAGCGGCTCGGAGGCTATCGCTCGATTTTCCCGAGCAGGTCCAGAAGCGAGGGAATGTCCGCTCGAACAATCTTCCACAGGGTGGCATCGTCGAGAGCGAAGTAGGCATGCGCCAAAATGTCCCGTAGACCCGCGACGCCTCGCCAGTCCACTTCGGGATAGCGCTGGCGGATCTCCTCGGGGATGTTCTTCGCCGCCTCACCGAGGATTTCCAGATTGCGCAGCGTGGCGTCGTAGGCCATCTCATCCGCAAGGAAGGCCTCGATCTGTCGGTCGGCGGTATAGCGGATCACCTTCCGAGCCGCCTCCAGCATGTCGCGGAGGAAAAGCTCCCAGCTACGCGACACGGATCAACTCTGCCTCGACCAGAGGCTTTGCCCAAGGCTTCAGTGCCCTATTCATCACGAGATCCACCTGCCGCCCCAGCCGGTCTTCGAGCCAGAACTTGAGGCTCATATATTCAGTCAGGCCCGGCGTTTCACGGAACTCGACCAAGAGGTCCACGTCGCTTTCCGGTCCGGCTTCGTCCCGGGCCATGGACCCAAAGAGGGCGAGGGAGCAGACGCCGAAACGCTCCGCGAGCTCTTGCCGGTGAGACGAAAGAAAGCCGATCACCTCGTCGCGATTCATGGTTTTGGTTCCTCGCACAGATATCCTATCAGGATGGCGAAAGAGGACTCCCTGCACCAGCCCCAGGGAACCGGAGCCACCCGCAATCTCAAAGCCGATCAAGCTCCAGAAAGATCTGCTCCGCCGCGATCACCGCCATTTCAGGGGACGGAGTCGCCCTACAGATTCGTCTCGATCGATGAGATGCTCGCGGACTTCGTGGCCGAGGTCAATGAAGAACGGAGGTCGTCATGACGAAGCGCACCATCATTGTCGGCGGCAGTCTCGAGGAGGCCGCAAAGCGGGTCGCCGAGGCCTGGCATCGGGCCGAGCGGGGGGAGATGGTCGAGGCCGAGGATAACGTGACGTTCACCTCGTGGTCGATGCTGGCGTCGGTCATGAGCGACAAGCGGCATGAGCTCTTGAAGCACCTGCACCGGCATTCGGCACCAAGCCTGCGAGCACTCGCTCGTGAGCTGGGGCGGGATTACAAGCGGGTCTACGAGGATGTCGCGGCACTCGAGGCGGTCGGCCTGGTGGAGCGGGGCGAGGAGGGCCTGCGTGCCGACTATGACGAGATCCGAACTGTGATCACGCTCTGATCGGTGGCCGCCCTGGGGGGGGTGGGAGCGTCTCAGCCTTGGAGCAGTGCGAGGATCTCGGCCGCCGATCCGGCCATCGCGGCCCGTCCGACAAGACGCCTGAGGAGATCCAGATCGCTCGCGCCAGCGAGAGCGGCTCGGAGATTGTCGTCCACCGGGAATCCACGGGCGGCCAGGACGTCGGCGACGGCCGTTCTCAACCCCCGGATCTCTCCTTCGGCCTCGCCTTTAGCCTTTCCCTCCGCCCGAACCGCATCGAGGCTGGCATAGCCCTCCCGCTGGAGAAGATTCCGGAACACCACCTCTCGCCCGGCCTCCCGATCGTAGAGAGCCTCGACGGGCACGGGGTTGGCGAGGATCCCCGGCGCCGCGAGCTCATCGCCGGGATGCGCCACCGCCAAACCGGCTCCGGCCTGGTGTACTTCCACCCGCCGCGGCCCTGTCAGTCGCACCACCCAGATGTAGCGCGTGCCGGCGGCGAGAAGGTCCTGGATCTTCGCCGCGAGCTCATCCTCGTCCTGACCGGTGTCGGCGTACTCCACGGCCAGGAGCGGCGCCCCTTTCACCCAGCCCGGCTGGTCGGGGATGTCGCCCACGGCGAGGTCGGGGGCACGTAGAACATCCGGGGAAGGAGAAAACCCGGTGTCGACGCCCACGTCCTGAACCGCCGGATCACTGGCGAGCACGTCCGCGCCCACACCTGTGGCCTTGGCTCCACGGCCGCCGGTGGGAAGGCAGTAGATAGGATGGCCGTTCGACAGCTCGTACGGATCACCAGGGCGGATCTGATCGGCCCGGAAAGGCCCTGAAGACGCCGGCTGACGGGTGCTCCTACTCATGTCGTTAGGATAGCATGGCCGCATTGCGGGCCGAGGTGCCTCGTAAGCCTATGAAGAAGAATCCTTGCGATGAGATGAACGATGAGTTGCAACCCGAGTACGACCTGCGGGAGCTGCTTCGTACTGGAGTCCGTGGGAAGTATGCGAAGCGCTATCAGGCTGGAACCAACCTCGTCTTGCCCGAGCCGGACGTGGCGAAGGTTCAGTCAGAATCCTCGCGCCGATCGAGCTCGAGAAACATCTGATCCGCCTCCAGCGTAAGGGCGTCATCATCCAATGCTGGATCGCTGTCCACCGCAGCGCCGACTGCGCCTGCACGGATGGCTTCATCCATGTCGCTCAGGGTCACCCCTCGGACAGAAGGTTTGAGGATTCCGCAAAGCGACATCAGATCTTCGCCTGCGGAGGGGGACTGCCCCGGGATTCTTTTCATAGAAAAAGCATAGCAGAGCGGAAGGTCCTCTCTCGACGGAGCGCCCGCGTTCGCCGCCTCGCTCTCGCGCTTGGGTTCCACCGCTCAGCGCAGCGCTCTCAGCTCCTCCTCGACCCGCTCAGCGAGGAAGATCTTCAACAGAGATTGGTATGGGACATCCCGCTTGTTCGCCAGCATCTTCAGGTTCTCGAGCAGCGGATCGGGAAGACGAAGGGAGATCGTCCGCGTCGTAGGCCTGAGCCGAGGGAAAGTCGTCACCTTCGCCCGCTGCCATGGGATGTGATCGGCCGAGTCGTGGCTCGCCCAGTACTCCCGCTCCGCATCCTCCGACTCAAATCTCGGGATCGGCTTCAAGCTCTTGCGCCCTGCCACGTTCATACTCCTTTCGCTCTCGTCGCGTCATGTCGCGTGCGGAGATCACCCGCACCCGGTCCTCGCGAAGCGTGTAGACCACGAAGAGCAGACGCCCGGCGGCCAGATCTACATCAGCCGGCGCACGACGAGTGGCCGGACTTCGGCGATCCGCTCGAAGTCGCCGTCGACGTGAACGATGCCAAGTCTGTGGTACAGGGCCATGCAGGCGATGAGAAGATCTGGGATCGGCGTTCGATGCCACATCCCATGGTGGTGCGCAAGGTCCCGCTGAAGTTCGAGTGCGCGCTCAAATAGATCAGGCGGTGCGGAGACGATCTCGAGGCTATTCCGCAGCTCGGCCTTTAGCGCGTCGTAGTCCCGAGCCGAGCGTGCCGAGTAGAGCTGCTCGAGCTCGCCGACGGGGCACAGGAACAGGGAACCTGCCAGTCCAGCCAGATGCGCCCCCACTCGTTCGTCGGCGCTCCGTGCGGCGGCGCTCTTGTCCAGCAGCCAGCCCCTTACCGCCACATCTCCTCCGAGAGGAGTACAGCGACATCGCCGCGCCGGTTCAGCTCCTCCAAATAACGCCGCTGTCTCGCTGCTCGAAGTCCGCGTTCGGCTTCGGTGCTGTCGGCCGCGCGGCGCAGCGCTTCCTCCACGGTGGCTCGTGTCGTGGCCTCACCCAGCGCCTGCTTAGCGCGCTCGAGAAGTTCCTGGTCGATCTCGATTGTCGTGCGCTTCGTCATGCATACATACTATCAGCTCCGATGTGTACAGCCGCACGGACAGGCACTACCTGCCTTCTGAGCGCGTAGCGAGGGGGCGCGCTCTCATCGCGAGCCTGGTGAAGGGGATCGAGGAGGAGGCCGCCGGCGGCTCGCCTGCGGGACGGGGTCCAAGTGGCCGGCGCGGCCCGCCGTCCCTGCAGAAGAGGTTTGGAGGGCCGAGTCCCATGTAGGGCGGCCCTGTGTGGCCGCCCTGGGAGGGTGGGAGCGTCTCAGACCGCCACGAAGCCCGGCTCCTTCAGGAGGTCCGTCGAAGGTGGCCACGGCCTCGCATCCGCTGGCCCGCGCATGTTCGCGGATCACATAGTCCGCAAAGTCGCCGCGGCCCGCGTCGTAGGCTTCGAGCGCACGGGCGAGCTTCTCAGAGGAAGAGAAGGTCAGGTTTCCGGCATGCAGCAGACGACCGAGGACCTGTCCGATCTCGGCCCGCCGAAACTTGTAGCTCCTCTCCAGAACCCAGACCACCTCACACATCACGACATCGGAGACATAGCA
>JBKPTH010000103.1:0-15745 GCA_046765915.1 Acidobacteriota bacterium | reverse complement strand
GAGGTTTGGCACCTCGATGTCGGCTCATCACATCCTGGGGCTGAAGCCGGTCCCAAGGGTTCGGCTGTTCGCCGATTAAAGTGGTACGTGAGCTGGGTTTAGAACGTCGCGAGACAGTTCGGTCCCTATCTCGTGTGGGCGCAGGAGACTTGAGGGGATTTGTCCCTAGTACGAGAGGACCGGGATGGACGAACCTCTAGTGCACCAGTTGTCGCGCCAGCGGCACGGCTGGGTAGCTATGTTCGGAAAGGATAACCGCTGAAAGCATCTAAGCGGGAAGCCCCCCCCGAGATGAGGTCTCCCTGAAGACCCCTGGAAGATGACCAGGTATATAGGCAGGAGGTGTAAGCGCTGCGAGGCGTTGAGCTTACCTGTACTAATCGGTCGTTCGGCTTGACCAATGATTCCGCTCCCCTCCCGGCGGATCCCATCGCTGCTGACCTGATTCAGTTTCAAGAACCTCTCTGGTTCTTTCCAATTTGCTTTTTCCGGTGACTCTGGCGAGGGGGAAACACCCGTTCCCATTCCGAACACGGCAGTTAAGCCCCTCAGCGCCGATGGTACTGCGCGCGTAAGTGCGTGGGAGAGTAGGTCGTTGCCGGGAAGTAATCTTAAAGCCCCTTGGGTCTCCCCAAGGGGCTTTGTTTTTGGTCCGGACCTCGTGTGGAACGTGAGATCGACGGGCGCAGGGGCAGCGACGCGGTATTCGTTAGGGCAAGCCGGTCGAAGCCTTCTTCACCATCACGATGAATTTCGAGCTGGATTGACGAGCCCCGCCAGCTCGCCGGACCAGCCGAGCACGACGTGCATCTGGGTGCTCGTCCTGCGTAGCGCTTCGTCTGGTTTCGAGTCCGCCCGGAACATAGACCAGCGTGCCGTTTTCGGAGAAGGCGAGCTGGCCTCCTCCCTGACCGTCGACGCGCACACCGCTCAGCACCGCGACCGGAGGCCCGAGCACCGCCAGCCGGCCGAGATCGAACGGCACCGCCGCCAATCCTTCCGCGCGCACGAAAACCAGGTGGCCGGTCGGAGAATAGCGGGGGAAGCTGCCGCCGCGGATCAGCAGCTGCCGCTCGCCGGTCGCGAGGTCGAGGCTCTCGATGCTCGCATCGCCGAGGTCGTGGCGCCAGACGGTGAACAGAGCGGTGCGGCCGCCGGGGAGCACCTCCGGCCAGCGGTGACCCAGCTCGCCGGCCACGGCGTTCGGCATCGTGAGGGTCCGCGGCTTGCCGCCGGCGGCGGAGACCTGCAGCAGACCGCTGTTGTAGTTGGGAGAGAAGAGGATCGAGCCGTCCTCGCTCCAGCTCGCGCCGTAGGGGTAGGGCGAGTCGCAGAGCGCGAGCGCCTCGCCGCCCACTCCGCCATCCAGCCTGGCCTTCCTCAGCTTTCCCTTGGCGAAGAAGCCCACCCACTGGCGGTCCGGCGAGAAGAAGGGGCCCGCCGCTCCCTCGGTGGCCTGGATCGGCGCCGCCTCGAAACGGTCCATGGCGCGCAGGAAGAGCCGCTGTGTCCCGTCCCGCCGGGCGACGTAGATCAGGCGGTCGCCGCCCGGCGAGATGGCGATGGCGGGAGAGAAGGCGAGGTCGAGCGTCTCCTCCGGAAGCACCACGATCAGCAGCCGGCGGATCGGCGAGGGGCCGGGGACGGGACGGCTCAGCCGCCACATCGCCAGCGTGGCCACCACGGCCAGGATCAGCGCGAACGCGGCGAGCGGAATCCACCGCTTGGCGGAGAATTTCGCGGTAGGCGCTTGCACGTCCACGGGGCCGCTCGGGGCCGGTTCCGGCGTCACCTCCGCGACGAACCGGTACCCGCGGCGATGGAGAGTCTGGATATATCGCGGGTTCTGCGGATCGTCCCCCAGCGCCTGCCGGAGAAGACTGACCGCCTCGGGGAGAGAGGTCTCGGTGACGTAGGCGTCCTGCCAGACGGCGTCGATCAGCGATTGTTTCGAGACTACGCGGCCGGCGCGCTCCAGGAGGTGCTCCAGCACGCCGATGGCGCGGGGCGGCAGAGCGATCTCGGTGCCGTCGCGGCGCAGCAGCCGTTCGCCGCGGTCGAACTGAAAGGGACCGAAGGCGACGACGCCCGCCGCCGTCCACTGGAACGTCGCCCGCTGGACCTGGCCGGAGAAGTCCGCCGCCAAGCTGATGGAGAAGACGCTGGCGGAGAAGGGTCTCGACGCTGCGCTCGCGCAGTATCGGCAGCTCAAGCAGCAACAGCCGGAGGCCTACAATTTCGACATAGGCCAGCTCAACCTGCTGGGGCACCGTCTCCTGCAGCAACGGAAGATGGCCGAGGCGCTCGCCGTCTTCCAGGCGAACGCGGAGGCCTATCCGGAGTCCGCCGACGTCTGGGACGACCTGGCGGACGCCTACGCCGCGTCCGGCCAGCGGGAACGGGCGGTGGAGGCGTCGAAGAAGTCTCTGTCGATCGAGCCCAACGGCACGGAGGCCCTGGAGCTGCTGCGGCGGCTGGAGGGGACCCGGGATTGACCCTGTCCGGGAGCTGCTGCGACGGCTGGAGTGCCGGGCTCTCGCTGCAACCGCCAAAGACACCGGCCGTCTCCACTGGCGCGTACGCTGTGACGCATTCTTCGCAGGCTGACGGGGCGCGCAGTGTCGCTGGTGCTGATCGTGATGACGGTGGCGGAGTGGGTGGGGACAAGATAAAAGTGTTTACGCCGTCAGTTCCTGGCGTTCGTTTAAGGCGGAGCTCCTTCGGCCGACGACCGCAGCCGCAATCGGACCACCTGCTCTCTCCGCTCGGCAACGACCAGAAAGCTAGGAGCTGCGTCGAAAGGGAGGGCTTCGAGGGACTCCAGTACCTCTATAACAAAGCGGGCAGAAATGTGTCCGGGTCGCAGATAGATGATACCTGTGTAAGGCTCGCCTTTTCGAATCGCCAGAGTGCCGAAATCGCTGTCGTGGGTTATGACCACCCAGCCTCGTTCGTGGGCATGCTTAAGGATCTCGCGATCCTCTCTCCCGGCAAGCCCCTCAATGAGCACGCAGGTGATCCGCTTGCCTTGAGCGGCGAGAGCTGCGACCACCTCGGGATGGATGTTTTCGTCTGCCAGCAGCGGAAAGTCGAGCGGCTTCATGCGGGGATAGGCAGGTCCCACACAACTTCGTTTTTCATGCTCTTCACCGCGTATTGGAGAGCGGCGGTCAGCCCCTCTGGAGGAATCTGAGGATAAGCCCGAAGAATCTCCGCATGGGTTGCACCGCTGGCGAGCAGCTCGAGGATGAACTCTACGCTGATCCGCGTCCCCTTGATGCAGGGTTTGCCGGCCAGAATTCCAGGGTTCGCCACAATCCAGTCGCTCATATCCACTCCTCCGTCAGACGCCAGTCATTCTACTCCTTCGCCGGTCCTTGATGAAGTTTGAGAACCGGGTGCCCGTCCCCGGCGCCTGCCGAGCTCTTTTTTTCTCATTTCTCCTGAGGCCGGCAGTTCGCTATACAGCAGGAGCTGTCATTCGCACCGACTTGAGATGATGACTAGCGCACGACTGTGTGCTCTCTGATCTCCTCGTATCGCATCACCGAGCACCCTCCGCCGCTGAACATCATATAAATACACGCGAACGGTGTTGACTTTATACCCTGAGAGTTCCGCCACCTCCTCGACCGACAGGCCACGCTCAGGGTCGCCGAGCATTTCGTCTTGGAGTCGGCGGATGGTGAGACTGTCCCGCTCCGGGAGATCAACAACTTCGGCGCCGTCCTCCACCGCTTCCGTATCGTCGCGAACGGAGGCATCACGGGTAACCTCAGGGTCCAAAACCAACAGTCCGGGGAGTGGTACCATCTTCACGCCGATCTGGTGTCGCTTGCAGATCTCGACCAGCTTATCACCGTCGATGAGAAACACGACCCGCTGGTTCTGCCCTGGTTTGGCCTCATTCTGGGCGTCGGCACTGAATCGGCCTGTCGTCACAATGATTGCGGTATCTTCTTCGCCTTTCACACCCCGCATCATGCGGACTTCATCAACCGCAACTGTTCGAGTGGTCCATCGTTTTGCGGATACGATTGCTCGCGCCCCCACGACACCTCGCTGGTATACCACGCGCGCATCTGCACCGCCATCGCGGGTAGCCTGCGTGATCTGAACGTCCTGGAATCCGAGCGCCTCGAGGACGCGGGTGAGAAATGTCGACTCGAACGTACGCCAGTCTATCCGCTGCAGCCAGGCTCGAATCTCCTCGCCGACAGCCTCATTTTGCGCCTGAACACTGGCTTCGATTTCACTCGCAGCTGACCCCCGAACGAATTCGCTCGCCTCGCGAAGTCGGACCCAACCGCGCTCTTCACCATCGCGCGAAGTTATGAACCGAGTGCGCTCCCCAAGTTCTTCTAGGCGCTGGTTCTCCTGTTGGATCGCCATATACAGAGACTGATAAGGAAGGTCAGGGTACTTCTCTTCACGCCGAATCTCCTCGAGAAGTGACTGGAGGCGTGCTCTCCCGCCGAGAGTTCGGAGCCGTCGCTCGATTCGATCTACTCGCCTCTCAGCCATCGGGTTCCCTCGGTCCTGTTTCCTGGCTATCTTGTTGATTCTGAGAGGGTTGAACTATATACCGACTGAGAACCCCAGTCAACCAAAGGAGTAACCGGAATGTTGGCGGGGTAGGGTCATGAAGGCGCAGCGGATGACGATCCCCGATCCTCCAGGAACCTTCGCAGCTCGTCAGGCTCGATGTCAACCGCGCGACACGCTTCCACCGCCTCGTAGAGGTTCTGGAGCAGTTCTTCGAAGGTCTCGCCTTGAGTGGCGCAGCCTGGGATTGCCGGGACCTCTGCCCAGTAGCCTCTCTCCTCCGCTTCGTGGACGACGATCTTGATCTTCACGAGGCCAAGTATACGCGGGGTGGCCAGTCCACGCGGCGTTGCGGCGCACCTCGACGCCGCCTCCGGGCTGATATGCCATGCCGCGACCCTGCGGCCCCACGCCGGGAGGCTGCGGCGCGACGTCTCTACTCCGATATGCGGTGCCGCGACCCTGCGGCGCCGTGCCTCCGGGCTGATATGCCGTGCCGCAACCCCGCGGCGTGGTGCCGCGAGGCTACGGCGCGGTGTATCAAGGCTGCAATGCCGCACCGCAACCCTGCGGCGTGGCATTTCCACTCTGATATGCCGTGCCGCAGCCCCAAGGCGCCGCACCGCAGCCCTGCGGCGTTTCGCCTCGGGGTCGCGGCACCGTGGTCTTGGTCTGGCCTCGAGGTTTGGGAGCCGGCTCAAGTCCAATTGAGGATCGAGGCCCGCTTGAGGAGGGCTTCGAGCTCCTCGATCTTCTTGAGAGCGGGACCGAGGTCGTCGGCGAGCAGGCATTCCACGGTGCCCAGCAGGTCCGTCTCCAGCTTTTCGAGCTCGTCTTCAGCCACCTCGGGATGCGTCCGCAGGAAGGCTCGGGCCTCCCGGCCGAAAGCCCGTACCTCCTTCTTCAACCGGAGCGCCTTCTGCAGAAGCTCCTCAGTTCCTTTCCCCATGTCCTACCCTCCAGCGCCGGCGCGCCCGGGAACAAGAAGTTACCGACCGAGAGAACCTGGCGACTGGACCAATTACTACAGCCGATTAACTGAAGCTGTCAAGTACGTGGGCGCCCCTGAGCAGAAACTTGCATGACAGCTCTGGCTACGTATACACTTCTGAGCATGGAGAGCCCGACGGCCCGCCTGTGCGAGGTGCTGAAACAGGCGATCGGCGCGCTCGGCTTGACCCAGAAGGAGGTCGAGCACCGGCTCGGACTCTCCCAGGGTTATCTCTCCCGGCTATTCGGAGGCCAGATCGACCTCAAGGTCGATCACATAGCGCAGATCGCAAGGGTGCTGGACGTGAAGCCCGAGGAGATCTTCCGGCTGGCCTTCCCGTCCACCCAGGACCAACCCACGCTGAAGACCTTGCGCCTGCGGGAGGAATTCGGCGTCACCTCTCCAGAGTCGCCACCCCCAACGCTCTCGTGGATGGAGAAGGAAATCGACCGGATCGTCCAGCGGGCGCTCGCCAAACGACAGAGCTCTTGAAGCCGCTCGCGAGCCACGGATGAAAGATCAGACGGCTCATCTCTGCCAGGTTCTCAAGCAAGCGACCCGCGCGCTCGGCCTCAGCCTGCGCGAAGTCGAACGAAGGCTGGGGCTTTCGCGCGGCTACTTTACTCGGTTGTTCGCGGGCGAGATCGACCTCAAGATCGATCACGTGGCGGACATCGCCGGCGCCTTGGACGTCGATCCGGACGAGTTCTTCCGGCTGGCCTTTCCGCCCTCGCAGACCGCACCTACGCCGAAGATGGCCCGTCTGCGGGAGGCGCTTGGCGTCAGCGTGCCGGCGGCTCAGCCGGCGGCGGTCTCAGGCCTCGAAAGAGAGATCGAGAAAATCGTGATCCGAAAGCTCGCCAAGTTGTTCCCCGCAGCTCAGTGAGTAGGAAAGCTGCCTCCACCGCGCCTACTCCTTCTCCCACGTCTGCGCCTCGAAGCGCAGGCTGGGATCGCGATGCAGCCGCCGCAGGAAGTCCGCCACCTCGATCGTCATCTCCAACGTAGCGTTCTTCAACCTAAAAGCGTCCCGTAAGAGGATGACCGCCTGCAAGCCCTCACACTCGAAGCGATGCACTGAGAAAATCTCGGCTGCTTCGGTCACTGTCCGCTCCGCCGCCTCCCCCTTGCCTTGATGGAGGAGGGAAACGGCGAGATGTAGCATCTCGATGCCTGCACAGATGAGGAGCCCAGCCTGTTCGTAGCCATTGATCACTTCGCGGAAGATGTTTTCCGCTCTACGGTGATTACCCTCGCCCGCTGCAATGTGGCCCTCCAGACCTCGGAACTTGACCTGGGCGATGCGTCCTTCGGCGTTCTGTAGGTGACCCGAGAGGAGGAGTCGGTACTTCTTGGCCTCTGCTAATCGGCCACCCTCCAAAAGGAAGAGGACCAAGTTGTGTGCGGCGCAGTAGGCAGCGTACGGCTCGCGCTTGGGGTCGATCAGCTTGAGGCTATGCTCGAGGCGCTCTACGGCCAGTTCATAGCGCCCTTCGTGACCCGCGTAGAGGCCGAGGGTGATGAACGTGCGGCCTATGAGATGTCGGTCGCCTTGCTCCTCGTAGAAGGCGAGCAGCTTCAGGAGCTTCTGGGTGGCGGGCACCCAGCGTCGGCGGTCGCCGAGCAGGGAGGCTTCGAAACCCAGAAGCCGCGCCTCGAGAAGGGGGGCGCCCGTGCCCTGCTCGAAGAGCTGACGGGCTCGCCACAGGGCCCGCTCCGCGTCCTCGAACCGGTTTGCTGCGCGGCAAGCGTTGCCGAATTCCGCCTCGGCCCTGGCCTGGAAGTCACACACCCGCTTCCGACCGTAGAACCCGCGGTCGAGCTCCAGCGAAACCGCCGTCGCGGCCCAGGCGAGGTAGGCCATCTCCTGCGGGTCGTCTTGTCGGAGCTGCCAGCTCCGGTCGAGCAGGGCCCACATGTGTGCCAGGGGGCGCATCCTCGGAGGGAGCTCGCGGCCGGCTTCAAGGGCCTTCAGCCCAAGGTCCGCAGCCCGCCGCTGCGTACGCAGGTGACGTTCCATGTCCGGCGGCTTGGTGCTAGACCTCTGAGTCGCAGGACCCGGGGCCGCTCCTTCTGAGACGCGCGGGCGGCGCCACCGCTTGAGTCCTAACAGTGCGGAGAGCCGCGGCGGCACCAAAGCCAGGCATTTCGGGCAACGCGCGACCAGCAGGTGGCGCAAGACCTTTTTCTCCCGCTTCGTAGGCAGGCTTCCCCAGGCGAGAACCGCCAGCTCGTCACGGCTCGGATGGTCCAGCTCTTTGGTCCTCCTTGAGAGAAGCCGATTATCACATACGAGGACGCAACAGACCAGCGATTTCCGAAGGAGGCACCCCCTCCTCTCCCGGCGGGGAAAGGAGGGTCAGAGAAGCGAAGGTGTACTCGGCCGACTATCCCCCGGAACCGCTGCCGCTGGACGAACTTGGCCCGGGCGGCGACGGCGCGCCACCAGGGCAGCCATCGGGATTGGCGCTTGAGCCACATTTCTCGACGGCGGGCGTCGGTCCCATGGCTTCACCACCAGCCCAGAGCCGGGCAACCCATTCCAAGGCTCGTTCCAGCCAGGCGGGGCCCGCCAGATCCCCCCAGCCGTCAGCATGAGCGGGCGCGGCGAGCGCGAGGGTGGCCGTGAGGGCCAGAACGGCGGCGGCACGCCGGATGCGTTGCAGGACCATCTCTCTCTCCTTTGGCCGTGGGTCGGCCGGGAGCCGCCATGGCGCCGCCGCCCGCGGCCCGCAACATTTAGTGTTCCCAAGCCCCTTCAGTGTGGCACGCGCGTAAGGATTCCTTACGCCTGGCGTACCGATCCCTTACGCGCCGCCAGATTCCTCGCCGCCAGAGCGTTACGGGATCTCGACACCGCAAGCCGCCCAACGTATCCGGAAAGGGCTATTAGCTGTCCTGATTGAGAAATCCAGCACTGAAACCCGGTCCGCCGCCGTTTCGAGTGCTTGAACAGTTCCTGGATGGAGCGGGAATATGCCCTATACTCATCTAGTTTGACCGAAACGGACAAATCAACATGGCCAAAATAGCGCACAGGCTGAGCCGCTTGAAAGAAGAGATCATGGCTGCCCGAGATCGGGCCGTGCTGAAGGAAACCGCCATCACGGCCCGAAGTGAAGGCGAGCTGGTGGCGGCTCTCGGGCGCCGGATCGTCCGGCTTCGGGAGACCAAGGGCTGGGATCGGGTTGAGCTGGCGCGGCGCCTGGGCGTGACGCGGGCGCGGCTCGCGAATTGGGAGCGCGGTGAGCACACGCCGCCGCTGGAAGCCCTGATAGGCCTGCGGCGGGAGCTGGGGATCTCGATCGACGAGCTGGTGAGCGGCGAGCGGTCCAACCGCGAGAAGAAGGACCAGGCGATCTCGCATCTCGCCGCGGTGATCAAGTTGTTGCGCTGATCTCGATCTCCGGGGCCATGGAGGCTCCGGTGTCCGAAAGGAGAGCAGCATGAACACGCAGACCGCAGTCGAGCAGAAGTCCACGCAGTACCCGGCAGGCAATGGCAGTGGAGCCGGTTCCGGCGCTCCCGGCACGCCGCCGGTGCCGGAGCCGCCGGTACAGCGCCTCAAGTCGGAGCGGGTGCAGGAGGAGCTGAAGGCGATGATCGGCTGGGCGGCGACCGAGGAGGAGACGGCGATCGAGAACGTGAAGACGTTCGCGACGCCGGAGATCGCCGGCCTCTACGCCGGCTTCGTGGCCCAGTCCGCCGCGGCCACCGGCTATCCGGTGACGGTGAGCATCACGGGCAACCAGGTGTGTGTCACCGTCTTCGCGCAGGAGGTCGACGGCTGCCTGGGCGAGCTGACCCTGCCGGTGCTCGCCTTCGCCCGCCAGCTCTAAGGAGTGAGAGATCCCTCAGAAAGGAGAAGAACGATGCCCAGCATCACGACGTATGCCGATCTTTTCCGCGACTGGAGAGGCCTCGCCTCGGCCTGCGTTCAGCACGCGGACAGAGTGCCCGGCGTGGAGACCTTCCGGACCGACTTGGAGGCCACCCTCGCCCGGGCCGAGGAGCTCAAGGCTCAGCAAGAGACCCTCGAGAGCACCCGCCTGGAAGCGAGCAAGAACTTCCGCGAGTCGATCCAGGAGGGAGAGGAGAAGGCGCGGAAGCTCCGTTCTCACGTCAAGTCCGTCCTCGGCACGCGGAGCCCGCTCCTGCCGCAGTTCGGGATCCCGGTCAACCAGTTGCCGCGGCCGAAGAGCCGCAAATCCGCGAAGCAGGCTCCAGCTCCGACCCAGGGTCAGCCGGCCGCTCCGGCCAACCCGCCGCAGTCCGAAGCGGCCGACGATCCCGCACCGGCCGCCAAGACGGGGTTCTAACCCGACGTCTCGACCTGAAAGGAGAAACAACGCATGCGATTCCAAGATCTGGTGGCCGACCTCAGGAAGGTCATTGCGGCGGCCGAGAAACACGAGGTGGAGCTGCCTTCGCTCGGCTGCTTCAGGGTCGCCCTCGAGGAGGCCCTCGAAGACCTCACCGTCGCCAAGACGAAGCAGATCAACCTGGAGGCCAGGCGCAGGGAGACGACCGGCGAGCTCAAGGCCAACCTCGCCATCGCCTACGAGGCGCGGTCGCGGCTGAAGAGCTACGTGAAGGCCGCCTTCGGCTGGAAAGACGAGCGGTTGGCCGACTTCGGGATGAACCCCGGAAGCCAGAAGCGCCGCAAGTCCAAGGGAGAGGAAGTGAACAACGGCTCCCCCGGGTACCACTAGAGGCGGCTAGCCCAAAGTAGTTGACCGCCGGGGGCGTGTTCTGGGCACGCCCCCGGCGTTTTCGGAGGAGCCAAGGAAGAAGTATACCTCAGCGACACCATTCCCGCCCGCAGCCTATCGCACCCTGGGTCGACTTCTACGCGGAATCTACTCCTGCCTCTATCAAAGAAAACTTCCAGCTGGAGGTGCGCTATGCTTATATTGATCGGCACAACAGGCAGCGTGACGAATACTTCCTGCTGGACTTTGTCGAGTTTAATCAGCTTGAACAGTTCGCCCTAGCTGTTGATGAGGATGCAAAGATCGCTGCATTTTTTGCTGCTCCAAGCTGAGTAAACGTAACCCGGGCACAAGCGGATGGTTCGCCCGCTTATGCTTAGCAGCGTTAGGGCTGATAGGGCCATGGCAAACAAGGACGCCAAGCGCTATATGGCCAATCGGTTCCGCGATGGGCTCGTGCCTGCTCGCTGTGGATTGCGACGCCGGGAGGCCGTGGAGGACCGGAGCGACATCGCCGCTTCGGAGACGCCCCGCCGTCCCCGTGGCCTGCGCAGGGATGTCGTAGCGGGACTGGGGCGTCTCTACGGTACCGTGTCGCGATGGCAAAAGGATGGTGATTGTGGGGGCATCGCGAAACGAAATCTTCCATCAATCATCAAATATCGGATCGTCCTCATCATAGAGGCTATTCAGGGCTTCTCTGACCGCTTCGCGTCGCTTTTTGTCGATGATCCACAGTAAACTGGTGGGTTCCTTGTCTGCGGTGATGAAAGATACGTTGACGGCGGCTCGATCATCGTTCTCCTCGACGTGCAGATCATAGAATCCCCAGCCGCCCTTTTCCTGATGATTGTGGATGATTTGTACCTCGTGCTCGGTCAAAGGAATCCGCAAAACGCTGACCTCCGTGCCGCGCTCCCCTTGAAGGACGACTTCCTTCTCAGATTCCTTATAGTCCCAGCAAAGCACGAGCCCTTCATATTGAGCGATCTCGAGGGCTCCAGGCAGGGTGACCTTGCCGTCAAATTCGCTGACATCCCCTTCGAAGAGCGTGATGCCGTCGCGCGACGGGCGACTTATGGTCGGCATCTTCAAATCCTACCATGTAGAGGCGGCCCCATGTGTCCGCCCTGGTAGGAGGGGCCACATCGGCCGAAGACAGGGCGCCCACACAGGGGCGCCCCTACAGTCTGAGGTTCGCGTAGAAGCTCAGTCCTTCCAGATCGCCTTCCACCACGGCTCGTCCGTCTCCGCCGGTCCGCTCGCCTTGAGGTTCATCTTCATGCGGATTTTGTTGACGTCCCAGCCGGTGAGGGAGGCGAGGGTCTGGGCCTGCTGCTCGCGGCGCTTCTGGAGGTCGCGACGGTAGTTCCGCGCCTCCTCGCAGTTGTCTTTCCCGGTCCAGGGATGGCGCAGAATGTAGCGGCCCTGGAAGTTCTGGCGGTCCCCGGTCTCCTGGAAGACCAGGTCCTCGGGGAAGTGCGCCGCGTCGTAGCGCACGTGGAGGCGGGAGAGGAAGACGTTCTGCGCTCCCTGCATGGAGTCCGGCCGCGGATTGCGCCCCTCGATCCAGAAGACGCCGAGCTGCCGCAACTCGTCGGCGGTGAGCGGATCGGCGGCACACGGGTCGCACCAGGACATGTCCCAGGCGTACTCGAGGAACACCGTGCGCATGTCCTGCCGCTTCACCTGCTCGCCGAACATGGCCTTGTAGAAGGGGCCGAAGTCGTTCTTGACGAAGAGGGGGACCTCGGCGTCCGAAGGAAGGCGGACGGTGCGATAGTTGGTGGTCTCCACGCGGCCCTGACGGGTCAGCGCGTAGATGAACAGCTCCTGGGGGCCGGCGGCGTTGACCATCCCCAGCCGGATGGGGAGCATGAACTTGGCGCTCTCGTAGGCGACCTGGATGGGACGTAGGTAGCTGAAGCCGAGCTTCGACTGCTCCTTCAGGTTCACCTTGGCGACGAAGAACCGCATCCCCTGCTTGAGGTAGCTGCCGAGCACGCGCGAGGCCCCGGGCGGGATGCGGTAGCCGTTCTCGACCAGCCAGGTCTCCAGGCCCGAGCTCTCCTTGGCCGAGAGGATGAGGATGTCGTACTCGCCTACCGTGTATTGCGCTTCGATGGTCACGCCCAGGCTCTTGGCGCGTGCGGCGTCGGCGGCGCCCCCCACGACTCCTTGGGCCGCCATGGGCGCCTCCGCATAGAGACGCCGTTCACAGGGGTTCTCGTCGTAGTACTCGACCAGCCGGGGAGCCGAGTAGGCGTCGAGATGGTCGAGCAGAGCCTTCTCGGCGACGTGGATCTGCTCCCGCTGGATGAAGGTCGGCACCGGGATGACGATGGCGAACTCTTTCGGATCTCCCTTGAAGTCGTTGGACATGGTCAGCACGGTGCGGTCGCCATCGCGCACCAGCACCACCTGGGAGGCCTGGTTGAACAGCTTGGTGTCCGCCTTGGCCACGTAGAAGCCGCAGAAAGCGAAGGCGGCACCGGTGGTGGCCGCCACAGCGGCGGCCGCCAAGAGGACGATCAGGAGCCGTTTCATGCGAGTCTCCTTTCGAGGAGAGGGGGTTCGGAGATCGATACCGCAGGAGCGAGCCTGCGCCAGGCGTACCGTCGGCCGGGCAGCAGCAGGTCGATCAGCGGCACGGCCGGCGAGAGGAAAGCGAGGGAAAGGATGAGGCCGTTGGGCCGGTAGAGCACGAAGTGGATGAAGCCCGCGCCGAGGGCGACGAGCAGGGCGAAGAGCACGCGGCCGGCCCGCGAGTCGGGCGTGGTCTTGGGATCGGAGATCATGAAGAAGGTGAAGATCAGGAACCCGCCGCTCTCGAGCTGATGGAGCGGGATGGCGGCCGGCTGCCCGAGCCAGAGAGCCCGCCCGAAGAGGACCGCCAGGTAGAAGGCGAGGAAGGCGTAGGTGACGTCGCTGCGCGCCGCCCGGTTCACCACCAGGCCGCCCAGGCACGCGAGGAGGAAGGCGAAGAAGGCGGCGCTCCCCCACTGGCCCGGCGACACCCACACCCGGCCGGTCGCCAGCATCATCGCCACGATGCCGAAGTTGGTGGGATTGAAGACGTGCTTGCCGCGCATGCGGAGGACGAACTTGCTGGCGATCGTCACCACCGCGGCGAGCGCCGCCAGCGCCGCCGAGTTGGTGCGCAGCAGCAGGCAGAGCGACAAGCCGGAGATGAGGGCGCTCCGCGGATCGAAGGCCGGGAGCCGCCACAGCCGGGTGCAGGCGTACTGGGTGAGGAGGACCGTGCTCAGCAGCAGGAGAGCGCGGGGGAGGCCGATCTCCAGGTCCAGGGAGAAGACGCCGTAGACCAGCAGCGCGGAGAGGACGAGGATCTGGTAGAGGCGTGGGTCCTGAAATGGCGATCGCACGACGCTCATCACGGTCTCCTCGTGGCGGTCTCCTTGCGAGACTGCCTTTCCTGGTTGGACACGTCAAGCCCCCGGAAGGAAACCGGTCCCCAACGCCCCGCGCCGCTGCTTCGTACTAGACTAGAACCGCATCGCAGACTCTGCAGACTCTGCATAGGAAAGGAATCTTCAATGAGGAAGGCAGCAATGGTTGGAGGCGCGCTCTGTCTGGCCGCCGCGTCGCTCTGGGCGGGGCCCCTGGGGGCGCCGTTCCGCGTCAGCTCGTGCACGACCTGTCAACAGGAGACTCCGGCGGTGGCCGGCGCTCCCTCGGGCGACTTTCTCGTGCTCTGGGAAGGCCAGAGCGCCAAGGACATTCGCGGCGTCGACGGCAGGCTCTTCAAGGGCGCGACCGCGACTCCCGCGTCCGCGGACTTTCAGGTCAACAAGAACGTGGCGCCGGACCAGTATGACGCGGCCGTCACGCGCGACAACAAGGGCAACTACATCGCGGTGTGGTCCGAGGTGGCGAACGGCAACAGCGAGATCATGGGGCAGCGGTTCCAGGCCACCGGCGCGGCTTTGGGCGCGGCCTTCAAGGTCAATGTGGATCCCGCGGGCCCGATTCCGGCCGACTACAGTCCGGCGATCGCCCGCACCAGCGACGGCGGCTTCGTGGTGGTCTGGATCACCCTGTTTCCTCCCAGCAACCATCCGGAGAACGACACGCCGCAGGTGATGGCGCGCCGGTTCAACTCCGCCGGCGCGGCCGTCGGATCGCCGATCAAGCTCAACACCGGTCTCGCTCTCGGCTCGCGGCCGGACGTCTGCGTCGATACCTCGGGCAGGATCATTACGGTGTGGTCGAGCGTGGACGCGTTCCGCCCCTTCGAGCCCAGCAAGCTGGGGCTCTCCATGCGCCGCCTCTCGCCGGCGGGAGCGCCGCTCGCCGGCGAGGAGATCGTCGTGCCTCCCGTCGGGAACTACCTGCAGCCGGCGATCTCCTGCGGCACCGGCAGCACCTTCGTGATCGTCTGGCACGGCGATCAGGTGCCGGCGCAGGAGGGCACCGACATCATCGGCCAGCGGTTCAGCCGCCTCGGCCGCAAGGTGGGGGCGGCGTTCCGGATCAACACCGCCGTGACCGGCGAGCAGAGGAATCCGTCCATCTCCCACGACGCGAAGGGCAACTTCGTCGTCGTCTGGCAGGAGAGCACGGGGAGCGACCTCGGGATCTTCGGCCGGCGGTACACCGCGGCGGGAGCGCCGGCCGGACCGCAGTTCGAGGTGGTCACCGAGCCCCAGTTCCATCCCAGGTATCTCGATGCCCGGGTGGCCCACATCGGCACCACCGGCAACTTCGTCATCGTCTGGCAGGATTCGACGCGGACGATCTACGGCCGCCGCTTCGCGCCCTGACCTCACCCCCTGGCCCCCTCTCCTAAAGGAGAGGGGGAATGAAGGCGAGCTAATTCAAGCCCCTCTCCTTTAGGAGAGGGGTTGGGGTGAGGTCGGCTCGAGCGGCGTCCGTCCCGCCACCAGGGCGGTGACGGCCGCCGCGCCGGCGCGCTTGAGCGCGGAAGCGGCGGCGTCGAGGGTGGCGCCGGTGGTGGCGACGTCGTCCACCAGCAGGATGCGGAGGCGGCGGATGCGCTCGGGCCGCGCCACCCGGAACGCCTTGCGGAGATTCGACAGGCGGTCGGCCTTGCCGAGCAGGCTCTGTGGAGGGGTAGCGCGGTGCCGGCGGAGGGCGGAAAGGCACGGCAGGCCGAGCCGGCCGGCGAGCGGGCGGGCGATGCGCTCCGCCTGGTTGTAGCCGCGGGTGAGGTGGCGCCGCCAGTGGAGCGGCACGGGGACGACGGCATCGAAGCCGGCGAGCCGGTCCCCCAGCCCCTTCTCCAGAGCGGCCGCCAGTTGGTCGCCGAGATAGTCCAGCCGTCTGAACTTGAGCCCCTGCACCACGGCGTCCAGAGGCGGCCGGTAGCTCCACAGGGCGAGCAGGCGATCGAAGGCCGGGGGCGTCTCGCGGCAGGCGCCGCAGCGGTAATCCTCCGGCAGCGCGTGGGCGGCGAGAGGCCGCGCGCACACCGCGCAGGCCTGCCGCGGCAGCGGCGCCAGGGCCGCCCGGCAAC